>JBAXOT010000017.1:0-38788 GCA_037133095.1 Actinomycetes bacterium
TAGAGCGGTTGGGCGCATTGGATGAGGATGTGCCCATCACCGCTTCCTTCATCTTCGGTTCGCGCGAACTATATGACTGGCTGCACTTGAACCGCCGGGTTCGAATGCTGCGAACTGAGAAGACCAATGATCCATCGCAGATTGCCAAGCAAGCTCGGATGACTTCTATCAATGCCTGCCTACAGGTGGACTTGTTTGATCAGGCAAATGCTTCCAGGGTTCGCGGCAAGATTTATTCTGGCTTTGGTGGGTCGACTGACTTTATCGTCGGCGCTCTTCACAGCCGTGGTGGGCAGTCCTTTATGGCCTTGCCGTCATGGCATGAGAAGACTGGGACTTCGACAATCATTCCAAAGATCACTGAAGCAGTGACGTCGTTCCAGCATTCTTATGTCGTTACCGAAAATGGTGTGGCACCATGCTTTGGCCGATCGGAATTCGAACAAGCAGCCAACTTGATTGAGAAGGCGGCGCATCCAAATGCACGGGAAGAATTGTGGGATGCCGCGTTCAAGATGGGTCTAGCTCTTTAACGACTCCAACTGTTTGGCTAAACCACCATCGACCATAGCGTGGATGGACGTTCCTTCGGGCAGGTAATCTTCCGAAAGGATTTCACCGCGTTCGTGAATCTTGTTGACGAGATCGCCGCGATTGAACGGAATGATGGTGTTTATTTCAACCCGGGGTTGAGGAAGTGAAGATTCGATTGCCTTGATCAAGGTCTCGATGCCAAAGCCGGTACGGGCTGAAAAAGCAAAGCTGTTGGGATTTTCGCGAAGTAATTGCATCAAGGTTTCCGGTGGCGCGATATCTGCCTTGTTGATGGCGATGATTTCGAGGATGTCTCCCCCGCCAATTTCATTGATGACTTGTCTTACCGCACGAATTTGTTCGTGTGGGTCTGGGTGAGATCCATCAACCACGTGAACGATGAGGTCGGCACCAGATACTTCTTCTAAGGTGGACTTGAAGGCTTCGACCAATTGGTGTGGCAGGTGGCGAACGAAACCTACGGTGTCCGAGAGGGTGTAGACACGACCATCTTCGGAAGTGGTCTTTCTTGTTGTTGGGTCCAAAGTTGCGAAGAGTGCGTTCTCGACCAGGACTCCAGCGTTGGTGAGTCGATTCATTAACGAGGATTTGCCTGCGTTGGTGTAACCGGCGATGGCGACGGATGGGATGGAGTTGCGACGACGTTCTCGCCGTTTGGTATCGCGGGCGACCTTCATCTCTTTGATCTCTTTGCGAAGTTTGGCCATCTTGTCGTTAATGCGGCGGCGATCGGTTTCAATCTTGGTCTCACCAGGGCCGCGACCACCAATGCCACCGGCCTGACGAGAAAGTGAATCACCCCAACCGCGAAGTCGTGGCAGAAGGTAGGTCATCTGCGCGAGTTCGACTTGGGCTTTACCTTCGCGGCTCTTGGCGTGTTGGGCGAAGATGTCCAAAATTAATGCAGTTCGGTCAATGACCTTTACTTTTACTTTTTGTTCAAGGGCGCGTAATTGGGCCGGCGATAATTCACCATCACAGACCACGGTGTCGGCACCGGTTGCGACAACGACTTGGCGAACCTCGGCGACCTTGCCCGAACCGATATAGGTAGATGGGTCTGGTTTGTCGCGGCGTTGAATCAAGGCTTCAAGAACTTCCGAACCTGCAGTCTCGGCTAGGGCAGCGAGTTCCTTCATGGAATTGTCCGCATCGGCTGCGGTGCCTTCGGTCCAGACTCCTACGAGAACGACCTTCTCCAAACGAAGTTGGCGATATTCGGCATCCGAAATATCTTCCATTTCGGTGTTAAGGCCTTTGACGCGACGCAGGGCATAACGATCTTGCAGGTCAGGTTGGTTCTGCTCGTAAGCTTCTTGCGTATTCTCGGCGGCGTCGAATTCTGCAGCAGCCCTGGCGGAGTCAAGAATTAGTTGATCGATATCGAGATCGTCATTACTCACAAATAATCATCCAATTCAACGTCTTTGATAAGAACTGCAGGACCAGTAAGTGTTGCATTGTTGTGGCCGTCGATGTCGACCTTTAATCGACCACCTGGTGGAGTAACAATCCACGAGGATGGAAGGCGCTTCTTTTGTTGAAGCGTTGCGGCCAGAGCAACGGCGACAGTTCCGGTTCCACACGATTGGGTTTCACCGCTTCCACGTTCGTAAACGCGCATTTTGAGTTCGCCATTTTCGAGAACCTGAACGAACTCGACATTTACGCCATCAGGGTATTCATCTTCTGGGTCAACGACCGGTGCGGTCTTTAAGTCGCCAGCATCTGTAACATCATCAACAAAAACAACGGCATGCGGATTGCCCACGTTGATGTTGTAACCAACCCAGACGTGACCATTAGCGGTGACCGTGATTTCACCATACAACTCTTGGACCTGACCCATGTTCACTGCAATGTCATCGGTTAATGGAACGGCGAGGTACTTCATTCCGGCGCGAGTGTTGATTGGGAAGATACCTTCGGGTTGATGGCCGCGTTCGACCAAATACCGAGCCATCACTCGAATGCCGTTGCCGCACATTTCCGCAATTGAACCATCGGCATTGCGATAATCCATGAACCACTTCTCGGCTTTGCGGGTAATTCGAATGATGCCATCGGCGCCGATACCCGACTTGCGATTGCAGATCTTTGCGACCGAATCTGCGGCAATGGTGAGTTCGTCGGCGGGGTCGTAAATCAGCACGAAATCATTGTGTGTGCCGTGGCCGTAGGTACCAATCATGCTTTGAGAATAGTCCCTAAGACGGTGGCTGTGTGCTCTGAAGTTGAGGCAGGGGCTAACCAGGTGATGCGTTCGTCGCGGGTAAACCAGGTTTCCTGACGGCGGGCATATTGGCGCGTGGCGACCTTGGTTAATTCCTTCGCATCGGCTTCGGAGATCTCGCCCTGTTTCATTCGGATAATTTGGGCGTACCCCAAGGCTGCTTGGGCGGTCTTGCCCTCCAAAAGTCCTTGATTAATCAATTCTTCGGTCTCATCCACCAGGCCCGCGGCCCACATCTTTTCTACTCGGGCGTCGATTCTGACATCCAGATTGGGGCGGTCTAAAGCCAGCCCGAACTGCATTGCCTGCGGATACTTGGTCGAATCTTTGCGAGGCAAGTTTGCGGTGAAAGGCTTGCCAGTAATTTCGATGACTTCCAGGGCGCGGACAACTCGGCGAACATTTTCTTTCGGAATCGCCAGCGCCGCTGCGGGGTCCAATTTTTCTAGGCGCGCATGCATCGCCGCGGCGCCGATTTTCTCGGCTTGGGCCTCTAGCTCGTCACGGACTTTTGGATCGGTATCAGGAAAGTTAAGGTCATCGAGGATGGCCTTAATGTAGAAACCAGTGCCGCCAACGATGACGACTGATTTTTCATTAGCGAGAAGTTCATCAATGGTTTTACGAGCAAGTTCTTGATACCAAGCCACGGTTACGTCAGTCGTTACATCGACAACATCGAGCAGGTGGTGAGGGATTCCTTGTCGTTCTGCCAGTGACAACTTCGCAGTTCCAATATCCATGCCTTTGTAAAGTTGCATGGAATCGGCGTTGACGATTTCGGCGTTTAATTCCTTGGCAATCGCAACCGCGAGGTCGCTCTTTCCGGTGGCGGTAGCGCCACAAATGACGATGAGGTGGCTCATACCTTTTTGAGTTGTTTCAAGGTGGGCATACCGATCATGAGAGCCTGGGGTCCGGCCTCTTTTATCCGTGTCTCGTGAGCATCTCCCCCGCGCGTCTTTCGAATCGACAGCGGCAAGCCTTCAGCAAGAACAAAGTTTGGTGAAGCTTTTGTAATTTCAGTAGTAACTAGATCGCCAGGTCGAGGCGGAATGGCTTCATCGACATTGAAATGAACGAGGCGGAAATCTTTGGACCGACCAGTCATTCGATGGCGCAAGCCATCGCGCTTTCCTTCATGATCTGCGACCAGAACTTCTTGAACAGTTCCTACGACTTCTTGATTAACGGCTTCGGAAATATCTTGCTGCAATTTATGGAGGGCTTCGTAGCGTTCGCGCATAACATCATCTGGAATCTGATCCGGCATGGTGGCGGCCGGAGTTCCAGGACGTTTGGAATATTGAAAGGTGTAGGCGGCAAGGAATTTAGCTTCGCGGGCGACTTCCATAGTCTGTTCAAAGTCTTCATCGGTCTCGCCAGGAAAACCAACAATGATGTCGGTGGTAATCGTCGAATCCGGCATTGCAGCGCGAACCTTCTCGATAATGCCCATGTACCGGTCGCGACGATAGGACCGACGCATGGCGGCGAGAATTCGATCTGACCCGGATTGCAAGGGCATGTGCAGGTTGGGCATGACGTTGGGAGTTTCAGCCATCGCGGCAATGACATCGTCAGTGAAGTCGCGAGGGTGAGGCGACATGAATCGAACTCGTTCTAGTCCATCGACCTTGCCACATTCACGGAGAAGTTTTGCGAAGGCCCCGCGATCGCCAAAGTCCACACCGTAAGCATTGACGTTCTGACCCAGCAAAGTTATTTCAACAACGCCTTGATCGACGAGGGCGCGGACTTCTTTCATAATGTCTTCGGATGGGCGGTCCTTTTCGATACCGCGCAGCGACGGAACGATGCAGAAGGTGCAGGTGTTATTACACCCGACCGAGACTGAGACCCAGGCGCTGAATGCGGAATGGCGACGAGCCGGCAAGGTGGATGGGAAGTGTTCCAAAGCCTCTTTGATTTCGACTTGAGATTCTTCTTCGATCCGGGCACGTTCTAGCAATACTGGCAGCGAGCCGATGTTGTGAGTTCCGAAGACGACATCGACATACGGTGCGCGCTTGATAATCGAATCTTGGTCTTTCTGGGCCATGCAGCCACCGACGGCGATCTGAAAGTTCGGGTCGATTTTCTTGCGCGGGGCGAGGAAAGAGAGGTTTCCGTACAGCTTATTGTCGGCATTTTCCCGAACGGCACAGGTATTGAAGACGACCAGATCTGGTTCGGAGTTCTCGAGCGCTTGAACGTAACCCGCATCAAGGAGGAGTCCAGTGATTCTCTCGGTATCGTGGACGTTCATCTGGCAGCCATAAGTCTCAACCACGAAGGTTCGAGGCGCCTCAGATGCGGACGCGAGCGAACTAGTTGACAAAATTGGTGAGATTGGCACGGGCTAAGGATAGTCGGGGGCGAAAAACGCGCCCAATTGAGGCTAAGAGTTGACTGGAACCGAGGCGTTCAAGTTGGTTTTCGCTACCGTCACGCTGGCTACCGTGGTCGCCGTGTTACCAGAACTGACTACCTGGAAAGCGATCCTTGTTCCTGCTGGAATTGCCACAGTGAGTGATTGTGACGTCGACAGAGCCGCAGAAGTTCTGGTGCCGGTGCCACAGGTTGCCTTCGCACTGAATGCTCCAGTCGTTCCTGTGCAGTAATACACATTAGTAAAACCAGTCACTGTCGATAAGCCGAGCGTAAACGAAGCAATTCCAGTGGTTCCAAAGTTTTGAACAAAGAAATTTGCAAAACGAGTGGCAACGGTATTTCCGGTTGTCAAAGATAGAGTGGTGAGATTTTGAGTTCCGACTGTCGCTGTCACTTCGGTTCGGAAATTTCCCACACTGATATTTTGCGTTCCTGTTGCCTTTGCTCCCAAACTTGCAGATGCCAAATCGAGGCCTGCTGGCAGCACATAAAGTACGACCAGCAAAGCCCCGATTCGACGTAACCGAGAGCGGTTCATTATTGCGAACTATCAGTTATTAGCTGTTGGTGACTCCACCAGTTACCTGAGCCTCGGTGAAGGTCCAAGTAACGGATCCGACTGCACCCTGGAGGGTGGTAGCAGGAAGAACACCGTTGATGGTTGTTTCAGCCAAAGTGCTTGGAAGGTTCATCGAGATCTTGAGGTGCGAAACGCCACCAGCGGTGAGCGATAGGTTGGTAGGTGTCAAAGTCTGAGCTGCGCCCTTGAGAACTGAAGCTGCAGTTGATGCCAAGACTGGATTGGTTGTTCCAGAGCAAACACCAGTGCCTGGAGTCCAGGTTCCACCAGTACAGACCGAGATTGTTACCTGAAGACCATTGGTTGCATCTGAGGTAAGAGTGCTGAGTGGTGTTGCGGTTGCGGTTGAGGTTGCACCGGTTGCTGCGCTTGTGACAGTGAACTGAGTTCCAGTTGCTGACGCAATCGTTGCATTTACTAAGTTATAGGCAGGTGCGGTCGCGCCTGTAATCGTTACGGTCTGACCTGCAACGAATGAATTCACTGCAGTGTAAGTAACGGTTCCAGCCGCGGCTGAAATGGCAGTAACGCTGGCTGGTGCTTGAGCGTCAGCAAGCTGCAATGTCATTGCAGAACCTGCAAGGGATCCACCATTAGTCACGTCCACGTAACGGTTCTGGGTGTCGCCAGGTTGGATTGGTCCAATTGCGGTGGTAATACCGTTACCAACGCCAGCTTGAGTAAGTTTCAAAGTACCGACCGAGATGTTTTGGGCCGTAGTGTTGAAGGCCGTGGCATTAAGCGAGGCGAAAACATTGGAACTTACCAATGCGACGCCTCCAATAGCTGCGACGCCAAGAATGGCGACTAGTCCCATCTTTGATGTTAATTTTCCGGCGACAGTAGTCGCTAATTTCTGGTTCACATTTACCCCTATTTTTGGTTGGTTGGTTGGGAAAGTATTTGATGCGTACTTATGTGTAGTAGTTCTCGCATATGAGGGCTCAAGTGCGAGAACTACTACCGATATTTAGTTTGATTGGTTGTTTGGTATTAGCCGTTGGTTGTTGTGTTTGTACGTTGTGGCTCCGAGAATTGCCAAGTAACGCTTGTGGACTGGCCTTCATGAGAAGTTCCAATAACAAACGCCCCGTTGTCGATTGTTTCAGTGATATTTGAAAGAGCCACCGAAAGTTTCACGTAAGTGACACCGGAAGCTGCAAGTGACAGCCCTAAAGACTTTGCCGTTGAAAAAGATGCGAGAGTGCCCGTGGCGGCTGTTGAGGCAGTTCCACCGCAGGTCGATCCACCTACGGTTAAAGTCCACGCAGAAGAGCACGCCTGTGCAGTGATAGTCAAATCACCCGGCAGAGTGCCCGCGTTCGTGACCGTAGAAGTTGCCTTGAGAGTCAAAGTTGATCCATCCAAAGTGCCGCCGTTTGTCACCGCGACGTATCGATTGACGACGTCTTGCGGTGCCAACAGTGAAATCGAAGAAGTGAATCCGGCAGAGGAAGTGTTGGTGTCCGCTGCTTGAGTGAGCAACAAGGTTCCGTTGTCGATACCTTGGCTTGTATAAGTTGCAGTTGCGTCAAGTGTCGCGAAGACCGATGAGCTGATAAGTGAAACGCCACCGACTGTTGCGGTTGCGAAGATTGCAACCATCGCAACCTGTGAAGTTAGTTTTCCAGCAATCGCTGGTCCGATTCCGATTTTCATACATCGTCCCCTTTATGGTCGATAGTTTTATTTCCGTTTATTGGTTGTTGTAATTGAACGATCGAATCAGTTGGACTGGTTTCGGAATCGATCGGAAGTGCTTCAGCCCCAGACGAGGTCGGCTGAATATCATGGTGTAGATGTGGCACGTGTAACCGGTGGGCATGATGCTTGGCCAAGGTCTTGTGGCTGAGGTACCGTGCAATACTCAAAGCGAACGCCAAGAGAATAAGTGCGTAACTGATGAGTCGACCTTTGCTTGAATTAAAGAAGACAACTTCGCGGCCCAGCAATGGCACATGGCCAATCTCTCGAGGAATTAACTGCTGGGGGTTTACTTTGACTGCGCCTGCATCTACAGCTGGGTTGGCATCACCTTTTGTATTGATTACATATTGAAAGTCAATGTTCTTTATCGAAGTAATTCGGTGTGAAAATAGCGTGTAATCACCTGCATTTCGAAGCACAACAATGTCACCAACGTGAAGATCTTGTGCCTTTGTCTCCTTGGTAATGAGCGCATCACCTGGATTAAAAACTGGCCTCATGGATCCACTCAAAACTGGAGAGATCGCGATGCCAAGAATTGAATGAAGGAGTACCGGAACAAAGAGCAAAGCAAAAAGCGCGACCGTAAACAAGTAGTGTCCTTTACCGCGAGGGCGCGCGGCGGTCCCAGTGCTTGGGGCATCGCCCAAATCTTGGACCAAAGGTACAGAAGTCATGGACGTAAGGTACGGAAGTTACTTTGCGGTAAGTTCTCGAAACCCTACATGTTATCTCGCAATGTAGGACAAAAGTAAGAGGTTCCTGAGAATGGGACTGGTCATCAAAAAGTCAGAAATGGACCCTTTCGGTTTAAATATCGACCTTTTCTCGTGAAATGGTGGCAGATGTGGGAGCCTGGGCAGGAACTGGCTTGCGGTGATGGCCACGATAGAAGAAGAATCGATTGAGGCCAATGCTTAAAAGGGCGAGCAAACCGAAGTCAGCGAGCAAGGAAACCTTGTTCCGAGTGACGGCATTGAGCAAGGTCCCCGCCCAAGGCAGGCGCCCAAAACCACGCGGCAAAAGCTGATCTGCGGCGATCTGGAGCGTTCCCTGGTCTTTAGTAGGGTTGGCGTCGCCCTTAGTTTGAATGAGGAGCATTCGACCGGTTTCTGCAATGCTCACGATCCGGTGTGCATAGAGTGAGTAATCCTCGCCATTTCGAATCACGACGACATCCCCCACCCGCAGCAGGTTGGCGGGCACTTCCTGAGTGATGAGGAGGTCCCCAGTATTGAAAACCGGCTTCATTGAGCCAGAAAGAACGGGCGAGAGCGAGATGCCCAGAACCGCATGAAGCAGGATAGGGACCAACAAAACCGTGAAAGAGACGATGGCAAGGAGGTATCTACGACTTGCTCGGAGCGCTTCTTTCAGGCCCATGTCTTAATTGTGAACCTAAAGTGATGTAAACGCAAGGTTTATGACATAAAGAACATATATGTCAGATAAACGTGACTTTGTTCAACGTCGGTCCTACTATTTGGGCTTAAATTCCACGATTCTCCCAATTTTTGTGTATGTTGGGTTCTGACGGGGACATCGTTGAATTATCTAGAAAGGTCCCCATGCGCGCTCTAGTCGTTGAAGATGTCCACCACGATTTAATCCGAATTACCACTCTCCTCGAATCACTAGCCTTTTCCGTTGAGGCCGTTGTTGATCCGGATCGAGCCAAGTTCCTCTTTCTTCAAAACAATTTCGATATCGGAGTAGTCCATATTCGCAATATGCCCAACCGCGGTCTCGAATTTACCAAGTGGATGCGTTCTCGAACCCAGATGCCCATCCTGATGTTTACAGATAAAGATTCCACCATCAGCAACGACATGTGTTTGAACTTCGGTGCCGACGATTTCATGGTCAAGCCAATAAACAAGCGCACCTTTGCAAAGCGACTAAATGATCAACTCGATTTTGTTGATATCGGTTTCGCTTCCTAATTTTCCAGATTCGGCGGGTTCGCCACTTTGGTGTTTTGTTCCAGATCTAATTTAGTCTAATCCAGGCGACTGGCTGCGTTTTGACCTAATGATTCGCTTCAATCCATAACCTGCCAAGAGCAAAATTATTAAATCCAAAAAGACTGTTATGGGATGGTTGTTGAAATAAACGATGGCCCAACCAACCCAAAGAACGCGTCCAATTTGTCTGGGAATCTTTTGGTTAAGTGGAACGGAGATTCGATCAGAATCAACAACTGGATTCGCATCTCCCTTTGTCTCGAAGAACGCATGTGAATCTTTATGGGCAATTCCGACGATTCGGTGAGCAAAGAGCGTTCCATCGGTGGGATTGCGAAAAATTGCGACTTGACCCACATGCAACTTCGCAGAAAGTGTCGCCTGGGTAATGATCACATCGCCCGGATTGAACGCCGGGCGCATGGATCCGGAGAGAATAGACGAGTATGAGACGCCAAAAACTGCGTTAAGAAAGATTGGAGTGAAGAGAACCAGAAAAAGCAAGATGGTCGAAACGAGACCTCGGGTCTCTCGATAAAACTTTTTGAGACCCATTCTGGAATTGTGACTCTTTTCCTTCTTTGTTACAAGATTCGCCCTCTTAGAAGACTAGAGAGTGGTCACAGCTTCGTCGTAATCAAGACGTGGGCTGCGATTAAACCAAGCTTCTGGTGCTGGGTGACCGATGTTTACAACCGCAATCGACTTGAGAGAAGTTCCTGCCAGAAGATCAGCATCAATGCCGGCGGTATCAATTCCGGTCATCGGGCCAGCGGCAAGACCAAGGGCTCGAACACCGAGAATGAAGTAACCCATCTGGAGCCAAGCATTATTTGTGGCAAGACCAAGACGTTTTGCGTAATCATCTTTGAACATATCTTTGGCACCAGAAAAGTGAGGAAAAATCTTTGGCAGATGATTATGAAAATCCGTGTCAGCCGCCAAGACAGCAACCAACGGGGCGCTGGCGGTCTTCACCTTGTTGCTCGGACCCATATGGTTGATTAATCGAGCCCTTGCCTCTGGGCTGCGAACGAGAACGATACGCATCGGCTGGGCATTGAGAGCAGTCGGCGCCCACTTTACGAGTTCGTAAAGGGCTTTAACCTGTTCTTCTGAAACGGGATCTGAGGTGAACGCATTTGCGGTGCGAGCCTCACGAAAAAGGAGGGCTTGGGCTTCCGGATCTAGGGCAATGAGGTTTTCAACGAGGTTAGGCACGAGTATCTCCAAGTAAGTGGCAGGTGTTTTCTGTTGTTTAGGTAACATAGTTGAAGTTTCAACTATTCCCGGCCGGCTTGTGACCTAAAGCACTTTTTTGTGAACAATGAACTCGATTAGGAGTTGATCGTTCCATGGGTAACGATCTGGCTCTGAGCCACCGCAACGCTAATGGTGTCGTTGACCGTTCTACTCGAAGTTTCAGAGATCGTGAGATATCCCCCGGGTGCCAGGGCGGTGGCGAGAGTTGTAGCCACAGTCAAGGAAACGCTCGCCGCGCTCGTGTTGTCGGCGCACGTGCCAGAACTGCCGCTCTTGAATGCTTGATTTACGCAATATCGAAGCGCAGTAGCCGTTGAACCGGTCAGTGTGAACTTCAGAACCGAAAGAGTTCCAAAATTGACTACGGCAAGACTGCCCACAGCCCCGGTGCCAACCACTAATTTGAAGCTGGAATGCGTATTGGAAGAAGTTGCAGTTGCAACCGGGGTTAGATCAAAAAGTCCGGTACTAATGCTCTGCATCGTCGAATTCTCTGCCCTTCCGAGAGGTCGAGCCTGAACTACGGTCATCGGGATCGCAGTGAGAACCACGAGTACGCAGGTGGCCCATCGCCATCGTCGACTTCCATTTCTCTGGCTTAGCTGCGTAATCATCGAGATTTCAGCGTTTCATTAACCGTTGGAAGTGGTATTGGTTCGAAGTTGTTCGATGAAAGAGAGCGTCAAAACTGCGGCTTGACCTTGAACAGTTCCAGATGGGTAGACACCATTGGTGACTACTTCGCTGCCTGCGGGTAGAACCATGTTCACTTTAATATGGTTGATGCCTCCTGCGAATAAATTAAGACTCGCGGCCGTTAAAGTCTGCGCCGTAGATTGAAAAGTCGTTCCCGGGGTGGCTGCCATGATTGCTACTGCGTTAATTGAAGGTGTTGCAGTTCCTGCTGCAAGAGTCACTGCTCTATCAACGGTTGCATTTGTGACTGTGAACTGCGTAGAAGAGGCAGTTGCAATCGTAAGGTTGTTTAGGTTAAACGCTGAGGTATAGGTGCCAACGGCAACTGAGGTCGCACCGGTCGTTGCGTTGGTAACCGTAAAGCTCACTCCTGGGTTCACGGCAAGAATTGTTTTCGCACCGTTGTAGCCGGCTGTAGTTGCGCCGGTAATCGTGATGCTCTGACCTGCCGATAAACCAGTTGTGCTCGCAGTCGAATAAGTCACGACTGTGCCAGAACCGGAGATCGCCGTAATAGTAACGAGACCGGAGAGACCGGTAACAGATACCAAATCTCCTGCGGCAAAGGTGTTGGCCGCAGTGTAGGTAACCACGGTTCCTGAACCGGATGCTCCTGTGACGGTGGCGGTCGGACAGGTGCCGGTATTGGACCACTCGGTCGAACAGTTGGATAAGGTAAATTGCAAGCCATTAGTTGCGTCGGTGATCAAGCGATCTGGCACAGTGGCAGTCGCCGAGGCGCCCGTAACCGCAGTGCCGGTTGCCGCATTTGTGACGGTGAACTGCGTTGCCGAGGCGGTCGCAACCGTGACGGAAGATAGGTTAAAAGCTGCAGTGCTGAGACCCGTAATCGTGACGATGTCTCCCACCTTCAAATAATCCGAAGAATCGATCGGCGAATAGGTATACGTGACCGTGGTGCCGTTGCTTGAGGCTGCGGTTACGGTGTTGGAGATTGTTCCCGTATCGGCAATCTGTGCTGTCATCGAGGCCGCCGGCAGAGTTCCACCATTTGTTAGATTGAAATAGCGGTTGACGGTGTCGCCAGGTGCCACGTTGGAAATCGCATAGGTGCTGGAGAAGCCATTGGTGGTTCCGGCAGTCACTTGGTTTGACTCGGCAAGTGAAAACGTTCCCGATGTAATGCTTTGGGCGGTTGTGTTAAAGGCGCGAGCGGACACACTGGCAAACACCGCCGAACTCACCATCGAGATTCCGCCGATAGCGGCCATAGTCATCGCGAGAACCTTAAGGAACTTTGCGGCTCCTTTAACGTCCTCTTTCGGACCAGTTCCAAATTTCATTTTTTCTATCCCCTTAAAGATGAAGCACAATCAATTCAAGACACGTTGGCAGCACGTCCGCGCTGCCAACGATCTCTTGTGTGGGACAACAAGATTTAACTTGTTAGAACTACTAACTAGCGATTAACCGTTAGTTGTAGAACCAGTTACTTGGGACTCAGTAAATGTCCACGTGATGGAACCTGTTGCACCTTGGAGGGTGGTCGAAGGTAAAACGCCATTAGCGGTGGTTTCTGCCAACGTGCTTGGCAAGTTCATGGAGATCTTGAGGTGTGAAACGCCACCTGCAGTGACTGCCAAGTTTGCAACTGTCAAGGTCTGTGCAGCGCTCTTAATAGTTGCGGCTGGGGTACTTGCCAAGACTGGGCTAGTAGTTCCCGAGCAAACTCCGGTTGCAGGAGTCCACGTTCCACTAATACAAGCAGTGAGTGTGATCTGAAGACCATTGGTTGCATCTGAAGTAAGAGTGCCGAGCGGAGTAGCAGTTCCAGCGGACGTGTATGTGCCAGTTAAGGCGGCGTCAGCAACAGTGAACTGCGTGCTAGTGGCGGTGGCTACAGTCGCATTCACCTTGTTGTAGGTACCGCCAACAGTACCTGCAATTGTGACGGTTTGACCTGCGATGAATGAGTTTGCGGCAGTGTAAGTCGCGATGCCACCAGTTGCAGTTGCGCCGGTGATGGTCGCGGCGGCCTGGGCATCTGCGATTTGAAGAGTGACGGCCGAACCGACAAGCGAGCCACCGTTGGTGAGATCGATATAACGGTTTTGGGTATCACCAGGTTGGACTGGTCCGATGGAAGTGGTGAAACCATTTCCAGTTGCTGCCTGAGTAAGTTTTAAAGTACCGACCGAGATGTTTTGGGCCGTATTGTTGAAGGCCGTTGCATTAAGTGATGCGAAAACATTCGAACTCACTACCGAGACTCCGCCTACGGCTGCGAGTGCGATAATCGCGATCTTGACATTTCTAGATTTAAATCGAGTTGCCTCGACGATATTGAATTTCATTGCTGTCCCATTTCTTTTCTTGTTTTTTATATATTCCATGCAGGAACGCTTGTCGAGGTAACAAGGTTCGATTCTCTCCGCCGAATGAGATTCCTTATGGAACCTCATTCGGGGCATGAGAGATGTAGAACTTTCGGCTATTAGTTAGCTGTGGTGGTTCCGTGTAGTTGATTCTCAGAGAAGGTGAAGGTCAACTTCGCCAACTTGTCTTGAATCGTTGAGTAAGCAGTTGGTGATGAGAAATCTGACAAACGGTGTGACGGAGTTCCGTTTGAGGTGACTTCGTAGTAGTTCGCAGGGATGTAGAACTTGACGAGAAGGTGCGCGGTCTGACCGGCGCCAATGTTGGTCAAGTGGATGTGTGGTGGAACAAGGTGGGTGGTGGTTGTTGAATCAAGGTACTGAACTGACATTGCATTTCCGTCAATTCCAGTCTGAGCATCAACAGCACCTGGAGTCCAGTTGCTGTAAAGAGATGGCAGGGTATCGAAAGCAACATTTTGCTCGTTAGCAAGTTCTGCTGCATTCAAATAATCTGCAGTCCATGCTTGTCCGGTCGCATCGCTGGCCGAAGTCAACGATCCACCTGGAGAAGTGCTCAGGACGTGTGAAACGGTGCCACCGGCACAGGTAGGCACGGTGCCTACGTAGGACCAGGTACCGCTGGTGCACTCATCGATCCCAATTTCAAGAACGCTGTTCAGCGCTGAGTTGGCGTCGGTAGAGCTGTTGCGAACGTCGATACGAGTGCTCAATGGATCGGCACTTACGGCGCTTGAGCCAGTATTTTGGTTAAGGTCGAGCAAGCGGTATTGAACGTCACCAGGTTGGAAGTTGGACATGTTCAATACTGCTGAACCGGTGTTACCAATTCCGTTGCCAGTTGAGCTCAAGTCAATGGTTAACTTTCCACCATTGATGCTCTGAGCCGTGGTGTTGTTCGCAGTTGCATTCAATGATGCAAATACTGATGAGCTGACGATGGAAATTCCACCGACGGTTGCGATCGCAATGATTGCAATCTTTGTGGTCTTAGAGCCGGACTTTCCGACCAAGAGGTTTCCTAGTTTCATGCTTTTGATGTCCCCATCTCTCGTTATTTAGGTACTACTTGCTTTATCTGTAGATCTATCTCGGAAGAGAATTGATCCCGTTATTTAGTTGTTTCCGCTCGTGACTCGTATTAGGAGTTCGATGGAACAGTCGGAGTTACTTGGTCTTCTCGGAAGGTCCACGTGACGAGAGCTGATTGACCTTGAATCGTGCTCGCGGGAAGAACTGCATTTGTCGAGGATTCGCTTCCCTCATATTTGATTGAGATACGTAAGGAAAGAGACGTACCTGAAGTCAATGATGAAACGGAAAGGCCGGTGCCAGGGTTTGCCATGGTTCCGATGGTGTTAAACGGTTTGTATGAGAAAAGTGATGTAACGGTGCCGCCGGTGCAGACTCCAGTTGTCGGAGTCCAAACTCCCCCTACGCATTCGTCCGCTGCAACTTGGAGTCCTCGAACCGAAGTGTTGTTTGGGCCGGTTAAGTCGCTGGTGTTTGCGTCAGATGCGTGAAGTGTGAGCCCAAATCCATCAGCGGAACCTGCTTGATTCAGAGTCACATATCGATTAACAACATCGCCAGGAATCAGTTTGTTGAGAATGTCATTGAAACCTTGTCCATTGTTGGCCAGGCTCAATTCCAAAGTGTGAGTATTAATTCCCTGTGCCGAATTATTAACAGCAGTCGCATCTAGTGACGCAAATACTGATGAACCGACGAGTGAAACTCCTCCGACAACAGCGGCGATCAAGGCGCCAATTTGGAGAAGGGTTGATCCACCATGTGCGACGTAGAGCGGGCGAACTTTTCGCGCCACCATTGACAGCGCAGATCTTTCATGATTTCCGTTTTTCATAACAATTGCTCCCCTGTATTTTCCATATGAACGTTTATTGCTGCTTCAGATGCACGGCGCTGGACCAGGCGTCGGTGCGAAAATCGAATAAGAAAGAGAAGTGCTGAGAGGAGCAAAGCGATTCCGCTCAGTAACTTTCCTGTTGGCGATGAAAGGAATCCAATAGCTCGACCAACCTGCGGCAGCGAACCAGTGGTGCGCGGGATGGTGGAATCCGGTGAAATCTGGACTATTCCCAAATCTGGGTTCTGGTTTTCTTGACCCTTGGTCTGCATTTGCAGTAGGCCATTTGATAGTGAGATTTTCACGACTCGATGTGCAAGTAACTCATGGGTAGTTGCATCTCTGATGACCACTAGATCGCCCAGCCGAATTTTGGAAGCGGTTACATCTTGGGCAAAAACCAAATCTCCATAGGAAAACTCAGGCTGCATGCTGCTTGTAAGCACGGGTGAAAAAGAGGTTTGATAGAAAACGTGGAGCACCACCGGAACTAGAAAGATCATAAAGATGACCGCGCCCATAACGTTGACCCAGTGGAATCTTTGCGTTTTCCTGCTAGGTGGGTTGCTCAATTGCGGATCGATTGTCAGGGTCATTTTTTGCTGCCCATTTTGGTGATGGCGAATCTGATCAGACCAAGAGCCAACGCAATCGTTAATAAGAGGAATCCAAGACCGGTTTTGTTGTGGTGGAGATAGAAAACAATCGGCCAACCCAAGAACTTCAAGTGCCCGACAACCTTAGGGACCTTTGTTGTCACTGAAACCGTGACCGCATGTTCATCGACCGCCGGGTTGGCATCACCCCTGGTTACAAAGGTGACTTGGTTGCCTTGGATTTTTGCCGAAACTACGCGGTGTGAGTAGTTCACATTCTGGGTCAGGTCCGGGAGGACGGCGATCTCGCCGGCTGCGATGGCCCCGGCCGGGACCGATTTGGTCACTAACAGATCCCCTGCGCCGTAGACCGGCTTCATCGAGTTGGAGAGCACCGGGGCGAAAGAGAGCCCAAAAATAAGATGAAAGGCGACCGGAAGGACCAAAACCAGGAAGAGAATGGGGTAGAAAAGGTCAAATTTCGCCCTTTTGGCGGCGTTTGACATCGATTCCGTGCTCTGGGTGGTCTCCATGCGTAAAGTTTGGGTCACGAATCTCGCATTATGCTCGCATTCCTGTACTATTCTTCTATTAAGTAGAACATAAGTACAAAACGCTTTCAGTTCACCTGCCGGCGCTTAATCGATAGCAATAATTTGGAGGCAGGTCGACATGTGGGCCGCGAAATTGGAATGTCAAGGATGTCAGTCACTACCGCTGCCGGGGATCGAGTCGGCCAGAATTCTTATTCTTGAATCTCGAGTTGTTGCGCGATCTAAATGCTCGGATTTCTTACACCTAGCGAATGTGCAAGCCGAGGTGGTCTTTACTATTGATGACACCCGAAAACTATTAGCTAACGGCGGCTTCAATATTCTCATTATCAACGGCGAGCGGGCTAATGCTGAGCTGCTGGATTTTTGCCACCAAATTAAATCTAATCTCGCTATTCCAATTCTTGTACTGACAGATCGAACTTCCTATTTTTCGGAGGAGATGTTTCTTGATGCCGGAGCCGATGATTATTTGGTCCTGCCTTTGTCACGACGGATTCTGATCTCACGAATCGCCCAACAGTTGAGCCGAATTCAAGTCACACATACCAAGAAGAGTTCGACCCTTAAATTCGCCAACTTCATTTTGGACCTGGACACCCATACTTTCTTCTTAGGCGGCGAGGTGGTTTCACTATCCGCATCCGAATTTCGGTTGCTCAGAGCATTTATGAAAAATCCCGATCGCATTTTCTCACGGGGATTCTTACTTGAGTTGTTGGGGGTTGCGGAAGGACCCGGCACAGATCACATAATTAATTCACATATTTCACGCTTGCGGCTCAAGATTGAAAAAGCAGGCGGACCAAAATTGTTCTCGGTCGTTAGAGGAGTTGGCTTTATCTTTGCTAGTACAACACTCAGCAAGGAATTGGCGCTGAGCGCAAGTGGCTCGAACTAAAACTAGTAGAGATCTGAAATCTCCGGGTTGCTTGGATGATTCTCTATCTTTTGCTCTTCTTCGATAAATTCGCGTTTTTTCTTATAGGCAGAAATCCGAAAAATACCAAAGATTGCAAAGAGCAGAAGTACACACTCGGCCAAAAAGGAAGCTTTATGGTTGGTGAAGTAGACAATAATTCGGCCAACCCATGGGATACGGCCGATGACGTGCGGAATCGATTGTTGTGGATTTATCTCGACCTGTCCGGCATCTACGGCAGGATTGGCATCCCCCTTGGTTTCGAGATATGACTTTCCATCCTTAAGGGAAATGTTGACGATCCGATGCGCAAAGAGCGAGTAATCAATGCTGTTACGCAAGACGACAATGTCACCAACATGAAGGTCAGCGGGAACTGCTTCGTGCGTAATCAACATGTCGCCAGGATTAATGACAGGTCGCATTGAACCAGTGAGAACGGGCGAGAGTGCAATATTGAAGACCGAGTGCAACATGACCGGAATGAAGAGAATGACGAAAACGGAGATCGAGAAGCTGCGTTTCTTTGCCGCGGCCACGACTCCCGAGATATTCACTAGGTTATTTTGACGATATTGTGAGTAAATCGCAAGAATTTAAACCCAATTCCGATTAAATAGCCGAGCCGTGTAGGACCTCTCGCAACACCGCGGAGATGGTCGAATGATCAAAACCTTTGCGTGCCAAAACTGAGTGCACTCGTCGATAGATGACTTCTGACTCAAGATGCGAACAGGATCGATATTTTCGAGCGGCTAGATCGAGAGCCATTTGATACTCGGCGCCGGCGTCAATACCTTCGATGACTTCATCGATAATGTCTTGCGCCACGCCTTTGACTCTTAACTCCCCCGCAATGACTCGCTTGGAGAGCTTCTTTTGTCGTTGTCTGGACTCGCTCCAAATTTTTGCGAACTCTAAGTCATTGAGAAAACCTTGTAACTCCAAATGATCTAATACTGAATGAGCAACGCCATCATCAACGCCACGTTTGAGTAAATGTGCGTGGAGTTCGGCCCGACTCCGAGCCCGAGGGGCAAGCGCATTGAGCGCAATACTCTCGGCCTCGGAGAAAGAGTCAGCAGAGTTCGCTACGGATTTCACGAATTAGAAATCAACCTCAGCCGTTGCCTCATCAATGGCTGCAACAAGTGCCGGATCAATGGTCACGGGAACATAGTGCTCACGAATCTTGGCCTCAATATCGTTAGCCAAATCAGGATTGTCCGTGAGGAAAGCCCGGGCATTCTCCTTGCCTTGGCCGAGCTGATCGCCATCGTAGGTGTACCAGGCGCCTGACTTCTTAACGATTCCTACCTCAACACCGAGATCAATCAATGATCCTTCGCGTGAGATACCAACGCCATAAATAATGTCGAATTCGGCCTGCTTGAATGGTGGCGCCATCTTGTTCTTGACCACCTTGACTCGAGTTCGGTTACCGACGGCCTCTTGGCCATCTTTGAGAGTCTCAATACGACGAACATCCAAGCGAATCGAGGCGTAAAACTTCAGCGCCTTGCCACCTGTCGTTGTTTCCGGCGTGCCAAAGAAAACACCAATCTTGTCACGCAACTGGTTGATGAAGATGGCAGTCGTGTTAGAAGAGTGAAGCGCTCCGGTGATTTTTCGAAGTGCTTGGGACATCAAACGGGCTTGCAGACCCATATGTGAGTCCCCCATCTCGCCTTCGATTTCAGCGCGTGGTACCAGCGCTGCGACGGAGTCGACGACGACGATGTCTAGCGCACCGGAGCGAATAAGCATGTCCATAATTTCTAGCGCCTGCTCACCTGTATCAGGCTGGGAGACAAGAAGGGCATCGATATCTACGCCAAGCTTCTTGGCGTACTCGGGATCGAGCGCATGCTCGGCATCGATAAAGGCGGCGATACCACCATTCTTCTGGGCGTTAGCGATGGCGTGGAGCGCCACCGTAGTTTTACCTGAGGATTCAGGCCCATAAATTTCAACAATGCGACCGCGGGGCAGGCCGCCGATGCCAAGTGCAATATCCAATGCGATGGAACCGGTGGGAATTACCTCAACCACCTGGGGTCCGCGATCGCCCATCTTCATAACCGAACCTTTACCGAATTGACGCTCGATTTGGGCAAGGGCTGTGTCTAAGGCTTTGGTGCGGTCTGGGGTGGAGCGAGAGGCAGGGGATTTATCTTTCTCGTTAGCCATGAGAACCTTTCTTCTTCCTTGACCTCGACGCTCGAGATCGTTCTTCGGTCCAGAAGGTACGGAAGACCACCGACGGCACGCTTGGTTCTCGTGCGGAAGTGTGGAACCGCTCTGGTTGGGTATGAGTAGCGTATCCGAACATCTGTTCGAAAACACCCTTTTACGACACTTCCGACACGCTTTTTTATTTCTCAAGTAGCCTCGGGCTATGACACCGACGTCGCACCTGCCTCCGTCACGAAATCTTGCCCTCGAATTAGTCCGAGTCACCGAAACTGCCGCGATCGCTGCCGCGCGATGGACCGGACGCGGCGACAAGGAAGGCGCCGATGGCGCCGCCGTTGATGCCATGCGAGCCATGATTGGAACCGTTTCCATGAATGGAACCGTGGTCATTGGCGAAGGCGAAAAAGATAATGCACCGATGTTGTACAACGGTGAAAGCGTCGGCGATGGCACCTCCCCTGCGTGTGATGTGGCTGTAGATCCCATTGATGGCACCACTTTGGCTGCGAAAGGTATGAATAACGCAATCAGCGTGATCGCTCTGGCCGCTCGCGGGGCAATGTATGACCCCTCGGCAGTTTTCTATATGAATAAGATAGTTACTGGTCCCGAAGCTGCGGATGTGGTCGACATTGAGGCACCAGTTCTAGACAACTTAAGAAAAATTGCCCGGGCGAAACATATGGATATTCACGAACTTACAGTTGTCATTCTGGATCGACCACGCCATGACATCTTGGTCACAGAGGTACGTAGCGCAGGAGCGCGTATTAAATTCATTTCAGATGGTGACGTTGCCGGCGCTGTGATGGCGGCCAGGCCCGATACTGGAGTCGATGTACTTATGGGCATCGGAGGTACGCCTGAAGGAATCATTGCGGCATGTGCAATGAAATGTATGGGCGGGGTAATCCAAGGAAAACTTATGCCTCGAAATGATGCGGAACGCCAAAAGGCAATTGATGCCGGATTAGATCTCTCGCAAATCCTGACGACGTCTGATCTGGTTTCTGGCGATGATATCTTTTTTGCGGCGACCGGGATAACAGATGGCGAACTTCTTCGCGGAGTTCGATTCCACGACACAAAAATTTTCTCCCAATCTATTGTCATGCGAGCAAGATCCAAGACAATAAGGGTTATAGATACGGAGCATCCAGTAGAGCGGGAGTGAACCGTTTTAATCAGCGGAATTTATACGGCATATCTGGATTGTGTCTGACAACGGCTTTCCAAATATCGCCAGGCTCCTCGCCTGCAGCGAGCGCCTCGTTAACCGTACGCCCGCGCAATTCCGCGTGGACGATATCTCGACTGTAAGTATCGGCATCGCTGAAATATTCGCTCATGCGATATCGCAATTCCGTGATGCGCATAAATTTAAGCGATAACCGAAGCGAGTTGGCTGGCTTGTTGGGCTGACTCTTCCGCCGAGAGGGGAGATGCGATTTGCCCAATCAACCAATGCACAATTAGAGAAGAAGAATCGGGACCGAATACATTGGTCATTGCCGTGGTTACTTGGCGCCACAGCGGATGGTTGGTAATGGTGACGAACCTTGCGATATCAAGTGGGTCGGTGACCACCATTTTTCGCAGGGCTGGATCAACAGAAATTTCACGCGAGAGGGTATACAAGGCGGCCACTGGTGATTCCGCCGCCAGCGCTAGTCCTTCGAGCCTGGAAATTTCAGACTCAACCAAAGTCACCAACATTTCTTCTTTATCGCTGAAATGGTTGTACACCGTGGCTCGAGCAACTTGCGCCTGCTCAGCAATATCCAACATATTCGATTCATAACTTCCGACTTCGGCGATGACTTTTTTCGCGCCAGAGAGAATTGCTACCCGAGAACGTTGTGGAGTTGCCATGTGGCTGTCACAGACACGTTATGCCGCGTCGTCTACCACTGTCAGTACAGGAACTTCTTGGCTCTTGATATCAAGAATGACATCGGTCAGGACGTTGGCCAACGAAAGATTTAGCGCCATGCAGATCGAATTCAGGAGTTCGGAAGAAGCCTCTTTTTGACCTCGTTCTACTTCGGAGAGATATCCCAAGGAGACTCGAGCAGATTTAGCAACATTTCGCAGCGTTCGACCCTGAGCCATGCGGGCAGCTCGAAGGGTACTGCCGATATGAGTGCGGAGAAGTGTCACGGGGAAAGAATACGCGAAAAGGTGGCCAACGCGCTGGTTACAGTGGCGTGGCGAACACCTTGGCGATCGCCAGATAAGGCTAAAGCCACGGCAATTGTGGACTTTTTATCGGCAATTGCCAGCCAGACTGTCCCTGCCTTTTGCCCATATGCCTTTCCGGGACCGGCGACACCGGTTGTTGAGATTGCGTAATCCGATTTGAACTGGATTCGAACTGATTCGGCCATCGCGATGGCAACTTTCTCAGAGACTGCTGTCTCTTTGTTCAAAATACGTCGAGGCACGTCCAAAAATTTTGTCTTCGCCGCGTCTGAATAGGTAACAAAGCCGCCTAGGAAAACATCTGACGATCCCGGTACGTCGGTGAGAGCCGCCGCCAACAACCCACCCGTGATTGATTCGGCGATGGAGACTGTTTTGCCCAACTTTTGCAACCGCTTGACGACTTCGATGGCGAGTGGGTCTGGAACCATCTGGGTCATTTCTTAAATACCTTAACGAAGTAATCCATGCCAGTGGTCACGGTCAAAATGATTGCAACTGCCATAAACCCGTCTCTCGGAATGAAGAGCCAATGAGGAAGAGGGAGAATAAAAAAGCCCACACCAAAACCTTGGAACAGGGTCTTCAACTTCCCGCCTTTACTGGCCGGAATTACACCGTCCCGAATTACCGCAAAACGAAGAATTGTCACCCCGATCTCGCGCACCAGAATCACCACAGTGACCCACCAAGGAAGTCGGTGCAACATCGATAATCCGATCAGAGCGGTGCCAATCGCAGCTTTATCGGCAATAGGATCAAGAAGTGTTCCTAAACTTGTTATTTGTTTTCGAGCCCGCGCCACACGACCATCAAAGAAATCAGTTAAGCCCACGAGAAAGAATCCGCTCCATGCGAGAACTCGCCAGGTTGCGTCGTTGCCACCATTTTTAAAAAGTGCGTAGGCGCAGAATGGCAGAGCAATAAATCGCAACAGCGTCAACCCGTTTGGCAGATTTATTATCGCTGAATCGTCGCCCATGACTTAGATAACCTGCGCAACCAAATCTGCACCATCAACATCGGTGACTATAGCATCAACATATTCGCCAACTTTGTAGACGGCACGACTCTTGATAAAGGTGGACCCGTCAACTTCAGGACCCTGATGATCAGCGCGACCCTCTTGAAGTTCTTCATCTTCAATCAAAACCCGAACTCGTTGGCCAATGCGATCCGATGCTCGCTGATAGAGAAGTTCGTCCACCAAACTAGATAGTTCATCTACCCGGTGATTAATGAGATTTTCATCAACTTTGCCATCGAGAGTTAAGGCTTCAGTTTTATCTTCATCGGAGTATCCAAAAACACCAACGGCATCGAGTCTCGCCTCCGAAATAAAATCTACAAGATCTTGGTATTCCTCGTCGGTTTCGCCAGGGAAGCCAACGATGACATTGGATCGAATACCAGCCTCAGGCGAAAGCGCGCGAATCTGGGCTATCAAATGCAGGAACTTTTCGCCATCTCCAAACCGACGCATCCGGCGTAATACCGAACCGCTGGCATGCTGAAACGAAAGATCGAAGTAAGGAACAACTTTCTCCGTAGACACCATTGCCTGCAAAAGGGAAGGACGAACTTCGGCTGGCTGGAGATAGGAGAGGCGAACTCGTTCTATTCCATCGATTGAGGCAAACTCTGGCAACATCTTTTCCAGCACTTTCAAATCACCAAAGTCCTTGCCGTAAGACGTCGTGTTTTCGCTGACGAGAAAAATTTCTGAGACGCCTTGATCGGCCAACCATTTTGCTTCGTCCAAGATTTCCGTAGGGCGCCGAGAGATAAAAGAACCGCGAAACATTGGAATGGCACAGAAGGAGCATCTGCGATCGCATCCGGAGGCAATCTTGAGCGGAGCCACCGGCGAATTCTCGAGTCGCTTGCGCAAAATTCGGACGCCTTGTCCAACTTGACCAGGGGTCAGATCAATTTTTGCCGGGGCGCTGGCTTGACGTTCAGATGGCGAAATCGGCAGGAGCACTCGACGATCAATCGGAGCCCGTGCTTGAACCGATCCGCCGCTGATGATGGTATTAAGCCGAGCAGAGATATCGACATAATCATCAAAGCCAAGAATTGCATCAGCCTCAGGAAGTGCATCGGCGAGTTCCTTGCCATAGCGCTCGGCCATGCAACCCACCGCGACCACGGCTTGAGTCGTGCCATTGCCTTTCAAGGAGTGCGCTTCGAGGAGCGCATCGACCGAGTCTTTCTTGGCACTTTCGATAAAGCCACAGGTATTGATAACGGCAATTTCAGCATTTGCTGGGTCATCAACCAGAGTCCAACCATCGGCGGCGAGACGGCCAGCAAGTTCTTCGGAATCCACTTCATTGCGCGCGCAGCCCAATGTCACAAGAGCAACGGTGCGGGATTTCTGTTCAGTGCTCATTGGCTTGATACTACCGAATGAGGGTCAAACCGCCGGACTTTAGCCTTGAGAAGAAGCTCCTGGTCCATATTCCAGATGGACAACTTCGCCAACGGCGCCCGGAGTGCCAGAATCGACACCATTCACATTGAGGTTTACCGCACCAGCGTTGCCTATGACAAAGCGCAATAATTGATTGTCAGTGAAAGTTTGAGTCTGACCTTTAACTAGTGTGCCGTTGAAAATTTGAGCGCCAGTGCTGTCGGTAACGCCAAGCCAGGATGATCCGGCTATGGCAGTGATAACAACAGCAACGTCAGATGTTTTAGTTGCGACAACTGTTCCTGATGTGAGAGTTGGAGATGGCTCAGATGGCGTATCGGAAACCGAAGCCGCAGCGGTTACTAATTTTGTCGGTGATGATTTAAGAACGCCAGAAAGTGCAGGCACCAAAATAAGTAAGCCCAGCACTGACGCCGCGACGACAGATAAAGTTTTGTAAGAAACTTTCGGACCTTCGCGCCGTGGTGGTGTTACATAATTTTCCGCGAGAAGATCAATCATCGGACGATCTACTTGACCAGTTTCGGCTTCGAGCAAAGCTATCAAAGCGCTTGCATCAGCATTGACAAGTTGGGCGATAGTTCGGATATGGCCGCGGGCATAAGCCACGCCGCCGGAGGAAACAAATTTGTCAGCCTCTAAGTCCAAAATGACATTAGCTCGAACTCGTGTTGCTGCTGAAATTTGCGCAACGCTCATGCCTGCCGCCTCGCGAGCCTCGCGCAGCGCCTGACCTAATGAGTCCATCTACCCCTACAACCTTCTGAAACATAAGAAAATAGGAAAATGCTAGGTAATTGTGAGGTGCTAAGGGTACGTCCGATTGCCACCCACTCTCAAGTCGCGCTTGAGGGCTAGCAGTTGAATTTTGGTTGACGAATCGGCAAACAAACTGCGGGCTAGATGTTGCCTTGGAGTTGCTCCAAAACCTCTGGAAGTTGCTCGATACTGACTAGAACTACACGGGCCTTGGACCCTTCGGAAGGTCCGACGATCCCGCGACTCTCCATTAAGTCCATTAGTCGACCGGCTTTGGCAAAGCCCACCCGCAATTTGCGCTGCAACATCGAGGTAGAGCCGAATTGGGTGTTCACCACGAGTTGAACGGCCTGCAGCAGCAGATCGAGGTCGTCACCGATGTCATCTTCGACTACTTGGGCCTTGATTGGCGCGGCCAGATCAATTCGATAGACCGGCTGAAGTTGGGCCTTGACATGGTTGACGATCGCTTCGGTCTCGCGTTCGGACACGTAAGCGCCTTGAATTCGAACTGCCTTGCTGGCGCCCATAGGTAAAAAGAGCCCATCACCTTGTCCGACTAACTTTTCGGCACCAGGGGCATCGAGGATCACGCGAGAGTCGGTCAAACTCGAAGTGGCAAAGGAGAGGCGAGATGGAACGTTCGCTTTAATCAAGCCAGTAACGATGTCGACGCTTGGGCGTTGGGTCGCGATGACTAAATGGATACCGGCGGCGCGAGCCAATTGTGTTATTCGAACAATGCTCTCTTCTACCTCTTTCGCTGCGACCATCATCAAGTCGGCTAGTTCGTCGATGATAATGAGGAGGTATGGATATGGCTCGAGAGTTCGTTCGCTGCCTTCCGGCAATGAAATTTTCCCGGCCCGAACTGCTCGATTGAAATCATCAATGTGGCGGAAACCAAAGGCCGAAAGATCGTCGTAACGATTATCCATTTCACGAACTACCCAGGCAAGAACATCGGCAGCTTTTTTAGGGTTAGTGATGATGGGAGCCATTAAGTGCGGGATGCCTTCATAGCTTGTGAGTTCGACGCGCTTGGGATCGATCATGACCAAGCGAACTTCATCGGGTGTAGCGCGCATCAAAATCGAAACAATCAATGAGTTGATCATCGAGGATTTACCAGCGCCGGTCGCGCCCGCCACTAAAAGGTGCGGCATCTTTGCCAAGTTGGCACAAATAAATGAACCTTCGACATCTTTTCCGAGTGCGACGACCATCGGGTGCGGGTCATTGCCGGAAACTGGAGAACGAAGCACATCTCCCAAGGCCACAATCTCGCGGTCGGTATTGGGAATCTCTATTCCTACCGCTGATTTTCCTGGGATGGGCGAAAGAATTCGCACATCACCACTGGCAACGGCATATGAAATATTCTTCGATAAAGCGGTAATCGCTTCGACCTTGACTCCTACGCCAAGTTCGATTTCATAACGAGTAACGGTAGGTCCTCGCATAAAACCAGTGACACGGCAATCCACATCAAACTCTTCGAAAACTTGAGTCAGTGCCGCCACAACAAGATCGTTCGCTTTGGATTTCGCTTTGGCAGCGGGACCCACGCGAAGCAGATCCATGGATGGCAAAATGTAAGTCTTGTCAGAACCAATAATGAGTTGATGCGCCGGCTTATCCGAATTTGATTTCTTTGGCTTAGCCATCGCAACGGTCGGTTGAATGAGCGGGGCAACGCCAACTGTAAATTCTTGATCGAACTCTTCTTCGTCTAGATCGTCCTCTTCTTCAGCAAAGAAACTTTGCACGAGCGGAGTTTCAAAAGGTGGCGTATCGGATATTTCAAAATCGTCGTCGATTGCTGCACGCCGAGTCGCTGCCTTTGCGGACCCCCAAGAGAAAATTTTGCCTATACGAGTGGAAATCTGCGAGACCGGAGTTGCGGTAACCACAAGAACTCCGAAGAAAAAGATGAGAAGTAAAATTGGAATCGCCAAGATGGTAGTAACAAGTGCGACCAACGGTGTTGAAACTGCATACCCCAACCAGCCGCCGCCTTGATGCATAGCGCTGGACGATGTCCCGGTAGAGCCGTTAAAAATATGGAGTAGGCCAGTTGAAGTCAGTAAGAGCGCAATGGTCCCGATAGAGATTCGACCGGTAACTCGACCCTCCTCCGGTGCTTTAAAAAGCCGGAAAGAAAAATAGACGAAGACCACTGGCATGAGCACGCCGAGGCGGCCGAAACCTCCATAAATGAAGGCGTAAATACCTCGACCCAGCGGATTATTGAGGTGAAACCAGGCCCCAGCGGCTGAAATTAAGGCCAGAATGAAGATCAGAAATGCAAAACCATCGCGTTGGTGAGCCGGATCTAGGTCTTTTGCACCCCGGAAAATGAACCGAACCGCGCTGCCGAGCGCCTTGGCTATGAAACGCCAAATGGCAACTATCCCCCGAGCGACTTTCTGAGCGGGAGTGGTCTTTCGGCGGGAACGAGCCGCCGTTTTGCGTTTAGCCATGGTTACCCAAGCCTATAGAGCGGTCAGCGCTGGGCGCCCTAGGCGCGCCTGAACCGCTAAACCTCGATGACAACTGGCACGATCATCGGCTTCCGACGATGCTCCTCGCCTACCCAACTTCCTACCGTCCGACGAACTACCTGCGAAAGTTGGTGAGTTCCATTTATCCCACCGGCGACCGCAGTAGCCAAGGCCTTCTCAATCATTCCCTTGACCTCATCAAAGAGACCTTGGTCTTCGGTAAATCCACGGGCATGAATATCTGGACCAGCCACAATCTTTCCGGATTGTGAATCAATGACGACTACGACCGAGATAAATCCTTCCTCGCCCAAAATGCGTCGATCTTTTAATGAGCTCTCGGTGATTTCACCAATACTTTCACCATCAACATAAACAAAGCCACACGGGACTGCGCCTGCAATATCCGCATACCCATCAGCCATATCGATGACGATGCCGTTATCTACAACAATGGTGTTTGATCTGGGCACGCCGGTTTTGATTGCCAATTCCGCATTCGAACGCAAGTGTCGCCACTCGCCGTGAATCGGCATGACATTCTTTGGTTTGACGATGTTATAGCAATACAAAAGTTCGCCGGCGGCGGCATGTCCGGAAACGTGGACCATTGCATTGCCTTTATGAACCACATTGGCGCCAAATCTAGTGAGTTCGTTAATTACTCGATACACGGGATTTTCGTTGCCAGGAATCAATGACGATGCCAAGATAACTGTGTCGCCCTGACCAACTCGAATTTGGTGATCGCCATTTGCCATGCGCGATAAAGCCGCAAGAGGCTCGCCTTGCGAACCGGTGCAAATCAAAACAATCTTGTCGCCATAATCATCAATATTCTTTGCATCGACAATCAAACCCTTTGGTACTTCGAGATAGCCAAGTTCTTCGGCTAGTTTCATATTGCGAACCATGCTTCGTCCAACCAAAGCTACCTTGCGATCGTGAGCTGCGGCGACATTGATAACTTGTTGAATCCGATGAACATGTGATGCGAACGAGGCCACGATAACTCGACCAGTTGTGGATCGAATTACTCGATCTAAAACCGGCATAATCTCGCGTTCGCCAGTTGTGAAACCTGGGACGTCAGCATTGGTGGAATCCACCATAAATAGGTCAACACCTTCTGCGCCCAATCGGGCAAAAGTAGCCAAGTCGGTAATTCGACCATCCAAGGGCAATTGATCCATTTTAAAATCGCCAGTAGCCAGTACAACCCCTGCACCGGTTTTAATGGCGACTGCTAGGGCATCAGGTATGGAGTGATTCACTGCAACGAACTCGAGTTCGAAGGGGCCGAATTTTTGCGTCATGCCGGCTTTAACTTCAATCATCGGGGCAGTGATTCGACGTTCGCGCAATTTTGCTTCGGTAAATGCCAAAGTCAATTTAGATCCAACTACTGGAATATCTTTTCGCTCTCGCAATAGATATGGCACGGCTCCAATATGGTCTTCATGACCATGGGTGAGAACGACTGCCACGACATCACTGAGGCGATCGCGAATGTAGGAAAAGTCAGGAAGGATGAGATCGATCCCAGGTTGGCTCTCTTCGGGGAAGAGCACGCCGCAGTCCACAATCAGGAGTTGGCCTTCATATTCGAAGACGGTCATATTTCGACCGATCTCTCCTAATCCACCAAGGGCAACGATTCGAAGGGTCTTGGGGGCAAGACGCGCGGGATAGGGTAAATCGGGATGAGGATGATTCATTAGTTAACTGGTACTCCGCCTTGTCGTAGGTCCTCCCGCAATTGCGCAATTTGCGCTTCGGTGGCATCGACAAGTGGCAATCTCGTATATCCGCCAGGTAGGCCGAGCATATTCATTGCGGCCTTAGTCAAAATCGCACCTTGAGTGCGGAAGGTTCCGGTGAACACCGGTAATAATTTTTGATGGATTTCCAACGCACGGTCAGCATCTCCCGCAAACCAGGCATCCAGCAGCGCTTTAAGATCATTTCCTACCGTATGTCCGCAGACCGAGACAAAACCAACGGCACCGACCGAGAGCAAAATCAAGTTGAGAATGTCATCGCCTGAGTAAACCGGGATACCAGTGCGCTTGATTACCCAAGAAGTAGAAGCGGGATTTCCCTTGGCATCTTTCAACGCAACAATGTTAGGGACTTCAGCGAGACGACAAATTGTGTCTTGTTCGATCTCGACTCCGGTACGACCTGGAATGTCATACATCATGATGGGAAGATCTGTGGCGGCAGCTACGGCGCGAAAGTGCGCCTCGATGCCCGCTTGTGGTGGTTTGTTGTAATAAGGAGTAACAATCAACAACCCATCGGCACCTGCTGCAGCGGATCGTTTCGCCTGTTCCACCGTATAGGCGGTTTCGTTATCTCCAGCGCCCGTTAAGACTTTGATGTGTGACGGGACAGCATCTTTTACAACACGAATGATTTCAAGTTTCTCGGAGGATTTAGTGGTTGGGGCTTCGCCGGTGGTTCCATTGACGGCAATTGCATCGTGGCCAGTTGCAACTAAATGCTGGGCCAACTTCGCAACGCCATCCCAATCGATAGCTCCATCCTTGTCGAACGGAGTCACCATTGCGGTGATCAAACGTCCGAAGGGCGGCTCAATATGCATGATGTAACTCTATCGTGAGCCATAGGGGTGGCACATGACTATTGCTGGTAAATGGCACTAAAAGTGGCTATTTATGGCGCAATTCGTCCTGATTTTTGGAAGGCACCATAGGTAATGGGCATTAATTCTTGGAAAATGGCTTCCATCTTCTCGGCGACCATCTCGATCTCACGTTGCGGATAGCTGGGAAAATGAGAACCTTCTCTTGCCGTACGCAGGGAGAGAAAATTCATCAATGCACGAGCATTCATCGTGACATACATCGATGAAAAAAGAGTTACTGGCAAAACTGCTCGAGCCACCTCGCGAGCAACACCAGAAGCGAGAATCTTCTGATAATTCTCATAAGCCAGAGTGCAACTTTCCTTAATCAATCGAACGGTAATCTCGCGCTGCTCCTCTGTTCCATCAATAAAAGAGTAGGAACCTGGTTTGCCAACTTGAACTAATTTTCGTTCTGGACTTGGAATATAAAAGACCGGACGAAGTTCCCGGTACCTGCCACTCTCTTCGTTATACGAGGCAATTCGATGGCGCATAAATTCCCGAAAGACAAAGATCGGCGCCGAGATAAAGAAGGTCATCGAGGTGTGCTCGAACGGGCTGCCGTGGCGCTCGCGGGCTAAATAGTTGATTAAGCCTTCGGAACGAGAGGCATCCGAACCAACGTCATCAAGTGAGTTCTCCCCCGCGGTCGAGACGCGGGCGGCCCAGATAACATCAGAATCACTGGCGCTGGATTTCACTAATTCAACCGTGACATCGTCTCGAAAAATTATCGCATGTTCCTCACTCATAGCCGTGACCCTACCTACTGGCTACGGATAGGCGCGGGATTAGGGCAGAATGTCGGCGTGTCAGTTAAAGGCGATTCCCTCGGAGTCGGAATCACCGTCGGAGCGTTTGGCAGCGCCTTCGGGGCTGCGGCTATTGCTTCCCATTTCACCGTTCTTCAAGCGTGTGCGCTCTCTTTGCTGACCTTCTCTGGGGCCTCACAATTCGCCCTCATTGGCGTCTTGGGTACGGGTGGCAGTGCGCTCAGCGGAATCGCCACCTCCTCACTTCTGGGGATTCGAAATGGGCTCTATGGCGTTCGGATGGCATCGATTCTGGAAATTTCAGGCTGGAGGCGATTGGCGGGAGCTCAGATAACAATCGATGAATCCACTGGTGTGGCTCTCGGCCAAGACTCCCCAGCGGAGATGAAGCGGGGGTTTTGGTGGACCGGAACTGCAGTCTTCATCTTTTGGAATATTTTCACCCTTCTCGGCGCACTTGGCGCAAATGCCTTAGGCAACCCATCGGCTTGGGGTTTGGATACCGCCATTCCCGCCATTTTCTTGGGTCTGGTCTGGCATCGGCTGGAATCCCGCATAACCTGGGCGATTGCGATCTCGGCTTGTGTATTAGCTCTTTGCCTCACACCGATTGCGCCCGCAGGCGTTCCGATCATGGCTACTGCCGGACTTGCCATCATTCTGGGGTGGCGCGAATGAGTCCACAATGGATTTCGGTTATTGGCACCTCCTTCTTCTGCTTCGCCTTTAAATATTTAGGGCACTCAGTTCCGGCGAGTTGGCTCAATCATCCGCGCATTCAACGAATCAACACCTATATTCCAATTGTCCTGTTGACCGGACTCGTCACCGTCCAGAGTTTTACCGAAAAAACAAAGTTAGTCATTGATCATAGGGCCGCCGGAATCGCAGTGGCCTTTACCGCTCTCCTGCTGAAGGTGCCATTTCCTTTTGTAGTAATTAGCGCCGCGGTGACATCTGCCTTGGTCTACCGCTATGCGTAGCCGAAATTAAAGCCGACTGCCGACAGCCGATCCTTCAGAAAGACGTTGACTGAGCCAGACCGGAAGAATAAACGCCACCAACATCATGGTTGCAACTACGTTAACAATTGGTGCTTGGTTTGGCCGGAATAGGTTATTGAAAATCCACTGTGGCAGTGTTTGAACACTCGCACCTGATGTGAAAGTCGTCACGACAATCTCATCAAAGGAAAGCGCAAAGGCAAGTAATCCACCGGCAACAAGTGCCGAACGAATTATTGGAAATGTCACAAAAGCAAAAGTCTGGAACGTGCTGGCACCGAGGTCACTCGACGCCTCTTCCAGCGAGTTACCCATTCGTCGCAGGCGAGCCAATAAGTTGTTATAAACAATCACAATACAAAATGTCGCGTGGCCAATGATGACCGTTGCCAAGCCGAGGCCAATTCCCAATGGTTGCAGAACGGCATTAAACGCCGAGTTCAGCGCAATACCGGTCACAATGCCTGGCAGCGCAATCGGAAGCACCACCAACAACGAAATCGTGTTCTTCGCAAAGAAGTCATACCGCGCCACCGCAAAGGCAATGAAACTTCCTAAAATGACTGAAATGACTGTTGCACCGAGGCCGGCTTTAAGACTGGTCAGCAAGGCCGGGATCACACCATCGCTATGGAAGACCCGAGTCCACCAAACAGTTGACAATGAGGAAGGTGGCCAAGAAAAAGTTCGCGAAGGATTAAAGGAGTTAATAACGACAACTGCTAAAGGCAAGTAGATGAAGATCAAAACGATGCCAGTAAAGGCACCCAGAATAATTTTGGCTCTGCGGGAGATCTTCACTAAAAGTTCTGCCTTTTCTTCATGGAGAATTTCATTAGAAATTCTCCAATGCACCAGAGCGTCTAACGAAATACAAATATCCCAAAATCGTTGCAATCGGAAAGAGCGCCGCGGCGGCCGCGAACGGTAAATTGCCCGCCGTTCCAACATTGTCGTACACAACGTTCGCCATTAATTGCGATTTTCCGCCAACAATTTTTACGACAATGTAATCACCAAGGGTGAGCGAAAAAGTAAAGAGCGAGCCCGCGATAATCGAGGGATAAATGATCGGGATGATGACTTGTCGAAAAGTCTTGCCGGCGCTGGCACCCAGATCACTCGATGCCTCTAATAAGGAGTCAGGAAGTCGTTCCAACCCGGCATAAATAGGCAGAATCATGTAGGGCAACCAGAGATAAGCCAGGGTCAAAGTTGTGGCGAAAAGACCATAACCCGGTGGGTTTATATGCAGGGGCTTAAGCAACCACACCAGGACTCCCCCATCAGAAAACATGGTTCGCCAGGCATAAGTCTTCACGAGATAGCTCGCCCAGAGAGGCAAGATGATAATCACGATGGCAAAGTTTCTCAGTCGTTGCGAGAGAACTTTGGCCATGAAAAAAGCGATGGGGATTGCGATTACGGCATCGAAGACGGTGACCAAAACCGCAACAGTCAAAGAACGTTGGGCAATGACGCGATAGACACTTTGTGTAAAGAGAATGTGGAAGTTATCGAGATTGAAGTGGCGAACCACATTTCCAGTAAAACTATCGACAGTCCAAAAGGCCGAGGCAAACATCGTGGCAAGAGATCCGAGGTAGGCAACCACCAGCCAAAACATGGGCGCACTCAGAAGTATCGCCAACCGACTTTTCGGATGGCGATACAACCAAGTAGATACCTTGTTTACTCTCATTTATTGCAGATTAACCTTTGATAGTTGTCCAAGCTTGAGTCCAAGCGGCATAGTCTTTACAGACCACATTCTTTCGACCATCAAGACAAGTCGATGTTGGTGTCGTCCAGTAGTAGATGTTCTTTGCATATGCAGCATCAGTGGCATGATAAGAGGCACAGAAGTTCTTATCAGCAGTCAACGCACAGGATTTCGTCTGTGAAGGTGACTCACCAAACCACTCCGCAACCTGGGCATTAGCCTTGGGGGAAATGATCCAGTTCATCCACTTGTACATGCAATTTGGATGGGCGGCCTTCGCTGCGATCATCCAGGTATCCGACCAACCAGTTGAACCTTCTTTAGGGACAATTGCACCAACCTTTATTTTCTTATCTGAGGTAAGAACGTTGACGTTATATTGCCATGCAGTTCCCAAGAGAGTGTTCTTGGATTCAAAAGACTGAATCGACTTGGATGCATCCGACCAATACTCGCCAACAATATTCTTTTGGGTTTTCAAAAGTGCCACCACGGCATTGAATTGAGTGGTGTCCAAAGAATAAGGATTCGTAATTCCCAAAGCTGGCTTGGTCTTCATCAAATAGAGCGCAGCGTCCGCGATATAGATAGGTGAGTCATACGCCGTGATTTTGCCTTTGTATGGTGAATTTGCATCAAAGACGGCGCCCCATGAAGTTGGTGCTGGCTTGACGAGAGCAGTGTTGTAGGCCAAAACGTTGGCGCCCCAACCGTGAGGCACTCCGTACATCTGACCGCCAACGGAGTTCCAGCCTTTGTTCTTCAAGAAAGAAGAAACCGTTGCATAGTTAGGAATCAGTGAAGTGTTAACCGGAGCCACGACACCGCCATAAATTAAACGAAGCGTTGCATCACCGGAAGCGGAAACTCCGTCATAGCCGCCGGATTTCATCAGCGTAACCATTTCGTCTGAAGTGTTGCCGACCTTGGCATTAACCATGCAACCGGTCGCCTTCTCAAACGGGTGGACCCAGTCCGCAGTTTTATCGTTGCTGCCATTTTCGGCATATCCGGCCCAAATAACGATGTTGAGAGCGCCTTCGCCCTTTCCAACTGTTGATGCCAATGGCACCTTAGGCAATGTTGCCGCCGACGAAGCTGTGGCAACTACTCCAGCCATGATCAAAAGTGCAGCGGAAGCGGCACTAGTCACTGCAATCAAGCGTTTTGATCGCAACATTGTTGACCTTCCCTTTTCTTTGCGGGTACTTACCCAACCTGGAATTCGTATTTCGAATCCCAAGAAATTTTGATTAATGATTCCACTACTGGGGTCGCAAGTGAAGAACCATCATTTTCTTGCAACAAAGTGAGCGTGTCACCTTTGGCAAGTTCTACATCTATCCGTGTAAAGGAGCCGAGGAATTGAATTTGAACTACCTTTCCACTGGCTTTGCGCTCTAAATCATGACCAACCTTTATCTTTTCAGGGCGAATGCTAAAGGTCCCGGATTTGCCCAAGATTTCCAGGCTGGTTTCAGCATGAAGTAAATTCGAGATCCCGACAAAGCCCGCTACGAATTCGTTGGCTGGCTGTTCATACACCTCGCGAGGAGTCCCAACTTGCACTATCTGGCCGTGATTGAAAACGGCAATCCGATCAGCCATGGTCAGCGCTTCTTCTTGATCGTGAGTAACGAAAATAAAAGTAATCCCAAGTTGAACTTGCAGCTCCTTCAACTCTTTTTGCATCTCATGGCGAAGTTTGAGATCCAGAGCGCCCAGCGGTTCGTCAAGCAACAATACTTTCGGCTCATTCACAATGGCTCGCGCCAACGCAACTCTCTGTCTTTGTCCACCACTGAGTTGGGATGGTTTGCGATTTTCGTAACCGACTAGTTTGACTCGTTCCAGCGCACGCCGCGCTCGTTCTTCGCGTTCAGCCTTTGCAACACCTTTGACCCGAAGTCCGTACTCCACATTCTTCTGCACGCTCATATGTGGGAAGAGCGCATAATCTTGAAAGACGGTATTGACATCGCGATTAAATGGTGGAGTTTTGCTGACATCTTCACCGGCAATTTTGATTGAGCCAGAGGTTGGTATTTCGAATCCCGCTATGAGGCGAAGTACCGTGGTCTTCCCGGAACCACTCGGTCCGAGCATGGCAAAAAATTCGCCATCAGCAATTTCTAGATTTACCCCAGCAACCGCCTCAACTTCGCCGAAATTCTTGCGAAGTTCCTGCAGGGCAATAGCTATGGTCACGGCTAGAGAATAGCCAAAGATTCCAATTTTGCCTTCAATTGGGCATTAGATGGTTCAGAAAGAAACGAGCCGTCTTGGAAGACCAGCAAGGGGATATTTTGGCGTCCGCTGACCTCGACGATTGTTCCCGCCGCGCTCAGGTCAATCTCACTGTCGACATAATCGTAGGCCACCGAATTTTCATCGAGGAATCTCTTTGATACTCGACAATCGCCACACCAATCAGCACCGTAAAAAATAATTCGTTTAATTTACAACTCCAAAAAGTGTTCGAGTCCAAAAGTTAAGCCCGGGGTCATAACCACTTTGCGAATCCCCAAGAGAACGCCAGGCATGTAACCAGTGCGATCCATTGAATCGTGACGAATCGTCAACGTTTCTCCCGTTTCGCCCAAGATAACCTCTTGGTGGGCAACAAGACCACGAAGACGCACTGAATGAATCGGAACATCCCCCACCTTGGTGCCGCGTGCTCCTTCTGCTGAATTTGTGGTGGCATCAGGCATAGCCGCTTTTGAAACCGAGGCTCGAGCCTGCGAGATGAGCTCCGCAGTACGAGTCGCCGTTCCTGACGGAGCATCCACTTTGTTCGGGTGATGAAGTTCGATGATCTCAACAGATTCGAAATACTTCGCTGCCTGAGCGGCGAATTGCATCATCAGAACCGCGCCGAGACCAAAGTTAGGGGCGATGAGGGCACCGACTTGTGGTTGGGCGGCTAGTAGCTCGTGAACTTTCGCGAGCTTGCTCTGGTTAAAACCAGTGGTACCAACAACCACGTTGATGCCATGGTTGATGGCAAACTCGACATTTCCCATTACAGAATCTGGATGCGTAAAGTCAACGACTACCTGCGCGCCGGATGAAAGCAGCAAATCCAACGAGTCGCCAATATCAATCTGAGCGACGAGTTCAAGGTCGTCCGACATATTTATCGCGTTGACGGTTTCGGTTCCCATCCGACCTTTTGCCCCAAGCACTGCAACTTTGATGCTCATGCAATCACCTTTTCGAACTTGGTGGCACTCTTAAACGGTCCCACTATGCCAAGCGTAGAAGGTCGAGGCAGGATGTCGCTGGCTAAGGCGCGAATTTCTTCCGGTGTCACAACTTCAATTCGCTGTAAAATTTCATCAAAACCCATAATGCTGCCGTAGACCAGTTCGCTTTTGCCGATTCGACTCATGCGCGAGCCCGTATCTTCCTGGCTCAGCACTAAGGAACCTGATACCGCGCCCTTTGCCCGGCGAATTTCCTCGTCCGTCAGCCCATTGAGCGCAACGTCATGAGTGACATCACGAATAATCTGAGTTACTTCCACAGCCTTGGACGGATGGCACCCAGCATAAAAAGCGAGGGAACCGCTGCCGGCAAATTGTTGGACATAGGCATAGACCGAATAGGCCAGCCCACGCTTCTCGCGAATCTCTTGGAAAAGCCGGGAAGACATACCGCCACCGAGTGCGGATGCCAAAATACTAAGGGCGAAGCGGCGATCGTCATTTCGATCAACGCCTTCAACACCCATCAATAAATGCGCCTGCTCGGATTTGCGATCGATAATGCCTACCTTGTGATGGCCACTCACCTTTGCTTTTGAGGCCGCCCGAGTATGAAATTCTTTCTCTGGCACATCGAGAAAGCCGTCTTTAGATAAGGCTTGTTCAACTAACTTGGAAACATGTTTATGCTTCACATTTCCAGCCACAGCAACCACGAGGTCTTCGGGTTGATAACGCTTTTTATAATAGTTAAATACTGAATTACGCGACATCGCCTTCATTGATTCGACGGTACCGAGAATTGGCCGTCCCAATGGGGTATCGCCATAAAAAGTTTCCAGAAAAAGATCGTGCACTAAATCCGAAGGGTCATCATCGCGCATTGCGATCTCTTCAAGAACTACATTTCGTTCCGAATCTACGTCCTCTGGCTTGATAATCGAGGATGTAATTAAATCCGAGACAACATCAATCGCCAATGGCAGATCGGTATCAATAACGCGGGCATAAAAGCAGGTGTATTCCTTGCCGGTAAAAGCGTTCATCTCGCCGCCGACGGCTTCTATGGATGAGGAGATCTCCATAGCATTGCGCCGTTTAGTTCCTTTAAATAATAAGTGTTCGAGAAAGTGTGAAGCCCCCGCGACCGATGGTGTCTCATCGCGGGAGCCCACATTGACCCAAATTCCTACCGCAGCGGAACGAACCGTACTGACTTCTTCAGTGACGATTCGTAACCCGCTGGGCAGGGTGGTTTTACTCAATTATTTATTCAGCTGACTCAGCGACTGGAGCAGTTCCTTCAGCAAAGACTGGGACCAAAGAGAACTTGCCCTTTGGATCGATCTCGCCGATTTCTACTTCTAGTTTGTCGCCAACCTTCATGACCTCTTCGAGGTTTTCAATGCGCTTGCCACCATGCATCTTGCGAATTTGCGAGATATGCAGCAAACCATCCTTGCCTGGAACGAGAGAAATGAATGCACCGAACGTTGCAAGCTTGACGACGGTGCCATTAAAGCGCTCGCCCACGGAAGGAATGTGTGGGTTAGCAATAGCATCGATCATGACCTTAGCGGCCTCTGCTTGTGAACCTTCGAGAGCGCCGATGTAGATAGTTCCATCATCTTCGATGG
>JBAXOT010000018.1:0-38247 GCA_037133095.1 Actinomycetes bacterium
GCCGCGAGTTCATCTCCTTCCACCCTAAATTTAGTTCCCCATACAGTTACGTTTGCGGCCAACGGCGGAAAAGGCAGTACCAGGGATCAGAAATCCAGCAATGCAGAGCCGTTACATGCAGCCACTTTTTATCGAACCGGCTACAGCTTTGCGGGATGGAGTACCAAAGCGGATGGGTCGGGAACGAATTTTGCCGATGGTGCTACCTACTCTTTTTCGAGTGATGTCATTGTGTACGCTCAATGGAAACCGGTTCGCTACACTGTGACCTTTGATTCCAGCGGTGCATCGGGCCAACCGGTCGCCATCTCTTTTGATTTTGGCAGCGCGATTTCTCTTCCCGGACAGGGATCAATGACATACCCTGGCTATGCCTTCAAAGGGTGGAAAACTTCCCTTGGCTCTCCGACTATTTTGACTGGCTCGTATTCGCCGGCAGGCTCAGTAACTTTATTGGCAGTGTGGCAGAGCACGGCTCGAGTCAACGTGGTTCCAACCTCGTGTCCCGATGGTCAGATTTTAATTGACGGCGTCTGCTACGCCACATGATTGAGCGGGTAATTGGGCGTCGTTAACATGTCCGTAACGCGATATTGGCAGGATTGAGTCCATGAGCGATGAGATTTCCCGCCAGGAAGAGTTTGTTTTGCGCACCCTCGAGGAGCGTGGAATTCGCTTTGTTCGGTTGTGGTTTACCGATGTTTTGGGCTTTTTGAAATCGGTGGCAATTGCGCCCGCCGAATTGGAGAACGCCTTTGAAGAGGGAATCGGATTCGACGGATCTGCGATTGAAGGATTTGCTCGCGTAACCGAGTCTGACATGTTGGCCAAGCCAGATGCTTCTAGTTTCGCGGTCCTTCCATGGCGTACAGAAGCCCCAGGCGCGGCTCGAATGTTCTGCGATATCGCCGCCCCTGATGGACAGCCATCATCGGCAGATCCCCGCAATGTTCTGAAACGGACCTTGAACAAAGCCGGGGAGATGGGCTTCACGTGTTATACCCATCCCGAAATGGAATTTTTTCTTTTTGCAAAACCTCCCACAACTGGCGAACAGCCAATTCCCGTTGATTCAGGTGGCTATTTCGATCAGACCCCTTCCATTGTCGGACATGATTTCCGCCGCCAGGCGATTACCTTGCTCGAGGCTATGGGTGTTTCAGTGGAGTTCAGTCATCACGAAGCAGCTCCGGGTCAACAAGAGATTGATCTCCGATATGCGGATGCTTTAACTACCGCCGATAACATCATGACGTTTCGCCATGTGGTGAAAGAGGTTGCGCTCGATCAAGGTTTCCATGCATCGTTTATGCCAAAGCCGTTTACTGATTTTCCGGGTTCTGGAATGCACACCCACTTCTCGCTCTTTAGTGGTGAAGAGAATGCATTTTATGAAGAAGGCGCTGATCATCAGTTGTCAGCAACGGGTCGTTCATTTATTGCTGGAGTTCTGAAGCATGCGCGGGAATTCACTGCAATCACTAATCAATGGGTGAACTCGTACAAACGTTTAACCGGCGGGGGAGAAGCACCTGCGATGGTGACCTGGGGTCACAACGATCGATCATCTTTAGTTCGAATACCTTCCTATAAGCCGAAGAAAGAGAATTCCACTCGAATCGAAGTCCGTTCGCCAGATTCAGCCTGTAATCCATATTTGGCATTCGCCGTCATCATTGCCGCAGGTCTCAAGGGAATTGAAGATGGATATGTTTTGGAGCCATCTAATAATCCGGAAAGTCTTCCGACCAACCTCGAAGAGGCTATTAATGCGATGGAGAGCAGTCAATTGGTTCGCGCCACCCTCGGCGAGGATGTTTTTGAGTACGTTCTGCGAAACAAGCGCGCCGAATGGGCCGAATATCGCAAGCAAGTGAGCGAATACGAGCTAAATCGCTATCTTCCGGTCTTGTAGTAGTCGAAGTTTGCTCAGGTTCGAGGCGACAAGTTATCCTTTCAGGTATGTGCAGCTCACTTCCTCTTTTAGGACTCCTCCTTCGCTGCCGCGGCGGGGCCAACTAACCGGTCACCTCGCCCGCGGGGTTTGGTCGTTCCGGTAGCCCATAACCGAACCGCGACACGTTACAAACGAGGAGAAGAAAAAGTGAATTTCCCAAAACAAGTACCCAGTTCAATGCCTATCCATCGGTATGCCCCATTTATTCCAGTTGATTTAACGGACCGAACCTGGCCGACTAAACAAATCACGAAAGCACCTCAATGGTGTTCAGTAGACCTCCGTGATGGCAACCAAGCACTTATTGACCCGATGGACGCCCACCGAAAATTGGCGATGTTTAACCTGTTGGTTTCTATGGGTTATAAAGAGATCGAAGTTGGATTTCCCAGCGCCAGCCAAACCGATTTTGATTTTGTTCGCAAAATTATTGAGGATGATTTAATTCCAGACGATGTTGTCATCCAGGTTCTGACTCAGGCTCGAGAACCTTTGATACGTCGGACCTATGAATCGATCAAAGGCGCAAAGCATGCCGTCGTACATTTATATAACTCGACTTCGACTCTGCAACGACGAGTTGTCTTCGGACTCGATAAAGATGGCATTAAGAAAATCGCAACTGATGGTGCGCAACTTTGCCTTCGGCTGACCGACACGGTTCCGGGAACCTTGGTTTCGTTCGAATACTCGCCCGAGTCATACACGGGTACTGAACTGGAATTCGCGTTGGACGTTTGTAACGCCGTGAATGATGTGTGGCGCCCAACTCCATCTTGGAAGAGCATCGTTAATCTGCCAGCCACGGTTGAAATGGCAACACCGAATGTTTATGCCGATTCGATTGAGTGGATGCATCGTAATTTGGCCTATCGAGATTCAGTCGTTCTGAGCCTGCACCCACATAATGATCGCGGAACTGGAGTGGCTGCCGCAGAACTGGGTTATCTCGCCGGCGCCGATCGCATTGAAGGTACGCTTTTTGGGAACGGCGAACGGACCGGAAATGTTTGCCTAGTGACTCTTGGTTTAAATCTTTTCAGCCAAGGCGTTGATCCGCACATTGATTTTTCCAATATCGATGAGGTCCGGCGCACGGTGGAGTACGCCAATCAACTTCGGGTTCCAGAACGACACCCGTATGGTGGCGACCTGGTCTTTACAGCGTTTTCTGGTTCGCACCAGGATGCGATTAAGAAGGGCTTTGAGCACTTAGAACGAGATGCCGTTGCTGCAGGTCGGACCATTGACCAACAACTTTGGGCGGTTCCGTATTTACCGATCGACCCTAAAGATATTGGTCGGTCGTACGAGGCCGTCATTCGTGTAAATAGCCAGTCAGGTAAAGGTGGGGTTGCCTACCTGATGAAGCACGAGCACCAGCTGGACCTGCCGCGGCGGTTGCAAATTGAATTCAGCCAAGTTGTGCAGTCGAAGACAGACGAGGCGGGTGGGGAAGTTTCGCCAGCCCAACTTTGGGAAATTTTTGAAGATGAATACCTTCCAGCAGCCAGTCATAACTGGGGTCAGTTCCGGCTGGACGGTCTCTCACAAACCTCCCACCTTGATGAAGATGTTCAATTGAGCGTGGAGTTGGCCGATAACGGAGAAGTGTCGACACTAAAGGGCTCGGGCAATGGTCCAATCGCGGCATTTGTGGCAATCATGAATGAACATATAGCGCCGGCGACGGTTCGAGTTCTTGACTACTACGAGCATGCTCTATCAGCCGGTGGCGATGCCAAAGCGGCCGCTTACTTAGAGTGCGAAGTGAACGGTAGAACCTTTTGGGGGGTTGGTGTTGACCCGAGCACCACGACCGCCTCACTAAAGGCAGTTATTTCGGCCGTCAATCGCGGACTTCGTAATTAAATGCCGTTACGGTGTGAACCGTGACTTTATATCGTGATCAAGCGATCGTGCTTCGAACCCAGAAATTAGGCGAGGCCGATCGCATCATCACCTTGTTCACCAAGGATCACGGTCGACTCCGAGCCGTCGCCAAAGGCGTTCGACGAACAAAATCTCGTTTTGGCGCCAGGTTAGAGCCGACCAGCTATGTAGATTTGCAACTTTATACCGGTAAGAATTTAGACACTGTCACACAGGCTGAAAGCATTGAGAATTATGGTGATCTCCTCTCCAACGATTACCAACAATGGACCATCGCCAGCGCCATCCTTGAATCTGCCGAAAGATTCACCGCGCAGGAGCATGAGCCGGCGCTGCAACAATTCTTATTGGTGGTTGGCGCGTTAAAAGCTCTGGCACATCAGACCTACGACCCATCGCTCATCTTGGATGCTTACCTTTTGCGCTCGCTCTCCGTTGCGGGCTATGCACCTTCGCTCACACATTGCAGTCGATGTGATGAACCCGGTCCTCATAAATACTTTTCGCTCATGGGTGGAGGGAGCGTTTGTTTAAATTGCAAGCCTTCGGCTGCTGCGACACCTGCGCCAGAAACATTGCAGTTGATGTCAGATCTACAAACTGGTGACTGGGAGAGCGCAGTAGCCAGCGAATTACGAAATCGTCGTGAGGCTTCGGGTTTGATTGCCGCGTATTTACAATGGCATTTGGAACGTGGTCTGCGCAGTTTGCCTCTAGTTGAACGGGCATAAGAGTGGCCAAGAAATATCGACCCCCGACCCCCCATCCCTCGGGGGCAAAGCCACCGAAAATTTCGCCAGAACATATTCCGAACCATGTCGCTGTGGTCATGGATGGTAACGGTCGATGGGCCAAGGCCCGTGGCCTTCCTCGCACGGCAGGCCACGAGGCAGGGGAGGCCGCGCTATTAGACCTTGTTCATGGAGCCATCGAGATTGGCGTAAAAGAGATCAGCGCGTACGCCTTCTCGACCGAGAATTGGCGACGCACCCCAGAGGAAGTGAAGTTTCTCATGGGGTTTAATCGAGATGTCATTCGCCGTCGGCGAGATGAGATGAATGAACTTGGCGTCAAGGTTAACTGGGTGGGAAGACCGCAACGGCTCTGGCGAAGTGTGATCACGGAATTACAGATCGCCGAGGAATTAACTCAGGGAAACAAAGTATTAACGCTGAATATGTGTGTTAACTATGGCGGGCGAGCCGAAATCGTCGATGCCGCGACGGCCATTGCTCGGGATGTAAAGGATCGAAAAATTGACCCGGAAAAAATTTCAGCACAAGTATTTGAGAAGTACTTGTATGAACCGAAGATGCATGATGTCGATCTTTTCTTACGTTCGTCCGGGGAGCAACGCACCAGCAATTTTTTGATGTGGCAATCTGCTTACTCTGAGATGGTTTTTATGGATGTTTTGTGGCCTGATGTAGATCGAAGAACTCTTTGGCAAGCAATAGAAATATACGCCGAGCGGGAACGCCGATTCGGCAAGGCATAAGAAGTTACTTATACATATGGGGGATTCGTGAAGATTTCTGGTCTATTTGTGGTGAAGAACGAATGGCCACTATTGGCTGTCACAATTTCTCATGCTTTGACGCACCATTGCGCTGAAGTATGGGTGATTGATAACGGCAGCACTGATAACACAAGAGCCGGAATTGAGTACTTAAATTCCATTGTCTGGAATGGCCGCATCCACTACTTCCATTACTCTCGTCGATTCGATCAAGCCGCCATCACAAGTTACGGGATGCGGCTGGTCAGCCAATCGGACGCCGATTTTATTTTGGTCTTAGACGGTGATGAATTCCTTGTGACAAAGTTGCATCAGAATTTTGCGCTATTTCTAGAGAGCAAAGCAGCCGATCCGGCGTTTGCTTCAGCGTTGGCAGTGCAAGTTATTACCCAGAACTTTGCTGTTAAATCAGATTTTGATCTAGCGAAGTTGGATGACTACGTGGGGTTGCAGACCCGGACAATTCCCAATCAAGAAAATGTTTACAACGAGGTTGACGAACTCGCACGCAAGATAAACAGTGGTGAAATTAATTTCTTTGATAATCATCCATGGAATTTCCGGGCTATTCCTCGATCCGATAACCGGCTTTTTGTTACTGCCGGGACTCATCAATTAACCCCGAATTCATCGCCTTTTCTTACCCGCACTGAAGAAATAGTGTTGGCGCATTTGCCTGTTTCCAGCGCTAAAAAGATCATGGCTTTGGCGCAACTCGAAGAAGGCGGTGTGCAAATTCTTGTGGCACAGGCGAGTGCTCAACCAAAAACGTTGGCAGAACTGTGGGCAAAAGTGACAGTGCCAATTGATGGCTCCGAACCTAAGTTCGCAACGGAGCACGTGGAGTGGTTGTCAAATACTTTGCGCCCGATTGTGGCGATCTTGACTCCGCATTGGGAGGCATTGACGGGAGACTTCGAGTCGCCAGTTGTTGCTGATATCGAAAGTGAAGCCGCATTTCACGCCGGTGTGCTGGCCTGCCGAGCCGCTATTGATTTTATTTTGACTCACGCTTAAATGTGCTGAGGCAATTGGGTAATTATCGGATTAGATAAAAAGCTTCAAGATCTTTCGCAGTCTTTTCTAGAAAATCTGCGGCGTAGTGCAACGGATCCCAAGAAGCAAAGAGTGTAATCGCGAGCTCTTCGGAGTTTGCCTGCTTCCTGATGGGAATGGGAATGAGTCCGTATCGTGGATCATCAGAACTAACACAAATAGCTTTATGTGCTGCAGCCAGTGCCTGAGATGCGTGTGTGGACTGGGTTTCGAAGGCGATATTGCTTGATAAGCCAGCCTGTGCGAAAGCGTCATCCATAATCCTTCGAACATTGTGATTGTCGTCGACTATGGCAATCGCATAACCAGAGATTTCGGATAAGGAAATGTAATCATTTTTGGCTAAATCATGGTTGCTGGGAACCTGTGCCCAAATGGGCGCCGCGCCCACAGTGCGAAAGCGCAATCGCGACGGAGGTGGACTAGTGCCAATAACAATGTCTGCTCGTCCCAACTCGAGTTCCTTATAAACGGCGTTGGGGAGACATTCCCGAATATTTGTTAGTAGCCCGGCGGTCCCGGCTGCGGCGATGAACGGCGCTATGACATCGGCAACTGTGGTGGGTGGTCCAGCAATCGTGAATCGCAAACTCGTCGAAGACGTTAAGGATTTCACCTTTATTTCGGCTTGGCTGGCACGATTCAACAAATCTCGCGCAATGGGCACGAAGGCAACGCCGGCTGCGGTGGGGGTCAACCGCAAACCGTGATCGAATAGGGGGACCCCAAGTTGTCGTTCAAAGCGCTGCAATTGTCTAGAGAGAGAAGGTTGGCCGACACGCAGTTCCTTAGCTGCAGCCGAAACCGAACCAAGTTCATAAATCTTCAAAAAGTAACTAACGAGGCGAAGGTCCACATACTTAGTATGCCCGATAGGCATATCAAAATGCACTACTTACTCATAGACAGGCATACCCCTTCTCTTTAAACTCTTTCCAACCTAAGGCCAACCTTCCCATTGCGCCCTGAACCCTCGAACTCGTAAGAAAGGTTGTCGGATGAGAACGATCGAAAACGTGAAGAGTTCCAAATCCAAATTATTAGCAATCGTTGCCAGCCTCGCACTTGGTGCGACCGCGCTCTTGGTCCCGCAGGCCGCATCGGCAGCCACCGTACTAAAAGTTGCCACCTCCGCTGCGGTGACAACTTGGGATCCATTTCAATCATTTTCTACCGAAGCTTTCTATATGACAAATATTTACGAACCTTTACTTTGGAAAAATCCCGATGGTGATGCCACCGAATATTCCGCAGGCATAGCTTCTTCTTGGAGTTCCTCGACCGATGGAAAAACTTGGACATTCAAGATTCGTTCCGGTGCGACTTTCCATGATGGCACAGTGGTCGACGCTGCTGCGGTTAAGGCCAGTTTGGAACAATCCAAAGCAAATGGTGGTGCTGGCTTTATTTGGGATCCAGTAAAAACCTTTGCGGCACCTAGTGCCGATACCTTGGTCATGAATCTTTCCTACGCAGCTCCCATGGATCTGATCGCCTCTTCAACTTATGGGGCCTGGATAGTCAGCCCTAAAGCATTGTCAGCCGTTCTTAAAGATGCAAAATATTTTGAGTCTGGTGTTGACGGCGGAACTGGTCCTTACACAATTCAAAGCTATAAAGCAGGCAGTGAGGTTGTCCTCTCAACATATGCAAAGTATTGGGGCGATAAGCCTTCTTACGGAATTGTTGATTGCATCATCACATCTGATGGCATCACAGCACAACAAATGATGACGTCAGGTCAAGTCGATTGGGCAACAAATATTCCTCTCACAAGTATTCCAACTTTGAAGAAGAACTCGAAGTACTTAGTGAAGGTTTATAAGTCACCGTTCAACTACGTTGGATATTTCAACACCCTACGGGCTCCGCTAAATAATCCAGTTGTTAGAAAAGCGTTGTCCATGGCTATTCCATACACGGATATCGTGACTATCGGTGGTCAGGGATATGGCACTCAAGCCCGAGGCCCAGTTCCGGCTGGTATTTATCCATACAGTTCCTCGACGCCGCAATACAAGAAAGCCTTGGTAACGGCCAAGACTCTCTTGGCCCGAGCCGGCGTCAAAGACCTTCACATCAAAATTACCTATGCTTCAGAGAATTCGGCAGAAGCAAGATTTGTTCCGCTGATTCAAAGTTCCTTTGCGTCTATTGGAGTGACTGCTGATGTCCAGGCAATTCTCTTCAACCAACAGTGGTCCGCGGCAAAGAAGGATCCTGCCAATGCGCAGGACATCTTTATTGTCAAGTACTGGCCAACCTACAGCGATGCCGGAGTCGACAATCTCTACTCGCTATTTCACAGCAGTGCAAAGCCATTCTTTAACTTGAGTTACTGGAAGAACACCCAGTACGACTCTCTTGTTGATGATGCAATTGTGCTGAGTGGTTCGGATAAGGCCGGAGCACAGAAGTTGTACAGCCAGGCGATGCAGATCCTGTACGACCAGGCACCAGGAATCTATCTGTATGACGAAGCTCAAGTTAGCGTTGTGCCCAAGAAGCTCAGTATTCCTAAGTACAACATCAACTATCCATTCTCGGCATTTTTCGCGGGGATCAAAGCTAATTAACTTCTAGAGTTAAACCCGAGTGGACAAGGTAGTTCGGCTGAACTGGTACTTGATGTGCTAGTTCAGCTGAACTTTGTGACTTTTAGCTTAGGAGATTTCTTGTGATTCGGTTGTTGTGGAGACGGCTCGCCTCTGCATCCCTTGTGCTGCTGGCAGCAAGTTTCTTTACATTCATTTTGGCCCGAATAGTGCCTAGCGATCCGGCGCTCGCGTATGTAGGTCCAAAGTCAACCGCAGCCGATGAAATAAAGATTCGAAGTCTGTTGGGATTGGATCAACCGATCCCCGTGCAATATTTTAAATATTTGAAAGATGTAGTTATGGGCAACTGGGGATATTCCCTATCAACTAAACAGCCAGTGCTTCATGAAATTGCTAATCGGCTACCACCAACAATTGAATTGATTGCAGTTGCCGTTGGATTCGCCATCTTTTTTGGCTTAATGTTAGGAATTCTTGCCGCAAGATTTCCACACTCTGTAGGTGCCGCAGTCATAAGAGTGCTTTCCATCGCCGGAATTTCAGTTCCAGCCTTCTGGCTTGGCTTGTTGCTTCAGTTGCTTTTTGTTGGGCGGCTTGGTTGGTTTCCCGCCACGGGCGAATTTGATTTGGATATCAAATTCACAAGCCCTATTCATCACATAACTGGGTTTCCGCTCTTTGATGCCGCAATTACGGGGAACTGGGTTGCGGTGGGAAGTGGACTTCAACACATAGTTTTACCCGCACTGACACTAGCTGCCTATAGTTTTGGATTGATTGCCAGAATGTCCCGAGCGAATCTTCTAGAGGTTTTCGCGCAGGATTACATTAAAGTTGCACGAGCCTATGGTGTATCGGAGCGAGTAGTACTTTTTAAATTGGCACTGAAGAATGCGATCTCACCGGTTATTACCGTCACCGGATTATCTACTGCTTATTTGATAACTGGAACCTTCTTTGTTGAGCAAGTCTACAACTGGCCTGGAATTGGTGGTTTCGCAGCAAATGCCCTCATTAGCGTTGATTACCCGGCGATCATGGGGATTACGTTGCTCGGTGCGGCTGGCTACTTAACCATTAATTTCATTGTTGATCTGATTCTCACAAGAATTGATCCAAGAATCGAAGCACGATGAACACCGACGCGATGCGAGAAAAAATAGCCAAATTTTCTTGGCTAGTGGGAAATCCATATGCCATAGTCGCAAGTTCCATCTTGGTTATCTTTTTAGCCTGTGCTGCTTTTAGTACCTGGTTGGCGCCTTATCCAAAAGAAGGGGCAGGGGCGCCCAATGTTGCTCATACCTTGATTGGGCCGAGCCGACTTCACTTACTGGGCACCGACGAGCTTGGTCGTGACTTACTCAGTCGAATCATTTATGGTGCCCGACCCGCGTTACTCACGTCTTTGACTGTGGTAGGGACGGCGGCGCTAGTGGGAACTCTCCTTGGATTAGTGGCTGGATTTCGTGGCGGGCTCATCGACGCCGGCGTAATGCGTTTGAGTGAACTCTTCTTGTCGTTTCCGCCCCTATTACTTTCACTTGTAGCCGTGTCGCTCCTCGGGCCAGGCTTGCGAAATGCTCTGATAGCGCTCATTGTTTCTTGGTGGCCTTGGTATGCACGCTTGATTCGGAACGAATCGCGATCTCTCAAAAGTCAACCTTTTGTCGAAATCGCACAAGCCATGGGAGTCTCTTCCTGGAAAGTTATGACGCGACATCTTTTGCGTAACATCACCTCGTCATTGATTGTGCAAATCGCCGCAGATCTTGGCACCGTCATTCTTGCCGCTGGTTCCTTAGCTTTTATTGGATTAGGGGCCCAACCACCATCTTCGGATTGGGGATTGATGGTCGCCCAAGGTAGAACAGTTATTTTTGATCAATGGTGGATTTCAACATTCGCTGGACTCGCTATTTTCATTGTCGTCCTAGCGTTCAATCTTTTAGGCGATGAACTGCGAGATTACTTGGACCCCAGAAAGCGGGCTAAATGAGCACCGTATTAGAGGTCAAGGATCTGGCGGTGGATTTTTACGCCAAGGGCGAAATAGTCAATTCGCCGCTGCGTGGCATTGATTTTACTATTGAAGCCGGAAAGACTCTCGGGATCGTCGGTGAAACTGGTTGTGGAAAGACGCTGTCGGCATTGGCGATTATGGGGTTGCTGCCCGAGAATGCAAAAATATCAGGTCAGATTTCACTGGCCGGAGTTGGCACATTGGATGCCACAAAGATGAAAGGAATTAGGGGAAGAGATATCTCTATGATATTTCAAAACCCACATTCAGCGTTGAACCCGACGTTTTTGATTAGAGATCAACTCAAATATGTCGCGAAATCATGTGGAATCGGCGGCGGCGACATCGAGGAAAGGTCTAGTGACGGATTACTTTCAGTTGGGCTGCGTGATGTTGATCGAATTCTCAATTCTTACCCTCACGAATTATCGGGCGGTATGTTACAACGATGCATGATTGCGATGTCGTTGCTCTCAAAGCCAAAGTTGCTCATTGCTGATGAACCGACGACCGCGTTGGATGCCACTGTAGGAAGACAGGTCTTGGATCTTTTGCTTTCGCTCCAGGAATCGAATGGATTCGCCATGCTCTTCATCTCGCACGATGTTGGCGCCGTTTCTCATGTCGCAGATGAGATTTCCGTCCTTTATGCTGGAAAAGTTGTAGAAGATGGGCCATCAGATTCGCTCTTAAATTCGCCACTGCATCCTTACACAAAAGGGCTCTTCGGAGCGATGCCGAGCGTGCACGTAAACAGGGGAGAGTTAGTCGCTATCCCTGGTGCGGTCCCATTAGTCACGCTAGGAATTTCAGGTTGCTCTTTCGCCGCAAGATGCTCTCTTAGTGATGCGGCATGTGAAGTATCCCCCCCAACAGTTGATGTCAGAGACCATAGTGTTGCCTGTTGGAAGGTGAAGTGATGAATAGGCAAGTATTGTTATTGGAAGAGGTAACGAAAATTTTCCCTCCATCCAGGAGAAGTGGCGAAGCACTTACAGCAGTTAGCAAGGTTTCTTTCTCATTGACTGCTGGCGAGGTCTTTGGCTTGGTGGGGGAATCCGGCTCTGGGAAAAGTACTCTGGCCCGTTGTGCCTTTGGCATCACTCCGATTTCCAGTGGCCAGGTATCCATTCTTGGCCAAGAGTTAAAGACCGTCTCGACGAAGAAGTTGCGGCAATTGAAAAGCGAGCTTGGATTTGTTTTTCAGGATCCAATTGGTTCTTTAAATCCAAAATTACGAGTGGCAGACATCATTGCCGAGCCACTAGAACTTCGTAAAATGCCAGCCGATGAGATTTCTGCTCGAGTGAGTTATTTGATTGAGAGGGTTGGTCTGACCCAAAATCATCTAGAACGTAAACGGCACGAGCTCTCTGGCGGTCAATGCCAACGAGTTGCAATCGCGCGAGCGCTCGCCACGAATCCGAAATTAATCCTCTTGGATGAGCCAACTTCGTCTCTGGATCTCTCAGTGCAGGCGCAAATTCTCAACTTACTCGAAGAATTACGCCGAGAGTTCAACCTTACCTACTTAATCATTTCCCATAACCTTGATGTTATTTCTCATATGAGTGATCGCATGGCAGTGATGAAGGATGGCAAGATCGTTGAAATGGGCGCGACGCAAGAATTGTTGTCTAACCCAACAAATTCGTACACCCAAGAATTGGTTGATTCATACAGCTCAAGTTATGCCCGAGAGGGAAAATTGCCAAGAGATTTTAATTTAGATACTTGGCAGGATGCTCCGTTGAATCGTTGGGCTTTTCAAAATGTCGATCTATTCCTCCCAACTCGCTCCATATTGGCGAATCCAACTGCCTTGCCATTGGAGCACGTTGAGCAGGCTCGGCACTATCCCGAAGTCGCGAATGAGATAGCGGAACTTGATACCGATGCACTGCTGGTTATGAACCAGGGCAAAATTCACTACGAAAAATACTGGCATGGAATGACTGGCGATTCACGACACTTATTACAATCAGTGTCCAAGTCAATTCTTGGAGGTCTCTATGCCAACTTAATAGCTGACCGAAAGATTGATCCAAGTCAGAAAGTGTTTCATTACCTGCCCGAACTTTCCCATAGCGGTTTCGGTGATGCCACAATTCAAAATCTCCTTGACATGACTGCAGCGGTTAATTTCTCGGAGGATTACCACGACCCTGCATCAGAAATTGCCCAACTCGATCGATCAGCAGGTTGGCGAAATCGAGCGCCAGGGAAACCGGTGTTTATACGGGAGTTTTTAGGCTCAGTTAAGAAGAACGGCGAACACGGAACTCATTTTCAATATTGTTCAGCCAACACCGATCTTTTAGCTTGGCTCGCTGAGAAAGTTACTGGGGTTGCCTATGAGAACTTACTATCTTCGATTATTTGGCAACCGCTAAAAGCCTTTGAGAATGCTTCAATTACCGTTGATCTCGAAGGCTCACCACTAGCCAATGGTGGCATTTCAACGACAGCTCGAGATTTGGCCAGATTTGGCGAAGCAATATTAAACAATGGTGTGGTCGATGGCGTCCAAGTTATTCCGAGTAGGTGGATTGCAGAAACATTTGCCGGCGCCAGTCCCGATGTCCAATCACCGCAATGGATGCAGGATTTGCACCCTGGTGGCTCGTATCGAAACCAGTGGTGGGTAACCAATAGTGTTCGAGGGGAAATTTATGGAGTAGGAATTTACGGTCAATATTTGTGGCTCGATCCCACTAGCCACACGGTCATCGTTAAATTTTCCTCATTGCCACTGGCGACCGACGCCGTGCACTCGGTAAAACATATGCAACTATTTCGCCACATATCTTCAACTTTCTCAAACATTCGTTAGCAGTCGCTGCAAATTCCAAAAATCTCAGCAGTATGGCCGATGTCACGAAATCCATGTTCGTCACCAGATTTCTGTGCCCACTTTTCTATGACGCCACCTTCGATCTCAACGGTCTTGCCACAGTTTTTGCACACAAGATGATGGTGATGAGCATCCCCGCACAGCCGATAGATTGCTTCGCCATCTTCGCGGCGAAGTAGATCAACGCTCTTATCGGCTACCAAGGTTTGGAGTGCGCGATAGACAGTTGTGAGACCTATTGATTCTTGATTTCGTTTCAGTACCAAGTGAAGTTCTTGAGCACTCGCAAAGCCACCGACTCGCTCCAGCGCGTTGAGGACCTTGGTTCCCGATTTACTCACAGCGCATTCACCACCAAGAACATGGTCAGAACGCCGACCAATGTAGCAATCATCGTCATACGCGAAGGATGGCGGGAGTGAGCTTCGGGCAAGATATGAGAAGTCGCGATGTAGATAAGGAAGCCGGAGAAGACGGCTAAATAGATCGCGAGCCAAGAGTTACTTATAGAAATTCTGCTTCCCAATGCCGCGCCACTAATTCGCGCAATCGCGTCGATAATCAGGAGCATTTTGACGGCAGAACTCCATTTACCACCTTTAATGAGCATCGCCACAGTGTTTAGCCCGTCGCTGAAGGCGTGGACTATAAGAGCAATAAAGACGGCTAGTCCCAAAGCATTACTTACTTGGAAAGCCAAACCCAATGCCATGCCATCCAGGAAAACGTGGCCTGCCATGGCCAAGGCTCCGATGCCACCAGCGATATTCCCGTAGTGAGTGTGGTCATGGTCGTAATCTGAATCGACCGGCTCATGTGAACCCGCAAATTGCTCAAAGAAGTGCAAGGTGAGAAATCCACCCACAAAAGCGAGAGTTACCGCGGGAAGTTTGCCAACATGGAGCGTGGCATTACGAAATATTTCCGGGATGAGATCGAAGGAGACAAGTCCGAGCATCAGACCAGCCGCCAAGCCCAAAACTAAATGAAAGCGATCTTTGGACTTGAGGGCGAGTGCACCACCCAACGTGGTGGCTAAGACAGTTACTGCGGCTAGGCCAATCGCGATCATGCTTCAAGGTAGCAGAAATGGAAATGGTTGTCATTTTCAAATTAGCTGTGAGTAGCCTTGACCAATGATTGCCATCGCAAGATTCCAGATTCCGCTGAGCGAGGCCTTCACTTTCGCAAGTGCGGCGGAAGAGGCGTTGGCCGCATTGGCGCAATGTGAGGGCTTTTCCTCGGGTGAGGTCGGCCAGAATACGGATGACCCCAGACTTTGGACTTTGGTCTCGATATGGCGAGATGTGGGCTCTTATCGGCGCGCTCTGGGCAAGAATCAAGTCAAGCTGGTCTCGATCCCATTATTAGCTCGGGCGATCGATGAGCCCGGTGCATATATCCGCCCAACTACCGAGTAAAACCGAGTAAAATTGTCTTTCTTGCGACCAGCAAGAATTAAGCCGACAGCCAGCCGGAAGCGAGAATCAAATGGCCGCAGATCGATTAGATACCATCGTTAGCCTTGCCAAGCGTCGAGGCTTTGTTTACCCCTCATCAGAAATTTATGGCGGTCTTCGCGCCGCATGGGACTACGGTCCCTTGGGTGTGGAGTTAAAAAATAATGTCAAGCGCCAATGGTGGCGTTCCATGGTTCAGGGCCGAGAAGATGTCGTCGGGTTAGATTCCTGCGTTATTTTGGCTCGCGAAGTCTGGGAAGCCTCTGGTCACGTCGAAACTTTTTCCGATCCGCTCACTGAATGTACGGCTTGTCACAAGCGTTATCGGGCCGACCATTTGGAAGAAGCTTTTGCTGCGAAAAATAATCGTGCACCGGTCTCCATGGAAGAAGTGAACTGTCCAAACTGTGGCAACAAGGGGAAGTTCACCACGCCAAAACAATTCAGTGGATTGCTGAAGACCTATCTTGGCGCTGTTGAAGATGAATCGGGATTGGCTTACCTTCGGCCTGAAACTGCGCAAGGAATTTTCATTAACTTTGAGAATGTTGCGACTACATCCCGAAAGAAGCCACCATTTGGTATTGGTCAAATTGGCAAATCTTTCCGAAATGAAATTACGCCAGGAAACTTTATTTTTCGAACACGCGAGTTTGAGCAGATGGAGATGGAGTTCTTTGTCGTTCCTGGTACAGATGAAGATTGGCACCAGTATTGGATAGACACCAGATTGGCTTGGTACAAGGGTCTTGGAATTAACCCGGATCGACTTCGGCTCTTTGAGCACCCGAAGGAAAAGCTCTCCCACTATTCAAAGCGAACCGTTGATATCGAATATAAATTTGAATTTACCGGAACCGAATGGGGCGAACTCGAGGGTATTGCCAGTCGTACTGACTTTGACCTTAAGGCTCATGGCGCAGCATCCGGTAAGGATCTTTCTTGGTTCGATCAAGAGAAGAACGAGCGATGGGTACCTTTTGTTATTGAGCCAGCAGCAGGTGTAGATAGATGTGCACTCACCTTCATGATGGATGCCTACACGGAAGATGAAGCTCCGAATTCAAAGGGTGAAATGGAGAAGCGTGCCGTGATGAAGCTGGACCATCGTCTGGCACCGATTAAAGTTGCGGTTTTACCGCTTTCCCGAAATGCAGATCTCTCACCGAAGGCACGCGACTTGGCGGCCGAACTTCGCCAAAATTGGAGCGTTGATTTTGATGACGCGGGCGCAATTGGCCGGCGTTATCGCAGGCAGGATGAAATCGGTACCCCCTATTGCGTCACTGTAGATTTTGAAACACTCGAAGATAATGCAGTCACTATTCGCGATCGAGACACTATGGCTCAAGAGCGAATTGGAATTGATCAGGTGCAAGCTTGGCTCGCGCCTCGGTTGCTCGGTTGCTAAATACGATAATTTCACAGCCACTTCATCTTCCGATCTCGAATGGGAGATTTGAGAATGACGAAGTGGTCTTGGCGACACCTGTGGTTTTGGCACCAATGGCGGGAATTACCAACTCTGCTTTTCGTACGCTGTGCCGCGAGCAAGGCGCCGGGTTATTTGTCTCAGAGATGGTGACAGCGCGAGCCTTGATCGAGCGCCATCCTGAGACGTTACGACTGATCACCCCAGGCAAAGGGGAGAGCCCTCGTTCGGTGCAGTTATACGGCGTCGACCCTAAGGTCGTGGGTATGGCCGTTGACCTCCTTGGTTCCGAAGATCTTGCGGATCATATTGATCTCAACTTTGGCTGTCCGGTTCCGAAGGTCACTCGACGGGGCGGCGGCGCCGCACTTCCGTTTAAACGCCCGCTCTTTTCGGCGATTGTGAAGTCGGCGGTAACGAGTGCGGCTAAATATGGAATTCCGGTAACAGTGAAGATGCGCATCGGAATTGATGAAGAGCACAAAACGTATTTCGATGCTGCTTCATCGGCCGCGGATGCTGGCGTGGCATGGGTGGCGCTGCATGCTCGGACTGCGGCTCAGATGTACGAAGGAAAAGCGGATTGGTCAGCCATCGCGGCCCTGGTCGAGCACCTTGCCCCAACCGGGGTACCGGTATTGGGCAATGGGGACATTTGGACCGGAGCGGACGGCGTTCGCATGGTTTCACAGACCGGTTGCGCGGGAGTGGTCGTCGGCCGCGGATGCCTGGGCAGGCCGTGGCTCTTTGCGGATTTAGTCAGCGCATTTAACGGCGCAGATACCAAATCCGCCCCAACCCTCTTCGAAGTTCGAAACGTCATGTTGCGCCATGGTGAGTTGCTCGTAGACTTTTTCGAGAGCGAAGGACGTGCCATGCGAGATTTGCGAAAACATATGGCTTGGTACCTAAAAGGCTTTAGAGTTGCCCGGGAGTTGCGCTCAAGTTTTGGTATGGTCGCATCCTTAGGCGAATTAGAGCATTTGCTTAGTCAGTTGGAAGACCAGGAATATCCACTCGACGTGAGTGAAGGTCCACGAGGTCGCACCAGTCATGGTCGGCCAGTGTCACTTCCTGACGGGTGGCTCAATAACCCCGACGAAATACCTGCAATTACTATTGATGATTCGGTCTCAGGAGGATAAATGTTTCTGGCATTTAAGATTCTAAAGAAACTTCTCACCTTGGTGGTTCTAGCTGCCGTCATCTTCCCTATGTACCTCTTGGGTCTCACCTATTACACGGCTCATACCTCTCTGCCTACCGCGAGTGATGCCATCGTCGTTTTAGGGGCTGCTCAATACAACGGCACACCGAGCGAGGTCCTCACCGATAGATTGAAAGAGGCTAAGACTCTCTATATCCAAGGTCTGGGAAAGAAAGTCATTACGGTCGGAGCCAATGAAACAGGCGATCGCACGACTGAGGCTGCGTCAGCGGCTCAGTGGTTAATTAAAAATGGGGTGCCCAAGAAGGATATCAAAGTCATTCCGGTAGGAATTGATACTCTGACTAGTACGCAGGCATACGCTGCTTATATGCATGAAAGAAAACTCACCAGCGTGATAGTCGCAACCGATGCTTATCATTGTCTGCGAGCACTGACGATGGCTCGAGATCAAAATGTGAAGGCTACGTGCGCGCCTACTAAAACGGGTCCTGCCTCACTTGCAAATTCCGGCTGGAAGTATCTGTTTCGCGAAGCAACCGCTTATGGCGTGTACATCACCGTTGGGCGTCACGGAATTCATATCACTGATCAAATCAAGAAATAACTGCACCACACAATGGTTCTTCGTCAGGCTCAGGAACGGGCAGGATATTCCGAACTTGACCGTGCTCGATTTATGGATGAACCAGCAAAACGTCCGGGTCGAACAGAATTTGCTCGAGATCGGGCACGAATTATTCACTCCTTTGCGCTTCGTCGTTTGGCCGCAAAAACTCAAGTTGCCGTCCCATGGGCCGCGGATTTCCCAAGAACCCGACTCTCGCATTCCCTAGAATGCGCGCAAGTTGGTCGAGAATTAGGTGAAGCCTTGGGCGCAGATCCAGATTTGATGGAGGGGGCCTGTCTCGCTCACGACATCGGTCATCCACCTTTTGGTCATAATGGCGAGGATGCCCTCAATCAATTGGCGCGCGAATGCGGCGGATTTGAAGGTAATGCTCAGAGTTTTCGATTACTAGTCCGACTTGAAGCCAAGACGGTGACCAGTTCGGGTCGATCTATAGGTCTCAATCTCACTCGAGCGACTTTGGATGCCGCAACAAAATACCCATGGCCTCGGGGAGCGCAATCAAAGAAGTTCGGCGTTTATGACGATGACTTAGATATTTTCGCTTGGGTTCGAGAAGGTGCGCCAGAACTTCGGACTTCATTCGAAGCCCAGATCATGGATTGGTCAGATGATGTGGCTTATTCAGTACACGACTTTGAAGATGCATTAGTCTCCGGCCAAGTGAAGTTGCACGATCTTCGAAATGACCTTCACGAACTCTTCGCGGTGGCGCAAAAGTCTTACCTCAGCGACATTCATCTGCCTGAGGCCGAATTGGCGCTGGTCTCATTGCAAGAATTATCCTGCTGGCCCACCGAATACAACGGCAGCCATCGAGAGTTGGCGCGGCTGAAAGATTTGGCAAGTCAACTCATCGGTCGTTTTGCGCTGGCCGCGGAGCAACAGACTCGAGATCAATATGGAGATGCGAACCTGACTCGCTATAACGCCCATCTCTTAATTCCTCGGGAACAACGCGTGGAAGTCGCTCTATTGAAATCGATCGCAGGGTTTTACGTCATCAATGCCGAAAGTTCGCAGAAACGATATCTTGATCAGCAGATTCTTATTAAGGAGCTGGTAGGGATGGTTCTAGCAAAGGCGCCCTATTCGCTGGAATCTTTCTTTCTCGATGATTGGGATGGCGCTTCGAGTGATTTTCAGCGATTGCGCGTGGTGATTGATCAAGTGGCTTCGCTAACCGATCCGGGCGCTTACGCGCTTCATGCGCACCTGAAATAGACTGGCCTCATGTCCGGGCGTATTAAAGATGAAGATGTGGTCCATGTCCGCGACCACAGCCCTATTGATGAAGTTGTGGGGGAGTACGTCCAGCTAAAGAACGCAGGTGGCGGCCAGAAGAAGGGTCTCTGCCCCTTCCACGATGAAAAGAGCCCGTCCTTTCATGTGACACCCAGCAAGGGGTACTTTCACTGTTTCGGTTGCCAGGTCGGCGGGGATGTCATTGCCTTCTTGATGAAGTTGGAGCATTTAAGTTTCTCTGAAACGGTTGAAAGATTGGCCGAGCGAATCGGTTATACCTTGCGTTATGACAGTTCGGGATCAGCGCCAACTACGGGGATAAATCGTTCTCGCTTGGTTGCTGCAAATACCGCGGCAGCGATTTTTTTCCAGGAACAACTCGCACTGCCTGATGCGCAATTCGGTCGCGATTTTCTTACCAAACGGGGCTTTGATCGAGGTGCCGCGAATTCGTTTGGAGTTGGCTATGCCCCTGATGAATGGGACGGCATGTACAAGCGATTGCGATCGCAAGGTTTTAGCGATGTGGAACTATCGACAGCGGGATTGACGAAGGATGGCACACGGGGACCGATTGATCGTTTTCGAAATCGCCTAGTCTGGCCCATTAAAGATATTTCTGGGGACGTTGTCGGATTTGGTGCGCGAAAATTAGCCAGCGACGATATTGACCAAGGTCCGAAATATCTCAACACCGCCGAGACGCCGATTTATAAGAAGAGTCAAATTCTCTATGGCTTGGACATGGCTAAAAAGGAGATTGCTAAGAAGCGTCAAGTAGTTATTGTCGAGGGGTACACCGACGTGATGGCGGCACATCTTGCTGGCATAACTACAGCCGTTGCGACCTGTGGCACGGCATTTGGTGATGACCACATTCGGATTATTCGACGCTTGCTTATGGATGACGATGCATTTCGAGGCGAAGTTATATTTACCTTTGACGGTGACGCCGCCGGTCAAAAGGCAGCGCTCCGGGCATTTGATGATGATCAAAAGTTTGTGGCACAAACTTTTGTGGCAGTCGAGCCGAATGGTATGGATCCATGCGAACTCCGCCAGCATCACGGCGATGTCGCCGTACGCGATCTCATTGCTCGGCGGGTGCCACTTTTTGAATTCGCCATGAAGAGCGTGATCAGGCAATACGATATTTCAACTGCTGAAGGACGAATCTCGGCTTTGAATCAAGTGACGCCACTCATTGGAAAAATTCGAGATGCATCGTTGCGTCCGGAATATGTTCGCCTCGTATCGGGTTGGCTCGGCCTTGAGGTCGACAATGTCTCGGCCGCCTTACGTCGCTTGGGTTCGCCCCAGGCGATGCCTCAGGCCCGCGCTACCAATCTTTCCGACCCGTTACTCATCTTGGAACGAGAAGTCCTCAAAGCAAAATTGCAGTTTCCGCAATTATTGACGGACTGGGCGCTACTGGAACCTGAAGCCTTCACGATGGCCGACTATGCGCGAGTTCGGACGCAAATCGACAGCATTCCCGATGGCGATATTGCGGCAATTGTGGATCGCACTGAGAACGCTGAGTTGCGCTCGCTCATCTTGGAGTTATTGGTCGAACCCATCCGCACCGATCGAGAAGTCTCCGAACGCTATATATCTAGCGTTTTTGCGCGCCTTCGCGAGGTCGCGCTGGGCCGTCAAATTGCCGAGATCAAATCAACACTGCAGCGTCTCAACCCGGTGGCTGAGTCAGAGCTCTACAACCAAACCTTTTCTGCGTTGGTGGTTCGGGAAGCGGCCAGGCGGGTTCAAAAGGATTTGGCGCTCGGCGAAGGCGCCGATTTGCCGTAGAGCGGGCGCGAGGAGCTTTTCAGTTTTAATCTTTTCCGCTGAATCGGCTAGAGTTCCTTCCGCGCAGTATTCCCTGATAGCTCAATTGGCAGAGCAGCCGGCTGTTAACCGGCAGGTTCTTGGTTCGAGTCCAAGTCAGGGAGCAAGCTATCCAAAGGTGGAAAAAATGGCCCGATCCGGACTTTCGCGGTCTTGGAAGAATCAACCCCTCGCACTCTCAATCCTTCGAATCTGGCTTGGGGTAACCTGGGTTTACGCAGGTTGGAATAAGGCAACGGATTCCGGTTTTCTGAACGCGGCCTCGAGCCACTACATCGGCACCCAACTGACTGGATATCTTGGTCATTCACCGATCAGCTTCCTTCTTCGCAAAATGATCGAACATGCGACTTTGGTCGGCTGTTTTGTCACGCTCTCCGAGTTTGCCATCGGATTTGCAGTGCTCAGTGGCGTTGCCATTTCGCTGGCCGCCATCGGTGGCGCTGGAATGAGCGCAATGCTCTGGCTATCTTCCTCATGGAGCGTCAAGCCCTACTTCCTCGGCAGCGACACCGCCTACCTAGTGCTATGGATTGTGCTCTTGGCCCTTTTGCTGCAGCGACCAAAAGGTGGCCGGCGCAAAGGTGGCTCGATTCTGCAGGAGGTAGTTCCAAATCTTTCCAATCGTCGCGAAGTGGTTCGGCTGATTGGTGTTGGCGTGGCTGCAGTTGCTGGCGCTCTTGCCGGTGGGGCACTTAAACGCAAGATTGACATTCCGATTTCAGGCAGTGCTATTGCAAAGTTGAGTGACCTGCCGATTGGATCGACACTCACTTTTCAGGCCACTGATGGAACCCCTGCGATTCTCTTTCGCACCAAAGTTGGCGTATTTGCATATTCAGCAACGTGCACTCACCAGGGTTGTGTCGTGGCCTACTCGGCTACTTCGCACCTTATTGAGTGCCCATGTCATGGTGCGGCCTATGACCCTAATAAAGGCGCTGCCGTCGTTGCTGGTCCAGCCCCGGCCCCTCTCGCGAAGATCAAAGTGGCAATTTCTGGCGCAAACATCGTTCAGATTTAGCGCTTTTTATCTCCTTGTAACAGGGTTGTAATCGCCCGCGTGTATCCTGCTACGTATGGCCCTCTTCAAAGTTCAGATTGCACTTCCAGATCGCCCCGGTTCGCTTGGTGCAGTTGCCTCAGCCATTGGCTTCGCCGGTGGTGATATCCGTAGTCTCGTTGTCCTTCGCACTGACGATGGTCGCGGCATTGATGACATCACGGTGGCGGTTCCTGGGTCTGACCCCACCGACTTACTTAACGTTTTGAATTCGATCGGTGGCGTAGAAGTTCTCTCGGTCATTCCCGTTCTTTGATCTGAGGGCTCTTATTTAATAGGGTGCAATTGGCCAAGGGGTGCGACCGCGCTCTCGCGAAGAATATTTTCAGTGGTACGCATGACGAATGAGTAAGAATTTGCGGGTACCTCTTTTGTGAGACCTCGAGTCACCCAGTCCATTGTCCCTACTGAGATGGTTCCGGCACCACTCGGCGAGACTCCGTAGAAGAAAGATGAATAAGCGTTTGGTTTTTGCTTGTGTTTGCCACATGTGACCGGACTTTTAGCGGCCAAGACATACTTTCCGTTGAATGAATTGGAATTTGGTGCATTGTCAACTTCTGGGCCGATGATGCCGGCGAAAGTGTCACCTACTTTGAGGTGTATACCTTTATAGATAAAGAGATCTGGTTTCACAATAGTGAAAAGGCCGGAGGCGGGAAAGCATCGGTACATCTGCCCCGTGAGCAAGGACTCTGGCAAATGCAAAGTTCGAAACTGAATCGTTAGTTGGCCTTTGTTGGGGTCCTCATATCGATTCTTATAAATCTCCATTCGTCTGTTATTTCCAAGCATTGAGTCACTCAGCCGAACTCGCCAATACTCCACATTCGCCCCCAGGAACACCAAATTAGTTCCGGCATCGCGCGCTTTTAGTACCGATTCTCGCTCTTCCAGAGTCCAATACTCGTCGTGCCCGCCAGATATTAGGGCCGTGGCTCCAACCAAGAGATTTGGTCTGGTTGCGATATCAACGTCAGTCACATAGGCAGGATTTAGATGCAATCTGTCTGCAACCTCTACCACCGATTGGATATTGAGTAAATATTTACCGGTGCCAAAGGATTCCGAATTGGGCTGATCCAGAGCAACAACGCGCGCACGTTCTGCCATGTTATGTGGACTGCCGTAGGCGCCGGTGCCATTCCAAACATTGTAAGCGGCATCGGTCAAGGTGGGGATTGAAATGACCAGCCTGTGAGCCACATTTTGATCGCGAACAACTAGGTTCATAAAACTTTGATGGCCATTGTCGGCCGTAATTCGAATCAGGTAGAAGCCAGGATGCAAATTGCGAGTCTGCAAAATTGTTGAAACATTCCATCGGTCTTCGTGCATTCTGGTAATGGGATTCACGATAGCCGCACTTTGAATTGTGCAGGGAATCGGCGAAGTTCGATCGACGAGCTCCGCGCCAACTCCACCAAAATATCCCATCTGAAAAATTTGAAGAGTAAAAGAGCCTTTAGGGCAGGTGGTGTAAATATTTACTGGCTCGCCGGGCAAGATTGAATTGGGAATCAGAAAACCAGCAGTATCTTTCTTAAAATTAGAATCAGAGATCATCCAAACGTCGGTGATTGAGGCGTGACTAGCTGCGCCCACAAAGCCGAGCGAAAATATCGCGGTCGCAAGGGCGACAAAGAGGGATTTGCGAATAATTTCTCTTACCTTCAATTCAACGGCTAATGCAGAATTTTGGCGCCATCGCTCGGTAGCGAATTGAAAAAGCGCGGCGCTATGAAACCGTGTTTGATGAATGCGGCACTGATGGCTTCCCGCATCTTTGGCGCCGACTCCACCTTGATTAAAGCGATGGCGCTGCCGCCGAAACCGCCGCCCACCATGCGCGCTCCTAAGGCACCGTGTGATTGAGCGGTACTCACTGCCAAGTCAAGTTCGGGGCAAGAGACGGCGTAGTCATCGCGCAAGGAGGCATGCGACTGATTGATTAGTTTTCCTAAGGTGGCAAAGTCGCGGGATTTGAGCGCCACCACTGCATCCAGGACGCGTTGCATTTCGGTGACTGCATGACGAGCGCGAATATATGTCGTGTGGTCTAACAGAGGGGCTTGAGCATGGAAGTCATCGAGAGAGATATCTCGAAGCGAGGAGATTCCAAGGTCGGATACCGCTTTTTCGCAGGAAGCGCGACGTTGCGCATACCCACCGTCAACGAGGGCATGGTGAGCTTGAGTATCAATAATGAGAAGTTCTAGGCCAGCCGAAGCGATTTCAAAAGGAATGTTTTCGGTGGCTAGGTTTCTGGTATCCAGCAAAAGTGCCGATCCTGATTTTCCCATCAAGGATATGGATTGATCCATAATCCCGCAGGGCATTCCAACAAAATCATTCTCAGCTTTCTGGGCGAGCCAGGCCAACTCAGTTAATGAGAGGTTAAGTTCAAAAAGTTCATTGAGCGCCGTGGCGATGGAGCACTCCAGCGCTGCACTCGAAGACAAACCCGCCCCAAGAGGGACCTTTCCATCGATAAGAATGTTTAACCCGGTGAGGTGATGTTGGTCGTCAAGGTTCGCTATTGCCCAGACAACGCCGAGGGGATATCTCACCCAAACTTCGCCTGAAACAGCAGCAAGTTCATCAAGATCGGCAACGTGCAACTCGTCCGCTCTTTGGATAGATCGAATATGAATTTCGCGATCTTCGCGTCGGGAGATGGCGACCATAGTGACATCTTTAATGGCAAACGGAAGCACGTAGCCATCGCTGTAATCAATATGTTCCCCAATGAGATTTACTCGGCCCGGCGCTTGGGCGATGACCTCTGGAGTCATGGCGAAGAAAAAATCAAATTGTTCTGCAAGAGTTTTCATTTAGAAAGAGCTCCATGCATCTGAAACCATCGTTTCCAGTGAACTCTGCGGATGCCACTTTAGAAGTGATTCTGCTTTCGAGATGTCGGCGACCAAGATCGCTGGATCACCAGGGCGACGATCGGCAATCAAGGCCGGGATTTCTCGACCTATAACTTTCTCGGCCGCAGAGAGGACTTCTTGGACTGAGTAACCTCCGCCACTCCCAAGGTTGATGATTTCGTGCTTTCCGGGAGTCAAAATCTCGAGCGCCTTGATATGTGCATCGATGAGGTCGGCAACATGGATGTAGTCGCGGATACATGTGCCATCAGGGGTTGGCCAATCGCCACCAAATATCTTCATCGGTTTATCCGCAGAAGAGCGAAGCAAGTTGGGAATTAAATGAGTCTCCGGGTTGTGCTTTTCGGCGAGCCATCCATGCGACGTCTTAATCGCCCCTGCAACATTGAAATATCGAAGACTTGCCGCGGCTAGTCCATAGGCCGCAGCTTGAGCCGTAATCATGTAATCGGCGGCCAGTTTTGAGGCACCATAAGGATTAGTGGGCGCAGTGACAGTTTTTTCAGTGATGGGATTATCAGTTGCCTCACCATAAGTTGCGGCAGTTGAGGAGAAAACTAATTTAGCGACGCCATTTCGCAGCATGGCATTGAGCAGAAGACGAGTTCCGTAGGCATTTGTCTCCCAATAAATTTCGGGTTTGACCACCGACTCACCAACAAGTGATTTTGCGGCAAAATGGATGACTGCTTCACAGCCAACGAGCGCTTCGTCCAGGGCGGAAGGGTTCAGGATAGATTTCTGGAAAAAGATTGCTCTGGAATCTACGCTGGCCGCAAAACCGGTACTGCAATCATCTATAACATGTACTTCGTGACCTCGATCGAGGAGCATCGAGACTGCAGTCGAGCCAATATACCCAGCCCCGCCAGTAACAAGGATCCTCATGCGAGTACAACTTCTCGCAATTGAGTTGCCGATTGTTCGGGCTTCATATCCATAATAAAAGCCCCCATGGCCGATTCCGACCCTGCCAGGTATTTCAATTTTCCAGGAGCCCGGCGAACGCTGGTAATCTGCCAGTGCAACCGTAAGTAATCTCGCCCTTGGCGGACCGGTGCTTGGTGCCAGGCTGCAATGTATGCCATCGGAATGCCGAAGACTCCATCTAGGCGGCGAAGTACCTCGCGGGCAATAGCGGGAAAGGCATCGGCCGCTGCATCAGAAAGACCAGCGAGATCGGCTACGCCATCTCGTGGGGCGACATGAATTTCAAATGGGTAACGTGCCGCAAAAGGAACGTAGGCGATCCAGTGGTCGTTCTGAGCCACGATGCGAACCTCATCGGCAATCTCTCGAGCAATAATGTCATCGAGCAAGATCCGGTTGTTTGCTTCAAAATATTCTCGCGCCGCTCGTAACATTTTTTCGGTGCGTGGCGGCAAGAACGAATACGCATAAATCTGACCATGTGGGTGAGCCAGAGTGACCCCTATTTCCTCACCGCGATTTTCAAAGGGAAAAATCTGCTCGACGAAATCGTGTTGGGAGAGCTCGCGCGTACGATCGCGCCAAGCCTCCATGACGGTTCGGATTTGATGAAGTTCAAGTTGGCCGAACGAAGATCCGTGGTCGGCGGTAAAACAGACGACTTCGCAAATACCAGCTGCTGTGGGAATTTCGGTCTCCAGCCCTGCGGCGGAAGGAAGCGCCCAGGGTCCCTCAGGGTTCTTGAGCGAAGGAAAACGATTGTCGAATACGACAACTTCATAATTGCTATCTGGAATTTCTGAAAGCAAATCTCCAGTTGTAGGGCAGAGCGGGCATAATTCTTTTGGCGGCAAGAAAATTCGACCTTGGCGATGAGCCGCAATGGCGATCCACTCGTTGGTAAGTAGATCGAGGCGCATCTCTCCAATGGGAGGCTGTGCTTCTTCGGGTCTGCGGTCCGAAGCCGAGCGCTCGCGTGGCGTTGAGTCGTAATAGCGAATTGTTCGACCGTCTGCCATGCCTAATTCAGTGCGAATTACGCCAGCACCTAAAGTCAGGTGGTTATCGATGCTCACAAGTACCAATCTTATCGACTCTTGCTTTGGAGTTGGTCACGGTGGCGACCACAGAGATGATAAAAGTCGGGACTAATCGGTCAGAAAAGTCCAACTCCATTCGTAAGTACCAGGTTTAATCAGGTACTTCTCGAGGGTATCCGGACCGCAGGAAGCCGTACCAACGCCACGGTGAGCGATGTCGAAATTCACAATGGTCTTGCCCGAAGGCTTTATCTCCACATCGTGAGTAGCCTTGGCTAGATCGGACGTGCGGTTTTCCGTCACCGAGAGTTGCAAGGGTTGATCAAATATGACTCGAACGCGCTGATCGCTCTTGGAGGTCAACTCAAACCATCGGACAGCAGTGTGACCACCATTTTCCTGTGGCCGAACATATGGCACGTACTGCTCGGCGACGGAGGAGGAGTGCTTGGCTATTTTGGCAATGGCACGGTCGGGATAGGTCTCATGCGGGCCGGCACCAAAATAGGAAAGTTGGTTGAGTTCGCCGTCGAGCTCGAAATTGGTTCCAATTCGAGCCACGTCGCTGAGCACCTTCGGCAAGATGATGGTTTCGGTAACTTTAAGTCCGCCCGCTACTTGGACCACCACTTGGGTGTGCTTGATGTCGATTCCGGTGCTGGTTTGCCACGTCTTCTTGATGGTGGTCGAATTTTCGCCACGAGAAACTTTGGCGCTCTTTACTTCGAGGCGATCCAAGCCCCAGCGCAACCATCGAGCGGCCATATGCCCAATCCGATCGTTGTCGGTAGGTGCTCGAAACAAAGTTAACTCCGGAACACTCTCGCCGTGCGGTAGGTGTATGGAGCCATCGGAATCAATTATCGAGTCGAGTTCGTTTTGTCGAGCGACCTTCGGTTTCGTCAAGGCTTTGGACGTCAAGGCAAATTGGGCGAAACCAATTTCGCTCCTGGCTGGCAACCATTCCGAGCCGGCTTTAGTCAAAATTGTGAAGGTGATGAAGCGATCACCTAGGTCTGACGTTTGCTTCAGTTTCTTGGCAGCAATCACAATTTGGGCAGATAATCGTGGCGCGATGGTGGGTAGGTTTACCTTGCCCGATTCAACGACGACGCCATTTGCCGATATTTCCCAACGAGCCTCGTACGCGTTTGAGTTCACAAAGAAATTTTTGTTGAAGACTGTGAATTTTCCAGTGCTGACCGAGATTGCCGTAAAAGCGAGTGGGGCCGCAATGCTTCGGAACTCGAGCATTGCCGGTTTTGGAGATCGGTCTGGGAAGACCATGCCATCGCAGCAGAAATTGCCATCATGCTTGGATTCACCAAAATCTCCACCATAAGCCGAACGCGTGGTGCCATCCGGTAGGTGTTGTTCAATTCCGTGATCCCAGAACTCCCAGATGAATCCACCTTGAAGTCCAGGGAGTGCGTGAATCGCTTCCCAGTATTCAGCAAGAGTGCCATTGCTGTTTCCCATCGCGTGTGAGTACTCGCACATAATTAATGGTCGATCCAGTAACGAGGATTTGGCATAAGAAGTGATGGCCGCGACTGATGGGTACATAGGGCAGACAACATCGGTAACCGAGTGACCTTGCGTCCAATTGCCGCGGATGGCACCTTCGTAATGAAGTGGGCGGGTGGTGTCGAAGGATCGAACGTACGAGGCCGCCGCCTCGTGGTTGTAACCCCAGCCGGACTCGTTGCCTAAGGACCACATGATGACGCTGGGGTGGTGTACGTCGCGCTGAACCATGCGGGCTATGCGGTCTACAAAGGAATTGAGATAGCGCTGGTCATTGCAGAGGCTGTCCTGGAAGGCATGCGACTCAACATTTGCTTCGCCGATGATGTAAAAACCCAATTCATCCGCAAAGTCCAAGAGCGCAGGATCGTTGGGGTAGTGCGAAGTTCGCACCGCATTAAAATTGAATCGTTTGAGTTCGAGCAGGTCGTTTCGCATATCTTCTCGGCTGATGACTCGGCCAGTCTTGCGGTTGAAATCATGGCGATTTATGCCGTAGAGAATGATGGGTTTTCCGTTAACAAGTAAATCGTGGCCTACGATTCGCACGTCGCGAAAGCCCACCTTTTGGGTGAAAGTTTCTACAATCGCGCCCGTCGGATCTTTGAGTTCAACCACGATGGTGTAAAGATGTGGAGTTTCGGCCGACCAGGCAGAGATGTTAGGGATTGAAATATTAAATTCGGCAAATCCTGGTGTTGGCGGTTCTAACTCTCGCAAGGTCGAGATCACTGAGGTTGGAATTTTGCCATTCCAATATTCCCCGTGAAAGAAATTGCTGCCTACTCGTTTGTGCTCCTCAGAGATTTCAGTCCAGTTGGGTCGTACGTGAGAGCTCAGGGTCTTGCTCATGAGCGGTGAGCTCTTCTTGCCGATACCTTCAACTCGGGCCGAGATGGTCCAGCCTTCAAGAAGTTGCTTATCAATACTGTCCAAGAAGGCGCGAATTCGCAGCGTTCCGGTCGAGCCATCTTTCGCCAAGCCAGGGGTAGCGTAAAAACGCGAAATATGAACCTTTTCGGTCGAAAACAAGGTGACGGAACGGGTAATCCCACCATGCCACCACTGATCTTGGTCCTCGATAAATGTCGCATCAGACCATTTCACGACCTTAATTTGAAGATTGTTCTTACGAGTGGTCAGAAAGTCCGTCAGATCAAAGTCAGAAGCCAGACGAGAGTCTTTTGCCATGCCAATCTCCACGCCATTGAGCGAAACGATGGCCACGGATTCAAAGCCGCCAATCTGAAGCACAACTCGCTTGCCCTTCCAAGCGGGTGGAACCGTAAATTCACGTTCGTAAATTCCAGTCGGGTTGAGAGCGGGTACATCTGGTGGCAACTCTTCGAAGGGCATTTGAACATTTGTGTAAATGGGCTTGTCCCAGAAGATTTCAGATTCCGGTTGCATAGTCCAGAGCCCCGGTACTGGAATGGTGGACCAGACCTCTGTCGGTTGATCGTCTGGAGAACGAAGAAGTTGAAACCGCCATTGCCCGTCAAGGGAGATCGAGTTTGTATGCTCGATATTGAGAATTGGTTGACGGTTGACGGCTGTGGTTTCAGGACTAGTCCAATATTTCACGCTGCGCTCCAGTTAATTCGAAGGAAAGAAAATGTAAGTTGTACCCGCGCGAGAACTCTAGTGAAAATCATTTTGAAACGTAATCCAAAGGGCTCTAGTAGAGTCTGAAATTGTTATTTATCTTGCATCAAGAACTGGAGAAATTCCATGGAAGCACACTCCCTGGTTCACCTGCACGCGGCCGGCACTTCCGTCCTGTTCGACACTAAAGATGAGGTGCTCTCGGTTCTTTATTGGGGTGCGGATTTAGGTGAGTTGGGTCAGGCTGAAGGTCTTCGCGCAGCCACGACAAAGTCAGTGGCAAACAGCAGTTCCGATGAACCGCTTATTGCAGGAATACTTCGCGAAAATTCCCGCGGATTTCTGGGCCAACCTGCGCTCTCGGGCCATCGAAATGGTCAGAGTTGGTCGACCCATTTCGTTCTTAAGAATTACTCCCATAATGGAAATCACTTTGTCGCCGAATTAGTGGACGCAGAGGCGCAACTTCGGATGGAAATGGCGCTCGATTTATCTCCGCAAGGAATCCTCAAGTGGAGCGCTGTCGTGACCAACACAGGTTCGGATAACTACACCCTCAATCAGTTCACTTATTGGTTGCCATTAGCGGATCGCGCTCGCGAAGTGTTGGACTTCACCGGAAGGTGGTCGCATGAAAGACACCCACAACGTCGAGGAATCGTTTCTGGTCTAACTTCTCGTGAAAGTCGAGAGGGTCGCTCGGGACATGATTACACCATTGCCCAGATCGCACTTTCTCAAGGCGCTAATTTTTCACAGGGCGATGCTTGGGCGCTTAGCCTGGCCTGGAGCGGGAACTCAGTTCATCACATCGAGCGAATGTCAGATGGAACTCAATCCATTGGCGCGGGAGAGTTGCTCCTGCCAGGTGAAATGCAATTGGCGCCTGGTGGCAGTTACATGGCTCCTTCAGTAATCGCTAATTACAGCAGTTCTGGAATAGATGGCTTGAGCGATCATTTTCATTCTTGGTTGCGCGCTCGCCCGAATCATCCGACGAATATTCGTCCTCGCCCACTGACTCTCAATGTTTGGGAAGCCGTTTATTTTGCTCACGATGCGGAAAAGATAAAAGAAATAACTGACGCCGCGGCCGCAATTGGAATTGAACGAATGGTCCTTGACGATGGTTGGTTCCATGACCGCAGACACGATAGAGCCGGACTTGGCGACTGGGTTGTGGATCCAGTCGTGTGGCCAGAAGGCTTGGCGCCAATAATCGAATACATAAACGCTCGTGGCATTGAATTCGGACTGTGGTTTGAAGGTGAGATGGTAAATCCAGACTCCGACCTCTACCGCGCACATCCCGAGTGGATACTTCACGTTGCAGATCGAACTCCGCCACTGTGGCGCAATCAGCTAGTCCTTGATTTGACCCACCCTGGCGCCTTTGATCATGTACTTGGTCAGACGGATGCGATTCTGAGCGAGTACAACATTGCGTATATTAAATGGGATCACAATCGGGCGCTCATTGAACCGGGTCATTTTGGGCAAGCAGCCGTTCACAATCAGACTTTGGCCATTTATAGATTATTTGCCGAGCTCAAACTTCGTCATCCACATTTGGAAATCGAAAGTTGCGCGTCAGGTGGCGGACGAATTGACCTCGGCGTAATTGATTTGGTGGATCGATTTTGGACCAGTGATAACAACGATGCGCTCGAACGTCAGACTATTCAGCGCTGGACGTCGGTAGTAATTCCGCCCGAGTTATTGGGTACTCACATTGGGCCCACGCACGGTCATCAAACTGCCCGCACACACGAGATTAGTTTTCGTGCCGTCAATGCGTTCTTCGGTCATGCTGGGATTGAATGGGATATTACAGAGGCTGATGCGGGTGAAATCAAGATTCTTAAGTCGTGGGCGAATCTGTATAAGGAAAAGCGCGACATGCTGCATTCGGGTCGAACGATTCGCGTCGACCATCCGGATCAGAACGCATTTCTTTATGGTGTAGTGGCAAAGGATCAGTCAGAAGCAATCTTTGCTTATGTTCAACATCGGATGAACGAATCAACATTCCCTGCGATGGCACTCATTCCTGGTTTGGAACCCACGGCTACTTATGAGGTGAAGGTTCATGATGAAGTGGGCAAGCCTCGAGCACTTCAAGTCAAGAATCCACCTTGGTTGCGGGGTATAAAAATGACTGGCGCTGCGCTGGCCAACATTGGTGTCCGACCTCCTATTTTGGCGCCTGAGAATGCCATTCTGATCGGAATTACTCGAGTCGGCTAGATCTAGTTCCGAATTTGCGCTGCGCAGTATTGTGCAACTGTCTTGCTCGGTTTCGGTGTGGGCTTGGGTGTGGGCTTGGCTGTGACGCTTGGTGATGGGCTTAGTGATGGGCTTAGTGATGGGCTTAGTGATGTGCTTGGTGATGTGCTTGGTGAAGCCGAAACGGATGGAGTTGGAGTCGCACCCGTTGCTGATGGCGAGGGAATAGGTTGTGGAGCACGTCCACTCAGTACATCAATTTCAATGGGCATGGTGCTTGAGGCGTGGGTTCGGGTGACATCCGTAAATTCAACGAGACCCAAGTAATGAGTCTTCGCGAGTTTGGAGATAGACAATGTGTAGTGGCCGCTTGCGGAGCGAACCACTTTTTGCACCCCACTAGTGAGAGTGGAATCTATAGATCTAAAATCAACAGTGCCAGTGACCACTGGTGAGCCATTTGGACGCAACACTTCGACTGAAATGAGAATTGGATCTTTATTTGTCACCGTGGTGGAAAGTATATTTAACGTCGTGGGTTCGTCCATCGGCAAAAGTTGGGTCAGTTGTGGCGCCCAGACGCCGGCGGTGAGTGCGTAAAAGGCATCGGAATCACCAGAGAAGACATTGAGATCGACTCGATCGCCAGGCACCCCATATTTTGCCGCAATGCCACAAGAGGTGTATTGCCAGAATTGCCAGTTCATCGTGCAGTCACTGTTCGTCCACGAATGGGCGTAACAACCAGAGACCTTCGCTCCTAAGTGCGATGCCTGAGTCGCCGGGTTTATGTTGTATTGCGCTATCCACAACGGATAAGCCGCAAGTTCGGCAGAACGTACCATCGCGCTCTCGAGAAAAGTTTGATAGGAATAGAGAAAAGGCGCTCGGCCTGTCTTGGATGCGACTTCTTTTAAAAAAGTAGTGGCCCACAAAGTAACGAATTTTGGATTCATGTACTTCAGGCAAGTTCCACTCACATCGGTTCGAACACAGTTTTCTTCTAAATCTAGTGACATTGGTAGATCCTGCTCGGTGTAGCCCCCTACAGAGGAGAGTCGCCAGATTGCCTTTTGTGCTTGCGCGAATGCATCAACTTGAATCGCCAGCGAATCCGTCGAGTCCGGCAAAGTGGCGTAATAGTAGAACCCGGTATAAATTCCAGCCGCCTGGGCAGCCGGGCGATCGATTTTCAAATACTTGTAGGCAAGCGCATCCGCCGGGTCTTGGGTGTCAACGCCCTTGATCATCACAAATCGAATTCCGGCACGAAACATTTTTTTGAAATCTATCGCCTGACCATTCGGGTGTTGCCAACGACTGATATCCAGACCATGGATGCGGGCGCCTGGCCCGGACGTTGTCAATTTAGTCGGTGCAAGTGCATCCACATTCGTCGTAATCAACGAGAGTGCGATCGTCAGCGCAGCAATGGCACGCTTCATTTCTCCACGACACTTAAGTCTCTACCCGAAATTTCCTTAATGCACCCAATCAACAGATTGAGATGTTTGGGATTTCTCGCGAGTGAAAAGTCATGATCGCCAGCGAATTTCTTACTGTCATCAAAACCTATGGTCAGAACCTCTGCCTCAAGTCCCACGAGGCGAGCATCAAAGAAGGCGAGCCATGCAATTCGATCTTGTTCCAACAGAGCATCTAAGACCTGGTTCCAAACACCTTTTAGCGCCAAAAATTCAGTGTTTTCAGTGCTCATACCCTCATATTAGTCAATCTTTATTGGTTACTCTCATGCCCGTCAGGAAGTTCCCAGAGTCTGTTCAGTAAAGGTGGTGTGGCGCATATGCTTTTAGAATCAAAGCGACTTTATCTGCGCCAAATTACTCTGGCCGATGAGAATGACCTTTATCAATACCAATCCTTGCCTGAAGTAGTTCGCTACATCCCTTGGCCCGAGCGAACTCGAGAACAGGTTCGAGAAGCGATTGTTCGTTATGGCGGAAACACCAGGCTAGAGGAAACTGGCGACGCCATCTTGCTGGGGTGGCAACTTAAATCAACCGGGCAAGTTATTGGACAATCGAATTTGAGTATTTTTAGCAAGCAAGATCAATGTGGAGAGTTTGGTTACGTCGTTCACCCAAGTTTTGCTCGACAGGGATACTCGTTTGAGGCCTCGCAGGCGCTTCTGGATTTTGCTTTTGGCACAGTCAATTTACATCGAGTGATTGCGCACTTGGATGATCGAAACGTTGCTTCGAAGAACTTATTGGAGAAGATGGGATTGCGCCAAGAAGCTCATATGTTGGAGGAAGAATTTTTTAAAGGGGAGTGGACTAGCACGTATATTTACGCGATGCTGAAAAGTGAGTGGGAGGGCGGGGGTTGAATTCAAAAATCAGTTTTGCCGTCTACGACTCGCCGATACTGCCAGAGCAGGAGTCAAACCAACTAATCAATAGGTCCGCCTTATATGACAGACTGGGAAAGCTCTTTGAGAGAATTGATACAGCCCGACTATTTGGTGTAGAAGTATCCGATCTTGCTTTCAGCAGACATGGAAATTTGATTGGTTCGAAGGCTCAACTGAAGTTGAACGAGGCTTTGGAGTTGTATTGGCTCACTAATTTAGTAGAAAAATTTCTAGAGAGTCCGAATGATTTTCTTTTAGTGGTGAATTCTGCTTCTTGGCTGCCAGACAAGATTGACTCATTCCTCGAAGCCGTAATCAGCGAATGCCCCGCAAATGCCGATTTCATTTCCCTTTATCTTCCAGAGTATTTGCACTCAATCTGGACGGAAGCCTCAGACTCCGAAGGTATGCTCAGCCGCCACCTAGTTATTCATGATCCCGTGGTTTACCTGTTCACTCGAAAAGGTGCCAGAAGATTTCAAGAGATTGGCCAAAGCGGCTTTTCATCAGGCTTACGCAGGCTCGTTTTCGGATCTTCGTCCCTGGATGTCTTTACAGTTCGACCTGGAATTTCGAATAGCCCTTCAGTTTTTTCCGATCTATTCACCTCGATTGAAAAAGTCGGCGCAACGGCAACCGAAATTTTAGGCGAATCATTTCACATTGATGGAACTCTTCCTCGACAATCAAACGGCCACCGCAATACATCTTTCAGCACCTATATTTCCCATTGGTACGCAACGACTGATTCTGTGGTCCCGATCGTTAGAGACCTTCGTTCCTTAGGAATCCATCCGGTAGTGATTAACACGACTGAAGTTTCACATCCAGAGTATCTCTCTTTTCCAACGCTGAGTTTTCTTGATCAATTCGAATATGCCTGTGCATCATTTGATACCTCGAACGAATACATGTTATTTCTTACTGCAGATGTTTCCGCATCGCATTGGGATGAATTTCTCGAGAGATCACGAATCATATTGGGGTGCCCAGGAGTGGGGGCGTACTCGCCTGCATTGACATTTGATCTCTATAACTACGGCGGGACCGAAATTTCTAGATCCACCTCGGGTGATCTTGCGCTAGTAAACGTCAACGATGCCATTTGCATATTCATGCATCGAGATATTGTCTCCGACTTCAATGGATTCTTTAAGTATTTCCGATCTCATAGGAACTCGTTTGATGTCAAGATTGGTTGGGGTATACCGGTGATTCTTCAGAAATCTTTAGAAATGCGAAATTTGCTGAACATCAAAGATCGATCGTTTATTGTTCACCATCCTGCTTCGCGTAGTTACTCCTCTGAAGAGGCACGGGAGGAAATGAATAAGATTTTGAGAATCAACACCGAGTTTTTCGACTTGCGAGCCCAAGCGCGAGACATTCGAGAATTGCGCATTGATCCGATGCGGGCGGATGCCCACTCATCATTAGATAGCATTTCAAGAACGCTTAGCAAAACGATTGGAGTCTAAATGAAACCAGCGCGGTTGGAAGCTTTTAGCGATGGAGTAATTGCCATCATCATCACCATTATGGTCTTGGGGCTTCAGGTGCCACATGGGCACGCTATTTCCGATTTGAAACCTCTTGTTCCGACTTTTACTACATACGCGCTTAGTTTCATTTATCTGGGTATCTATTGGAATAATCATCATCATCTTTTGGCTGTGGCAAAGAGCGTTTCGGGCGCAATTCTTTGGGCCAACTTGCATTTGCTCTTTTGGCTCTCGCTCTTTCCATTTTTTACAGGATGGGTCGGCACATCAAAGTACGCCAAAGTTCCCACATTCCTCTACGGCTGTGTCTTGCTCGGCGCAGCAGTTGCTTTCTTCGTCCTTCAAGGATTAATAGTGCGAAGTCAGGGGGAGGGCTCATTGCTGAAGGTGGCGATTGGTCAAGATTTTAAAGGCAAAATCTCACTAGCCTGCTATGCAACGGGAATTATCTTCGCGCCATTTTTTGTGTGGATTGCGATTTTATTTTTTATTGTGGTTGCGATTATCTGGGTGATTCCAGACCGAAGGCTTGAAACCTATGTAAAATCCTTATCGACGGGAGAGTAGGAAGTCATGACACAATCTCTCTTCGACCTTACTGGCAAAAATGCAATCGTCACTGGTGGCAATGGTGGAATCGGACGAGGTATTGCTGAAGGTTTGGCTACTGCTGGTGCCAATATTGCCATTTGGGCCCGCAATGATCAGAAGGCTCACGACGCTCTGGACTCCTTGAGGGATAAGGGGGTCACGGCAAAGTTTTATTCCGTGGACGTCACACGTGCGCAAGAGCGCGAGCAAGCTATGACAGCCACTCTCGAAGATTTCGGTGGCGTCGATATTTTGGTTGCCAATGCTGGCGTGAATATTCGAAAACGCCCCGAGAATTTATCGGAGACCGAGTGGAATTTCACTCAAGATGTAAATGTCACTTCAGTTTTTGAAACCTGCAAATTGCTTTACCCCCACATGAAGGCCAGGGGCGGCGGAAAAATCATCACCATTGGTTCCATGACCACAATTTTTGGCCTCGGGATCTCACCTGCTTATGCAGCCAGTAAAGCCGCAATTGTGCAGTTATCGAAGAGCTTGGCAGTGGCTTGGGGTCAGGACGATATTCAAGTGAATTCACTTTTGCCGGGCTGGATTGCCACTGAGATGACTGAACAATCTCGCGGGATACCTGGGCTTTCAGAGATGGTTCTCGCCCGAACTCCTGCAGGAAGATGGGGAAATCCCAGCGATCTTGCGGGTGCCGCTGTTTTCTTGGCAAGTGAGGCTTCAGATTTTGTCACTGGGACCGCAATCCCGATTGATGGTGGCTTTGCCAGCACACTTTTCATCGTCGATGCGCCTGGAGAGTGAAAATACTTTCAGAATTATCAGTGGGGCGGGTCGGGCTCGAACCGACGACGACCGGATTATGAGTCCGGGGCTCT
>JBAXOT010000019.1:0-35955 GCA_037133095.1 Actinomycetes bacterium
CAAACACTAAAAATGTTGTCACGTACGCACAATTCGGAGTGGGTTGTGAGGGACTTGGCCCCTGCAACCCGGGCAATTCCCCGATTTTTAGGTAATCGGGTCATAGTTAGTGAAGTTAGTCTGGAAAGTGCCCGATTGTGCAACTGACGGACATCTCTCACAGTGGTGTCTGGGTTGTGGGATGTGGTTTTTTCTTTCAGCCTTTCGTAGGGAGTAGCTCCGGCAAGTCCCCCATGTGGTCGATGATAGTTGTAGTAATCCTCCCATTCTTGAAGTTTGTCGTTAAATAATTTCGTATCATCAATAATCACACCATCGAGTAATCGATAGAACTCCTCGGCATCGATGCGATGGCTTCGCTCCACCTTTCCATTCAGCCGGGGCGTCGCAGGTTTGATGTAGTGATGTTCTACTCCTTGATCGAGCAGATGCAGGTGAAAGGCGGTTTGGAACTCAGAGCCATTATCGGTTTGCACGCGCTCAATAGTGAAGGGCATGCGAGAGGCGACATAGTCATAGAAGGAAATGGCAGTCTTCATATCGCAATGTGGATAGAGGCGAAGCACTCGAAGCCGGGTGCAATCATCAATAGCAGTGAATTGATAGAACTTCTTGCGCCTGCCTGAGCCCTGCAGTGCATCGATAAATTTCACATCAATTTGGATCTGGTGACCGGGCAACTGCTTCTCATAGCGCTTCCACTTGCGATCATGGCGTTGATAACGCTGGGAGGAGGGAAGCCGGTTCAGGTCAAACTTCTTGAGAATGCGCCAGATGCCTGAGCTACTGATCCTCACATCGTGATAGCGGGCTAAATACATCGCAATTTTCTCTGGTCCAAAATGGTAGTTCTGGCGCAGATAGATGATCTTTCCTACCACCTCTGACTGCGTCGCGCGGGGAGAAGATTTGGGAGCTCGGGAGCGCTCCTGTAACCCCGCTTCACCCTCGAGCCGGTAGCGCTTCTCCCAGGTGTAGAAAGTCTGACGGGTGATGCCGAAATAGCGGCAGGTAGCAGAGACATTTTTACTGACTTCATCTGCATGCCTGAGAACTGCAAGGCGGTGGCGAATCTGACGATCAATCGAGAGTACTGTCATGGGTATTCCTATTTTCTAGTCACCCGAAGTGTCAAGCATCTCCGTCAGTTTTATAAAGTGCGTTGTGAGGGACTCGAACCCCCGACCCGGTGATTAAGAGTCACCTGCTCTACCAACTGAGCTAACAACGCGGGAAAAACTACTTTTACGTGCGGAGGAGACCCTATCAGCGTTCAGAGAGCCGAGCAAAAACCTTAAAGAGCGTCTGGCCCACGTTCATTTGTTCGAACTCGAACTACGGTTTCAACGGGGGTGACCCAGACTTTTCCATCCCCGATTGAACCCGAAAATGCAGTTGACACAATTAAGTCAAGAATCCGATCCAAGTCGGTGTTATCGACGAGGACTTCTACTCGAACTTTGGGTATGAAGTCGACGTTGTATTCAGCTCCGCGATAAACCTCTTTATGACCTTTTTGGCGGCCAAAACCTGATGCTTCGGAAACAGTCATTCCCTGAATTCCATGTGCCTGCAGCGCGCTCTTAATCTCTTCAACTTTGGGTGGTTTAACTATTGCAGTAATGAGTTTCATTGCGCCTCCGTTGACTTACTCATTTACTCGATTAATGGTTGCCGTAACGGGCGTATGAGTTGTTGATCTCTGTTTGGGCATCGTCGTGGTTAACCCATTCGCCACCGATTACTTTTTTACCGGGTTCCAGCGCTTTGTAAACCTCAAAGAAATGTTGGATTTCATCGAGTTCATATTTAGCGACATCTGCCAAGTCTTGAATATGGTTCTTTCGAATATCTCCGGCCGCAACACAGAGAAGTTTGTCATCGCCGCCAGCCTCATCTTCCATTCGATACATGCCAATCACTCGACAGGAGACCACACAGCCAGGGAAGGTGGGCTCGTCCAACATTACGAGCGCGTCGAGCGGGTCGCCATCATTGGAAAGGGTGCTTTTTACAAAGCCGTAGTCGTAGGGATACCGGGTTGATGTAAAGAGCATGCGATCGAGGCGAATCTCGCCAGTTTCATGGTCAATTTCGTATTTATTGCGACTGCCCGCAGGGATTTCGATGACGACGTCGAAAATCATGCTTTCCACGAACACCTGACCATCTGCTTGCGAGGCAAGCTCTAGGGCAAAAAAGTGGGGTGAGCGACGGGGCTCGAACCCGCGACATCTCGGACCACAACCGAGTGCTCTACCAGCTGAGCTACGCCCACCATGAGGGGGTAATACTACGGCACCAAGAGGGCAGAGATAAATTCCCCAGATTTTGGTCGACCTCTAAGGCCAGAATTAGGAAGGCTTGAAGATTGACTCTCGGTAATACTCGAGTTCATCGATGGAATCTCTGATGTCACCTAAAGCACGGTGGTTGCCAGTCTTTTTGGGGGCGCTGTAATAGGTCTTCGGATACCAGCGGCGAGCCAACTCCTTAATAGAGGAGACATCCACGGTTCGATAGTGAAGATATTGATTAACCAAGGGCAGGTCCCTGGCGATAAATGTTCGATCTACAGAGACCGAGTTGCCAGCCAATGGGGACTTTCCGGCTTCCGGGGCGTATTTTTTGAGGTAATCCAAAATTTGGGTTTCGGCCTGGCTGAGACTGACGCCATTTGGGATTTCGGCAATGAGCCCCGAGATTGTGTGCATATTGCGAACGAAGTCGTCCATTCCGGCGAGTTGTTCCGGGGTGGCCTTGATGACCAGGTCGACTCCTTCACCGAGAATATTGAGTTGGGAGTCGGTAACCAGAACAGCAATCTCAACGAGTACATCTTTATTGAGATCTAGCCCTGTCATTTCGCAATCAACCCAAATAAGGTTGGGGGAGTCAGAAGCCATAGCACAACACTATGGCACCAGCGGAGTGAGATATGAATTCACCCTTCGTTCACCTTCTCGTAACCTTAGTTCCACGTTACGCGCCAGAACACCCACCACTATCTGAGGCGTGAGTTTAACTGTGACGACGAAACCAGCGGCCCCAGCCCCACGCGAAATTACGACCAAGCCCCGGCTTTCGGATCGAATCTTTCGCGGCACGGTGACCGGAGTCGGAATGCTCTCCCTAGCGATTCTGACCTTGATTGGACTTTTTCTCGCGCTTCGAGGTTTTCAGACTTTTAAGAGCGAAGGCTTTCATTTCATTTCAGGTGTGAAGTGGGAATCTGTTACTTCGGACAATGGCACGGTAACTAATAACTTCGGCGTCGGCGCCATGTTGATCGGTACTGTTCTGATTGCGACCGTGGCACTTGTTGTTGGCGTGCCGCTCTCGGTTCTTACTGCACTCTTTTTAACATTTTATGCACCAGAACGAATTAAGAGATTTATGGTTTCGGTTGTCGACTTGATGGCCGCGTTTCCCTCCATTCTTTACGGGCTTTGGGGTTTCTTCGTTCTAATGCCGATGGTTCAATATTGGGCCGGGTTGCTGTACGAGTACTTACGTTGGATTCCTATTTTCAATGCGCCACAACCATTCTTCGAACGTTCACCATTTGTCGCCGGCATGGTTCTGGCCATCATGATTATTCCAATTGTTACCTCAGTATCGCGCGAGATTTTTGCGCAGACTCCGTTAGATCGTATTCAAGCTGCTTATGCGCTCGGAGCAACAAAGTGGGGAATGATTAAGGCTGTTGTCTTCCCATTTGGATCAAGTGGCGTTGTTGGTGGCGCGATGTTGGGCTTGGGTCGGGCATTTGGCGAGACCGTTGCCGTATTCACCGTGCTCAATATTGTTTTCAAAGTGAATTTGCACATTCTCTATGGCTTTGGCGGAAACGTTGCTTCGATGATTATTTTGAAGTGGGGCGAGGCTGTTGGAAGTGAGACCAAAGCGTTACTTGCTGCTGGTTTTATCCTTTTCGTTCTTACATTAATGGTGAACATGTTGGCGAACGCCATCGTCAAGCGCACTTTGAAATCAGGTAAGTAAATGGCACTAGAAACTCAAGTTGAAATTAAGCCGCAACGTCCGTGGCAATCAACTCCACGCGAATTGGCACCAACCTTCTATTTATTAGTTGCCTCAGTGATTGCATCGTGGGCCATAGTCGCCGTGACTCCGATGAAAGGAAAATTGGCGTACGCCTTCCTCTTCTTTGTATTTGGTACCGCATCGCTGTCGATCAACAAGGGTCGTAAACTTGGTCGAGCGGCCGCGGTAGATTCCATCGCGAGTTCGGTTGCAATGACAGGCGCTTTTCTGGTCTTTCTTCCCGTCGCAAGTATTTTGTTTACGACTATTCAAAAGGGCGTGGCTGGGTTGCACTGGTCGCTCTTTACCCAGACCATGTTTACCGCCTCGTATTCAGATCCGATCTCCAAAGGCGGACTTTTGCACGCGTTGGTCGGTACTCTTTATTTGATTTTCATCTCGGTTGTTGTTTCAGTCCCCATGGGAATTTTGACCGCTCTATATTTGACAGAAATTAAAGGTCCGGGCGCAAACTTTATTCAGTTTATTGTTCAAGCAATGTCCGGAGTCCCATCAGTTGTTGCGGGCTTGTTTATCTTTGCCTCCTTGATTGTGGCAACCCCGATAAAGGCTTCTGCTATCGCAGGTGCATTGGCGCTGTCGATTTTGATGATTCCTACCGTGACCCGAACCGCGCAAGAAGTTTTGCTCTTGGTTCCTATGGATCTTCGCGAAGCTGGTCAGGCTCTTGGCGCGACTCAGTGGCGCACGGTGGCAACTATTGTTGTTCCTGCCGCTCGAAACGGTTTGATCACCGCCACAATTTTGGGCGTCGCCCGCATTGCTGGTGAGACGGCACCGCTACTTTTCACCATTGGCGGTTCCGACAAATTGAACTGGAACCCGTTTAAGGATTACCAGGGGGCACTTCCGTTTTATGTGTGGAAAGGCTTATTACTTGGTACACCTGAATCCATCCAACGAGCGTGGACCGGAATTCTGGTCTTGTTGATTCTTGTTCTTGTCCTCTTTATCCTTGCTCGTACCTTGGGCGGAAGAAAGATGAAATCCAAATGAGCGAAGATACGAATAATGGAGATGAAATGTCAGTAGATTCGGCCGCCCCGACTAACTCCCTGGCAGATGTTGCGAGTGCGCACACTGCCGCCCGCCAACCAGGTAATGCACCTATGGGTTCAGGACTTGAAGCGCGTGGAATTCATGCCTGGTTCGGTAAGCATCACGCTCTTGAGAATGTCTCTTTGGATTTTGCCTCGGGCACGGTGACCGCGCTCATTGGTCCATCCGGTTGCGGTAAGTCAACCTTTATCCGAACCTTGAATCGGATGCATGAATTTATCCCTTCAGCCGCCATGGCCGGCGAGGTACTCCTTGATGGTAAAGATATCTACTCCAAGGGAACTGACGTTACGAAAATTCGTTTGCAAATCGGCATGGTCTTTCAAAAGCCCAATCCGTTTCCTTCGATGACTATTGGCGAGAATGTTCTTTCTGGTCTCAAGTTGGCCCAATTGAAAATGAGCAACAAAGAAGATTTGATGCAGGAATGTCTTGAGCGGGCTGGTCTTTGGAATGAAGTTAAGGATCGTCTAGGGGCTCATGCCGGTGGTCTCTCCGGAGGTCAACAACAGCGCCTATGTATTGCTCGTGCATTGGCTGTCAAGCCTAAAGTTCTTTTGATGGATGAGCCTTGTTCCGCACTTGACCCAGGGTCAACACTTCGCATTGAAGACACCATCGGTCAACTCGCTCAGACCATGACCATCATTATTGTGACCCACAACATGCAACAGGCAGCTCGTGTAAGTGATTACACCGCTTTCTTCCTCTCCGAAGGTGGACCTGGCAGCATGATTGAGGTCGGACCAACAAACGAAATGTTTTCGCGTCCTCGTGATCAACGAACCGAAAATTATGTTTCAGGTCGATTCGGGTAAAGCTCACTCAACTGAATCACATATGTGAGGCAAGTGCGTTTACCACTTGTTCACTTTCTATTTAAGTGCCGTTCTTTCTCTATCTAGGGTCAGTTTCTTCGACTCTTTAAAGTTTTGCCATAACACCAGCGTCCCCACCGCAAGTTCCATGTCCAACTAGTTAAATAACTGGATCAGCATTAGAGAGGTTTACATGAAATTATCTCGTTCACTAAAGATCGCAACTGTCGGAGCATTCGCTGCCGCACTTGCTATCGCTCCAATCGCCAACGCCGCCGTTCTTAAGGCCGCAGGCGCTACTTCAGTTTCTGGCCTCATCGATGCTTGCAAAGCTGAATACCAAGCCGCAACCGGCGATTCCTTTGATTACCCTGGCGGCGGTTCTGGCGCAGGAAAGACTGCCATGCAGAACAAGACCGTTGACTTTGCCTTCTCGGATTCAGTTCACGCAACACCAGTTGCTAACGAAATTCACATCCCAACTGTTATTTGGCCAGTTGCGATTTTGACAAACCTCAACACCACCAAGCCTTTGAACCTCTCCCGCGAGACTATTGCCGGAATTTTCGCTGGCAAAATCACTCGTTGGAATGACCCAGCCATCGTTGCGGATAACAACAAGACCATCACAACTCCGGTCTATCGCAAGGATGCAAATGGCGCAGTTGTAAAAGATAAGAACGGTACTCCAGTAGTACTTCGCATCAATACTTCTAATATCGCTCGCACCATGCCTAATCAGCCAATCACCGTTATCTACCGCGCTGATAACTCTGGTACCTCAAATAACCTAACCCGTGCTTTGAACAAGTCAGTACCTTCAGTCTGGACCAAGAGCCCAGCAGATGCATTTGCTTCTGCGTTCCCTGGCGACATCACATCCGATCCAGTTCACTTCCGCTCTGCTGCAGGTTCCGCTGGTGTTTCTCAACTAGCAGCAAAGACCAAGTACTCGATCACCTATGCTGAAGTTTCCTTCGCTGCTACGTACCACTTGCAGCTCTCAAACGTCATCAATGCTGCAGGTAACTCGATCACTCCTAACTCTGATTCAGTTCTTTCAGCCGCAGCACAGGCAACTGTGAACGCAGATGGAACCGTAGTCTTTGATTACAACACCAAAGATGCTGCTGCGTACCCATTCACTGCAACTACCTACGCGCTTGCTCTCACCAACTACGGTGATGCTGCCAAGGCTGCTGAAGTGAAGAAGACAATCGCATTCGTAGGCTTTAACTGCCCAGGACTTCACCCAAGCCTTGGCTTCGCAGTTACTACCCACGGTTCGGTTTTCGGAACTAAGTTGGATTCCCAGCTCGCAAAGCTCGGTGCATAAGACTTACTGAACTAGCAGAACCAAAAGGCGGGCCGTTGAGGGATGGCCCGCCTTTTGCATGCTCACAATCAAAGTGAAAATCACATGGATTCATCCCCGAGGTCGGAAAGTGCTATTGACATGATGTCATAATGATGTCAAAATACCGTCATGAAGATGTCAGCATTTATTGATCGCCTGTCGGGTGATTTGAGCGCCTTGGGAAAATTAGGTGGACCCGAGTTAGAGAGCGCGGTATTACGTCTCCTACCGACGCTCGAGCCAGTGCTACGTACCCGCCTTTTGGAGGCTTTTGCTGAAGTTGCCGCAGAGCTGAAGGGTCAAATCCCTGGTTCCCACATTGATGCCAGACTCAATGGTGATGACTTGGAACTTGTCCACACATTAGAAGAACACCCGGCGCCGGAGGCGCCTGCCGACCTCAATGCTCGGGTGACGCTGCGCTTGCCAGAGGATCTCAAAACTCGAATTGAGGCCGCGGCCAGCAACGAAGGAGTTTCGCTCAACTCTTGGTTTCTCAAAGTCGGCGAACGCGGGAGTCATCAAATCAACATCGGAGGACGACAACTAAAAGGCAAGGGGAGGAGTTGAACATGACTACATTTTCAACGAATATGTTGCGGGCTGAATCATTTGATATTTCCGACCCGGAAATAAAAATCGAATGTCGCTGGAGTGACGTGGTGGTCGTGGAATCCCCAGATTCTATGGTTCACATAGAGATAGTCGGAGAAGGGTCGAACTCAGCCGAATTTGCTGACATGGTAAATATCTCGCGGAGCGAAAATCGATTAAAAATTCAAATGGACAAACGAAACGGGCTTAAAGATTTTCTCAATCGAGGTGCTTCCCAGTTAACCCTGTTCATCAAAGTACCTTCGAGCGCCGAACTAAAAATCGAGTCAGTCTTGGGCGATGTCTTGGTGGAGCAGACTGTGGCGAGTGCCCAATTCACTACTGTCTCCGGAGATATTAAGTTTGTGAAAAGCCCTACAGGAAAGTTGTCTGTAACTTCGGTATCCGGTGATGTGGTTGCTCATATTTCGTGCGCCAGCGAGCTATCTTTTAAAACGGTGTCAGGAGATGTCAGAGTCTTCGTGATCCCTGGCTTTGAAGTTGAGGTCGATGGAAATACCGTCTCCGGAAACTTGAATTCTGAAATTGCCCTGAACTCATCAGATGGCCAAGCAGATGGAACTGCAGAATTAGTAAAGTTGAAAGTCAATACCGTCAGTGGCGACTTCACCTTGGCCCGAAGTTAAGGCCGTCCGCCACCGTCCACCGCCATGACACCCGCGTGCATGTAAGAGGATTCGTCAGAGGCCAAGAAACTTACAGCTTTGGCAATATCGTCAACGGTTCCTATCCGTCCCGCGGGCAAATTTGCCGCCCAGGCCTTTAACGCCTCTGGTCTTGAGGTGATCCAATCCGCCATCGGCGTATCAATAAGGCCGGGACAAATGACATTGGCACGAATTCCTTGGGCACCGTAATCAACGGTAATCGAGCGAGTCAGCATGATGACTCCAGCTTTTGCGACCGAGTAGATAGGTCGGGTCGAACTGGCGTGCAACCCGGCAGTCGAAGAGATATTTACAATTGAACCACCACCCGCGGAAATCATCTCTGGAATGAAAGTCTTGCATGTTAAAAAAGTGCCTCGAAGATTCACGTCGATGAGAAGATCGAATTGCTCAACCGTGGTCTCAACCAATTTATGTTCAAAGAAAACCCCGGCGGCGTTAACGAGCAAACTGGGAATTCCGAATTCATTGTGCACAAAATTACGAAGCGCAATTACTTCTTCTTCATTTCGAAGGTCGACAGCCTTTGCAATGCTGCCAGCAATTGTTGCGGATCTTGCTTTGACGGCCGACTCATTGATATCTGTGAGCGCGACTAAATACCCTTCGGATGCCAGTTTCGCCGCAATCGCGCCGCCAATCGCGCCGCCAGAGCCTGTGACAACGGCAATTGGTTTTTTAGCAGATTCGCTCATTGAGACTCCTCGTTTGTGAATAATTATGGAACTGTAGTGAGAAATTGTTACGCCTTCTTGTCGAAGGCATAAAAAAAGGGTGACCGGAGCGGCACAGCCGCTGCGATCACCCAGTCGCCACGTCCCATGTATTTCTTCGAGAAGAAATATTGATTCGCAGGAATCAAATCGGGGGGTCACGGTTCGTGGCCTTTATTGACAGGTGTCAATGATATTGGCAATTTCGGTCTCAGGAGTAGGAGTGCTGCCTATTCTTTTCATAACGGTTACATAACGAAACCCTGGAAATGAAACTTCGGTCTAACCCCGTGAGCGAGATGGGCTAGGGTCAATAAGTGGTCAAGCGCTCCGAAGTGGCAAAAGCGGCAGGGGTTTCTGAGAGCACGATTTCTTACGTAATAACTGGTTCGAAGCCAATTTCTGAGGCAACAAAACGTCGCGTCCTAAAGGTCATGGATGAGATGGGATACAAGCCAAACGCTATGGCAAAGGCGCTGCGCAGCGGCAGTAGTCGAATGATTGCCTTGCTCTTCGCCGTCTCGGACCATGGAATTAACGATGGCGATATCAGTTATGTGCTCGGCGCTGCAGATGAGGCACGAAAATATGGCTATCACCTCATTCTCTGGCCGGCGTACGACCGGGAGATCGAAGATGCGATTTTGCAAGCACAATCTGGATTATTGGATGGCATCGTCTTGATGGAGATTCGAATGGCCGATGCCAGAGTAGAACTTCTTCATCGCCTCAAGATTCCGGTTGGACTAATTGGACGAACTGCCGATTATGAAGATGAAATTTATGCCGATCGTGATTTCGAGGCGGCAGAGAATGTGGCATTCGAAGAATTAGTTCGCCTGGGACACAAGAAGATTATTTTTCTGAGCACGACGGCAAAACAGTTTCGAGATGGGTTCGGTGCGATCGTACGTGGAGAAAACGCAGCCAAGCATCTGGGAAAGAAATATGGCGTAACAGTTCACATCGTCCACGCCAGTAACTCCATCGAATCAGGGATGAAGGCCGCCGAACAATTCGCCGAAAAATATCAAGATATCACCGGGATAATTAGTTTGAACTCTGAGGCTGTTATTGGATTCTCGCGCGGAATTCAGAAGTTGGGTTTTAGGGTGCCAAAGGATGTCTCGATAATTTGCATCGACACAATCGAACAAGGCGCATTGGATGCGGAACCAAGTATGACCACCGTAAGTCCACCGGCGGCTGAGATCGGCGCTGCCGCAGTTCGAGGACTTATAAAAAGCTTGCGCTCTGAGGTCGATGAAAAATCGGAGAAGTTATTTGTCGGCAAACTTGTGAGCCGAGAATCGACGGCTCTTGCTCCGAAATCAAAATCTGTAGCCAATAAATAGAAATTGACCTGGCCCTCTTTCGAGAACCAGGTCAATTATTTCTAGTTTTATCTTTTTAGCTTGACTTCTTCACCACTGTAAGAGCTGCGGAAAGATTCTTAACTGCAGCATCTCGGCTAGTCAACGGTGCAACCTTGAATCTTGCCTCGATTGTAGCAAGAATTGATGTGGTGTCATAGGAGGTGTGGTCAACGCCTGAGGCAGGTAAGCCTGCAGAGATAACCAGTGCTGGAATACGAGTACCTGGACCCCAGATGTCGGAAACGCCTGCACCTGTAGGAGGAGTCACATGATCCCAAGCGCCACCGAATTCATCGTAAGTAACGACGATCAAAGTGTCTTTCGCATTTGGACCTGATTCGACAGCTTTGATGAGATCCACCAAATGCATGCTGCCGGAATTTTCACCCGTATAGCCTGGGTGCTCATTCTCATTTCCAACTGGCTTGACGAAGCTGACAGGCTTCAATGTTCCAGCTTTTGCGGAAGCAATGAAGTTCTGCTCGTCTAACAAGTGAGCAGCGCGGGCTGCAGTCCCTGGGGCGTAATTGGCATAGTAGTTAAATGGTTGGTGGTGGTATTGGAAGTTTGCATTCGGGCAATTTGGGTAAACCGCAGCAGAGTTCGTTTGCTTATCAGTGCAAGTCCCTGCGGTACTTCCATTGGTCCAGCCAAGGCCGGTTGTATTTCCATTTGCATTGTCCCAACCGCCGGAATACCAAGCCCAGTCAACGCCCTTAGCAGAGAGCGAATCTCCGATATTGCTGGAAGTCAGTGGCGGCAATTGCTTTGCAACGGGAGTGCCAGGTGAGAATGGTTGGTAGGTAGGTTGAATCGTGTTGATCGCATAATCGCCACAAGCAGTTCCGGTTGGAATGGTTGCTGGAACACCAGCAGTCACTGCAGCGCTTGGAACAGTGCAGTACGTGGTTAAGGCACCATCTTTCGCGTACGCAGGAGCAGTGTGGAGTGGATACGTCTTTGGGGAACCATCTGGCCCAACGATGGAATGCAGGTCATTTGCTGAGTAATCAGCCAATGCTCCACCCTCCCACTTTGGGGACTGCGCAGCAATTAGCCATTGATGATTAAGAAATGAACCGCCGAATGCAGCTTGGAAGAAATTGTCAGCCACGACGTACTTAGGAGCGGACGTTCCATTGAGGTATTGATAAATGGGAAGTTGAGTCGTGTCGTAGTAACCCATTGTTAAGCCAACGGCATCGCTGCCGGTGACGTAACGGTCCATTTTCCCACCATCAATTTGATATTGCTCTTGGTAAAAACGGTGCACGAGATCTTCGGTGCAACCATTAGGTAGACCTGCACCAGTTACTAAACCGTGTGCCGCAAAAGATCCGGGTGCGGCGCAAGTAGTCGCGGTCGGTGCGATGTAGTTAGTTATTTTGAAAGGCGCATTAGGAAAGAGGCTGGTGAATGTAGTGGCGGTGGTGGAATCGGTGCAATTTGCGCCGCCGGCTACCGAGGTCACTAGGTTGACATCATTTTGAAGCAAGCAGGTAAATGGCTTGCCATCTTGATTTACTTGGTTGAGCGAAGTGGCCGAAGCATTCGATAAGCCATTTACTTTCTGGCCATTGACAGTGCCCCAATTTCCATAGAGGTTATCGAAGCTGTGGTTCTCTTCGTAAATTACGACGATGTGCTTGAAATTGTTAAGCGTTACCGCGGCAGGCTTTGTGGCACCTACGGCAGATTCGATGGCGCTGGGCATCAGGCCAACTCCAGTAATAAAAGCAACGAGTAAGGCCACCCCAGCTTTTTGGGAAATGGACAGATTTAGCCGATTTTTAAATATTCTCGATAAGCGCTGAATCATGGATTTTCCTCTCTAGTCAGCAACAGTCAGAGGCAAATTAACTTTTGAAGGTGAATTCCACACGGCTATAACTTCTAAAGTGAGTGAATAGGAGTTAGCCATTTATCTAATCAAGGGCGCGCCTGGCAGGAATCGAACCTGCGACAACCCGCTTAGAAGGCGGGTGCTCTATCCGACTGAGCTACAGGCGCATGAAGTGAGAGAAACGTGGGTGGCAGTCTATCTAAAGTAAATGCCTTCCCTTAAACGCTAGCAATTGGCGCAGGTAAAACCTAGGGTTCTCCATGATTGATGGGAGTTCGCATGACTAACAATGGTGATATCTACACCGACGTACTTGCCGCCGCCGCGCGGCACGCACAAAACTGGCTGAACGAACTGCCGCATCGCGGAATCAATCCAAGACAGACCCTCGATGAGGTGAAAAACGCCTTTGGCGATGAACTGCCCAGAAGTGGCGTGGATGCCGTGGAAGTTATCGATCGTCTTGCTCTTCTCGGCGAACCAGGTTTGATGGCTATGTCCTCTGGTCGTTTTTTTGGCTGGGTGATCGGTGGCACGATGCCAGCGCCATTGGCTGCTGATTGGTTGATAAGCGCCTGGGATCAAAACTCTGGTGCCCCAACTCTCACTCCGACCGTAGTCGCACTCGAGGAAATAGCTGGCAAGTGGGTTCTGGAACTCTTTGGTCTCCCAACTTCTGCAGCCGTCGGTTTTCCTACAGGGGGACAAATGGCAAATTTTGGCGGTCTGATCGCGGGACGCGGGGAAGTCTTGGCACGTATCGGGTGGGATGTGAATACCCAAGGATTATTTGGCGCACCGCCGATTCGCACTCTCGTAAATGCTGAACGCCATGTCACCATCGATACCTCCCTTCGATATCTTGGCTTGGGAGCACCCGAAGAAGTGGCAGCAGATAGCGAAGGTCGAATTCGCATCGACGCGCTGAAGGAGGCGCTCGAGCGCGGTTCCGGTCCAACCATCTTGGCCTTACAGGCCGGCAATATTCATTCTGGCTCGTTCGAGCCTTTCCGTGCGGCTATCGAATTGGCGCATAAACATGGTGCTTGGGTTCACGTCGATGGGGCATTTGGTCTTTGGGCGCTGGCCGCACCGGAACTTCGGCCTTTACTTGATGGCATTGAACTCGCAGATTCGTGGGGCACAGATGCACACAAGACACTTAATGTTCCTTATGACTGCGGAATTAGCATCGTGAAAAATCCAGCCGCCCTACGTCGGGCTTTTGGAGTCGAGGCGAGTTACTTACCGAGCGAGCGAGAAGAATCGCTTTGGCCGAGCGAACGAGTCGCAGAACTTTCCAGGCGCGGACGCGGGGTGACCGTTTGGGCGGCCTTGCTCTCTCTTGGCCAGCAAGGAGTGGCCGATCTCGTCACCGGAATGGCGAACAATGCCAAGGAACTCGCCTTGGAACTTGCCAAAATCGACGGCTGCCGGGTGCTCAACGAGGTCGTCTTTACCCAAGTTTCCTTCGCATTCGAAGACGAAGTGCGAACTCAGAAAATAGGCGCCGCCCTCATCGCCGACCATTCGATTTGGATTTCGGGCTCAGAATGGCGCGGCGAAAAGATTCTCCGCATCTCGGTCAGCAACTGGAGTACTGATTCGGCAGATCGAGTCGCAACAATCGCCGCCGTTCGAAGGGCTGCGGAAAGCAATTAAAGATTGAATTCGTGAAAGTTTAGGTCTACTGAGGGCAACCACTAAGGTTTCTCACTATGGCCGAGTTTATATATACGATGAAAAAGACGCGAAAAGCGCATGGAGATAAGGTCATTTTGGATGATGTGACCCTTTCCTTCTTTCCAGGCGCAAAAATCGGCGTTGTAGGACCGAACGGCGCGGGAAAGTCGACCGTTTTGCAGATTATGGCAGGTTTGCAACAACCCTCTAACGGCGAGGCTTTTCTTACTCCCGGTTACAGCGTGGGAATCCTGATGCAGGAGCCACAGTTAGATGATTCGAAAACAGTCTTGGAGAATGTTCAGGATGGCGTTGCGGAAACTATGGGCTTTCTCCATCGATTTAATGAAGTTTCTGACCTCATGGGCCAGCCCGATGCTGATTACGACAAACTTCTGGCCGAAATGGGGGAACTACAAGAACAGCTCGATCACCGAAATGCTTGGGAGTTAGATTCCCAATTAGAGCAAGCAATGGATGCCCTTCGCTGTCCGCCACCAGATGCTGATGTCAGCGTTCTGTCCGGCGGCGAGCGTCGCCGAGTCGCGCTCTGTAAATTGCTATTGCAGGCACCTGATCTTTTGCTGCTGGATGAACCTACTAACCACCTGGATGCCGAATCCGTTCTGTGGCTGGAACAGCATCTCTCTAAATATCCGGGAACCGTCGTTGCGATTACCCACGATAGGTACTTTCTCGACAATGTGGCGCAATGGATTTTGGAACTCGATCGAGGTCGCGCATATCCGTATGAAGGAAATTATTCGACCTATTTGGAGACCAAGGCATCGCGTCTTAAAGTCGAAGGCCAGAAGGATGCAAAACGGGCCAAGCGCCTGGCTGAAGAACTCGAGTGGGTTCGCATGAACGCTAAGGGCCGACAAGCTAAATCGAAATCTCGTCTCGCGCGTTATGAAGAGATGGCAGCCGAAGCCGACAAGACGCGCAAGTTAGATTTCGAAGAAATTCAGATTCCTATGGGTCCCCGACTCGGAAATATTGTCGTTGAAGTTGATCATTTGAAGAAGGGATTTGGCGAGCGCTTGCTCATCGATGATCTCTCCTTTACCTTGCCACGAAACGGCATCGTGGGAGTTATCGGACCTAACGGAGCGGGTAAGACCACGCTCTTCAAAACGATTTTAGGAATGGAAGCCCCCGATAGCGGCAAAGTTAAAATTGGAGAGACCGTCAAGATTTCATACGTCGACCAGTCGCGCGGTGGAATTGATCCTAAAAAATCATTATGGGAAGTAGTCTCCGATGGCTTGGACTTCATGAAGGTCGGAAATGTAGAAATCCCATCGAGGGCCTACGTCTCCACCTTTGGCTTCAAGGGTCCAGACCAACAGAAGCCCGCAGGGATTCTTTCTGGTGGCGAACGCAACCGATTGAACCTCGCACTCACCTTAAAAATGGGCGGCAACTTATTACTTTTGGATGAGCCAACAAACGACCTTGATGTCGAAACCTTGGGGTCACTTGAAAATGCGTTGCTGGAGTTTCCAGGCTGTGCCGTGGTTATTTCCCACGATCGGTGGTTCTTGGACCGCATCGCAACTCACATCTTGGCTTACGAAGGGGATTCGCAGTGGTTCTGGTTTGAAGGAAACTTCGAATCGTATGAAAAGAACAAAATTGAGCGGCTCGGCGCAGATGCGGCACGTCCACATCGAGTCACCTATCGAAAGCTCACCCGATAAATGAGATTTCACTCTAAGGCTCACGTTCGTTGGGATGATCTGGATGCTTTTGGTCATGCCAATAATTCAAAGTATCTAGTCTTCGTTCAGGAGGCACGCTTTGAGATGATCTCCTTCGATCGCGTTCGAAATGGTCAAAGACCGATTTTGGGAGACATGGTCGTAGGTCGCGCCGAGATCGATTACCTATTGCCAATTTACGTAGGTGGCATTGATCTAGACGTGGCCATTTGGGTCACCGCCATTGGAAATTCCTCGTTTGCGCTAGCCTACGAGCTCTCCAGTGAGGCAGGCTTGCACGCTCGAGTAAAGACAATTCAAGTAGCCGTAGATATGGAAACCAAGAGATCTCGCCCTCTAACAAATGAGGAACGAGATTTTCTGCAACCATATTTTGAAACCAAGATTTCTTAAGACCCTCGCCCGAAAGGAATTTCAATGTCACATTCGTTGCCCAGTCGATCAGAGCGTCCATGGTGGCGTGATGCAGTTACGTATCAGATTTATATTCGGTCCTTTGCTGATGCAAATGGCGATGGCAAAGGCGATGTCGAAGGTATTCGATCCAAACTCCCTTATCTTAAGAAATTAGGGATTGATGCAATCTGGATTACCCCTTGGTACCCATCACCACAGCACGATCATGGTTATGACGTAGCCGACTACATGAATATCGAACCGGATTACGGAACATTGGCCCAGGCTGAGCAACTCATTCGTGAGGCGCATGAATTAGGAATTAAATTTATCGTGGACATTGTTCCTAACCACTCATCAGATCAACATGCCTGGTTTCAGGAAGCTCTCCGTGCCGCACCAGGATCAGCAGAACGCAATCGCTACATCTTCCGCGAGGGAAAGGGCGAAAACGGCGAACTCCCACCCAACAATTGGCAAGCTGTCTTTGGCGGTCCGGCTTGGCACCGGGTAAATGAATCTGACGGTTCGGCGGGCCAGTGGTATTTGCACCTGTTTGCAGTGGAACAACCAGACCTCAATTGGGAGAACCCAGAAGTTAGAGGACATTTTGAAGAAGTTTTGAAATTCTGGCTTGACCGTGGTGTCGATGGCTTCCGTATCGATGTGGCTCACGGAATGATCAAAGAACAAGGTCTGCCAGATATCACAACCGATCCCGAACTTCTCAAAGTTCAAAAGATGCCGTATTGGGATCAAGATGGGGTCCACGAAATTTATCGGGCTTGGCGCAAAATTCTGGATTCTTATCCTGGCGATCGCATGGCAGTGGCCGAGGCTTGGGTTTCACCTGAAAGCCTTCCGCTCTATTTGCGCAATGACGAACTCGCCAACTCCTTTAACTTCACCTTTTTGGATTCTAAATGGGATCGAAAAATACTCAAGAAGAACATTAAGACGTCGATCAAGAATCTCAAGGGTATCGATGCGCCTTCTTCGTGGGTCTTCAACAACCACGACGTGACGCGATCTGTTACTCGTTTTGATTTGGGTCTAAAAGGTGGTGGCGTCGGTACCATTAAAGAGCGTTTTGGAAAGACCAAGAAATTTAATCCGGAACGTGGCGTCAAACGCGCTCGCGCTGGTGCTATGTTGATGTTGGCGCTACCGGGCGGTGCCTACGTGTATCAAGGTGAAGAGCTCGGGTTGCCAGAGGTTGTGGATATTCCCAAGGATCGCCTAACCGACCCTCGTTGGAAAATGAGCGGGTATACCGATCCAGGTCGAGATGGCTGCCGAGTTCCCCTACCTTGGGGTTCAGTGGAAGCCGGATCTTTTGGATTTTCAACAAACTCAGCTCTCGGTTCGAGTGACTCATGGTTGCCACAACCAAGTTGGTGGGGCAAATACGGCGCCGATGCGCAAGAGAATGACCCACAATCGACACTCAATATTTATCGCAAGGCGCTAGAAATTCGTAAATCAGAATCTGGTCTTGGCGATGGAAAACTTAAATGGATCGACCTCGGGAAAGATGTCTTGGCTTTTTCTCGTCCAGGAGATTTTCTTTGCATCGTCAACTTTGGCGATGAGATGAAGTTGCCAAAGGGCGCAGAAATTCTGCACTCAAGTTCACCAATCGAAGGCAACAAGATTCCTACTGACACCACAGTATGGCTTCGCTCGAGCCTTTAATTCATGAGAAAACTTCATCCTGCCTGGACCGCATTTGGGGTCACCTTTTTAACTCTGATGGCCATGGCAGGGTTTCGGTCTGCGCCATCTGTACTCATCATTCCACTTGAGGACGCCTTCGGTTGGAGTCGTTCCACCATTTCATTAGCTCTTAGTATCAACGTCTTGCTCTATGGATTGACGGCGCCGTTCGCTGCTGCGCTGATGGAGAAATTCGGAATCAGGCGAGTGGTGATGGTGGCGCTCTCAGTCGTCGCCTCTGGGGCATTGGGCACAGTTTGGATGAGTAAACCTTGGCATCTAATTGCACTCTGGGGGGTTGTCGTTGGTATGGGCACCGGTTCGATGGCCTTGGTCTTTGCCGCGAGTATCGCCAATCGATGGTTCATTGAAAAGAAGGGCATTGTCCTTGGTGCGCTCGCTGCCGCAGCCGCGGCTGGGCAACTAATTTTTTTGCCAGGTTTATCTTCACTGGCGGTACACCATGGTTGGAAATGGGTCTCCATTGCGGTCGCCGCCGCAGCTTTCGCGATGGTGCCATTTGTCGCAATATTCCTTAAAGAGCGGCCATCTTCGGCTGGCGTGACACCCTATGGCGCCCCGTCTGATTACGTGGAGCCCCCGATTATTAGGCGAAATGCTGGCAGAGAAGCAATTTTGGTTTTGCGTCGAGCGGCTCGGGAGAAAGACTTTTGGTATCTCTCGGGGTCCTTTTTTGTCTGCGGCTTATCAACCAGTGGCCTAGTTGGCACCCACTTCATACCAGCCGCTCATGATCATGGGATGGCGGAAGTAACTGCAGCATCGTTGATGGCGATGATTGGCGTGTTCGACGTGATTGGCACGATTCTTTCCGGATACCTTATCGATCGGATCGATCCGCGAAAATTGCTCTTCTTCTACTATTTTTTTCGGGGTCTTTCTCTCTTTCTACTTCCATCCATACTTTTCTCATCCCTTCATGCCTCAACTCTTGTCTTCATTATTTTCTATGGCCTCGATTGGGTGGCCACGGTCCCACCAACCATCGTTCTCTGTCGAAAAGTACTCGGGCTTGAGAGTGGGACGGTCGTCTATGGCTGGGTTTTTGCGGCTCACCAGATCGGCGGTTCAATTGCCGCTTACGGCGCCGCGGTGTTGCGCGTGAAATTTGGGAACTACTCGAGTGCTTTTTACATCAGCGGAATTTTATGTGTAATAACGGCGTATTTTGTCCTCCAAATAGGGAAGGCAAAAGAGAAGGCCTTAGCAGCCTAAATGAGTGAACCAACTTTCTATGAACGCGTCGGGGGTCATAAAACCTTTGTAAAGATTGCGGACATTTTTTACGAGAAGATCCAGTTCGAACCACTTCTGCTTTCCTTATATCCAAAGCGAGATATGGCTGGAGCCAAGGAACGCCTTCGGTTATTTCTGGAGCAATATTGGGGTGGTCCGACGACGTACTCAGATACACGAGGCCATCCGCGGCTGCGAATGCGACATGCCGGGTTCGAGATTGCTTCATTGCAACGGGATGCTTGGTTGCGCTGCATTCACGCGGCAATTATTGATTTGGAGATCGCAGAAGAATTAAAAGAAGAGATGTGGACTTACTTCCAATTTGCAGCCCAATCTATGGTGAATAAAGCCGACGACTAGGCTTATCAGGTGGCGTCCAGAGTTCGTACCAAGCGAGAGACTTTTTGGGAGCGCATGTGGGCGGCCACCATTGTTGCTTACAGTTTTGGTGCGGCAGTGCTGGTGTGGAAGACCCTCCATAAATATGGCGTGAATCCCTACGTTTTCTTCGTCATCGACGTTTCAACTTCGTGGCCGTACGGGCTGGCCACCGCCAGAATCGTTGTAGCTTTCTTTCGCAAAGATTGGGGTGCGGTTCGAAAGTGGTCTTGGCTTGCCGGGATAACTTTTATAACACCACAGGTATATATCCTCGCCTCGGCTAGGCATGTACCCAAAGATGTTTACCTGATAATCGCTGCTGTAATCACTGTTTTAGCCGTCTTCGCGATTGGTGGAGTAGTACAGCAGATAAGAGCGGGTAAGGGAAAAGAGTCGAGTACTCTTACTTAATGACTTCTTTTAACGTCATTCGACCAAACACCGGAAATCACTACGGAATCTTCATTGAGATTTCTGAATTGATTTGCTTTTCCATCCGCGAACTTGGATTCGAGGCAAAAATAACCCCAGGTGCAGTGGACTTAGGCCGAGTTAATATCGTTATTGGAGTATTTTATGACGAAGCATTTTTTGAGGCTCTCCCTGCTGATTCGATAATTCTCAATACCGAGCAGTTGTTTTCGACTCATGCCCAAAGTGATGAATGGACCGCCAAATTACTTGCTCTTGGCAAAAGGTTCCCGCTCTGGGATTACAACTCGCGAAATATAGAAATGCTGAATTTGTTCGGAGTCAACAACGTGAAGCTCTTTCAGTTTGGCTTTCAACGGGAATTACAACGTATTCCAAAGAAACCTCTAGATGAGCGAGTAATTGACGTACTTTTCTACGGCAGCATGAATGATCGACGCAGGGGTCTCTTAACTGAGATCGAGTCTAAAGGACTTAGTATGTTGGAGCTTTTCGGAACTTATGGTGATAAACGGGATATCTTCATTTCCCAAAGCAAAATTGTTCTCAACACTCATTTCTATTCGCAACAAATTTTCGAGGTAGTTCGTGTTCACTATTTATTGAATAACGGCGTTGCAGTCGTTTCAGAAATAAACCCATCGACTTCGGTGGAAAATCGATATCTAGAATCCATTTCGTCAGCCCCTTTTTCGGAGATTGCTGATCGTTGTGCCTGGCTTATTTCACATCCATCGGATTTGGAAGCACTTCAAGTGAAAGCGTTAGAGACTTTTAAAAGTATTCCGCAAGTCACATTTACCGGAAGCCTGCTCTCAGGTTTCTAAGAGCCCTGCAAGATATTTACCGTAAGCACTTGATCCCATATTTTTCGCGAGTGTTGATAGCTGTTCGTCGGAAATCCAGCCATTTCGCCAAGCTATTTCTTCGATACACCCGATTTTAAGGCCAGTTCGCTCTTCTATCACGCGCACGAAGGAGGCTGCATCGTGAAGGGACTCCGCACTTCCCGTATCCAACCAGGCCGTACCGCGGGAGAGAACATTAACTTTAAGCTGATTCCGAACCAGATACTCCTCAATAACGGAGGTGATCTCAAGTTCGCCACGAGCGCTTGGTTTGACTGAGGATGCATATTTCGCAACTTGGTTATCAAAAAAATAGAGTCCGGTAATCGCCAGTTGGGAGCGTGGATTGACTGGTTTCTCTTCGATCGAAAGCGCTTTGCCAGCATGATCAATTTCCACGACGCCGTAACTTCGCGGATCAGCGACGTGGTACCCAAATATCTGGGCCCCACTTAGATGGTTCGTATGGGCTAATTGGTTTCCTAGTCCGACGCCATGAAAAATGTTGTCACCCAAAATGAGGGCAACGCTCTCTTCTCCAATGAAATCGTTTCCAATCAGAAATGCTTGCGCCAAGCCTGCTGGTTGCTCCTGAATTTCGTAAGTGAATTCAACCCCCAGTTTCGATCCGTCGCCGAGGAGCTTGCGGAATTGTGCCTGATCGGGACCAGTAGTGATAATCAGGATTTCACGAATTCCAGCGGACATGAGAGTGGAAATTGGATAGTAAACAAGTGGCTTGTCGTATACCGGCATCAGTTGTTTACTCACTGAAATGGTGCTTGGCCAAAGACGAGTACCCGTTCCACCTGCCAGAACGATGCCTCTCATATCGGCAGTTTAATGGCTAGACTCAAGCAATATCCAATGCTCTCGGAGGTGGCGATTGCGGTTATTAGTCACGGGTGGTGCAGGTTTTATCGGTTCTAATTATGTTCGGCGATTGCTGGATGGAACTTTACCTGGCGTTGAATCGGTGGTCGTGCTCGACAAATTGACCTACGCCGGCAGCCTCGCAAATCTCGCCCAAGTACAAGCCGATCCTCGTTTCTCTTTCGTGCATGGCGATATCTGCGACCGTGAGTTATTGAAAATAATTCTGCCAAAGGTTGATGCCATTGTTAATTTTGCGGCGGAATCTCATGTTGATAATTCGATCAATAATTCAGATGAGTTTGTTCGAACAAATATCTTCGGCGTGCAAATACTACTTGAGGAAGTTCGTCGGCATTCAGGGGTTCGCTTCCTGCAAGTTTCGACGGATGAGGTCTACGGGTCTATCGCTGAAGGATCTTGGAGCGAGTTCGAGCCGCTTTTGCCGAATTCTCCATATGCTGCAACCAAAGCGGCTGCAGAGATGTTGGTACGAGCCTTCCACCGCACGTATGGAACCGACACTGTTGTCACCAGATGCAGTAACAACTACGGTCCTTTTCACTTTCCGGAGAAATTGATTCCGCTATTTATTACTAATCTCATTGAAGGAAAGAAAGTTCCGGTCTATGGCCAAGGTCTGAATGTTCGTGATTGGCTGCATGTGGATGATCATTGCCTTGGGATCCATTTGGCACTTACCAAAGGGGCATCTGGGGAGATTTACAACATTGGTGGCGGACGAGAGTTAACAAATATCGAAATCACCGAGAAAATTCTGGCCCTAATGGGCCAAAGCGAAACTTCTATTGAGTATGTAGAGGACCGATTAGGTCATGACTTTCGATATTCGGTCGATTGCGGCAAGGCGAAAAGAGATCTGGGATATCAACCGAAAGTGGAATTTGAATCAGGATTGGTCTCGGTAATCGATTGGTATCAGAACAATCAAACGTGGTGGAAGCCCCTAAAAAAGAGATGACCTTCCTTATTTTTGGCGGAACTGGTCAGCTTGGTCGCACGCTCGCTGACTCCTTGACGCAGCAGGGTTTAACATTTTTAGCCCCCAAATCCAGCGAGGCGAACATCGCAGACCTCCAAGAAGTACTAGCGATCAGCACGGAGGGCGTTACCACCGTTATTAATACTGCCGCGTGGACGGATGTAAACGGTGCCGAAAGCCAAGAAACTGCTGCAGCGCTCGTGAACACTCAAGGAGCCAAAAACGTTGCCATTTTGGCGGAAAGAGATGGCCTAGCTCTCTTTCATATTTCAACGGACTATGTCTTCTCCGGACAACGCACTACTCCGTGGGATGAAAACTCTGAGAAGAACCCGCGTTCGGTCTATGGGAAGACCAAGGCGGAAGGCGAGGATCGAACTCGCGAGGAGAATCGTTCGGCGCGAATAGTGCGAACTGCATGGCTCTATAGTCCTTATGGCAAGAACTTTGCGAAAACCATGGTGAAGCTAGCCCTTACTTCAAATAATCCAGTTCGAGTTGTGAATGATCAATTCGGCCAACCAACATCCGCCAAAGATCTAGCGACCCGATTGATTGATTCTGCCAGTACCCAACTTCCCGGCGGCATTTATCACGGCACGAATTCAGGAGTTGCATCATGGTATGAATTTGCGAGCGAAATTTTCGCCGAGCTTAATCTTGATGCACATCGAGTTGTTCCAATATCTTCTTCGGAGTTTGCCCAAATCGCTCCACGACCGGATTATTCGGTTTTAGGCCATGATGCTTGGAGCAAGGTGGGGATCGCGCCTATGCGCGATTGGCGCACGGCGTTGTCAGAAGTTTTGCCGGAAATTGTGGCTGCAGTTGAATCGGAGGAGTTGAGCAATGGAATTTAAAGAACTCGGCCTTAGTGGCGCTTGGCTCTTCGAAGAGAAGGTTCACTTTGATTCGAGGGGAAGTTTTCAAGAGTGGTTTCGATCTGACCTCATCGAAGAGATAACTGGCCGAGCGTTTCCAGTTATTCAAGCGAACACATCGCTTTCACAAAAAGGAGTGCTGCGTGGCATCCATTTCAGCGCCAACCCCATTGGCCAGGCAAAGTGGGTAACGTGTACGGCAGGTGCGATCTGGGATGTTTTGGTGGATTTACGACCCGAATCCAAGACCTTTAAAAAGTGGATTGGCATCGATCTCGCTGGTGACGACGCAAAGGCAATTTTAGTGCCCGAACGATTTGGTCATGCCTTCGTATCACTTGAAGAGAACACCAAGGTTTCTTATTTGCTGACTTCAGCGTTCGCACCAAGATTTGAATTTGGAATTACGCCATTTGATAATGACATTGGAATTATCTGGCCGGAGACGGAGTTAATCCTTTCGGAGAGAGATCGAAACGCCCCGACATTAGCGGCCAGCATCAGCCGACTTGAGTATCTCGACGGCTAAAACCGATACCCCCAAGAACGATAAGTCCTGCGGCGATACCAAGAAGAATGAGATTCTGTCCGCCTCTTGGGGCGACCGCCGGAGCAAAGCTCATATGGTGGAGGAAAGAAGTGTCCAATATCCAATGGTTGAGTTTCAACGTTGATCCAATCAGTTCAAGCAGGAAACTCCACACCAACAGCGACTGCCCAATGATGGATGTGGCCCGAGGAAAGAAGCCGAAAACGAAGGTCGAAACACCAAGGAGAACCATGGCGCTCGGCACCATATTTAACCCAGCAAGTAACGCATCTCTGAAAGAGAGCACCCCGCTTTGAACCGACGATCCAGCGAAGGCGCCGAAGCCAGCCCCGCAAGCGATAACAAAAAGGCCAATCGTGCTGACCCCAATTCGAGATAGGTAAACGTTCCAGCGGCTGGCCGGTGAGACCAATAAATGATCAACATAACCTTCGCCTTCTTGCTCTCGTAGAGAGGCGGCATGACTATTTGCGGCAAACATCAATCCTGCTGAGAGCATGAGAAAAATAATGCCGAAGAAGAGTTCACTCTGCTTTGTGATGCCAAGTGTGGCAAAAGTCTTTTGAATGGTCGAAGATCCGGAGAATGCCTTAGATGCTCCGTGTGCAACCAACCCAAAAGCAAATGAGATAAAAATAAAGCCCAATGTCCAACTGAGGATATTGGTGGATTGCAGCTTTAACCAAAGTCTCGGGATGCTTGTGACGCGAAGACCAGATCTGTCAGAAATACGTTCGGAAATCAAACTGTCATTGAGATCTCGTTGGGCGCTGAGGTGGATTGCCATTCGAGATAGAACGACTGTGGTAATAAAGAGCGCGCCAAGACCCAACCAACGGGAATGAGTGAGAGGCGCACTTTGATTTATCCATCCCAATGGAGAGAGCCAATGAACCCAAGCGAACGTGGTGGAGGTATCTGCAAGTGCTCTGATGAGAAAGGAGATCCCGATAACTCCGCCAGCGATCATTGATGCCACCCGCCGTGAACTAGCAAATTGAGAGGCGAGTGCTCCGACGCTCGCGAAGAAATATCCGGCAGAGACCAAGGAGAGTGCAAAGAAGAGTCCCGCGGGTACCGAGAAATCATGCGATAGTTTGGACGTTAGCGTGCACCACAAAGTTGCAATGACTAAAGTGATGGCCAGTGAAGCGAAGATTCCTCGCAGTGTTGCCATAGTGGCCTTTTTTCTCGTTATAGGTGCGGCAACTAGCAACTCCCACTGGCCAGTGTCTTCATTGCCACGAAAGGCTTTGGTTGCGCTGAGCGCAGCCCAGATTCCCACGATTAAGGGGATGACTCCCACAGTTCTGAATGCGGTGAATCCAGAAACCGTTTCTAAAGATCTCGCTGGCCCAAATACAGCGGCGATTCCCGCATCGTGAGAGAACGAGGCTGCTAATCGGAGTCGATCATTTAACTGGGGGTAGGCCGAGCGATAACCGTAAAGACTTGAAAGAGTGACCACTCCAACCATATTTCCCAACATTGCTGCGATTTTTCTTCGCTCTTTTACGGTATGAATGGAGATAACGCGGGCCGTAGACATCGGGCTCAGTTTCCGTAGTGCGAAAGAAAGATTTCTTCCAATGATGCCTCGTGGCAGATTAGTTTCGCCACTGATTGTTTATTAAGGAATGCCAAGAGCTGAGTTGGTTTGCCCGAGAGTTCACAGGTCACCCTCTGGCCTTCAACGACAACGCGTTTCACGTTCTCCAGGGTGGAGAGGTCGGGAATCGGACCTTCAAAAGTTATTTGATACGTGAGGGCCGATAAATGACGCATCTGATCCAGAGTGCCTACTTCAATAAGTTCGCCAGCTCGAAGTAACCCAACTTGGTCGCACAAGACCTCGACTTCACTCAAGGTATGGGAGGAGAGAAATATTGTCTGACCGCGCTCTTTAGCCTCGAGTACCACGCTTCGAAATACCTCTTGCATGAGCGGGTCGAGCCCGCTGGTCGGTTCATCGAGTAAGAGCACATCGGTCTTAAAGGAGAGACCCGCGACCAGTAAAAGTTTTTGGCGGTTGCCCTTGGAGTAGGCCCGGACTTTCTTGGAGGGATCGACTTGAAACTTTTCGATTAAGGTTGCTTGAAATTGCTTGTCAACTTCGCCATGCAGCGAGCTGAGCAAGTCGAGGGTTTGCTGTCCAGTTAATGAACCCCAAAGGTTGGATTCACCCGGAACGTATGCGAGGCGTTTATGTATTTCCGCGGTATTTTTTTGACAATCAAGTCCGAATATTTTTGCGCTACCCGATGTAGGTTTGATTAAACCTAGGAGCATCCGAATAGTTGTTGTCTTGCCAGCACCGTTTGGTCCTAGAAATCCAAAAACCTCTCCCTCTGCAATTGAGAGCGTAAGATTTCTTACAGCAGATTTATCACCATAAGTTTTTGTTAGATCGTGCGTTTCTACGATTCCCACGTCTTACATCCTAGTGTTTTGGTTGTGAACGATTCCCTAGTTTCAAAATTTCACCGTTACGCAAGTACCAAAGCGAGCCGTCTGTTGATCTGATGGTGGTGATTCGAAGGCCGACTGACTCAACCACACCTTTGATTTCGAGCGCTTCTACTTCATCTCCAACGCCGTATTGATCCTCAATCAACATAAAAATTCCAGCGAGGACATCTCGAACAATCGTTTGAGCACCGAGTCCCAAAGCGACGCCAATCACACCCGCAGAGGCTATGAGGGGTCCCAAATTCAATCCGAACTCGCTCAAAACCATGGTTGCCGAGATCAGAATGATGGCTGCATTCATGGCAGATCGAAGAACGGTACCAGCGGTTTTTGCTCGCTCTTTCTGCCGATGCCCGGAGTGCTTTGGACCAGGAACGATATCGGCCTCGGATAGTCGGTTGATGGCTTTGGCGATTGCCCTGGCGCCGAGATTTCGAACGACTAAGGCAATGGCGATAATCGCGAGAATATGGAGCGGAGCACCACTAAACCAGTCATAGGCTGATTGAAAGGTGAAGTTTGTCTTCATAACGGCTCCGACTTTATCGAATTCATATGGATTTCATTCTTACGGCGCGGAGAATTTAACGTGAAATACCGAGTTTTTGACCTTTCGTAGGGCAAGATTTGTCCGACAGCACGAGCCACGCGCTGCCAATCAAGGGAGCAATATCAGTGCCAAATACTTTGGTCCTGAACGCCACCTATGAGCCACTAGGTGTCGTTTCGGAAAGACGAGCACTCATCCTCGTGCTCAACCAGCGCGCCGTGAGTATTGAAGACTCGGAGACGGTCTTACATTACGCCGGTGGTGAAGTCACCCTGCCTGCCGTTATTAAACTCGTTAAATTTGTTCGGATTCCATATCGCCATTCTGTGCCACTCTCGCGACGCGCAATTTTCGCTCGAGACAGTAATCGCTGTGTTTATTGTGCGGCTCCGGCAACATCGATTGATCATGTAATTCCACGAAGTCGTGGTGGTGGCCACAACTGGGAAAACGTCGTCTCTGCTTGTCATAAATGCAATCATCTCAAGGCTGATAAGTCGCTCAAGGAAATGGGTTGGCGACTTCGTACCTTGCCCCGAGAACCCGTAGGGGCGGCTTGGCGAATTCTTGGAACAGGTCGGCCAGACATCAGATGGATGTCCTATCTACAAGGCTTTGGCAGCGAAACGTATATTCCCGCGAGTGCGATTGCTTGATTCAAGTAGATTAGACTTCGGCACATGTTGTTACACACTCTCGTCACGCATTTACACCAAGTCGCTCAGGAAGATGGTTCTTTTCCCGGAAAAGGGATGACCGCAATTCAAACTGCACTAATCTTTTTTGCTGCGCCAATCGGACTTTTTGTTGCCATCGGTGGAATTGCCTATGTGCTCTCGGGCGAGAAGAAGAAGTCGACTTCGGCGATTAGCCATATCGAATAACTCTTATTCGTCGCATTCTTGCGCCGCGATATCTCGAACCAAAGCATCACGAGCTTCGGAAACATCTCGATACAAACCAGCAGGGGCGTCAGAATTCTCGGCGAGCCAAGTTTCGGTTTTGTCCAAGGTTAATTTGTTGTTGAGATACCGAGGAAACATCCCAGAGGCGAAACTATCGCCAACATCAAAAGTATTCCGATCCCAAAATTCTCTAAGTTGCTCGAAGTATTTATCGACGTACTTCTCTGACAAATGACGTTGACCACTTCGATGAAAACCAACGACCCGAGCTTCTCGGAAAGCAATCGTTAAATCATTGGAGAGAATTTCATTCCATGTCTGACTCTTGGCACTGTCGGTCGGGAAAGCCGCCATACACGTGGCAAATTCCACCTGTCCATCGAGAGTGGAGTCATTGGCGAGTTCTGCTTCTAACTCAGTCTTCGTGAAATGACCGTGCTCGGTCAGCGCCAAGGCAAAGACCCAACGTAAATTCGAATCCACCGTAAGTCCTGGCAGACCTGTGGTCAGGAAATCCCTAACTCTGCGTGCTTGCACGTCAGTCACTATGTGCGAAGCAAAAGCTCGGGCAAAGAGAAGTTGGCAATCGCTGCCTGGTTCCGCGGCTGCCAATAACTTCTCGAAAACTTGAGCAGTTTCAAAGCGAAGGGCATCTCGGTGAGAAAGGTGCGCATAGTTTTCAATCGCCATCTCGACCTGCCGGAGAACGATGGAAATCACGTCGCTGTCCTTTTCACTCTCTATAGCCAAAAGTGAGGCGGCGATAAAGTCCCGAGCAGGCAGTTCGGCATCCCGAGTCATATCCCACAGCGCGCTCCAGCACAACGTACGTGCAAGTGGATCGACAATCGAACCGAGATGCTTCTTGAGCAGTTCTAGGGAGGTAGGGTCGAATCTAATTTTTGCGAACGTCAGATCCCTATCGTTGAGAAGAAGGAGATCGGCAACCTTTTCGCCCGTTAGTTCTGGAACATAAGTCCGTTCGCCATTAATGGTTGTCGAAATTGAGGTCCGGAGTCTGAGCTCTCCATCTTTAAAGTCGTAAAGGCCAATACCCATTTTGTGTGGGCGTAACTCTGTAGAACCAGAAGGGATTATCGGCGCATTCTGCAGGACGCTCGCCAATGAGTACTTGCCATCTTCAATGACGATTTGTGGCCGTAAGGTGTTCACGCCGGCAGTCTGCAACCAGGTCGCGGCCCATTCAGTTAATGAAATGCCGCTAGAGATCTCGAGTTCGTGCAATAAATCCAGCAAAGTGGTGTTCTGCCAGGCGAACTTCTGAAAGTAACTTTGAATCGCAGCAATGAATTTCTCCGGTCCAATAAAGGCATAGAGTTGTTTCAAGACCGACGCCCCTTTGGCATAGGAGATGCCATCGAAGTTGGAATTTGCCGTATCGAGATCCTTTGCAAAGGTAACCACTGGGTGCGTGGAATGCAATTGATCCGCCCGATAACCCCAGTTCTTGATATCGCTGTTGAAGGCAACCCAACTGTTGGTGAATCGAGTGCTCTCATTGAGGGCGTGATAGGAAACCCATTCGGCAAATGATTCGTTTAACCAAACGTCATCCCACCATTTCATGGTGACGAGGTCGCCAAACCACATATGGGCCATTTCATGGAGAATTGTGCTGGTCCGCCAGGAGTAATCGCGTTCCGTTACTTTGCTGCGGAAGACGAAGCGATCCTCTCTGAAAGTTACGGCTCCAGGATTTTCCATCGCACCCCAGTTGTAGTCAACAACGGCGATTTGATCGTACTTTTCAAATGGGTATGCCAGACCAAATACATTTTCAAAGTAGGCAAAACCATTCTTGGTTGCAGCAAAAATATTGTCTGCATCTAAGAATTCAGCCAAAGTCTTCCGAATATAAATCCCCAAAGGAACTACTTTGGCTCCCACATATTCATCGGTCACTTTGAAATATGGACCGGCAATGAGCGCGTAAATGTATGTCGAGATTGGGGGAGTCGGAGTGAAATGCCAGTGTGATTTACCATCTTCAAGATCAATTTTGCGGGCAACCGGATTGTTAGAGAGAACTTCCCAAACTGTGGGTGCAATGACGGAGAGTTCGAGACTTGCCTTGAGGTCGGGTTGATCAAAGCAAGGGAATATCATCCGCGCATAGGCTGTCGCAGCCTGGGAGTAAAGGTAAACCTCTTGGTCGACCGGATCGATTGACTTCTGCAGTCCCTCACCGCTCTTCGCATAAAAATTCTCGACCTCAATGATTAAGACATTTTCAAGTTCGAGGTCTTTCAGCCAGATTGTTACCCCGTCGTAATTAGCGGTATCAAGTTCTCTACCATTGAGAGATGCGGAGATTACTCGCTTGCCGACGGAGTCGATAAAGGTTGAGTAACCAACCAGATCGCAAGAAAAGTGAACAACAGCCGAGACCAAGAAGGTCTCTTCGTTGGACGTCGTATCGATGGACACGACGTACCGCGAAACCTTTAGGTGATCCGAACGTTCAAAAGCTTCATCTCGGGTGAGATTTAAACCAGGCACTTTTTCTCCTCGAATTAAGCGTCTTTTGCTTGAGCTTTCAGCGCAAGTTTGAGTTCATCCAGACCGTCGATAACCAAGCGACGCAAAGTGGCGTGGGCATCCTTGCCAGCCCCTTCGAGCCAGGCGTTAGTTTTTGCCAGCGTCTCTTGACTAACAAAACGAGATGGGAAGAGCAACTGAACAAAGCGTCGCGAAATCTCATATGAATCTTTGTCCCAGACACCAAGCAAGGCATCAAAATATTTATCGACATAAGGAGCAAGTAATTCCAACTGAGTTGGCCTCGAGAAACCATTCAGAATAGAAGATCGCATAGATGTGCTGAGATCCTCATCGACCAGCCGATTCCAAGTGATCTCTTTATCGGCCGCGGTGGGTAGAGCTGCTATGGCAAAAGCGTGCCTGACCTGTCCTTCGAAAGTATTGTCTTTCTCAAGTTCGGCATCGAGTTCTGGCTTGAGCAATTGGCCTCGCTCCACCAAAGTTCCGATGAAGTGCCATCGAAGATCTGAATCAACAACCAAGCCATTGAGGGAGCCAGACATGAGATCTCTTACTCGGGCTTTTTGGGAGTCGGAGCGGGCAGCACTTGCCATCCATTGCGCATAGAGAAGTTGAAAGTCACTTCCGGCAGCGGCGTGATCCATAAGGGATTCAAATCCATCTGCGAGTCGCGCGATATTTGAATCTCTGTGATCAGGATGCGAGTAATTGAAAGCCGCCGTGCCAATTTGACCAACTACTCGACTGGCGATGGTGATATCTGATTCGGTGGCTAAACCTGAAAGTGCCATCGTTAAGAAATCAGTTGCAGAAAGTTCGGCATCGCGCAACATGTCCCACGCCGCGCTCCAGCAGAGTACGCGGGCAAGAGGGTCAGTAATTTTGCCGAGATGACTTTTAAGGGTCTCAATCGAACGTGCGTCAAAACGAATTTTTGCGTATGTCATGTCGTTGTCGTTGACGAGAAGTAAGTCAGCGACTTTTTGACCAACGAGTTCCGTTACTTCAGTTTTTGCGCCATCTACATCAAGTTCTGCGGAGACGCGACGAACGAGTGCATCACCTTGGAGGTCATAGAGCCCAACTCCGAGTCTGTGGGGGCGCAATTCGACTGAACCTTCGGGGAAGACAGGAACTTCTTGAAGCACTGAAATGGATTTGTAAACGCCGTCAACGATTTCGAGTTCCGGGCGCAAGGTATTCACTCCCGCAGTTTTGAGCCAAGTTTGAGACCAAGAAGTTAAATCGCGTCCGCTGGTCGCTTCTAATTCGGCGAGCAAGTCGGCCAAGGTGGTGTTCTCCCAGGCGTACTTCGCAAAATAGGTTTGAAGTCCGGCGATGAAATTATCTCGACCAACATAGTTGGCAAGAAGTTGCAGCACAGAAGCGCCTTTTGCATAACTGATGCCATCGAAGTTTGCGGCGACGGTTTTGAGATCCACCATGTCGGTAACGATTGGGTGGGTCGAGTTTCGTTGATCTTCTCGGTAACCCCAGTTTTTGCGTTCGGTATTAAAAGTCACCCATGAATTTGTAAAGCGCGTTCCTTCCGAAACCCCAAAATATGAACTCCATTCGGCGAAGGATTCATTGAGCCACAAGTCATCCCACCATTTCATGGTGACCATATCTCCGAACCACATGTGTGCCATTTCGTGGAAAATTACGTTTGCCCGCCAGGCGTAACTCTGATCGGTAACTTTGCTGCGGAAGATAAATGAGTATTCGGCATACGTCACGGCGCCGGCATTTTCCATAGCGCCCGCATTGAAGTCGACCACCGCAATTTGGTCATACTTATCAAAGGGATAAACCAAGTTCATTACTCGTTCGAAGAAGGCAAAGCCTTGCTTGGTGAGCAAGAAGATGTCGTCAGGATCGGCAACATCGGCCAAAGATTTGCGAACGTACAGTCCCAATGGAATGACTTTTTTGCCCACATATTCATCCGCAAACTTGTGATACGGCCCGGCGATCAAAGCATCCAGGTAGGTCGGAATTCGAGGTGTTGTAGTGAAAGACCAGATTGATTTGTTGTCAGCGATGTCGTTGCGCGAGGCGACTGGGTTATTGGAAATGATCTCCCAATGGTCTGGGGCGGTAACTGTCAAAGTAAATGTGGCCTTTAGATCAGGTTGATCGAAGCAGGCAAACATCCGACGAATATCTGCAATCTCCCCTTGGGAGTACAAGTAAACCTCGTTGTCGACTGGGTCAACGGATCGTTGCAACCCTTCACCAGTCTTGGAGTAAATCGATTCAAGCTCGATCACAAGTTCGTTCTCATGAGCCAAATTGGTAAGGAAAATCGACTCACCATCAAATGTAGAGGTATCAACGGCAACACCATTTAAGGTCGCGGAGATAACGCTCTTAGCGACGGCATCGATGAAAGTGGCATAGCCCGCGGTATCGCAAGAAAAGTGCACGACCGATTTCGAGTAAAAAGTTTCATCACTTGTCGTGAGATCCAGAGTCACGTTGTAGCTGGTGACGTGAAGGTGGGCGGCGCGTTCGATTGCCTCCGCGCGGGCGAGATTTAGACCAGGCACTTGGAACTCCTAGAGGTTGGCGTAGTTATAGTCTTCCACCCTATCGAATATGAGAGTGAAGGTTTAATTCAAATTGGAGCGGCCGGCCAATCGTTCATACAAACTGCGCGGGACGCGAATTACGCAAGCGCAGGCATTCGCGACCGATAAATTCTGGTCCAAGTATGGAATTTCAGTGGATGGAATCGAAAATCCAGAACCCATTGTGCCGAGGGTTTACTTTCCTGATGCCGGACAGATCATCATGGAGATTGGTACCGGCATGGGGGAGGCGACGGCGGCCATCGCGGCCCAATTTCCCGAGACCGGATTTTTCGCGGTCGAACTGCACAAGCCCGGAATTGGTTCCTTGTTGGGTCGCATCGCCGAGAGCGGGCTCACCAATATTCGCATAATCAATGACGACGCGCGGGTGGTTTTGCGGTACTTGGTTCCCGATGAGTCAATCGATGCCTTCCATCTTTATTTCCCAGATCCTTGGCCCAAGCAAAAGCATGCCAAGCGCCGAATAGTCCAATCCGACTTTCTAGAATTGATTGCCAAGAAACTCAAACCTGGTGGCTACATTCATATCGCCACCGACTGGGTTCCGTATGCACGATGGGCAGAGCAAAAGTTTGCCGAAGTAAATCTTTTTCATGGTGGCGAGGTTGAGAAACCAGAATTTCGGCCAACAACCCGTTTCGAAGGAATAGGTCTACGCAAGGGTCACCATGTGACCGATTTAAAATACTTTAAGAATTAGATTCCGCGCTCAGTTTCATATTCGGCGATTAAGTTGATTCTTCGAACGTGTCGTTCATCGCCCGGAAAAGGGGTCGAGAGAAATGTGTCGACGAGTTCTAAACAAAATTCTTCGGTGTGCATCCGACCGCCCAAGGAGATGACATTTGCGTTGTTGTGTTCCCGAGCAAGTTTGGCGATTTCTAGACTCCACACAAGTGCGGCACGAACGCCTTTGACTTTGTTCGCGGCGATTTGCTCGCCATTACCAGAACCGCCGAGAACAATTCCAAAAGATCCAGGGTCTTGAGCGACCGCCTCGGCTGCTGGGATGCAGAAAACGGGATAGTCATCAAGCGGGTCATAGGAAAGTGGTCCATGGTCGGTGACCTCATGGCCGTTTGCCTCCAAGTGTTTGATAATCACACTTTTAAAATCCAACCCTGCGTGGTCACTTCCGATATGAATTTTCACGGCGTAAGTATCTCAAAAAAGGAAGAACCCCCGCCTTATTACCAGCGGGGGTTCTCGATGATTAATCTGAATTAGGCATGAATGCTTGGAGCAGGGGTTGCACCAGGTCTTGGTGCCATCTTCTTGCCCATTCCGCCAACTGGACCACCGTCATGTCCGCGACCAGGGCCACGAAGTGAATTCACTTCTGCGGTAACCCGAGCAGTCAATCCAGCTTTGAGAGTTGTTGCCTGAGCGGCAGTGATTGTTTTTGCAGTCACGGCGGCATCAATGTTTGCGCTCTCAAAAGCGACAAGTGCCGTGATAAGACCCGCAGTTTTCGTTGGATCGATTTGGGCCAACGTCTTTCCGGCTTTGATATCGGCAGCCAAAGTAGCTGCATCAATGCCAAGTGCCTTCAATACAACTGCATCACGTGCGGCTTGGGTTCCACCAATGTTCATTCCGCCCATTCCGCCCATTCCATCAGGTCCATCAGGTCCGTCGCCACCGGGCATACCCAATTTAGGTGCCGTGGCCGCGGCTGCTTTCAGCGCAGCAACAATCGCATCTGATTGAGCCTGCGTAATGGTGCCCTTCGAGACTAGGCCATTTAATACTGCGGTGAGTTGACTCTGAATCATTCCTGGTGCGCCGATCGCTGGCTTGTTGCCAGTGTTGGAATCAGCAACTGCAACAGTCACAGTTCCGAGGGTTAGTGCGGCAGCCAGTCCGAGTGCGGCAATCTTGTTCTTTTTCATCTTGCTCCTTCGAGTAGTGTCAAGAATTCTACTTCTTGATTAAATCGGTCGTATCTTGACGCCCTCACGTCTTGATATCCGTAGATAACTCCATCAATCTGTGGAGTGATGCCAATCTGGCTGAGAGGCAGGTGAGAGTTTTTACTCAAAATTGAGCATCGAATTCGGTACAAAAAACTAATCTTTCTCCCAATGTAAAAGAATGAGAAGAGTGGGCTTCCGCACACATTTTGTGAGAATTATCCATATGGAACACTCTATTTTCTTCTTTTGGAAGGTAGAAAAATAGCCACGAAATGCTCAATTTAGAGCTCTTAAAGCCCGAATGGGGGCAGTTGTGAAACAGAGTTGTTTGACTAAATCCGTAACTATTTTTGAAGCAGTCTTAGCCGTCATTCTTTTCGAGGCAATGCCCACAGCATCGGCAAATCCGGCGGTGAAAACCCAGACAATAAAAGTGCAAAAAGCTCCGGTGAAAGCCGGGCGAGTGGCAACAACTCCGGTCGTCAATACGATCTTGAACGGTAAAGGAGTTCCAAAAAGTTCACTCGGCAAAGACGGTGATTTCTATCTCGATACTCAGAACTTGAATTTCTATGGGCCTAAGAGCGCCGGTGTCTGGCCAAAGCCCTTTAATTTGAAGGGGCCTGCTGGATCCGATGGGAAAAATGGAGCCAATGCAACTTCTTCAACGGGTCTGACAGGCCCGCAAGGCGAGCGCGGTCCTATCGGAGCAGTGGGTCCGAATGGGCTCA
>JBAXOT010000020.1:0-33325 GCA_037133095.1 Actinomycetes bacterium
GCACCGAGCCATGGATTTGCCAATCGAAGCCACAGGTCTTGCGCGACTTCAGTATCTGATACGAGTCGGCGCAGTAATCCGCCCCGACTCAACAGTGCAAAATATTGTGCGAGTCGGCGTTCCAGCGAGGAATAGATACCAATGCGAAGTTGGCTGATAGTGGTCAGTGCCGCTTTGTGCTCGATCAAGCGAGAGGCATAGCGAAGCACTCCACGAGAGAGACCGAAAAAGCGCACCGCAACTATCGCCACTTCCAGAACTAAAATCGGTGGTCGCATCGATGCCATCGATATCAACCAAGCGCTCGTGCCCAGTAAACCGACTGCCATCGCACTCGAGAGTCCGCCAATGAGTCCAGATGCCAACATCGCATTTGTTTGTGGGCGTAAGAAGCTTCGAAGATGTTTCATTTGCCCAGCCCGAATACCACGGTAGGTTCTTGATCCATGAGCCCGATCCGGTGAGTCACGAGTACCACGATCTTGCCGGCGGCAAGTTCCGCTTTCAGAGCCTGCAAGATTCCAGATTCGCCAATGTCATCAACAGATGCAGATGGTTCATCCAAAATTAGAAGCCGAGCCGGTTTGATCAGCGATCGTGCCAACGCGATTTTTCGTTTCTGACCTACCGAGAGTTGCTCTGAAATTTGGCCAAGGTCGGTATCAATGCCGTGAGGGAGATCGCCCTCTGAGAGTTCGACCCTGGCGAGAAGGGCAATAATTTCTTCATTGCTCAGGTCAGGATTGCCCTGGTGGAGAATTTCCTTCACCGTCGCTCTGGGAAAATTAATTGATTGAGAGAGCCATGACAGATGCGACTGCCAGTTGGCTAAATCTATTGTCCGTAGATTATGCGCAACTCCAGAGACAATCACATTTACAGTGCCTTCATAATTACGTACAAAACCGAGAAAAATCGCAAGGAGTGTGCTCTTGCCTGAACCTGAAGGACCGACGATGAGATTTATCTTTTGCGGAGTAATTCGACCAGGCGGAATAACCACTTGTGTTCGATTGGGATAGGCAACAATCAACTCTGTCCAAGAAATTTCATCAATCTCAGAAATTAGCACTTCTCCAGAAACCGTTGGCTTGTCGAGAATGCCAAAAATTCTCGTTGCGGCTTCAACCCCATCGGCGGCCGCATGAAAATAAGATGCCACTTGTCTAATAGGCCAATAAACCTCTGGCGCCAGAATCAAAATGAAGAGTCCAGTCCGGAGCGAAAGAGATCCACCTACCAAGCGAAGTCCAATGGAAACTGCAATCAGTGCAACCGAGAGCGTCGCAATAACTTCCAATGCGAGCGCAGAGAGAAAGGATATTTTCAACACTTTCATTGTTTCATCGCGATATCGCGTGCCAATTCGCTCCAAATTCTCTTCTTGATGCTTTGCACGACCGAAAACTTTCAGCGTTGGCAAACCAGATAGGAGATCAAGGAAGTAACCACTTAAAGATGCAAGCGTCTGCCAGCGCTTGTGCGTAGCAGCCCCAGTGAATCTTCCGATGATAATTCCAAAAAGTGGGATCAAGGGAACCGTGACCAAGATGATGACAGCCGATGTTAGATCCTTTGTCGCAATTGATATTCCCACCAGAAGAGGTACTACGGATGCGATAAAGAGTTGTGGCAAGAATCTGGAAAAATATGCATCCAAACCATCGATGCCTTTTGTCGCGAGCAACGAAATAGCCGCAGGACCTTCATCAAAGATCTCTTGAGCCTGACCACTCAACACTTTATCAAGCAAGGCGGAGCGGAGTTCGTCTCGCATCCGAGAACTCGAACGAGCTGCCACATATTCAACGACGAAATTGATGACGCCACGCAAAAGGAAGTAGGCCAGAATTGCCAGGACCAAATTTCTATTGCTCGTTAAATCTTTTTTTTGTTGAAAGATGTCAGTCACGAGAGTTGAGATGGCGCCACTTTGACCGATTACGAGAATAGCTAAAATCAACGCCAAACATCCTTGGGCAAAAAGAAATCCGCGGCTACTTTGAGAGTATCGAAGTAGCCGCGGATCTAATGGTTTCACGGATGTATTTTGTCCAATACTCCGCCTTCTGGCGATGTGATATGGGTAGAACTGATGCGTTTCCTAAATACCCAATAAGTCCAGCCCTGGTATATGAGGACAACCGGAGTCAGAACTACGGCCACGATAGTCATCACCTTGAGCGTGTAGTGGGTGCTCGAGGCATTGAAAATATTCAACGAATCAGCTGCCGACAGCGAACTTGGCATCACATTTGGATATAGACCCGCAAAGAGCGTGATGACAACAAGTGCCGATGTAATCGAGGAGGCAAGGAAAGCCAGACCTTCCCTACCCATTCGATGAGCCGCCAGCGCTCCCACCCATGCCAAGACCACAGCCAAAGAGAGAATGCGAACATCCGTCTTGGAGGTGAGCCCAAAGGTAGTCCAGGAAAGGAATGCAATTGCAAGAACTGCAGTAACTAGACCTAGTTTGCCAGCCAATTCATTTGCTTGCTTGCGAATGGCACCGTCGGTCTTCAAAGCAAGGAAGAAGGATCCGTGGGTGGCGAAGAGAAAGAGCGTCACAAGTCCGCCAAGAAGGGCATAAGGGTTCAAGAGATTAAAGAAACCACCGACATATTCGATGACACCTTTACCGCTCTTTTGCAAAGGAACACCGCGAACGATGTTTGCGAAGGCGACTCCCCACAGCAGAGCCGGTACAGCGCTGCTGATGACGATTGCGTTGTCCCAACGATTGCGCCATTGCACCTTGCCATACTTACTGCGGTATTCGAAAGCCACGCCACGGACAATCAGCGAGAGCAGAATAAGGAAAAGCGGTAAGTAAAAACCACTGAACAGCGTTGCATACCATTCTGGAAATGCCGCGAATGTTGCACCTCCGGCGACGAGCAACCAAACCTCATTGCCATCCCATAGTGGTCCAAGTGTTGTGAGAACAGCCCGACGTTCGGCTTGATCTTTTGCAACAAGTTTTAATGTGATTCCAACTCCAAAGTCGAAACCTTCCAAGATGAAATAGCCGATCCAGAGGACTGCGATGAGAACAAACCAAAATGAATTTAATGACATTTTCATCGCCCCTTAGTAAGCCATCGTCAGCATGGAATCAGAATCTTTTGACTCTGAAATAACTGTTTTTTCTGGTCCAACCTTGATTGCTCGAATCATTAATCCGAACTCGATCACCGCGAGGAATCCGTAGAGAGCGGTGAAGACAATCATCGTGAAGAGAACGCTGCCAGCGCTCACGCTCGTGCTCACACCATCTGAAGTCTTCATCAAACCGAAGACGATCCAAGGTTGGCGGGCACTTTCGGTAAAGATCCAGCCCGCAGCAATTCCAAGAAGTGGAAGGATTGGCATGAGGAGTAGGCCGCGAACAAACCACTTATTTTCCGGTATCTTGCGACCTTTTCTCATGAACCACAAGGTAAAGAGCGCAAAGAACGTGGCAAGCGCGCCGAAACCGATCATTAATCGGAAGCCCCAATAAGCGAGCGGAATATTTGGCTTGTAGTTGCCTGGACCGTACTTCTGCTCATAGCTCTTCTGGAGGTCATTGACGCCTTCAACAACGCCTTTGAAGTTTCCAGTGCTCATGAACGAGAGCACACCCGGCAAACCGATTTGGAAGACTGGTTTTGATCCATCAAGCGTGCCTACAGTGAAGAGCGAAAATGGTGCACTGTCCTGAGAGCTATAAAGCGCCTCGGCGGCGGCCATCTTCATTGGCTGTTGCTTGACCATAATTCTTGAGGTCCAGTCACCGGATACGGTAACAATCAAGAAGGCAATGATGACGGTTACTAGGCCGATTTTAAGAACGGGCTTGGCCACTTCAGTATCGCGACCTCGCACCAACATCCAACCAGCAACTCCGGCGAAAAGTCCGCCAGCGCTCAAGAAGGCGGAAGGTACAGTGTGGAAGAAGGCTGCCACTGCCGTGTTCTGAGTTAAAACTTTAATAATGTTGGTCAATTCCGCCCGACCTCGACCAGCGTTCAAGGTGTAGCCGACTGGGTGCTGCATAAATGCATTTGCGGCCAAGATGAAGTAGGCCGAGAACAACGTTCCCAGGGCCGCCAACCAGATGGTTGCCACATGCATCTTCTTGGAAAGTCGATCCCAACCAAAGATCCAAAGACCCAGGAAGGTACTTTCTAAGAAGAAGGCGAGTAAGCCTTCTATGGCTAGTGGCGCGCCGAATATATCGCCGACAAAACGGCTGTAGGAGGACCAGTTCATGCCGAATTGGAACTCTTGGACGATGCCTGTGACGACACCCATGGCGAAGTTAATAAGAAAAAGTTTGCCAAAGAATTTTGTGGCTCGAAGGTATTTGTCCTGATTGGTGCGGTACCAAGCAGTATGTAAACCGGCTACTAGAAATCCCGATCCGATGGTGATGGGAACGAAGATGAAGTGATAGACGGTTGTGATGGCAAATTGCCAGCGAGCGAGATCTAATGCATTCACTAAAGACTCTCCTCTGTTAGGTCTAAGGAGATACTGTCAAAAGAACTCAGGGTTTTCCCACACAATCGTGCGTGTTTGGCATCACCTTGGCGGTTTTACGCTCAAAAATTCGAACTTTTGTGAATAAAAGAGGGGTAGCCCTAGCCCAAACTCTCTTGCCTTTTAATGGCATTTCTTGACAAGAGAATATGACCAAAGAAGCCAATTGCCAGCGCAATGATGACTCCGATGTTGGAATAGGCCCAAGCACCATTTTTACCCCCGATAAACCGAAGAAAATATCCCTGCCAGGAGAGCCAAGAGGCAAAGGTATTGGTGACGAAACCCCAACCAATAATCGAGCCACATATCACCAGGCAAATCGATCGCAGATTCCATCCCCCGTATCGACCTTGCGCGTCAAAAAGCTCATTTTCCGCATAATCCTTTTTGCGTAAAGCCACATCAGCAACAAAAATCGCAGACCACACAGCGATAGGTACGCCAAGGGTTATAAGAAACCCTTGGAATGGGATAAAGAAATTTTTTGCTACCCAGACGATGTAAATGGTGCCCATGGTCATAATGACGGAATCAATAGAAGCAGCGATATGTCGTTTTACGGGTAAGCCAATCGAGACCAACGTGATTCCTGATGAGTACAGATCCAGAATTGCCCCGCCAATGAGGCCAAGAACAGCGACAACCGCAAAGGGGATTAAGTACCAAGTGGGCAAGAGGGTCGTGAGAGCGCCGATGGGATCGTTAGCAATTTTGTCACTCAAGGTTTTGCTGCTTCCTGCCAGCAACGAACCGTAGATAACTAAAATTACGGGCACAATGGACGAGCCAAAAACCGTCCAGCCGATTACACCCTTACTAGAGGCGCTGCGCGGTAAATAGCGAGAATAGTCAGCAGCCGAATTAACCCATCCCAAACCAATCCCGGTGATGCCAAAGATTAAGGCGCCCATGAATCCTTGCAGAGTGCCGGAGTGAATAGCATGGACCGCATGCCAATCGATTTTGTGAATGGTGAGTGCGATGTATCCGACGGTGAGAAGAATGGTTGAGACCGTCAGCCACCGCTGAATTTTCATGATTACCTGAAAACCTAAAACCCCACCGAAAACTGTAAGTCCCGCCGCCGCCAGGAAACCAAAGATTCTGGAGAGGTTGTGGTCGATATGACCAAGTCGAGAAAAAACTGTCTCTGTCGCGAGCGTCGCTAATGAAACAAGGACTGTCTCCCAACCAACAAAAATCAAGTACGAGAGCAAGCCAGGCACGATATTTCCCTTGACGCCAAATGCGGCGCGTGACAGCGTCATGGTCGGCGCACTTGCTCGCTTGCCAGCCAAGGAACTTATTCCAACGAGAAAGAACGAAGCAACAGTTCCGATAATCGCGGCAAAGGTTGCCTGCCAAAACGAAATGCCAAAGCCTAAGAAAAAAGCACCATAAGAGAGTGCCAGGAACGAGACATTCGCAGCCGCCCAGGGCCAAAAAAGTGAACGGGGGTTGCCACCGCGCTCTGATTCAGCGATGACATTTACGCCGTTGAGTTCTATTTTAGAATTGGTCAAAGCCCGCCCCTTTAGTGAGAAGGGCTAAAGATACTATTTATTACCGATTTCACAGCAGTGAAAGGCAACTTTCAACGAGCCAATAGGGCTTGCAAATTCGCTTTTGTTTCAGGCCACTCGGGCGCGATAATCGAGTACATGACGGTATCTCGTCGAGTTCCGTCACGACGGGGCATGTGGTTTCGAAGTGATCCTTCGTATTTTGCGCCGATTCTCTCAATAGCGCGCAGCGAACGAGTGTTCAGAATGTCGGCCTTGATCTGTACGCGTTCACATCCACGTGCCTCAAAAGCCTCGGTCATTAAGAGAAGTTTAGTTTCAGTATTGATTCCAGTGCGGCGGGCCACCGCGCCATAAAAGGTCGATCCAATTTCGATATTCTTAAACTCAACAGATATATCTGAGAACGATGTGCTGCCGACCGCATCACCCGTCCGAAGATCAATGACCGCAAATGGCTCTCGAGAACCGGCCTCACGTTGAGCAATCATTCTTCCCACGACATCAACCATGTCGGATTCAGTGCGGGGAATCGGGAACTTTGTGAGCACCCATCGCCAAAGATCTGCATCGTTTGCGGTGTGCTGAAAAAGTTGTGGTGCGTGATGCAGAGCCAATGGTTCTAGTCGAACCCAATCTCCTTGCATACGCACCACAATAATCTAGTTAATGATTATTTTTCTTTTTTGTCTCTGTAGGCGTTGGAGTTGGCTTCTTGTGGTGCTTTACCCGAGGTGGGTATTTAGCCTTCTCCTTCTCATTCTCTTTCTTGTTTTCTTCATTCGATACCGATATGGAAGGCTTCTTTGTTGGTGATGGGGAGGAAGAGGCGGCAAAAGCCGCACTCGGCGCGGCCAGAGCTGCAACAAGCAATCCAACTAGTAGGACTTTTTTCATGGACGATTCGCCTTTCGGGGACTGTTAGACGGGACCCAATTCTCCCACGAAATCAATCGTTTTCGGAACGAATATTTTCGATTTTTAAAGTGTTTGCCAAAAGTCCACTTCCAATTAGTGCGAGCGCAGGAAAGAGCAGCGCCAGTGGCAAACCGATCCAGCCCGCTAAGAGCGATACAGCTCCGCGGCCGATAAAGAAGCCAAGCGAACTGATAACACCCATTCGAGCCAGCGCCCTTGCCGTCGGTAATCCCGGAATACTCCCTGAGATCGTTACATATGAAGGTGGCATTGGCGCAACACCCAATCCCAAAATTGCATATGAGAGGCACATGACAATTACTGCTAACAATTTATGATGTTCGACAGTCAAGTGGGAGATGATTAATCCACTGGCGTAGCCAATCCCGCCAATAATTCCACCAAACTTGATGACACGTGGAATTCCAATTTTATCGATTAATTTGCCAACGCTAAATCTTCCGACAATTTGAGCCGCAAGAAATGAGGTGTACCCGAGAGTGTTAAATCCAATCCCTATATGGAGATCTTCTTTCAACAAAATGGATGACCAATCGCCAACCGAAGCTTCTGCAACGAGCGCCAGCAGTGAACCGAGCGAGACTAGGTAGAGGAAACGTTTAATCTCGGGAGGAATTGCATCCTCATGTTTTACGGCTTGATTTGCGGCAATATCCTCTTGATCTGATGCAAAAGGAAGTAACTCTTTGGAAACAACCCAAATTCCAAAGAGCGCGAGCGCAGAGTTAATGATCAGGTGGTATTCCGGCGTAAGCAGTTTCGCCAACAATCCAGCAAGCATCGAGCCTGTCAAGGCACCAATACTCCACGAACCGTGAAATGAAGGCATGAGCGAGCGACCACTCTGTGCCTCAATCATCGCACCTTGAGAATTGGTTCCGACATTTGCCATTGAATACATAAAGCCACCGAAGAAGGCCACTATCGGGACTTGCCAAAGGGCATTCATAAAGCCGTTGGCTACTTGGACCCCCGCGACACCAACCATGACCAGCTGAACCAAACGGCGAGTTCCAACTCGATGTGCGATTCGTCCGCCAAACATCGTTCCCGCCATGGAACCAAGATTGCCGATCATCAGACTCGTGCCGAAAGCGGTATTGCTTGCACCCACATGTGACTTTATTTCGGCCAACCTGGCTGCGGTTGCTGCCACCATCATTCCCATAAAAAAGAAGGTGGTTCGAAGCGCCCAACGTGCCCGAAGGACTCTTTCAGGCTGGATGGAGTTCACCGAGGAAGTTTAGTGCCATTGCAATTCGTGATTGATTAACCAGCCAAACCTGACGATTTCGAGACACCCGACGGCAATAATAGATATTCCCATCAAGGAGAGTGACTGAAATGGCAGCAGAAGCACCGGTAAAGAGTAATTTCCAGATAGTGCCGTTAAAAGCGCTGCCTTTTGTCGGACTAATCTTCATCACTTTAATCATCGGAATTACCACCAATAGGTTGTGGATTTTGGATTTCTATCACGTTGTCGGCGGTGGACTCTGGACAGCGATTGATCTCTTTGTTGGATTTATCGTGGGGCCCATTCTTGGCACCTTGTCCATCCCAGCGCGTATGGAATTCTCAAAGAAGTTCATGCCAAAAATGTTGGTACTGATGCCGACGCTGGTGATCATGACTCTGGCTGCAGGTTGGCAACTCGCGCGGCATCAGGGGTTTATTCTCTCTTCCGATAAACACCATGGTTGGGTAGTTGGCTCGATGGTAGTTGTTGGAGTTATGGCAGTTATTGCTTTAGGGATTCTTGAGCCAGCAAATATCGCAGTCTTATATGAGCTTCGAAAGCCCCAACCCAATGGAGAGCGAATCGGAAGGTTAATGAAGCGCTTTCTCTACACCGCTGGAATCACCGGAGCTATGCAAGTTGCCACGCTCATCGTTATGACAAGGATTGCCACATTATGAGTAATGAGAAGAAGTACCCACCAATCGGCGAGATTTCAGTACTGATTATGGCGTTGGTAATTATCGGTGGAATCTATATGGCATCTCATTTACCCAAGCCCGTCAGCCTCACCCCCGCAATTCTGCTCACCTTGGTTGCGACGGGGCTATTGCTGCTCAATATTGGCTTCCTTAGTCACCTCAAGGACTTTGCCTGGAAAACTTTTTACACCGTTGCGAAGTGGTCTTTACTTGCATACGCAATCATCGCGGGAACAATTGAGTTCATCTTTATTTTCGATAAGACACGTGGCTCAACACTTCTTCTGTTCTCGGCGATATTGCTGATCTTTGCGGTTAATATCCCGATCCACTTTGGATTTTCCGTTGCACGTTATCAAGAAGAGTAATTTAGGCACCGGTTTTTCTCGCCATCTATTCGGTTATAAATAGACCGAGGCTTTACTTCTTCACGACTCCTGCACATATTGTCGTTACATTTTTCAACGAGGCAATGACTGCAGAAGTTAGTTTCCCAGTCGTTGCGTATTTTTGGATAGTCGCAAGATTTGGCAAGAGAGATTTGAGCGCAGGGTTTGCATTAATTGCAGCCTTCAATGGAGTTTGGGCCAGCATGATCATCGTGTTTACACTTGAAGTCGCTAAGGGATTGATTTGAGATTTTGATTTTGTCATGGTGATTAATTTATTGGCCACATTTATACCGACCATAATCTCAGTGCAGGCTGTAGTTGCATTTTGATCTGCTGCTCTGGCAACTGTCATTGCCTGGGCTGGTAATACAGCCAATAGGGCACCGATTACTAGAACGCTGGTTAATCGATAATTTCGCATGACTTCCCCTTTTGTCGCGGAGTAAAAGTCAATCCGAGAAGTCAATAGTTTACGTCGCTTTAACCTCAGTATTCATTCGCAATAAAGAGCTTTTGAGCCGGGAATTTAGTCAAGATATGGACGCCAGTTTCGGTTACGACTACCTCTTCTTCGATACGAGCCGCCGAAACGCCATCTGAAGCCGGGCAGTAAGTTTCAAGTGCAAAAACCATCCCCGGCTTTATCTCGATGGGATTTTCCAGGCTGTTTAGGCGCGAGATGATCGGACGCTCGTGCAGACCCAGCCCCAAACCATGACCGAACTGCAATCCAAAGGCTGCTAGTTCATTCGCGAATCCGAAATCCTCCGCTTTTGGCCAAACCTTGGCGATGTCATCAGTGCCGACGCCCACCTTCACGGCGCTTATAGCGGCGTCCATCCACTCTCGAGCCTTGTCATAGGCATCATGTTGGCTGGTGGTGGCGCTTCCGACCGCGAAAGTTCGGTAATAGCAGGTTCGATACCCATTAAAAGAGTGAATGATGTCGAAAAATGCTTGATCACCAGGTCTAATGATTCGATCCGTAAAGTTATGTGGATGTGGATTGCATCGATCGCCGGAGATAGCGTTAATCGCCTCAACCTGATCTGAGCCCATTTCATACAAGCGCTTGTTAGCCAGCGCCACAATCTCATTCTCTCGAATACCGGGCTTGAGAACATCAACAATATTTTGGTAAACCCCATCCACCATGGCAGCGGCTTGATTGAGCAACATGATTTCATCCATGGATTTGATGACCCGGGCATCCAACATAAGTTGTTGGCAATCAACGACTTTCAGCCCTTGGCGTTGCATCTCAAAGAGAAAGGCGGGTTCGACAATATCAACCCCGACTGGCAAATTGGCTACGCCTGCATCTTCCAGCAGACCCTTGATCTCTTTAACGGCAGACTCCATCAGACCGGCAGATGGCGCGACCGCCCCGCGCATACCTAGCATTCCGGGACGATTGTTTTCTTCTTTTAACCATGGCGAGTAAAGCTTGTGATGGCGTACTGCCGAGCCAAAATCCCAAAGCATTGGCTCTCCGCCTTCGCGAGTGAGCAGCGCATAGCGGGTCATCTTGTCGCCAAGAGCGCCACCGATCCAAGTCTGAGTGGTGTAACGAATGTTGTAGAAATCAAAGAGCAAGAAGGCGCCGCATTCGCTGGAATCCAGCGAGGCTTTTGCTCTACCAATTCGGTACTTTCGAAGTCGATCAAAATCAACCCGGGATTCGTAATCAACCGCCATATGCCCAGGGGCCTGAAGTTGTTGTTTATTAGTCACCTACTGGTACCTCCAAGCCGCTGAGAACTGGAGTGTTCTCTGATTCAATCTCATATCCAGAACGACGGGCTTGTTCGACGATAAGGACTGCAAAATCTTCCGTGAGATATCCTGCGCCGCCGGCCGATTGAATCAGTTGCGAAGTGGCAGATGCAATAGGCATCGGAACCTTGAGTTCGTGAGCCGCGGCCAAACCAAGATCGAAATCTTTACTCAAGAGCGGGATGGTGAAAGTTGCATTGAAATCTAGGTTTACCAAGGCTGGTGTTTTGTAGCGGGAAAAGGTGGAACCCATTACCGAGTCGTTTAGGAAATCTAGAAAGGCCGCTCGACTTACCCCACCGCGTTCGGCTAATACCGTAATTTCTGCAAGAGCTTGAATGACAATGCCGAGATAGACGTTATGAGCGATTTTAACCAAGCGAGCAACTTCACCTTCGCCGACCCAGGTGACACTTCTACCGAAAGTGGCAAGAAGTGGTTCAACAATTTTATAAGTTTCATGCGGACCAGAAACCGCAACCGTAAGCTTGCCGGCGGCGATCACTGCAGGGTTTCCGCTGACTGGTGCCGCCAAAAAAAAGGTGCCACGTTCAGCAGCTGCTGCCCGAACTTTTGCTGAAACTGCTTCAGAAACGGTCGAGGAGTCGACGATGATCTTTGGCGCACGATCTGGGTCCGTCAATAAGCCATTTTCGCCGTACATCACCTGTTCGAGATCCTTTGGCGCCGAGACCATAACAAAAACAATTTCGCGATCGGCTAACTCTTTTGGGGTGTTGACAATTTTGGCCCCTTTTTCCGCTAGTGGTTGCGCCTTCGAGCGAGTCCGGTTGTATGCAGTGAGGTCATGGCCCGCATCAAGTAATCTCGTAGAGAGCTCAAAGCCCATTCGGCCAGTTCCGATCCAACCAAGGGTAGGTGAGTCTTTGCTCGGCATAATCGCTCCTCATTGGTGGCGTAGGTGCAATCGATTGCACTAATGCACCATTATCAGCGCACTTTGCCGCTCTCGTCAACTGTTAAGTGATGGCATATCGTTCAACAATGCGAAATCGGGTCACGTTGGCGGATGTTGCCAAAGCGGCGGGTGTTAATCCCGCAACGGTTTCGCGCTCGCTCAATCCAGCGACGGAAGCCCAGGTTCGGAAAGAGACCGCGCGCAAGATTAAGAAAATTGCGAAAGATTTGGGCTACACCCCAAATACTGTCGCTCGAGGGTTGCGCACTCGTAAATCTCTCACCATTGGTGTGGTTATTCCAGACCTGACTAACCCGATCTTTCCCCCAATTGTTCGAGGAATCGATAGCTATCTTTTGCCTCGCGGCTATTCGGCAATGGTCGTTAATACCGATGGAAATAAAGAGATCGAACAAACCTTGATTAGTTCTCTGATGGAACGTCAGGTAGATGGACTGATCGTGGCAACCGGCCACACAGAAGGTGATTTACTCAGCCAATATCACGAACGTGGCGTCAAAGTTGTTATGGTCAATCGCGAATCTCCTGGCATACCCTTTCCTGCGGTCACCAGTGATGATGGTGCTGGAATCAGCGCCATTATTGAACATTTGGTTGGTTTAGGACACTCCAGCATTCTTCACCTGGCAGGCCCAAGTGATTCTTCAACGGGAATTCTGCGCTCAAAAACTTTTACGAGCGAATGTAAACGCCGCGGACTCCTCGGTAAAGTTATCAAAAATGAAAATTATTCAATCGACGACGGTCAGGCCGCTGTAGATAAGTTATTGGACCACGGCGGAAAAAGTTTCACGGCAATTGTGGCCGGAAATGATCTGCTCGCTTTGGGCGCCTATCATTCACTTCGTACTCACGGTCTACGATGCCCAGAGGATGTATCCGTGGTCGGATTCAACAACATGCCATTTACTGCGGACTTTCAGCCGCCTATGACAACGGTCAATGCACCTCACTATGACATGGGAGTTGAAGCAGCTCGCCTGCTGCTAAGCCAAATCGATGGAATTGATACAGCACCAGTAAAAGTAACTCTGCCGGTTTCACTTATTTTGCGTGGTTCTACCGCTCGCGCTTTATAACAAGACCTTTATAAATAAACCCTTGACACTCTTTCCAATTGCGGGCAAAGTTGTTGCAAACGATTGCAGAACCGCTTCTTGGCGGGGAAATCAGTCGCGCATATTTACTTGCTTTCAACCTTATGGGGGTAACAATGAAGTTAAATACCAGCAAGTTCTTAGAGCGCCGAAGCACCGTTGCTGCCGCAGTGGCCGTAACCCTGGTGTCTACCTCGCTTATCTCCACTCTTGGAAACGCGGCCTCTGCTGCCACCAAGCCACTCTCTATTGGCGTCTCACTCTCCCTCACCGGAGACTTCGCTGACTCTGGAACTGCCGCACAAAAGGGCTACAAGCTCTGGGTTTCAGATGTGAACAAAAAAGGCGGAATTCTAGGTCGTCAAGTATCGATCAAGATTGTTAATGATGCTTCTAGCCCTGACCAGGTCGTCACCAACTACACCAACCTGATCACCCAATCCAAAGTGGATATTGTCATGGGACCGTTCTCCAGCCTGCTGACAATCCCGGCCTCACGTGTTGCAAAGCGATATGGCTACTCATTTATTGAGCCAGCCGGAGGCGGACCAAAGGTCTTCGCTGAGAAGAATCCAAACCTTTTCTTCGTGCAGCCAGCCGCTACGACAAAGGGGGGCGATGTCTTCGCTGACTACATCCTTTCCTTGCCAGCATCATCACGACCCAAGACTGCCGCCTATGTGAAACTTGATGATCCTTTTGCTGCACCACTGGCAGATAACATCAAAGCTCGCTTTGAAGCAGCCGGCATCAAAACCGTCTATGACCAGACTTATCCATCTGAAACTGCAGATATGACACCTGTTATTTCTGGTGTCGCAGCCAAAGCCCCAGATGTCCTAGTTGGTGGAACTCAAACAGCAGATGCATTTGCTCAAGTAAAGGCAATGATCCAGTTGAAGTTCAATCCAAAGTGGCTCTTCCTATCTAATGGTGCTAGTTCGCCTTTGGAATTCCCTAAAGCTATTGGCTTGAAGAACACTGAAGGCGTTTTCACAAGCAGCGACTGGTATCCAAAGTCCACTGCTCCAGGAACCGCTGCCTTCATCAAGGCTTACATCGCAATGTACGGTGGAACTGCCGCTCTCATCGACAGCACGTCGGCTGAGGCATATTCGGCAGGAACTCTGCTTGAACTCGTTGCGAAGAAGACTGGCAAGATTGATAACGCAACCATCATCAAGACCCTACACACGGGATCTTGGCCAACGCTTGTAGGCAATCTCAGCTGGAACGCTTATGGCGAACCACAAGGTGCTTACTTGTTGACCCAGTGGATTGGTGGATCACTCAAGACCGTCTTCCCAACAGCTAGCGCACAACATGCGCCAGTGGCGCCAAAGCCTGCCTGGGTCGGTTAATTACCACTAACGATTAACCTCAACGATCAGAGAGTAGAAACGTGCATTCAGTAGTTCAGGCACTGATTTTGGGCTCCCTCACCGGAGGCGTGTATGCGCTGATGGCTAGTGGCCAGACTTTGATTTTCGGAATTATGAAAGTCATCAATCTGGCCCAGGGTGCCTTTGTCATCGTCGCCTCATATTTAACGTTCAGTCTTTTTCAGATGACTGGGCTCGATCCGTTTCTACTCATCGTAATCACAACCCCAATCATGTTCATCTTGGGCGCAGCCACTCAGTGGTTTTTGCTGCGACCGTTGCGCCCGGATGACGCCGCCGAACTCTCGCTCTTGGTTACATTTGCCGTAGCTCTAGGTCTTGAAGGAGCACTCTCTATTGTTTATAAAACAACGCTTCGAAGCATCATGCCTGGCTACGAAAATCACAGTTGGACGGTGTGGGGATATCAAGTAAATGAAGTTCGTTTTTATGCTTTCTTGCTCTCTATTGCGATGCTAGGAATTCTTTATCTCCTGCTACAAAAAACCAAGTTTGGTCGATCGGTTCGGGCAACTGTTCAAAATCCAATGTCCGCACAATTGCTGGGCGTAAATTCGAAAGCTGTGTCAGCCTTTGGTTTTGGCCTGGGAGTTTCCACCACCGCTGCGGCCGGCGCAGTATTCGGATTAATTACGCCATTTAATCCCGGCAGCCATTACGACCTCATAAGTCGCCTACTCACCATTGTCGTTCTCGGCGGAATGGGAGCCATCGGTGGCTCGGTAATCGCCGCACTCATTATGGGAGTCGGTGCCGCCTTAGTTTCCGCCCTCTCTGCCCCGATCTGGGCAGACTTCACCTTCTTCATTGTTCTCCTATTAGTTCTACTACTTCGTCCCCGTGGCCTCTTTGGTGCCAAAGTTAGAGGCGCGCTATGAGCAAGGCAGGCATCATCCGAGCCACATCATTCTTCGGAATTTTGGCGTTACTACCCCTTGGCGTTAAGCCACAGTGGGTTATCAACCTCTTGATCTTCACCTTGATGTATGCAGCGCTTGCATCTTCATGGAACCTTATCGGTGGCTACGCCGGGTATCCCTCACTAGGGCATGCGGCATTCTTTGGTTTCGGCGCTTACTTCATTGGAATTATCTTCGAGAACAACGTGGGAAATGGATATAACCCGTTCTTTATTTTGCCATTAGTAGGAATTTGCGCAGCAATCATCAGCATCCCTATTGGATTTATCGCCATGAAGACGCGAAAAGATGTTTTTGCCATCGTCACAATCACCTTGCTCTTCATGGTGCAAACCTTGGCCTATAACCTGCGCGATCTAACTGGTGGCGCACAAGGTAAAGGTGTTGCGGTGCCGCCGTTTGATCCGGCCACGTTTGGTCGACCTTATTACTACGTCATGTTGATCTTGCTTCTCACCGCCATGTCGATTTCGTTCTACTTCCGCCGATCGAAAATTGGTCTCTCTCTCGCCGCGGTTCGCGCAGATGAAGATAAGGCACATGGCGTTGGGATCCAAGTAACAGCAGTAAAGATAATTGCCTTCGCGCTTTCAGTTGCGATTGCCGCAATGGTTGGTGGCGTTTGGGGTTACTACGAAGGCTTTATTTACCCCCAATTTGCCGTCGATCCACTCATCACTATTGGCATGGTTTTAATGACATTCCTTGGGGGTAGAGCAACTCTATGGGGTCCGGTGTTAGGTGCGTTTATTCTCGTTCCAGCCCAACAATATTTTTCCTATGAATTTGGCGCCACACAATTTTACCTTTTAGCGTATGCCGCAATTTTCCTCATTATTATGCTCGTTCTTCCTCGAGGTATCTTGCCTACTCTTACGGATCGGATTCGATTGAGAGCGAAGATCGCAGCAGAGGCAAATAAATGAGCGCCCTCCTTGAAGTACATGACTTGACCAAGAAGTTTGGCGGCATTACCGCAGTAAATAACTGTTCATTTGACGTTGAAGAAGGTTCCATAACTGCACTCATCGGCCCAAATGGTTCCGGCAAGACAACTGCATTTAACATCATCACGGGATATCTCAAAGCCGATTCTGGTTTTATTACCTTTCGCGGCAAGAAGATTGATGAACCAAATCCTGCGCACCTCTACCGCAGTGGACTCTCTCGAACATTCCAGCAAGCTCGAATTTTTCCAGAAATTAGCGTCTTGGAGAATTTGATCGTGGCAAGCGGATACACGTGGAAAGGTTTATTCGGCGCTCGAACCACAAAGGCGGATCGAGAACGCGCTGGTGAAATGTTGGAAGAATTCAAACTTTCTGCACTTGCTGATTTTTATGCCTCCGAACTCTCCTACGGCCAGCGCAAACTCCTCGAATTTGCCTCTCTCCTCATGAGCAGCCCCAAACTCGTCTTACTTGACGAACCAACCGCCGGAGTCAACCCAGTAATGATTGAGACAATGGAGCGACATATTCGATCACGTCACGCGGCAGGAGTTACCTTCCTCATTGTTGAGCACGACATGCAACTTGTTATGCGCCTCTGTGATCCCGTGATTGTTCTTGATCACGGAACAAAAATCGCGCAAGGAACGCCTGTAGAAGTTCAGAGCAATTCTCAAGTTCTCGACGCATACCTAGGAAGTTGAGATGACTACTAATAACCATGCTTGCCTGCTCCAACTCAATAATGTAACTGCAGGCTATGGCGCCGGATTAGTTCTGAAAGGCGTCGATTTGACTGTAGAAGCAGGCCAAATCGTCTGCCTTATTGGTCCAAATGGCGCAGGCAAATCCACCGTGCTGAAGACCATCAGCGGTTTGCTCGGAATAAAGAGCGGCCAGGTTCTCTTCAATGGCGAAGAGATCTCTGGCTTGCCTTCCAAGCAGCGATTGGCGAAGGGAATCGTCCACGTCCCCCAAGATCGAAGTCTTTTCCCGGCGATGTCAGTGTGGGAGAACGTTTTGATGGGCGCATTTATCTTGAAAGATCAGAAACTCATCCAAAAACGAACTGAATTAGCCGCTGAACTTTTCCCTATTATTGTTGCTCGCAAGAGTGCAATGGCAGGTTCATTATCTGGTGGTGAGCAGAAGCAAGTTGAGATCGCTCGCTCTCTGATGTTGGATCCCACGATTATTTTGTTGGATGAACCCTCTATAGGTCTTGATCCTAAATCTCGGAAATTAGTTTTTGAAAGCATTCGCTCGCTGGCGAGCGCCGGACGAACCATTCTTTTGGTAGAGCAAAATGCCCGCTCTGGTTTAGCTGTCTCAGATAAGGGTGCAGTGTTGGAGTCGGGAAGAGTCGCATTGGAAGGTTCTGGTCATTCTCTCCTTGTCGATCCAGAAGTTTCGCGTCTTTATCTCGGTGCTAGCGCTAAATAGCACTGACATCACATCGAATTCATTGGCTTAACTCCTAAAAGAGTCGTATCTTGTAGATATGACAACGGAGTCTGCTTTCGATACCGCTTTATCCCAACTACGCCGAGCCGTAGATCAACTCGGGCTCACTGAAAATGAGTGGCAAACCCTTTCTACCCCGCGCCGGATATTAGAAGTCGCGGTCCCCCTTCGTCGGGACAATGGAAATATCGAAATGTATAAGGGCTTTCGGGTCCAATACTCAACCACTCGAGGACCTTCTAAAGGTGGCGTTCGATTTCACCCAGACATTGATCTAGAAGAAACCATCGCCTTGGCCATGTTAATGACATGGAAGTGCGCCTTAACAAACCTTCCTTATGGTGGCGCTAAAGGTGGAATTGCGGTGGACGCCGCATCTCTTTCGATTACCGAAAATGAGCGCCTAACCAGAAGATATACCTCGGAGATTCTTCCTATCATCGGACCCGAACGAGATATTCCAGCCCCAGATGTCGGTACCGACGAGCGCAATATGGCTTGGATGATGGACACCTACTCCGTCAACGCAGGATTTTCAGTTCCTGGGGTCGTCACTGGAAAGCCAATCGTGCTCGGTGGTTCTTTGGGTCGTACTTCTGCCACTGGTGATGGGGTCGCTATCTCCACCCGAGAGGCGCTGATCCATCGAGGCATCAACCCAGAAGGTGCCACGGTGGCTATTCAAGGTTTCGGAAAAGTTGGATATTGGGCGGCAATTGCGCTGGAAAATATGGGGCTGAAAATAGTTGCTGTGAGCGATGTCCACGGTGGCGTAACCGGATTTTCATCGGTTAAACAACTTTGGGACCATTTCCTTCTTCACAATAACCTGGACGCACCTGGGACGGAGCGTCTCACCAACGAAGAATTACTCCACCTGAACGTCGACGTCCTAATTCCCGCAGCGCTCGCCGATGCAATAACCGGGCACTCCGCCCACGGAATCCGAGCCAAAATCGTCGTCGAAGGGGCGAATGCCCCTACAACCCCAGAAGGTGATGCCATTCTGAATGACAAGGGGATCCTGGTTGTGCCAGACATTTTGGCTAACTCCGGTGGTGTCATCGTTTCCTACTTTGAATGGGTCCAAGATAAGCAAAATTACTTTTGGGATGCTGAAGAGGTAAAGCAGAATTTGAACCAAATTATGATGAAGGCCTTCAAAGATGTCGAAGATATGGCAAGTGGGCGCTCGGTTACCTGGCGCGAAGCCGCACACATGTTAGGTGTAGGCCGAGTGGCAGAGGCGCATCGCCTTAGAGGGCTCTATCCTTAAGCCACTTAACCGGGATAGGGGAAAATAATGATCAAAGGTTTTCGCGACTTTCTTATGCGGGGAAACATTGTCGACTTGGCAATTGCAGTCGTTATTGGTGGGGCATTTACCGCCATCGTCACTCAGTTGACCAAATCCTTCATCGAACCACTTATTAAGGTATTCGGTGGTGGTGGTATTCATGGGGGTGCCTTTGTTATCCATGGAGTTACCTTTGACTGGGCGGCATTCATAAATGCAGTCATAAATTTTGTTATTGTTGCAGCAGTTCTCTACTTTTTCATCGTTCTCCCGATGAACCGTATTTTGGCAAAACGCAAGCATGAAGAAGTTGCTGCGCCAGAGGTGACCCCAGAAGATGTTGCCTTGTTAAAAGAAATCCGCGATTTACTCAAACGGCAATCGTAAGTATCAGAAAGGACAAAAATGGCTAACAAAGAGCAAAAAAGCAATGCAAATGCAAAGAAAGAACCAAAACTTTCACTCAAAGAGAAAAGAATAAAGAAACAAGAGAAAGAAAGCTCGAAGAAGAACTCTTAATAAAAAGAGGTGAATCCATTTGGATTCACCTCTTTTTCCCTACTTCCTCAATTAGCCTTCGAGCAACCGCCGGGCTTCTGCATATTGTTCGCCCGACATCTCACCATTTGCCAGCCTTCGATCAATAATTTCGCGAGCGGACTCGACCCGAGATCCATCAGATGAACGAACTTCTTCACGCCTGTGATGACCTCCTGGCCCATGGTGTCCGTGATTGCTGGGATTTCGATCGGAAATTCGAATTATTAAAAGAATCACCAAGGCAATAACAACAAGCCAAAAAATGCCCATCCCTGCCATTAACCAGCCATGTCCTTGATTAAATTGGTCGTGTTCATTTCCCCAACCCATCATTTCAACCCCTACCTTCAAACTCTCGCTGTTTCATTAGAACTTCTTAATGAGGATTATTCTCCTACACACCGAAAAATGACCCAGCGGCAGATGTGACTTTCATGAGTTATCTAAAGCCAAATGGTGCCCGGATGTGCCGCTCGAGAAGGTTGTCGGGTGGGGAGTACTGGTTTAGACTCGCAAGTTATGGTGGTAAAAAAGGTCGCTCAACCCGCAAATGTCGTTGCAACGATTGACCTTGTTGCCCAAACTGCCGGAGTAAGTCGCGCCACTGTCTCTCGAGTGATGAATGGAACGGCAAAAGTCTCGCCAGACACCGAGAAAGCCGTTCGAAAGGCAATTAAAAAGCACAACTTCACGCCAAATATGACAGCCAGACGTTTGGCGGGCGGGCGAAGCGGATTGGTTGCCCTGGTTCTTGAAGAATCAAGCGAAGAATTCTTCTTAAATCCCTTCTGGGGGTTCGTAGTTCAAGGATTTACCTCAGCGATTACTGATGCTGGTATGCAGCCCGTTTTGCTGATCCGGCCAAAAACTGGCTCTGAAGATTCACTTTTTGCCTCGTTGCGCATTGCTCAGGTGGATGGATTGGCAATTTTCAGCTGGCACAGATCTGTTAAGAGTTTTGAAAAACTGATTCCGCCAACCATGGCAGTGGTATTTGGCGGCGATTTGGGCGGAACCGATAAATATCCATACGTGGATGTGGATAATGTCGAAGGTGGTTACTTGGCCACCAAACATCTCATCAAGCAAGGCTGTAAGAACATCATCACGATTACCGGTGACTTGAAGCTGCAATCAGGGCGAGATCGATTTAATGGTTTTGAACACGCCATGTCCGAGGCTGGGATGAAGATTCCTGATTCTCATATTCTTCACGGAGATTATTCGATGGCGATGGGTGAAGAACTCACTCGAAGTTTGCTGGCCAAGAAAATCCAGTTTGACGGATTATTTGCGGGAAATGACCTGACCGCCGTAGGTGCAATCAACGTACTGCTTCAAAATGGCATACGGGTGCCGGAGGATGTGAAGGTTGTTGGCTTTGACGACTCTCCATTGGCATCAAGAAACCTTCCGAGCCTTTCCAGTATTTTTCAACCTACGCGCGAACTTGGGGCAGAGGTTGCCCGATCCTTGGTTTCAATTCTTGAAGGTAAAAAAGTAGATCGCAAAACATTGAGCGTTAAATTAATCGTTCGAGATTCTAGTAAGAAGTAATTAACCGACTTTATTACTTCTGATAACTTGCGCATAAACTTTTCCACTGCGTTTAATTTTTCGATCCAGGGATGTGCGATCAATATAGACCAGGCCAAAACGTTTCTCGTATCCTTCGGCCCATTCAAAATTATCTAACAGCGACCAGGCGAAGTACCCTTTTACGGGTGCTCCGGAGGCGACCGCTCCTTGTAGTGATTTCAAGTGGTCTTCGAAGTACCGAGCTCGATCAAGGTCTTCTATTTCGCCACTCGCGTCTATCTCATCTTTATAAGCTGCACCATTTTCGGTCACCAAAATCTCTTTGATCTCAGGCCAGTCCTGATGTACGCGCATCATCAGATCTCCCAATCCTTCTGGCGTAACCACCCAACCCATTGCCGTTAGCGAGTTTGCATATTCACTTGGCGGTGTTCCATCAGCCCGGTATGGAAAAGGTAGAAAACCTTCTTCCAGAAAAGTTTTACTGTCAGGTTTAGGAGTTCCAAGAAAACTATCGCTGTAGTAGTTAATCCCTAAGAAGTCAGTCTCGCACCTCAAAAGTTCTGCATCGCCGGGGTATAAGACACGCTGCAAATCTTCGCCATAATGGTGAACCAAATTTTGTGGGTACTGGCCCGAGAGACATGCGTCAATCCACCAGCGATTGAGGTTCGCATCAACAAGTCCCTTGAGCGCTTCGACTTCAATATCCTCTTGATTTTGATTTCGATAATTTGTCATATTTACGGTGAGCCCGACTGATGCATTTGGTAATACTGCCTTAATGGCACGTACGCCTTCGGCATGCGCCAAGGCAGTGTGATGCGATGCCGCTATGGCCAAGCGATAATCTTTTTTACCTGGGGCGTGAACACCAAACGAATAACCCAACCACGCTGTGCACCACGGCTCGTTAAGAGTGGTCCAGCGAGACACCCGATCGCCAAATGCCTCTGCGCAGGCTTGGGCATAACGAGCAAAGCGATCTACAACGATTCGATTCGCCCACCCACCCAAATCTTCCAAGGGTTGCGGTAAATCCCAGTGGTACAGGGTAATTATCGGTGCGATGTCAGCGGCGAGTAGAGCATCAATTAATCGATTATAGAAATCAAAACCCCGCTCTTCGCGCTGGTCATCACCGTTGGGGAAAAGGCGAGGCCATGCAATAGAAAAACGATACGACTTGATACCCAAATCCTTCATGATTGAAATATCTTCGGGAAAACGGTTGTAATGATCGCAGCCCACATCACCAGTATCGCCATTGACGATTCGGCCCGGTGTTTTGCTGAAGGTGTCCCAGATGCTGACTCCGCGACCATCTACATCAGTTGCACCCTCGATCTGGTAGCTAGAGGTAGCCGCTCCCCATACGAAGTCTGCTGGAAATGAATTGGTCATTAATGTTTTCCCATCCGAATAGCTCGAACCATCAAAAATAGAACCGCCGTTGGTCTGTGTAGCATATAGCCACTTGACCGCAGCATTTCCCTGGAGTTGGATCTAGATATGAAACCGCTTTCATATACTATTTAATGGGATTTTTACCTTAAAAGCAAGTGAATTAGACCTTTATTTGATGAATTCGTGAGGGAGAAGTTATATGGCAATGGCAACCGGTCGGAGGCTCGTTTGGTCAGAAGAGTTCGATGGGTCTGAACTCTCCCAACAAATTTGGAACATGGATATCGGTGATGGCGCCTCTCATGGCCTCATCGGGTGGGGGAATAATGAACTGCAGTTCTATACCGCGCAGTCCATCACAACCGATGGCCAATTGATCATCACCGCAGAGCGGGAACCAGAAAATTCTGCACTCCATTGCTACTACGGTCCAGCGCAGTGGACCAGTGGAAAAATCCGCACCAGTCAGAAAGTTGGATTCAAATATGGCGCCTTGGAAGTAAAGGCGCGGATGCCTTTTGGTAAAGGTACTTGGCCAGCTATTTGGATGTTGGGGGCTTCAATCAACGATGGGGTTAATTGGCCACTCTGCGGCGAGATAGACCTGCAGGAAGGTGTTGGCAGTGCACCACAGACAGTACGTGGCACTATCCATGGACCACTTTATTTTGGTGAAGCGGGATTAACTCAAACTCATGAGAATCCCACTCTACTTTCTGAAGAGTTCCATATTTATGGAATCAATTGGAGTGAAGATCAGATTGAATGGACTTTCGATGGCACGACATACAACACCATTCGACGCGACGATGCCGCACTTGAGGGAAAGGAATGGCCTTTCAATAACGAGTTTTACTTACTCATCAACCAAGCCATTGGTGGTTGGTTCGGTGGCGAAGTCGACCCGGAGTTAAAGCGAGCCGAATTAACCGTCGACTGGGTGCGCTTTTATTCCGTTGACGGAATCGGCGAAGTTATTCTTCATTAGTGCCTGATTACTTCACCAATTCCATTTATTGAATAGACTCGAACGTAATCCACTGACTGGCTTGCGGTCGTCAGATTTGGGTCGACGTCTCCGCCAAAGAGTCCCCCCATGGCTAAATTGATGATCAAATAAAATTCGTGGTCAAAAACCCAGTCTTTATCGGTCTTATTAACAGTTGCGTATGCCATCCCATCTACATACCAAGTGATTTGATCGGGCAGCCAGTCCACTGAATAAGTGTGGTAATCATTGGAAAAACCAGTGCTTAGATCCGTGGTCCCGCCGCGTCCGCCACCGCCAGATAGAGGTCCGTGCAGCGTGCCATAAACGGTATTAGCAGTTCGTCCCAGTAATTCGGTGACATCAATTTCACCAGATCCAGGCCAAGGTCGAGTATCAATATTCGCGCCGAGCATCCAGAAAGCAGCCCAACTTCCGTTTCCCACCGGACCCTTGATTCGAGCCTCAATCCGTCCATATTGGAAGCCTACTTTGCCCTTAGTTACAAATTTCGAACTAATCCATTCGCAAGGTGCTTTGTAGTAACAGTTATAAGCTCCGGCCCCGCTACGCGTAGCGGTTGTCACAAGTGCCCCGGAGGCGTCAATCGTTGATTGCGAATCGACGTACCACTGACGTTCCCTGTTGCCCCAGCCTTTATTATCAAAAGCAACACCATCGCCATTTTCTGGTACCCAGACTTTTGGATCGATAGAACTGCCGGCTGCAGAATTAAATTCATCTGACCAAATCAAAGAATAGTTCCGAGGTTTCGCCGCGATCGATATTGTTGATGAATCCTTCTTAACTGATGAACCACCTTTGACGGAAAAGGTAACTTCCAAACTCAAGTCAGTCTTCTCATCTGCGGATGTAATCGGATAAGTACTCGAAGTGGCTCCAGGAATTTCGAAAGGTCCACGAAACCATTGATACGAAACTGTTGGGTGCCCCGACATTACAGTTGGCAACTTAGATGTCAGAGTTGAATTTGAGCCATCCGCGAATTGAATCTGCACTTCGCCTTGAAGGCTGATTCCAGAAATCTGTAAAACATTTGACAGTGAAGTTACTAATTTTCCTGCAGGAATTTTGGCGCTTTCTGAGAATTGAATGCTGCCGCCAGAAAAATTGTTCGGAACCCGAAAAATTAGCGTTTTTCCGGAGACAAGTTTGCCGTTAACGAGCCAGCTGTAGCTGCTCTTGACCGCCGAACTCCATTTAGCTGGTTTAGCAGTAACAATTTTAGAATCTGGGGAGAGCACAATCTGCGGCGGGCGTTGAGCAGTAATTGAGTTGCCAGCAAAGGAAAGGGGAGTCGCGAGTGTCATGACGACTGCTACGACGAGCAAAATGCTCATTTTTCGAGTTCGCACTTAACCTCCCAGGTATCCTTTTTCTGATTCTCCGTCAAGGGCGAAAACCGGTTTCGCCCTTGGTCCATGGAGCGAGCGCTATTTCACGCTTACTGATGTGGTGTAAGTCTTGCCATCAATGACAACCGCGATCTTCTTGGTCCCAGGAGTCACCGAGTAAGCGAAGCCCTGATTGGCAATTGAGATATTTGCCTTAACAGGCTTTAGTCCAGTGATGGAGATTGTGGCTTTCTTACCAGTGGCATTGGCGATGCCCAGTGTCAACGTATAAACCGGTTTGGCTTTCGAGCCTGATTTCGCACTCGATGCCGAGACGGTAATAGGTGTCGATGTTGAAGTAGCGGAAGTGGCATTTCCATAGAAATGGAATTGGGTGACATCGGCATGATCGACACCTATCCCAGCAACTTCGGGAACAACTTGGCTAAATACCGCCCCAGCAGTTGGTGAAGGGATGGTGATGGCCGCAGGTGTGTCCTCGCCCTTCTTATCCGTATTTTGTAGATTGAAGGCGGCGAAACCAAAGGCATCCGTCATGGCTTGAAGAACTACATCACCCTTCTTTGCATCGGTGCCGGTTTTGCCGTCTGTGATACTGGCATTTGAATTAGTTCCAGCTTTATTCAGGTGAAGTTTGACGACGGTATTTCGCACCGCCACGCCTGCATCGTCGGTAACCTTATAAACAACGACAAATTTGGATCCAGTAGGTGCATAAACTTGACGAAGTCCATCTCCAGAAACGGAGTTTGTAGCATCAAGAGCCGGCGAAACCAACTTGATTGTTGGATGTGCTAACGAGTAAGTGTCGGCGTTCTTCGGGATGTAATAATGAAATTCCGTGATTGCAGAATGATCAGGCTTCTCTCCTGCGACCTCAGGCAGCATTTGCGAGTGCAGGTCATTTAAGCCATCGTCGCTGATGTTGGGCGCGCTGGTGAATGAATCTGGCTGTGGTTCGCCAAATGGCGCTCCGTCAAGATCTTGAACTGCGAAGGTGACGTTTCCAAAAGCATCAGTTTTGTGAACGACATCAGCTTGATCTAGTGGCGGCTTGTCGACGCCCTTGGTCTTGGCATAATCAACCTGCAAAATCGAGGTTGAGGTGCTGTAGCCCTTATTGATACGCAACTTCACATCCTGATTAATGAGCGGCTTTCCATCTTTATCAGTGACGTGATAAGTCAGGTTAATGTTTGAACCAACTGGAGCAAAGGTACGCTGATAGAGCAGACCGTCGCCGAACCAACCATTTGCCACCCAACCATCGGCCATCGCCTGATTCTTCTTTGCCTCGCTGGTATTAGTGGCATCAAGAACTGGACTCAGGAGAACAAGATGAGCATCTTGCGGTGGTGTCCCAGCAGCATGCGCAGGCGCGATGACGACTGAGGAAACTCCGATTGCCGTGACTATTGCGGCAAAAGCGGCTCCAAGCTTTCTGCGATTCATCATTATTGACTAACCTTTCCTGGTTGTTCGAACATGAAATATTTAGCCTTTAACTGCGCCATCCATAACACCGCTCACGAGCTTGCGGCCAACGAAGATAAAGAGAATTAAGAGCGGGGCAGTGGCTAAGAAAGCGCCACCCATCTGAAGACCATAATCCAAGCCATACATTGGCTTGAGTTGGGTCAGTGCCACCTGAAGCGTGAAGTGCTTGGGGCTTTGCAGAACGATCGTTGGCCAGAGGTAATCGTTCCAAGCGGCGAGAAAGGCAAATAGTCCGAGTACAAATCCGCTTTGTCGAACGATAGGCATCACGATGCTCCAGAAAATCCTGGGCACTGAGGCACCATCGATACTGGCCGCTTCTAGAAGTTCATTGGGAACTTGTGCATCGATGATTTGACGCATCCAGAAAACTCCGAAAGCAGTAACAAGCGCGGGGACTATGAGACCTAACAGCGAGTCGATCATGTGCAGGTTCTTTACCAACATAAAGAGCGGAATGATTCCAAGTTGGCTTGGCAACATCATGGTTCCAACCACAAAAAGAATGAAGAATTTTCTCCCTTTGAAATTCAATTTGGCAAAGGCAAAGCCGGCGATTGCTGATAAAAGCACTTGGGCAATTGCAATTGAAGTACCAACGATAAAAGTATTGAGAAGGGCGCTATTAAAATAGACACCTTGGGCGCTCATAACCTTTTTTGCCACAATCAGGAACCGACCACCTGGGATAAGAGATGGTGGTGATTTAGAAATCTCGGCGTTGGTATTTGAAGAGACGACAAACATCCAATAAAACGGAAATATCGAAACGAAAGTGATGGTTGCCAACAACAAATAGTGAGCTGGCGAAGTCCGGCGCCATTTTGGAGTTCTGGTCTTCATTTTCCACCGTCGCTTGAAATCTTGCGAGTTATGAAGAAGTTCACCAATGAGATGATGAGGACAATAAATGTGATGATGATGCCGATAGCGGCGGCATAACCATATTTATTATTGACGAAAGCTTGGTTATATAGAAAGAGAGTTAGGGTTAAGAATTGTTTGCTTGAACCCCCATCAGCTGCTAGTTGTTGCGGTTCAGCAAATACTTGAAGTCCACCAATCGTGCCAACGATCAAAACGAAGGTGATGGTGTTCTTCAACGAAGGCAATGTGACATACCAAAATTGCTGGCGCTTTGAAGCCCCATCCACGCTGGCCGATTCATAAAGTTCATCTGGAATTGCCAACATCGAGGCTAAAAAGATCAGTGTGTTGTAACCAATCCAGCGCCAAGTAATCATGGAAGCAATTGCAATATGGCTAGGAATTACCCCTTCGATAAAATCGATGTGGCGATGCATGCCAAAGTACCCCAGGATGTCGTTAACAATTCCAAAGTCACGTCCGAAGAGTTGACTGAAAACGATGGTGATTGCGATGACGGAAGTGATGTTTGGAACCAGAAGAATTGTGCGCCAAAATGATTTGGCTTTCAGACGGCTATTACGCAAAATCGAGGCGAAGCCGATTGCCATAATCATTTGAGGGAAAGTTGAAAGCGCCCAAATAGAGAAGGTGTTTCGAATTGCCAACCAGAGGTCGCTGTCATGCAATAAGAGGTTGAAATTCCGCAGTCCAGTAAATGTCGAACCACCCAATGGATCCCAATGGAAGAAAGAGATATAGACCGAATAGATGACCGGGGCCAAGCCAAAGATCACAAACATGAAGAAGAAAGGGGCTACAAAGAGAAAACCCCATCGACCATTGAGCGAAGGCACACCAGAAATGGCTTTGGTGGGTTTAACTTTGCGCGCCTTTTCAGGGTTTGCACTCTTCCACGGAGAAAGGGGGGCTTTAGACCGCCCCGCCTTCTCCTTTAATTGACTCATTGATTATCGAAAAACAACTACTCCCCCCGGACTAGTTGTTCACGACTTTCTTAAGGTCTGAAAGTACCTGCGCCCAGGATTGGTCTGGTGTCATCTTCTTTGCTGCAACTCGGCCCAGGCCAGCGCCAATTGCTTGATCTACGGCTCGTTCCAACTTGCCTTCGAAGATCGGCTTTAACTTAACAACACCACCCGCATAAATTTGGCCGACAGGAGCGTTACTGAAGAACGGATCTGTAAACCCAGTTAGAGCAGGATCCTTGTAGAGAACTGAAGCTGCTGGAAAGAGACCATAAGTCTTGAAGACCTTTAACTCTTGGACTGGATCGAGATACCAAGTAAGGAAGTCATATGCCGCTTGCTTGTTCTTGGCATAGGAGGGAATGGTGAGTTGAGTTCCGCCTTGGTTTCCACCGCCGCCGGGCATATCTGCGATATCCCACTTACCTGCAGTGTCTGGCGCCTGCGCCTTGATGTAATCCATCATCCAGGCCGGAGCCAAGATGGTGGCAAAGGTGCCTTTGCTCATTCCGATGTTCCAGTCAGAGGTGTATTGGCCGATTCGAGTCCCGATTCCAGATTGCGTTGCCTTAATCGTGGTATTCCACGCCAACTTAACCTGAGGATTTGTATCGTAAATCAGCTTTCCGGTATCAGTTCCATCGTTTTGATAGTACTTGGCTGTTCCTTGATTCATGATTGCGGCGTAAATAGTTCCCGCGTTGTCAATAAAGCCCATCCCATTCTTCTTCTGGCTGGCTGTTAACTTCGCTAAATATTTTTGTCCGGTCGCGATAAAGGAATCCCATGTTGGCCACAACTTTGCGACCGCCTTACGGTCGGTAGGAAGTCCAGCCTTCTTGAAAAGATCAGTGCGGTAGGCAACTTCGAGGCCACCCACATCGGTTGGAATACCAATTACAGCACCGTTATAGGCGACGCCTTGATCCCAGCGCCAAGGCAGATAGTTCTTCTGAATCTCAGCAGCAGATTGACCAGCAAGAATGCCTGCGGCCGCATTCGCATCAGAAGTTTTCATTTGCTTGAGATCTTGAAAACACTTTGGGTATGAACGCCAGTAGCCAGAATAGGAAACTTCGACAGCAACAATGTCTGGTCCGGTGCTCGAGGTACATGCAGTCACCATGTTTGAGCCATTCAACGGATCGAGATCTGACTTCTTAATCTGCAGCGTGACTTCAGGATGAAGAATCTTGTACTCCTGAACCAGTTGACGCTGAATGACGTCACCAAAGGTCCAAATCGTAATCGTCACAGGATCAGCAGCTTTAGCCGGAGTGGTCAAAGTTCCGATACCTACAATCACCGCAGCTACGGCAGCAACTGTTCCCTTAACTCGCCATTTTCTCAGCATTTCAAACTCCCTTTTCAAGTTGCTACTGCGATAAAAATTTGCCAAATGCTTCCTATGAAAGCGGTTTCATAGTAGGGTAGTTAACTGTATGGTCTTGAACTTCGCAATACCATCAGAGCCGATTTATAAAAAGTTATAAAAGCGTGATAATCAAAAGAGGTCCTCATGAAACTGCGGTTGTTGAAGCGCACCACCATTCTTTTGTTGTGCGGCGCTGTTTTTGCCGCCTTTGCGGGCGCGGTGCCAGCACAAGCTGCTGCTTCTGGACCCAAAGTCTTAAAGTTACTTTGGTCGGATGAGTTCGCAGGTAAGAAAGGCGCACTCCCTAATCCAAAGGTATGGAACTACGACATTGGAAACAGTTATGGCTGGGGAAATTCCGAACTTGAGTACTACACCCAGAAACCGGCGAATATTGCCACTGATGGCAAAGGTCATCTTGTAATAACTGCAAATAGAATTTCCGATCAATCTGGTACCGCTGTTGGCGCAGTTCCAGGAACCGACCAAATCCTCAACATTTGCAATGAATGCCAATTCACCAGCGCCAAGATAAAGACCGCAAATAAAATTGGTTTTCTTTATGGCCGTCTAGAGGCGCGCATGAAGATTCCTACCGGGGCCGGAACGTGGCCAGCTTTTTGGCTTTTAGGCTCAGATCTCTTACAAGGCAATCCCTGGCCAGAATGTGGTGAAATCGATGTGCTTGAAGCACGCGGGTTTATGCCAGAGGCCGCTTTTGGAACTCTGCACGGTCCCAGTTTTGTCGCCGGTTCTGGTGGCGGATATGGGTCAACATTTAATAATCAAACTTCTTTGGCTGATGCTTTTCATACCTACGCAATAGAGTGGAAGAAGAATCAGGTCGACTTCTACGTCGACGACAACCTCTATTTTTCGGCCACACCGAAAGATGTGGCACCGGGGCGATGGGTCTTCAACCACGAATTCTTTCTCATTATGAATCTTGCCATGGGGGGCGAATTCGCGGGAGATATTGACCCAACCATTAACAAATCACAACTTGCCATCGACTATATCCGTTTCTACTCAGTCAATGGTGTCGGAGCCGTTCTCAAGCATTAATACACAAACAATCGAAAGGATCACAATGAAGTTCTCCCTAAAGCAGGCAGGAAAGGTTGCTCTTTCTTTCGCTCTGTTATCCACCGCGGTCACGAGTGGGGTTTCGCTCTCAACTGCGGCGGCTCTGCCTTCAATTCGACTCACCAGCCCGGTTTACACCAGCGCCAACAGTGTTGATGCAACCGGAGATATTGCTCAGTATTACTCTCCCGGAACCAAGGCTTTTTACACATATATCAAAGCCGGTTCCACGCTCACTTTGACTTACCACGTAAGCACCGATGGCTCTACTGCCGCAAAAAACCAACAAGTCTTATTACAGGTGAATGCTCCTTACAGTGGATCAGCAGCACTCTGGTCAGCCGATGGAAAGGCAATCCCAGCCCAGCAAAATGATGGCTATGGTGCTCAACTCACTGGGACAACCAATGATTCAGGTGACGTTACATTCACAATCGTCAGCACCAGCACGACAGGACTCGAAGGCGTTCCAACTTCGCTCACCATGAACCGAGACAAGATCACACCAGCCAGACTTTATGGCACGATGAAACCAATCCTTCCGGGTGTTGGAGATAAGGCCGAAGATACAGACATCGCTACTTTCGATGTTGCCAGCGATCTACCAAGTCTCGTAGCCCCTACGCCTACCGCAAGCGCTACACCAAAGCCAGTAGCAACTCCAACGCCAACTTCAACCCCGAGTGCCTCCGAAGCACCAGTTGTCTTGAAGGACCAATCTGTTGCGAGTTTTGCCGCAAAAATTAAGATTGGCAAAGTTCTCGCTCTGCCCGCAAAATCCAATAGCGGAATTGTCATCATTTGGATCAGCGATTCAAAGAATTGCGTCGTCAAGGGTTCAAAACTTACTGCGAAGAAAATTGGCTCTTGTAATGTCATCGGAACCAACGCCGGCGACATGAAATACAACTCTTTCTCCGTTATGAAAAAGGTTAGCGTTACTAAGTAATTTAAAGTTAATGAACCCTCGATTGGCTTCCTGCCTTCGGGGGTTCATTACTTTGAGAACTAGTTATGACTCAACGTGCCTATTCCGTTATAAGTTGAGTAATGAATCCAGTCTATGGACATCTGCGACGAACTTCCGTCGGGTGCAACTGTTCCGGATTGAATGGCATTATCTAAAATCAAAAAGAATCTACTGTTAAATGGCCAGTCACCATTGATGTTCGTCAGATTCGAAACACCACCGTTTACCGATTGATATATTTTTCCATTGACATATGTGTCTTTAACAAACTCCACCCCATCGACAGCGAATGCAATTGAATTGGGACCCCACAGCATTGCGTATGTGTGAAAGTCAGCCGCAAAATTTATCGAGGGCGAAGGTGCCGTTAATCCACCGCCGCCATTCCAATCACTGTTTCCACCAATATTGTTTGCGTGCAGCGTGCTCTGATTGACTCGATTACCTTGAAGAATTTCAGCGATATCCACTTCTCCGCTATTTGGCCAAGGAGTTGTTCCGAATAGCTTGTTCGTTGGTTGATAGCTTGAGCCAAGCATCCAAAACGCAGGCCAATTGAACGTGCCGGCCGGCATTTTGATCCTTGCTTCAATCTTCCCGTATAGAAATGAGAGTTTTCCCTGTGTCCAAATTCGCGAACTAGTCCACACGCCGTTTGATTTCGAGGTTGAAATAACCAGATTGCCAACCCCATCAGTTGCGGCGGCATCGGCGCTGTTGAGTTCTATCTCGCCTGTGCCGTAATTAGCAAAGCCAAGTTGGGCCATCCCATTACCTATAAGGGGAGTCCAAATTTGAGCATCTGGTTTTGTTCCTGCTACCTCGTTGAAATCAGCGGCCCACAACAGAGTTTCAGCAACGGAAGGAGTGGGAGTTGGGGTAGGGGCTGGGGTTATCGGCGCACTACTCGAGATGACATGAACGTCAATTAAGTCCATCGATTGGTGGAGTTGGTCAACAGATCCAACCTTCAACGCAAATTGTCCATATACGGCACCGTTTTGTTGCGTGAGTTGATCGATGCTGGTTGTGGCTGTGGTGCTTGGCTCTGCCGTTGCGGAAGTGTCCTTCAATAGGAAACTTACCTCTCCCCAATTATCAGTTGTCGCTGGAATGTCGGCACCATCATTGGCTCCCGCCGAATTGATCACTACAAATGATCCTGAGGTAAAAGTGGCGTTGCTTCCGCCATAACCTTTGTTAGCTTGAAGGGTGACAGCCTGATTCTTAAGAAGTGAACCGTCACTACCTGTGACATGGAACTTCAGCGAGAAGGTGCTGCCTTGTAAAACATAGCCATCCTTATAACCGAGGCCAACGCCATAATATTGAGTAAAACCGGTCGCAAAGGAGGTCTTGTCGACCACACCTAGTAGTCCAGCCGTTCCGGCCATAACTTGAGAGCGAAGTAATCCTGTCCCCGCTACTGCCGAAACTGTTGGTGTTGGAGTAGGTGTTGGAGTAGGCGTTGGAGTGGGTGTCACAACCACAACCGGCGGAACGTAAATTACGGGCGGAA
>JBAXOT010000021.1:0-32657 GCA_037133095.1 Actinomycetes bacterium
CATGCTCTTATGCGTAAGGTAAACAAAATAAAGAAGAGTCGCCCTATAAGCCGGATCCTGTCCCTCGCTTTCGCGAATGGATCACCATCCATCTAGTTCTGCAATTGCTTGCAGAATCAAGCAACCTACCTGATGACTCGAACGAGCAGTTCTCAAGCGCCATCTTTTTGGTCTTGCTCCAGGTGGGGTTTACCTAGCCATCTATGTCACCATAAATGCTGGTGGTCTCTTACACCACCGTTTCACCCTTACCTCATCTTGCGATGCGGCGGTCTAATTTCTGTGGCACTGATCCCGCGGGTCACCCCGGGTGGGCGTTACCCACCACCTTGCTCTCTGGAGTCCGGACTTTCCTCGGCACTTTCGTAACGCGGTGATCCAGGCGACTCTTCCTTGAGGTAAAGGGTACCCTGCGCCACGATGTTGATTTTATTGCCGCCAAGCGAGAAGAAGGTCCAATCTCAGAGTGGACCCGCTCTTGACCTTGACTCACTATCTTTTTCGAAAGAGTTAAGGAAAGCACGAACGGCTTTACTCCGCGAACACCGTTCTATTTTGCAGCAATCAACAGATGCAGCGATAAACGTCTATGCGGGGGTTCTCTTTCAAGCTCTCGATTGGAAAACTCTGGACACGAAATCGCAGGCGTTTGGCAAGGATAGGGTTCTCATCTCCTCAGCCCTTTTTGGACTCCTGTGGCCGCTTGATTCAATCCCGGCGTACAAACTCAAAATGCAACCTTCGATATGGAAACTCCCAGTATCCAAGGCTCTAATCCCTTATGAAGAGAATCTCGTCATCGATTGTCGATCTTCGTCATATGCCGCAACTTGGACTCCGCCGAAGGCGAATACGGTTTTGATAAAAGTTTTCGAGGAGCGCAATGGCGTTAAACAAGTAATCACTCACATGGCGAAGAAAACCAGAGGTGAGGTGGTTCGTACGCTCCTGTTAGAGAATCAGGACCTTCGCGATCCAAGAGAAATCCTCGAAATATTCAGAAAAGAATATAAATGTGAACTGGTTGAACCTACTGCATCGAAAAGCTGGCAACTGGAAATAATCGCGAACTAAGGAAGTTCGCTCATACTGAACATTGCCATCAAGCCATCTGAAGGCCAAATTTTAATCGTCGTGATACTTGCGGGCGCGATGTCCACATGAAAAATACTCTCAATTCGCGTTGACAGAGCGACACAAACTGCGCCTTTGATGACCACGTTATGCGTAACCACTGCAATCTTTTCACCAGGATGCTCATCTGCCAGTCTTAGTAGGGCTACGCCGGCACGCGCTGAAGTTGCCGCATACGATTCGCCACCACCTTGTCGATAAGAAGCATCAGCAACCCATCGCCGAAATTCATCTGGATATTTTTCTTCTACCTCAAGTGGAGTCAACCCATCCCATTTGCCAAAAGATGCTTCTCGCCAATCCTCATCAATGAGTGGTGTGAGCGAAACGAAGTGCGAGATTTCTTCCGCCGTTTCCTGTGTTCGCTGCAGCGGCGAGACGTAGAGCGCGACTGGTTTTCTGGTCGCGAGAAGAGCCCCGACCGCACGAGCCTGCTCGCGTCCACGTTCGGTGAGCGAAGGATTGCTGCCATCGGAACCAGAGAAACGTCGTTCCGGTGTTAACGGAGTTTCGCCGTGGCGGATGAGATAAATAGTTGTCGGAACCTCAGGGGCGAGCATTCGCGAGTGGAGAAAATTCTTTTGTACGTATTCCTCCGTTGCAGGCGTGGCAATTTCGCCATCGAGGGCTTTATTTACCAATCGATCAGCATGTGAATTCTGATCACGAGGAATCCAGGAAAATTTAATCAATGACATCGGATGAATAGTTCGTGCGTGGGACGCTAGTGAGCGCATATCCGGATGTTTGACCTGCCAGCGACCTGACATTTGTTCGACAACTAATTTCGAATCCATCTTCACATGGATCATCGCCTCTGGATCTATTTCATGCGCGGCGGTTAATCCCGCGATTAATCCACGATATTCAGCGACATTGTTCGATGCGATACCGATGGCTTCCCAGATTTCAGCCAGGACATGATCGCCCTCGTAAACGACCGCGCCGAATGCGGCTGGGCCGGGGTTTCCACGCGAACCGCCATCGGCTGTGACGACAAAGGATCGAGCCATTGTTAGATGCGAACCAGAATTCGGCGACATTCCTCGCAACGCAAGACTTCCTCGACATCCAGGCTCTTAATGCGCTCGAGTTCAATGGCATTAATCGCCAGGTTACAGCCACCGCAATTGATACCAACCAAAAGAGCAGCACCGATGCCACCACTGGAACTGCGAATCTTTTCGTAGAGTTCGACTAACGGGATATCAATCTTGGGCAGTAATGCGATGCGCTCATCTTTCTTCGCATTGAGTTCGAGTTCAATCTCAGTGATGCCATTTTCCAAGCGCACGTTGAGTTCGAACTCCAATTTCTGCAATCCCACTTCGTCATTCTTTAACTCGTCGAACCGAGCCTTCACGCCGTCATGGCGCATCATGATTTCAAGTTCGGTATCTTCTAAATCTGCTTTTCGCTTGGTCAGTGTCGCGACCTCGTGCTGTAACTGTTCTAACTCCTTCGGCGAGGCGGTACCGGAAGCCAATCGAGCCTCGTCCTTTGCCATGCGATCGACAACCTGTTCCACATCGTTTTCACTGCGGCGAAGGTCAATCGCAACATCAGCCAATTCAGTCTCAATGACCGCCAACTCTTCGGCGGTTTTACTGAGCCGAAGATGGATCGCTGTGATCTGCTCGCGTTCCGGCAAAGCCTTGAGGCGGTTGGTCGCATGCAAAATGGCTGAATCAATAAGTTGCAGTTCGATGAGAAGTGACTGTTGGGCAACTGGAGCCTTCAAAGCCGCTCCTTCCCATCATCGTTGCGTGGTGGGCGCTGAGGGGTTCGAACCCCCGACATCCTCGGTGTAAACGAGGCGCTCTACCGCTGAGCTAAGCACCCAAACTGTGTTCTGAACTTGTTCTTACTCCTTGCGAGCGCCCCACTCTACGCAAAGTGAGTGGGGCACGCAAAAATCTGTCCGATTTGGACTTAGAGTGCAGCGAGCGCGGCTTTGTAATCTTCTAGGCTGCGAGCCTGGCCGAGACCGTTGACAACTTCCCAACGAATAATGCCTTCTTTATCAATCACAAAAGTGCCTCGAATTGCACATCCGCGATCTTCATCAAAAATCCCATATGCCTTTGCAGTTGCACCATGAGGCCAAAAGTCGGAGAGGACGGGAAATTCATACCCTTCACGCTCGGCAAATACTTTTTGCGAAAAGACGGTGTCCGCAGATACGGCGAGCAGTTGTACGTCGTCATTCTGGAAGGCGCTGAGGTCATCGCGCATCGAACATAGTTCGCCGGTGCAAGTTCCGGAGAATGCAAACGGGTAAAAGAGGAGAACTACGTTCTTCGCACCCTTAAAGGAAGAGAGCGTAACGACTTGCCCGTGTTGATCTTTGAGCGCAAAATCTGGAGCGATGGAGCCAACTTCTACGGCCATGGGAAATGCCTTTCTAGAACGAGATATCCGCTTGCGGATGAGGTGAATAAGGGCAATCTTATAGAAAATGAGAGCCGGGCTCAGACCGGGATAAGTGACTCGCTATTTGCGACTCGCCTTTCGGGCGACCAGCTTGGTGGCCGTCCAATCCGGAGCACAGGAGAACGAACTGGTTTGAGAAAGTCCCGCCGTTGGGGCTGAATCTTGAATATCGCTCGGTTCTACATGTCCCGCTCGCCCCGATTTTGGGGTGAGAACCCAAATGGCGCCCTCATCGGTCAAATAGGTAAGACCGTCGACTAACTCATCGACTAGATCGCCGTCGTCCTCGCGCCACCAGATAATGACGGCATCGACCACTTCCGAGGCTTTGCCAGCCAGGAGTTCGGTCCCAGTTGCCGCAGCAATAGCCTGATGCAGGTTCAGGTCCGAATCAGGTCCCCTACCAACTTCAAGTACCAATTGTCCGACTTTGATTCCCATGCGGGTGACCGCATTTACTACGCCTGAATCCACGCCCCTAGTCCACCGAACCTTCAGGCTAGGCGCAAGCCCATTTGGCGAGATTTTTGTAAATATTGGGTGACGAAATGGTCGGCTACCGAGCAGTAAATATTCGCTTCCGAAGGGCAAATCTTCGCCAAAAGCGGAAAGCGAATTGCTGGCGCTTTCCTAGTAGATTATCGCCCGAAGTGTGCTCATCGTTGAGCGACGCCTCCTTGTGTTGTGGCCACAGTTATCGACGGCAATTTGGTCGATTGCTCACAACTTTGAGGAAATAGGAAAGATAGGTATATGAGCCCGAACTCTGAGAACCCCAACCACCTCATCGATCAATTGATCGATAGTGATCCAAATGAAACCGCTGAATGGCGAGAATCATTTGATGCCGTTCTAAAGAATGCTGGTCCAGTTCGCGCACGTTATTTAATGCTCAATCTTCTTAATCACGCACATGGAAAGAATTTAGGCGTCTCTGAACTTCGCGCAACCGACTACATCAACACCATCCCGCCAGCCAAAGAGCCGCAATTCCCGGGCGACGAGAAAATAGAACACCGCATCCGTGCATTTGCGCGCTGGAACGCCGCAATTATGGTTCACCGGGCCCAGCGCCCAGGCATTGGTGTTGGCGGACATATCTCTTCCTTTGCTTCCTCCGCCTCACTTTACGAAGTCGGGTTTAATCATTTCTTCCGTGGTCAAGACCACCCCGGTGGTGGCGATCAGATTTATTTCCAAGGTCACGCCAGCCCCGGCATGTATGCCCGCGCATTTCTCGAAGGTCGTTTGACCGAACATCAGATGGATGGCTTCCGTCAGGAACTTTCCCACGAAGGTGGCGGACTCTCTTCCTACCCGCACCCACGTTTGATGCCCGAGTTCTGGCAGTTCCCTACCGTTTCGATGGGTATTGGACCACTGAACGCGATTTATCAGGCGCGATTTAATCGTTATCTTCATGGACGTGGCATCAAAGACACGAGTCAGCAAAATGTTTGGGCATTTCTTGGTGACGGTGAAATGGATGAGCCAGAATCCGTGGGAGCAATCAGCCTGGCTGCTCGTGAAGGTTTAGATAATCTCACCTTCGTTATTAACTGCAACCTGCAGCGCCTCGATGGTCCAGTCCGAGGTAATGGAAAGATCATTCAAGAACTCGAATCCATCTTCCGTGGCGCCGGTTGGAATGTCATCAAAGTGGTTTGGGGCCGCGGTTGGGATTCCCTCATCGCCGCCGATCACGAAGGCGCACTCGTCGATCTCATGAACCAGACTAAAGATGGCGACTACCAGACGTTTAAGGCCGAGAGCGGCGCGTATGTGAAAGAGCACTTCTTTGGTCGGGATCCCCGAACCGCCGCCCTTGTTGCTGATTGGTCAGATGATCAAATTTGGGCGCTGCGACGTGGCGGTCATGATTATCGAAAGTTGTATGCCGCCTACAAGCAAGCCATGGAACATAATGGCCGGCCAACAGTTATTTTGGCCAAGACCGTTAAAGGCTGGACTTTGGGCTCGCACTTCGAAGGGCGAAACTCCACGCACCAGATGAAGAAGATGACGCATGAAGATCTCATTCAATTCCGCGATCGTCTCCATATTCCGATTGCGGACGAATTGATTGATGCGAAGTTGCCACCGTATTACCACCCTGGTGTCGATTCGCCTGAATACCAATACATGATGGAACGTCGTCGCGAACTGGGCGGTTCGATCCCTTCGCGACGCAAGATTTCACAGCCACTGCCCCAGCCACCAGAGAGCGCATACGAATCAGTCAAGCGCGGAACCGGCCAGCAAGAGATCGCCACCACCATGGCGTTTGTGCGCCTGCTCAAAGACCTCATTAAAGATCCTGAGATCGGCAAGCGTTTCGTTCCGATCATTCCTGATGAAGCTCGAACCTTCGGTATGGATTCACTCTTCCCATCGTTGAAGATTTACTCGCCTTTGGGCCAGACCTACACCTCGGTTGACCGCGAACTCATGCTCTCTTATAAGGAATCCACCTCCGGCGTGATTTTGCACGAGGGTATTAACGAAGCCGGTTCGGTTGCTTCATTTACAGCAGTCGGTTCTTCTTACTCCACTCACGATGAACCTATGATTCCGATTTACATCTTTTATTCGATGTTTGGCTTCCAACGAACTGGCGATGCATTTTGGGCAGCATCAGATCAACTCGTTCGTGGCTTCGTCCTCGGCGCAACTGCAGGTCGAACCACTCTTAACGGTGAAGGACTGCAACACGAGGACGGGCATTCCCATCTCTTGGCTTCAACCAACCCAGGTGTTGTTGCATACGATCCTGCCTTCGGATACGAAGTTGGTCACATCGTTCGCGATGGATTGCGTCGAATGTACGGTGAAAACAGTGAGAACATCTACTACTACATGACCGTCTATAACGAGCCATATGCCCAGCCTGCCGAACCGGAGAACCTCGATGTTGCAGGTTTACTGAAAGGCATTTACCTCTACCAAAGGTCTGAAGCCAATGGCCGACGCCAGGTTCAATTACTTGCCTCAGGCGTTGGAGTTAACTGGGCACTTAAGGCTGCCAGATTGCTCGATGAAGAATGGGGTATCAGCGCCAATGTTTGGTCGGTGACCTCATGGAATGAACTCCGTCGCGATGGTCTGGAAACTGATCGCCACAACCTCCTCAATCCCAACGATCAACGATCTGCCTACATCACCGAAAAACTACGAGGCTTCGAAGGTCCAGTCATCGCAGTCAGCGACTTTATGCGCGCAGTTCAAGACCAAATCGCACCCTGGGTGGAAAATGATTTCTTCTCGCTGGGGACTGATGGCTTTGGCCTTTCTGATACCCGCGGCGCACTCCGTCGTCACTTCAAGGTTGACGGCGAGTCCATCACGCTCGCAGCCTTGTCACGACTAACAAAAACCAGCGGTCTTGCACACAGTGTCATCGATGAGGCAATCAATAAATACTCGATCAATGATGTGATGGCAGCTGATCCCGGAAACACCGAGGGGTCTGGATGATTGGTCGCTTCCCGATAGTAGATATCGCACCAGTAGTTCGATTTGGTGATGAGGTCGTTGGCGTCAAGGCCGTTCCCGGTGAAAAGATCACGATTTCTGCCACAGTGACCCGGGAAGGACACGACGCGCTTGGCGTTCACGCAGTTCTCTTTGACCCAAGCGGACAAGAGAGCGCTCGATTGCCAATGCGGGAAGTTTGGCCCGGAACTGATCGCTACGAAGCCCAGCTCGTTCCTTCCTCAGTTGGTGCGTGGAAGTTTGCGATCGAGGCATTCGATGATCCGTTTCATACCTGGGAACATGATGCCGGTATCAAAATACCTGCAGGAATCGATGCCCAACTATGTCGGGACATCGGAATCGAAATTTTCGAAGGCGCGATTGCGGCCAATGCACGCGGAAAGACTTTACTAGCCCCGGCTCTCGCTGCTTTAAAAGACGCCCAATTAACGCCGAGTGAAAGTTTCGAAAAAGCAACAACCGCGGAAATTAAGGAGTTCTTCCTCGAACATCCGACAAAACGTTTTGCCACCTTGTCTGACAAATTCCCAATTCGCGCCGAGCCTGCTCGTGCCCTCGTTGGTGCTTGGTATGAATTTTTTCCGCGGAGTGAAGGTGCAAAAAAGAACGCTGACGGCTCGATAACTTCCGGAACTTTCTTAACAGCCATGAAGCGCTTGCCTGCCGTTTCTGAAATGGGTTTTGACATTATTTATTTGCCTCCAATCCACCCGATTGGAAAGAGTTTTCGCAAAGGTAAGAACAACACTTTGACGCCAAGCATCACCGATCCTGGTGTGCCGTGGGCTATTGGCGGCGCAGATGGTGGGCATGATGCGATCAACGCCGAACTCGGAACTATTGCGGACTTTGAAAAGTTTGTTGCCGAGGCCAAGAAAAACAAACTGGAGGTTGCTTTAGACATCGCGTTGCAAGCCAGTCCAGACCATCCCTGGGTAAAGCAACATCCCGAATGGTTCACTACTCGCCCAGACGGCTCTATCGCGTACGCCGAAAATCCACCAAAGAAATATCAGGATATTTATCCAATTAACTTTGATAATGATTTTGCCGGTCTCGTTGATGAAGTAATGCGAATCTTGCTATTTTGGATTTCCAAAGGTGTGAAAACGTTTCGAGTTGATAATCCGCACACCAAGCCAGTTCGGTTTTGGCAAAAAGTCATCAGCGAAATTAATTACATCTACCCGGAGGCAATCTTTCTTTCGGAGGCTTTCACTCGGCCGGCCATGATGCACTCTTTAGGTAAGGCAGGTTTTCAACAGTCTTACACCTACTTCACCTGGCGCACTACTAAATCTGAGCTAACCGATTATGGTAACGAGGTGGCCCATCACAGTTCAGCGTATTTCCGACCGAACTTCTGGGTCAATACTCCTGACATACTGCCCTTCCACCTACAGAGTGGTAATCCAGCAGTCTTTGCCCAGCGCGCCGTCCTAGCCTCAACCTTGTCCCCAGCGTGGGGAATGTATGCCGGTTATGAACTCTTCGAACATATTCCCATTCGTGATGGTGCGGAGGAATATCGGGATTCGGAGAAATACGAAATCAAGGTGCGAGACTGGGACGCTGCCAATAAAACGGGCTTGACCTTGGCTCCGTTCATCACAAAACTCAATCAGATTCGCCGCGAGCACCCAGCCTTGCAACGACTACGAAACTTGCAATTCCACGCCACCGATTCCGATCAAGTGCTGGCCTATTCCAAACGAGAAGGTAATGACCTTATTCTTGTCGTGGTTAATCTTGATCCCATCCGAGCCCAGGAAACGACGGTGCATTGGAATATGTCAGCCCTTGAAATCCCTCACGACATCTTTCATGTGACCGACCTTCTTGACGGCCACGAGTTCACTTGGTCACCACATACCTTTGTGCGCTTGGACCCATCCCGTCCAGTCGGAAAAATCGCGCACATCGTGACGGTCAAAATCTGATGGCCTCGTCGAAGAATAAAAATATTTCACCAGTTGGCTATCTCAATCCGCATTCCACTTTGGGTGAAGTAGACCTCTACCTCATTGGCGAAGGTCGACACGAAGAGCTCTGGAAAGTTCTCGGGGCACATGTTCGTCGCGATGAAAAAGGCGAATTGATTGGAACCGCATTTTCAGTCTGGGCACCTAACGCGCATTCGGTCAGCCTTATTGGTGATCACAACTACTGGGATAAGAGGACTCATCCCATGGTCCCTCTTGGCAGCGCTGGAATTTGGGAGATTTTTATTCCGGGAATCGGTGCTGGCAGCCGATATAAGTTTGCGATTCAACTAGGTCACGGTGGCTGGATTGATCACGCAGATCCGATGGCTCGCCAAACTGAAATCCCACCACTTACTGCATCAGTCGTCGAAGAGACTCAATACCAGTGGGCCGATACCGACTGGATGAACCAGCGCGTGCACTTCGAGCCGTGGCGTTCGCCAGTCTCGATGTACGAAGTACACCTTGGATCTTGGCGACCAGGCCTTTCCTATCAAGAATTGGCCATTGAATTAACGGAATACGTAAAGACCGAGGGTTTTACCCACGTCGAATTTCTTCCCGTGATGGAACATCCTTTTGGTGGATCCTGGGGTTATCAAGTTACTTCTTTCTTTGCCCCAACTTCCAGATTTGGTTCTCCGGACGATTTCCGCCACTTGGTGGACGCGCTCCATGCCGCAGGAATCGGTGTCATTCTCGATTGGGTTCCAGCCCACTTTCCTAAAGATGAATGGGCACTCGCGAGTTTTGATGGCACCGCCTTGTATGAGCACGAAGATCCACGAATGGGTTATCACCCAGACTGGGGTACCTTAATTTTCAATTACGGCCGGAATGAAGTTCGAAACTTCTTGGTGGCAAGTGCGCTCTATTGGTTGTTGGAATTTCATATCGACGGTATACGCGTTGATGCCGTGGCATCGATGCTCTATCTCGACTATTCACGCAAGGCGGGCGAGTGGATCCCCAACAAATTTGGCGGCCGCGAAAATCTTGAAGCCGTCTCCTTTATGCAAGAGGTCACGGCTACCGCTTACCGAAGGGCACCTGGCATCATGATGCTGGCCGAAGAATCGACCGCCTGGGGTGGGGTCACAAAACCCACTGCAGATAATGGGTTGGGCTTTGGCTTTAAGTGGAACATGGGTTGGATGCACGACACCTTGGAATACATCCAACACCAACCGATTCATCGGATGTACCACCACAACGAAATTACCTTTTCGATTCTCTATGCCTGGAGCGAGAACTTTCTGCTACCGCTCTCTCATGATGAAGTCGTGCATGGCAAAGGTTCGCTCATTAACAAGATTCCCGGTGATCGTTGGCAAAAACTGGCCACCCTGCGCGCACTTTATGGCTTCATGTGGGCGCACCCAGGTAAGAAATTGCTCTTCATGGGATGTGAATTTGCCCAGAACGATGAATGGAGCGAATCTCGATCGCTCGACTGGCATCTCACCGATTTCGATGAACATCGGGGAATTCAAACTGCGATCAAAGATCTCAACCACGAATACACCGCTCTTGCCTCGTTGTGGCAAAAAGATGTTTCTGCTGAGGGTTTTGGTTGGTTAATCGGTGACGATGGCGCAGGGAATACCTTGGCCTTTGTTCGCTATGACGATGCGCATAATCCGGTTGTTGTGGTTACCAACTTCTCCCCGGTGCCGCATGAGTTCTATCGACTGCCTTTGCCTCGATCAGGAAAATGGCGCGAAGTCATTAACACCGACGATCTGAAATATGGTGGTTCCGGTGTTTCAAATGGGACAGTCACAGCCGAAGAAATTTCATATCACGGCTACCCAGCTGTTTCCACGCTGCGAATACCACCGCTAGCGACAATTTGGTTAGTACCCGAGGCTTAAACCTTCACGATTTCATCGCGACCAAGTTGTGAAACCGTGGCTACGGTGATGAGCATTAGTCCGGGAATGACGAGGGCGAAGAGCACTGATGTCGCCTGGGCGACCCAGGAAATTCCAATTTTGATAAAGGCAATCAAGATCGTGTTCACAAATCCCAATTGCGCCACGACAACGCTGCCCGGCAAATCCGACTTGCGCCCGGCAATACCAAAAAATGATGGCGCCAAATGAGAACAGCCAACACCTCCAGCAACAAATCCCAACAGAACAATCAAGAACCCAACATTCTTATGTGAGTGCGCTACTAGAGTGCCGAGGATTTCGAGAACTACAAATGAAATTCCACCATAGATCGGTGGCACTCGCATCCAAAATCGCTCGGGCCGAACCAAAAGCAATTTATCAATCGTGAATCTCACCGAGATCATCGAAAGCATAAAAACGATGTAGGGCAAAATGCTTAAGGCCGGACTCATCCCTATTTGCTCTTTGGCAAAAATGGTGGCCCAGTCATTGGTTGCGAATTCGATCATTAAGGCACCGAGTAGGCCAAAGGTAATCAATCGTTCAAAGCCGAAAGCGGCAATCAAATTCTTAAGATGCAACGGGCTCGGTGCATCGTGCTCTTTGCTGCCTGCAAAGAAGTCGCCTCGCAATTTCCATATTGAATATTGCGTTGCACACCAAATGACAATCATCATTACATCAATATGCCAAGCCAGACTTATATGCGAAGTAATGACAAAGGCAAAAATCGCAGTGGTTACTGCACCGAGGCTCCAGAGACCGTGCAGCTTTGGAATCATCACCAATCCGGTCTCTTCCTGTCGATACAGTGCCTGGCCGTTGGTGCTGATGTGATACGAGGATAAAGCCAAGCCAGTAAGAACATTAACGACCAGAAACAACCAAGCAGTGTGCAAGTGTGGCATTACCGCAACGCCCAAATACATAACGGTGGAAGAAATCATAAGCACTGGCTTTGGCCCCACGCGGTGAACCACGTGACCACCAAACAAAAGTGCAATAACAGAACCGACGCCACCAAGGCTCAACAACGTCCCAAAAGCTCCGTTGTCGATGCCAAGGTTATGTTTAATCTCTGGATTTCGAGGGGCTACTGCCATGATCCCAACACCAAAGAGAAAGAAGAGCAGGTTTAAGTGAGTCTTTTCGCTGCGTCCTAGAGTTTTCAAAAGAGCGCACTAGCCAGAGCCTGTCGGGCTTTGGCCAAAATCGGATCGGATGGGTCTATCAAGGTGAAAAGTTCGAGCAAGTGTTCGCGAACAATCTTGCGTTCATCCCCTGAAGTTGTCTTCACCAAAGAGGTGAGACGCGCGAAGGCTTCGGAATAAGAGCCTAATAACAATTGCAAATCTGCAGCCAGCAGTTGCTTCTCGACATCAAGCAGATTTTCATCGGCATCAGAAATCGCAACCGCGGTGTCAACGCCACTGGTCCGGATAAACAATTCGGTTTGAGCCAATCCGATCTTTGCCATTGGGTCAAATGGGGAACGTTGCAACCACTTGAGATAAGCCACCTTTGCGCCGGGAAAATCTCCGGCTTCTAGCGCCGTCATAGCCTCTAATTCTTCTGCTTCCATCGGGGGCTCGGCAGAAACCGGAGTCGATGAGCCATCCGTCATGGGAGCAGTACCGACACCTTTCTCAAAGGCGAGCGATAAAACTTTGTCCACCACCAATCGAATTTGCGCTTCCGGCGGAACCGATTCAAAGAGCGGAACAATCTGCTCCTGAATCAAAGCAACTGCGTATGGCACCGACTGAACTTGCAGCGCTTGAGCCACGGCTGGTTGCGCATCGACATTGACGGAACCGAGAATCCATTTCGATTGATCAGGATTGGCAAGATCCGCGGAATTGAACTTTGAAAGCGTCTCCAAGACTTGCTGGGACTGCGAACTACGAGGTGACCAACAAACAAGAATCACTACATTTTTATGGGATGCTCCAAGGAACTCCTGAACCAAATTCTCGGCAGTGACATTTATTGCCTGGTTGGCGCCCTGGTTCTTCGGTGTTGCTAGAGCGCTGAGATCAACCGCGCGGGCAAAATTTTTCGGTAGCGATGGCATACTCATACAAACAATTCACTTTCCATCATCTCGGCTTGATTTGGATCGATGACCGCAGTTCCGCTGTCGGTGCGGAAAGGCAACACTGCTGAAATATAGTCCTGAGTGGCAAAATCAATTCCGACATCGCGCCCAGCTTTTTCGCCCAAATACCAACGGTGCTCGAGAATCTCATGGAACATCTGAGCCGGTTCCACCCGCCCCCGAAGCTCATCGGGAATCTGATTGATGACGTGATCAAAAACCTCCACCAGCCAACGGCGAGCGCTCTCTTCAATAGGCGGAGAAGGTTTCTTCTCGCGCGATCGATACCTATCGAATGAGGCCAACAGGCGCTTTGCCTGTAACTCTTCTGCGTGCAGGCCAAGCAGTTCCAGCAAACGATTTTGATGATATCCGGCGGCAACAAGCTTGGGCAGAAACGTCAGTCCACCCTCTTCGCCACCAATCTTGACTTCAACTTCTTCCACCGCAAAGCCAAGGTCGTGCAATGATCGCATCGCCCCTTCGACGGCATGGCGGTCTTTCGGATCTAAAATTTGCGGCTCGCGCAACATTTTCCACAATCTTCGATACCTGCGAATCACACCTTCACTGGCACGAATTGGATCCATACCGGGATGGAGCAGACCTGCACAGGCTAGATCTTCTAACTCCGCAGCCACATTGAAGTGGGCGATTTCTAAATCATGTTCACGTTGCCCGTCGGTCAGAGTCGCATGAAATTCGCCAGTCTCGGCATCGACTAAATAGGCTGAATACTCGTTGGCGTCCCGACGGAACAAGGTATTACTGAGCGAACAATCACCCCACCAGAACCCGAGTAAATGCATCCGCACCAAGAGCAGTGCCAAAGCGTTGGCCATATTAACAATCTCATGTGGCGTGATATTCGCGCTGAGAATGACACGATACGGCAAGGAAAAGGGCAGGTAGCGCGTGACCAAGGCGGCGGGAAGTTCATTGCCTTCTGGATCAGTTCGACCTTCAACAACCGCAATGGGTTCCACCGATGGCGCATATCTGTGGGTCAGTTCGCGAAGAATTGTGTATTCACGATTGGCGAATTCCGGCACCGTCTCTTTGACGGCATAAACCTCTGCGCCTTCTTCTTCCGAGGCATGTACAAGCCGCACCACGTGGCGCGAAATACCGCGCATATCGGTCAAAGTAGGATCTTCTGGCCATTCCTCAAGGGGTTGGGTCCAGGGCAAGAGTGCACAGGCGGCGATTTCTTCGCCTAAGCCTACAATTCGCAACTCCGCCATGGGTTAATTCTCTCGCATCAGGACCAACCCTGCCCACCAACCAGGTTAACTGTAGGTGAGAAATGGTGGGAGTTTGTGTTACGTATCTCATCTTTACCTCAATAAGGTCGATAAAATGCCCGAATGGAGTTGAACTGATGGAACTGAAGAAGCCAAGCCTTAAACGTGAGCGCCCAACACCCCTTGCCGAGAACCTCGGCGCCTCTGGCGCCCCCTTGGATCGTGGTCACCCCTTCTATTTTGGCTTCCTCGCCGCCGCCGGTGGCGTCTGCGCTATTACCTTGCTGCGAGCCCTAGCCTCGGCCAGCCAAGTTTTCGTTCTCATCATCATCTCGCTCTTCTTGGCCGCCGGCCTCAATCCTGCGGTCGAGTTCTTCCGACGCCGAGGCCTTTCCCGAGGTGCCGCAGTCACTTCCATTGTCGGCATTGTTTTACTATTCGTCGCCCTCTTTGCCTGGGTCGTCGTGCCACCCGTTTTCCATCAGGTCACCTCGCTATATAACAATGCTCCTAATCTGATTGCAGAGCTAAAACACAATTCTTGGATTGCAAAACTGAATCAGAATTACGGCATTATCGATTCGCTCCAAACGAAGGTGACCAATTCAGTCAAGAACGGGCAATTTGTTGTGAGTGCATTTGGTGGTGTTTTAGGAGTTGGCAAGGCTGTCGTTTCTGGCGCTTTTGCGGCGCTCACCATTCTTATTCTTACCTTGTACTTCCTGGCCTCTTTTCCAAGTGTCACCAAAGTTGCTTACCGCATCATCCCTGCCAGCCGTCGCGATCGAGTTGGTTCGTTGACAGATGCCATCGTGACTCGAGTTGGTGCCTTCGTAGGTGGCCAAGCGACCGCAGCAGTGATCTCCGGCATATTCGCTTTCATCCTTGGCCATGCGCTTCGAATTCCCTATGCCACGGCGCTCGCGATGTTGGTTTTTGTCTGCGATTTGATTCCACTCATCGGCCACCTCTTAGGTTGCACAACTTTGACCTTAGTCGCCCTGACAAAATCACCGACAACTGCAGTCATCGCGCTGCTGGCTTATCTGTTCTATGTTCAAATAGAAAATTACGTGATCATGCCAAGGATAATGAAACGTTCACTTTCTTTGCCCGGCGTGGTAACAATTATTGCCGCTCTGACCGGAACAAGTTTGCTCGGTCTCGTCGGTGGAATACTTTCGATTCCGATAGCGGCTGCCGTACTGCTCATTCTTGACGAAGTGGTCTATCCGAAGGCGGCAAATTCTTAGATAACTACGCGGCCCAGTATGGACCTAATTCAGATAGAAATTAACCTGAAACCACGTGGAAAGTTATAAGAATTGACCTGTCAATCTTTCGCAGAGTATTTCCTTTTCATATTAAACGGACAAGAATTGAGATACTAAGTTCAGATAGGTATCGATTTGCTTAAAAAACTTGTTTCAGGAGGATTAGCAATCGCCGCTGGAGCTGCCATATGGGGAGTAGCCGGCCAAGATCACACAATTCGAAGTCCGACTGGAGCGATTGTAAAAAGTGGTCAGTTAGGAGCATTTGTCACAAAACTTGGCGACTGTTTTGCCAGCCTGCCATCTACTGATTCCAGTGGGCTTGGATCAGTATCAACCGTTGAAGGTATTCCGTGCACATCCCCACATCATTGGCAAGTTATTTTCAAAGGTGCCCTGAATCTCGGAACTTACGACTTATCGCAAATCAAATTGGAATCAGAGGATATCTGTAAGTCTGACCTAAACAAATTAGCAAATACTTTGCAATCTTCTATGGTAACCGAATACCAAAGCGCACAAACCAATATTCTCTTCCCCACGTCGGATTCTTGGAGTAACGGGGATCGAAGTGTTGATTGCATTCTTGGAAGCGAAACCCAGACTTTTTCCGATTCTTTAATTTGAAGTCAGAAGAATTAGTGCTACTTACCGCCTCTGATGCATCCATTTATGAAATCACTTCTATTTTTCACGGTGTTGGACATTCCCTTTTGCAAACCATAGGTCGGCCAGACCAATTCACAAAATGCTCGTAACTTCTTCGGAGAGATACTTTTATCTGATAACTCCTTGGTCGAGAAAAAATTTCTAAATTCATTAAATTTCGTGCTTACGTTCCTTAATTCTTGCCCATATCTGTAGCCATCAATATATGGCTTATTATGAATAAAAGCAGATGGCGAACAGCCGACAAGAAGACCAAGTACAAGAACGCCGAAGAAAATGAAACCTCTTTTCATACGAACCCGAGATACCCAATTAGGCTAATTGAAATCTGAATCTGGCTGGAAAGAAACTTCATTTTGATGACCAGTGGAGATTCCCTTACCGCCGGCAAGACTTTGAATATCGCTATTTTGCATGGGTCCCGCTAAATCAACTCTTATCGCCAACTCAAGGCCTTTCAGTTCATCGCCCAACCTTGGGATTGATTGCACGTGTGGGTCGTGAATTGGCAAACCATTTGCTACGAAGCCAAAACTTTTATATTCAGAATGTACTGCATTTGCCTGGCCAGTCAATGAAAATATATGAATAGATAATGCTGGAACTTGCTGTGAACTTTCTTCAAAAATGCTAGTTAAGAAATGCTCGACATTCTGATTCTCTCCACCACCCAAACTCCACTCAATCTTGTCAAGTGGGTCTCTAGACAACGCAACAACTGGAATATTTAGCGCAGGAATAATTGTCTCTCGAATAAATTCAGCCGCCTCCCCGACTTTCTTCTCCCCTACAATCAATGTTGCTTCCCTTCTTTCAGTCATCATGCTGCTCCCGGAATCAGCGTTGAAAGACTCTGATCGAATTCGTCGAACTTCGTTGAGCATCATGCTTCGGTGGTGATTCGGAGATTCCGGCAAGTCATTTTCTAACGTACCGATATTAAATCCTGAATCATCAAATCCTAGATTCGAAGAGACTTCACTTACTAATTCATCAAATGCCTTAGATCTCCAGCCTCTGCACATCACTCTTTGCACGATTTTCCGATTCAAACTCATTTGCATGGCATCATCTTTTACATATGCTCGAGCCAGTCGAATATTTAATGGGAGATATTCATAGTCAATACCTTCTGCTGGATCTTCCAGCCAGGATTGAGAAACACTCCAAGGTCTGTGTAAACATTCGCTGAGCAATTTCAACCAACTTATTGCTTGGATCTTTACACTTTCAAGTCGTTCCTTTTCATCTTGTAAATATGCGACCGATGAAACGTAATAATTCATATTTGAAAGCGAAAGTTCCATTTGACGTTTAAATGTGGACCATCTTCGGTAGTAGGAGGCCATACTAGAAAGAAAAAGGACTAAGAAGACACCAACACTAAAGACGATTCGTTCGCTAAGTGGCCAATTTATTATATTAAGGAAAGTTAGAGCTGGGAAAAGAGTTCTTAATGCACTAACAATCGCGAAAAGAAGAATGGAAAAAATAAATGCGGAAATTAACTTTCGGGAGAAAACCTTTCGCATTTTCATCAACTCTTCGTATTCAGGCGCGCTGATAGATTTCAACTGCATGTAGTCATGCCTGCCTGCTGAATTAAGGCTTTGAATTTCGTTTTCCAACATCTCAATCAATTTCCATGAAAACGTGCCTTCACGTTCTTGTATCCACACGGTGAGCGATTCTTCTATTTTTTTGAGTTCTTCCTCATTAATCAATTTCTACTCCTTCAAAAGGATTTAGATTCGAAACGACAATGGCTCTGGGCGCTAAATCTTCTAAAGTTCCATAATCATCACTTTCATTTTGAGTGACTAGATTGACAGTCGTCTCAGATGTCTGTTCTTCAGATATATTCGTCACTTTTTCATTTTTTGTTTCTTCTAAATTAACTTCAGCCAAATATTCTGTCGGAACCAGTAGCCGATGAACCTCGGACTCCAATTTGACCCGCTCACTTTGAATCAGAGCCAGTGCCTTGCGAACTAACCCAATGTTATCGAAATCAATTTTTTCTATTTTTAATAAGGGATGATTCTTTTCACTTATGATTTCGGAAAAGGCTTTTTGCGGAATCCAAGTATCTAACGGATCGAAGAGGAGACTAGAAACACTTCCGACCACCGGTCGAAGTCCGTCTCTTTCGAGGCTCTCAATACCTTCCGGGTTCTCTGAACCATCTAAATTTGCAAAAATATACTGTCGAATTTTGCGCCAAAGCAGGTGACTCGAATGGATTTCTCCAACAATCTTTTCTTTTGAGATTTCAGCTAATGCCTTCTCTTTCATAGTTTCAATAGATAAAGCCTTTTCTAAAATCTCTCTGTCCAATTTGTCTAGAATTCGACGATTCAAGTCGATATTCGCATCTACCTCGGCAGCTCCATCTTCACCTTGAAAAACCCGATTGAATTTTCTATTCACCAAGGAGATGACTCTGTTAACTATCCATCCGGGAATCGCCATAGCCTTATCCTTCGTGAAGGAAAGAAAATCAAGGACTTGTCGAATTACTCCAATTTTTCTACGATTTAGTCCTTCATTTTGTCGAAAGGGACGAAAAGCTAATTCGCGATTTTCAAATGCAAAGGAATTTTCGATCATTTGACTTATCAATTTTGGTATTTGACCTTCACTGAGATACATAATCCCATCAAGTTGAATTCCCGTTTCTGGTCGAAACATCAAATCTTCGGGATTAAGGGCAGCCTTAAGTGACTTGGCAGCTTGACTTTTCGCCAGACCTTCACTGATTACGCCGCGAACGAATGATCGAATAACCCAAATTCGGTCTGTTGTTGAACTATTCCTAAATTCTCCCATTTCGAATATTCCTTTGGGTGCTCCAGCCCAGATGCCGCTTATGGAGGCAACATTAGCTATGGCGAGACGCTCAAGCAGACGAGGCTCTCCTATCCCAGAGTCAACGCCAAGCGGAGATATCCGATTTTCGGGAGCAATAATCACCTGGTAGGTCCAAGGGATTTGCAACTGGACAAAACTAATTACATTTTGAACTCCACTAATCGAAATTATTGCATTTATTCTCTCGACTAAAGTGGTTGCGGGAACTCCGCCACGTATCTGGGTGTCCAATAGATTAAAATAATGCGATTGAAGAGAACTATCTTCGTTTTGGTTCGCAAAAAAACGTAATACCACAATCCGAACGATTTTTTGTCTATACCTTGCAATTTCATCTAGAACGTCGACTTCACCAGATTGGAAGCGATCAAATACTTCACCTCGCAAACGCGAACTAGTCGATTCTTCTTTCGAACCTTGTGGAGTTACCCATACAGCTTGACTTAACAATCCCGCTTTTGTCCAAGCTTGTGCAATTTCTCGGAGGGCGAGACCAAGTTCGCCTTCGGGAAGAAGTATCACATTTATTGACTCGCCAGGCCACGGATTTGTTGCCATGACGTTAGTTGAATTCTTCTGTAGTCATGGATTCAATATTTTCCTTTAATAATTGAAGGTCTGAGAATATGTATGGAGCAATCTCCCAATTTCTTTGAACTACGTATGGGTCTCCCGTAGCGATATATTTATTGAATAGAGTTTCGTAATTGATTCTCTGAGAATTGAAGAATGACGCTAACGCAGTTCTTCTTTCTTCTTCAGTCTGATCCTTTGTCCCTGCTCTTTCTTCACGTGGGATGGGTGCATCACTGGATTGCTCTCCCGAGATTACCCATTGTTTCAATTCTTGAAGTGGTGGCGTATCAAGTGAACCTAATTCAATCAGCCTCTTGTAGGGAAGCAAGGGTCCAAGAGGATTTTGGATATTGGAATTACCTAGTGCAAGAGCAATGGATAGTGATTCCAAGACAGTCCCTAGAAATTGATTATCTTCAGCAATTCCAGGATAAAGAAGAGGGTGAGGGAAAGAGAGCCAACCACCATTTGGGGACCAGATTTCAATTTTAGGACCTAATTCGTCATGTCCCGTAGATCGGTAGTATCCGAGTGCGGTAGCGACAAACCAACCCCGTATCATTGCATGGATTTTGATTTGGTCCGCAGGGATGAATTCCCGCAGGTTTCGGGCTCGACGCCACTGCCAAAAGCCAGCTCTTCCATCTCTGGTCATGGAAGCTCGTGACCACGATGCTGATATCGGTGTCATTATTGAGTCATAGACTATTGGTTGGAATGGCTTGCGTTGCATGGAATAAACATCGATTGTTTGTGTAGCACTTTCTCCGATGGCCCCCAGGGCCGCCCGCGCTTCCGTATCCTGCAAGCCGGCAGTGGTAATAATATGTTCAAAGAGATCGCGCATTTGACTGTCATTGGCAAAAGGAACCACGCTAAATAACGTGACAAAATCAGTTGCTGATTCGTTGGGGTGAACGGCTGCAAGCACGGTCGTATTAACCTTAATTAATGGCGCCGCGGCGTCGAGAACTCCTGCCATCTCTTGCGCAAAAGTATTTCTTCGCTGCATCAGAGCTGTCTCCTCGGCGGCGCCAACACTTAAGTATTCCGCTAGCGAGACATTGAGATAATCACCGAATGCAGTACTAGGCCGACTTATCCAACGTCGTGCACGATCCAAATATATTTGTGGATCAGAAGCAAGAGAATAAACAGCCTTCCTAGAACTTTCATCAGCATTCGCTCGAAAAAAACGATTAGTGGGGACCCACGCAGCAGACTGAGTAAAAAAATTGAAACCACATCGGGGCTCATCAGGGTTGAGTCCATCATCACCGAGAAGAATCTTGACCGCAACTTTATCCGCATCATTTCTCTCTGCAGTGCGCTCCTCTGTTGTCAGAGTTTCAGTCACAAGCCGCGAATACTCCGCTGGGTAGTTATCAACAGGAATCAACAATCGCTCGTTAGGGGGTGGCGTGAAACGCAAGGGAACATCCGGATGAAGCGCATCGGGCCAATTCTTGAAGTCATTGATTCGCCCATCGGGCATGAGATCCACTTTAATTTTTTCTTTTAAAGTAGAAACACCTCCCATGCATGCAGCTCGAAGCCCAGCCAAGAGACCTGCCTTAAAGTCTGTGATTACTTCGATTGCTGTGTTGCGTAAGTCAATCTCAGCTGCGAAATCGCCGAGCCCATTGGAAAGACGCATCGCGGCCGTCTGAACATCGGGATGAGCTGCCGGCATTCTTTGCTGTCCAGATGCTGTCAACGCTTGGTGAATACTGCCCTGCAGACTTCCTAAGATGCGCTCCAACTCTGCCTTCTCGTTGGCTAACTCGGTGAGATAGAAACCAATCTCTCGGTCTAACTCTTCTAAATGGCGGACAACGACTGGCAATCCCCACCGTCCAATACAGCGAGCGACATACTTGGGGAATTGATCTGAAATTTGTGCCACCCACGCTCGAACAGAGCCATTACGAAGATGGGCTTCCTGAGACAGATATTCCGCCTTATTCCGCTCAAGATAATTAAGGAAGCCCGACTGCCATTCCAATGGTGTTAACCCGTCTCGATTCATAGACAAGGAAGCATGAGCTAAAGCCCCTTCACGAAACGAGCTTTTACGAACATTCTGATCCGGCGGACGAAGCGCGTCGATAACATCATTGGCAGGGTTGCGTTCATTTAATCCTGAATCTTCCAGGAACTGAAGCCAGGAGTCGGAGACCGAGTCGCGTAACTTCTCTTCATTCGTTCGAGAGTCGCTGATCGGCAAATTTCGCAAGTGACTTTCCAACAGTCTCTCAACGCTGTCTTTGGCAATAATCTCACTGCAAAATTGTCGGAAACGATCTCGCCCCAAGGATAGTCGAGCAAAGCCCATGGAAGAAAAAGGCGGGCGAACATTGCCTGGTAAATTATGTAGATGTCTCGTCAATAACCCTGTTGAGTCTGCTAATTGAGCAGGACTAGAGCCAGTGGCTTCCAGATTATTTAAGTAGTAATTCCAGAACTGGTCTTGAACTTTTTCATCCGAGATCAGGGCACCGAGCGAGGAGGCAACCGCAGTAAAGACAGCATCAGGAGTTAGGAAATCAATTCCAAGACTATTACGCCGCCCAATTAGGAAAGTGTGACGGGCGCCCAAAACGTAGCCCGCACCTATTGAAGGAATCAGTCCCAGCCCTTGATAGAGATCGATCGTCTCAGGAGTCGGCGTCCCAGCCCACAGCCCCGACATCGACTCGCACAGGGCGGCGAGTGCATTCGCAGCTGTTCCCTCGACTCCTTTTCCAAGACTTTCAAAGACTTCCGCCGTGTAGAGGAAAGCAATCGGGCGCTGCAGCCACTGATCACCACTAGCAATTTTAATTGCCTCCATCACGTCAATAAATGCACCAGCACCTGACCCTCCAGCCAAAGAAGAAATCACGATAACGGCTGGAGTCGCGACTCCTCCTGCTTGCATACCAAGTTTGCTAGCCAGGTCGTTCAATTGATTGGTGGCTTCTGCCGATTGCAACCTTCCTACAGCACCTACTACCGCTTCATGAATTCGTTTTAGCTTCGAAACCGCAACCGCACGCCCGATTGCTCTAAATTGCCCAGCACCATCCTGCAACGGAGTGATAACAGCGGCTGGATGTGGCATCCAGTCTGCAAATCTATTCATATCATTCTTTGGAAGACGAATATTGCTGTGAGCCTGTCCTACGAGCGCCGCGGCAAGCGCCTCGTAAGCCGTATTTTCTGGGGCAAGACCTCGATAGAGATTGGGCGCAAGAAAGGGCGCTGCAGGAAATTTATCTGCTTGATTTGTGGGCGTATCAAAATGAAGCATTTGCCAAGCCTCTGGCCAACTTCCGTCCCATCCATGTGTTTCAACTAATTTGCGCTCTAGAACGACTCGCATCGCACGCAAAGTCTTGCCTCCTGAGCCACCTACGCCAACTAGCAGAAACGGACGAAGCATTTCTTTCTCCTCTTAATCAGTAGGTAAATAAAGCAAAATGTTAATCATCAAAGGGATTCTTACTACCCGAGTCGAAAGGATTCGGTGATGAAGGGTTAGATTTCCCAAGAGTATTTCCGAGATCCCCAAACGAATTTTTCTTGTCAAAAATATCTGCTCCAAAGTCCGCCGACGAACTTTTGAAACCGGAGTCACCAAAAGGATCGGTCACTTCGGGTTGTGTACTAGAACGCGGAGTCGAGGTTTCCTTTACTCTCGATTTCTTTTGCCACCACTTCGGACTAGGAACATCTCGAGGATTTTCTTTTGGAGCCGCGAGAGAGTATTTCGACAGTAGTGCAATATCTTTTAACCCAGAGTAGTTTGCGATTGAAGAATTTCTCGCATCAATTTTCGTAAGATCTCCTGGAGTGACACGAATAAAGGAGTTTAGAGAGCCATTAAAATTTCCGCTTTCTGCCCCCGCGATTAATTCTGAATTAGTAAAAGCAAGGTACCAACAATCTGCGATATCTACTTTGAACTGACCTGCAGTTCCATCTTGATTCATAAATCCAAATGAAGTAATTATTCGGGAAGCTCCATCTGATTTTCCTATCACTTTTGGCTCCGCAAATGGATTCTTGGGTGCCAAACCTACCAACTGAACCGTTCCGGATGATCCGTTGGGATCACTCCACTCATCAAGATAACTACGTACTCGATCCCCTGGGGAATTCACAGGCCTATATTCACTTGCAGCAATCAGAGCCGAACCAGCACCGTTCCTTCTAGATAAAATCCCAGACGAAGATAACTTCACTGGAACAACTGCCTTTTCAACTCCTCTACCCCAAGAGAGTCTGGAATTAAGGTATGCCAGCGAATATAGAACCGACAAAGGTATCAAGACACCCAGAATAAAAAGCCCTAACAGAACCAAGATTCGAACGGTTGGATCTACATGGACTTTCGAATTGAAATCAAAGGCAATTCCCTCGCTGATTGGAACCGCAGAATTCTTTGACGATTTGAAAACCGCTGGTATAACTCCAGAAACTATGCCGGAAGCTTGAGTCGAATTGGATGTAGATAATTTAACTCGTGCGACACTGGATTCCGGAACGGAGACGCAGGAACTAGGTAAATTCCATCGATACTCTGATACGCGACTTGGACTAGGATCAATTTTTACGACGGGTTGATCAAAGCACACTTGACCATCTGACTGCTTAGATCCAACAAGATCTAGAACCCCATTAGACTTTCCTTTAGTGCCTGCCAATTCACTCATGTGAATTGCTGAGCCTACAATGGATGGATAGTCCGGTGGAAGGCCAACTTGGGCTTCGTATTGATAGGTCAAAGGTTCCAAATGTAGACCAGACGAAGTCGTCAAGTTTAGAGTCAAATTAAAGGTAACTTTTGATTCTCCGTTGGACGCCTGAAAGTCTCCCCCAAATAGACCAGTTTTCGGGTTAAGTTTTAATGGAACAGATTGTGAATTTGAACCATCAGGGCCGACTGCGGTTACATGCAATTGACTTGATCCAAACTTGGTTAGGTCGGCAGGAACATTCGATTCATTTAAGACTTTCCCGCTCAAAGTTGCAGGTTGTCCTAGCACAAAACTTTGGGATGTAAGTTTCATACTTAAGTCCGTATACAAGTAAACATCCGCTTGCGAATTTGAAGTATTTTCAATAGTCCAAACGCCAAAATCACTTTGACTTTGGATCGTGAACTTCAACTGATAAGCCCCAGCTGTTTGTGTTGAACTCAATCCAGAAGTGGGGGTTGCGATAATGTTTCCAGAAGGATTTTTCAAAGCCCAATCTTTTGATGAAATTAGAGCAGTGAAATGATGCACACCAGGTTCAACTAGAAACTTAGCGGGATTTGCTCCAGACACCACTGCTTTCGAGCCACCTGTCGTTGCGGCAACGATACGGGCAAATTGAAGTGCCAACGTTAATGGATCGCTAGCCGTTAACAATGCGCCTGCACTTTGACCCGCAGGAATTGGATTCTCCCCACAAGCAAAAGTACTTTCACCTTGCGAATAGATATACCCATCTACGATTGCCTTACCTTCTACAATAGGCTGCATGAATGACATGCTTGAATATTGCTGTTCATAATTTATTTTGCTTGCCGAATTGCCCGTCTTCAATTTATTCAACTGATCGTCACGTTTTAGGAGAACACCTAAAACACTGACTCCACTTTGCCGCATCCTCATGATAATTGCTTGATGATTTATCGTAGATGCGGGATCATTTAAACCAGTTCCACATATTTGTTTTATCGCCGAATGTGCCAGACTGAATCCTGAATCGCCCTTTAAATCAATCCCTCCATCAGTAAGCCACACGAGTACCTGACAACTCGGATTTTGATTATTTCTCACCGAAGCTAATTGCTGTTCTGCATTGAGTAAACCAAGTCGCCAGTCAGTCCAATTTTCTTTATTTAGTCCTGGCAAAATATTCTTCATCCAACCAACTTGCACCTGCACATTCGATTTGGTCAACGAGGTCCAAGGTTTCAAAAGAGTAAATTTTTCGCCAAAAGTGCCAACCGAAAAGGAAACTTTCAAACCGGGCCTAACATCAGAAAGCTGACTCAGGGAGTTTGCAAGAATTTCGGCCCTAGAATTTGAGGGGTCCGTTTGTTGAAGGCTGCCAGAGGAATCGACTAGGTAAAAAACTTGCAAACTGTTCTTTGAATTCAGACAATCTCCGACTTCATGAATAGCACGATTACCCACATCTGAAAGAATCGTTGGAAAATTTATTTGAGCGCTAGCCACCTGAGCCAGCATCGACGAGGAAAAGGCAAGAAAAAGAGAAATTATTATCGAACTGAATTTTCTCAATTCGCCACCATTTGAGCGATATGTGTCGCGATACGCCACATGTGAAGCATTCCGATCAAGAAACTAGTCGCAGCTAAAATCTTAAGAACTACTAAAAGTTTTGTCGAAGGGCTATACCAAACATCTCGTCGCCCCCTTATGTCCAGAGTCTGACCCCAGGCAAGAGAAAAAACTACTCCCAGAGGTGTAAACAGATAACCAGCATATGAAAATTCAACTTTGTCCGTAGAACCGAGAAGGTATAGAGCAACGCTGAACGTTACGAATACACCTGCGACTATTAGAGGCAACCTCGAGGCATTTCGCGGACCGTGAGCTCGAACATTTGGAGTGGTGAAGTTCTTTGATAAATCATTAACCGAAGGCATGCTCACTGAAAACACCCTCCCACTTTCTCTATGAATTGGCAGTCTTAGAGATTTCGCGTACGATTCCACACTAATTCTAAGTAAACAATGGTTGAGCCATTAAAAAGAAAACTTTGTAAGAAATGACTGGTCATTTTCGTAATTATTTCAAATTGCCTTTGCTCCGAGAGGTTTCGAATTTTCCTGCTCGATAGAATGACAGAGCATGACCGAGAATTTGAAATTTCCTTTGGAAGTTTTGATTGAAGCCTCTGTATTGAACACGAGCGGAAAGGAACAAAGCCAAAATGTCCTTTGGGCATAACTGCGATAAATGTGGATCTAGGATTACAGCCACCATTTGTTCAGTATGTGGAAATTCTAACTCCCAAGTTTATTCAGATCCATTTGGTGGAACACCACATTCAACAACTTCCACTAATTTCTTATCCACAGAAAGTTCTGGTTTATTAAGCGACACTTCGGCCCGGCAATACGCCATGTGGGGTCACCTGACTCCGTTTCTTTTGAGTCTGTTTGGAATTCTTTTAAGTTTCTTTGGAATCGGTTTTGCAGTAGGTCTCATTCTCTGGTTACCACCTTTGATTATCAAATCTTCTTCAAAAAGCAATCCATTTGTTCGAAAACATACAATTGAATCCATCAATTTTCACTTGTTTTGGCTCATTTTTTGGTCAGTAAGTTTTGTAATTTATATTTTTGTGGGAATCTTAACCGCGGGACTAGGACTAGCACTTGGTGCAATCGTCTACATAATAGTAATTATCCCAATCGGAATTTTCATTTTAGTCAACATGATTCGAGCTTCGGTAGCTGCCAGCTCCGGGCGTGGATTTAGATACCCACTGGTTCTATTTAGATTGGTCAAATAATTGTTGTCTTTCAGTTCCGAGTTGGATTGCTTTGCAAAAAATAAAATATTCCACTTTTTATGGAATGAGCAGGTTCAGATAACCCAATAAACAATTTTAGAGCGTGACTTTCAATTAAGTTTCTTTTCTATTCATGAAGATACTAACGAGACTTGCAATCGTAGCAATGCTTAATGAAACTAAAACTGCCTTCAAACTTTCACTGACAGAGATTGCTGGAACCTGAATAGTTCCTACATGTGTCACCCCCACTCCTCGAAGCCCATGAAAAATTAATTTGACTCCTATGAACGCCAAAACAAATGAAACGCCTTGGGTGAGATACTTCAAGTTAAACATTAGATTGCCGATTAAAAAGTAAAGTTGCCTCAACCCGAGCAAAGCAAAAATATTAACGGTGACCACTACGTAGATGTCCTCAGTTATTCCCAAAACTGCCGGAATGGAATCCAAGGCAAAAAATAGATCAGCTAAACTGAGAGCGACCAAAGCCAAAATTGAAGGCTTCAAATTTCTTGCTTCAAGGAACTTAACCAATCTAGAATCCGACCAATTGCCTTCTTGCTCAAGAGATTGAGCCATAGTTTTTATTCCTAGATATGTTAAAAATAAACCAAACAAAATAAACGCACTTTTAAATCGATCTAGAATTGCCACTCCCAGCAAAATAGCAAATATTCGCAGAACCAACGCAAGAGATATTCCACCCAATAAAGCTATCTGCTGTCTCTCTTTTGGCACCTTGAGACGCGTCAAGATTAAGATAAAAACAAAAATGTTGTCTATAGACAACGAATATTCCGTTAACCATCCTGTGAAAAATTCACTCCGTTTTTCCGGGGAGTACCATGATCCTAGAAATATGCCGAATGCGATTGCCGAACCCACATATATGGCACACCACACCAATGCTTCCGTCGTCGTCGTTTCCAATTGTCTCCGACGAATTGCATAAGCTAAATCGATAGCGACAATCAGAACCAAGAACCCAATAGTCAATATCCAACTAAAAGTCGATATCATGAGGGGAAAGTACCACGATAGATAACTTTAAGATTCTATCTATACAAACTTTGATTTTATCGAAATTCTCTTTTTTTCAGTATCAATTTTGGATAGTTGCAGTGCTACTGGGCGCCTTTGATTAGACTAAATTTAATTCAAATCAAACATTTCCCCTTGGAGGTCCACCTATCTGATATTGAAGACATTATTTTCTCTTCTCAACAATTCAAGTTTCGCCAGAGCGTGAAACCCAATGTCAAGAGGAAAATGAAAGAGATATATAGGTATAGAAATAGTTTGGAGTGCCTCCTTTCAACGACGACGCCTATGTAAACAAGTGCAGGGGAGAAGGCAAATAATGGATTCTCTTGAAATCCCATGAGCAAATGGCCGGAAATAATCGACCTCATTGCACGTGAGGCGCCGCAAGCGGGACAGTTTATTCCAAATAGATAATGTATAGGACAGACAGGAAGTATCGCTTCCGGAGCAATGGCAATATAACTAAAAACCGCTAGATAGACCCGAGGCACAATAGTGTTGTGTCTACCCAACACGAGAGTTAGCATGTAAATATAGCTTTAGAACTAAGCCAAGGGATTTCCTTCAGAATCTGTAACCTTTCTCATAGCAATCAAAATGAAATCAACAAGAGACCAAACTCCACATCCACCGAATGTTAAAAGCTTTGCAATCCCAAGGCCCGTCTGACCCAGATAAAATCGATCAATTCCAAATACACCGACAAAGAACGATAGTAAAAGTGCGGTTATGTATGATTTAGTCGAATAAACTGTGGGGATCTGACTGGCTTGGTATGACATTCCAGAAGATACTTCAACTACTAAAGTATCTGGACGAATGACAGAACTTCGTGCCCACATCTGAAGCGTAGTCGTACTCACGAATTTTTCTTCTTGGCCAGGCAACTTAACCGACCATTGGTGTTCACTTGTTGCATCCATTGACTATTCCTCCATTTTCGATTGAGACCCTATAAGAATGCCTCTCTTTGCATTCGTTTGTTTGGACAATATAGGTGAAAAAAGGAGAGTTTTCGCGAGAAAAATTTATGCTTTTGTCGAGTTGACCAGTCACATATTTTTAGGCGAAGTCCAATTTTTGAAAATGTTGGATTGAACTTCGCGCCTAACATCACAAAACTTGCGATTACTTCTTTTTGTAACCAGCAGGACACTTCGGTGCAAAAGCCGAAACTTTCTTGACTACTTTTCCCTTAATACAGGAAATGGTTTTCTTCTTGGAGACTTGCTTCTCTAGCAACATCAATGTGTTGTTAAATTCCACAGTTTCCTCTTCGCTAAAAGCGAGCGTTGCCGACAAATCGGAATTTGGATCTGCTACATCGTGTTCGATGGTTGTTTTGGAACCCATAAAGTCAGTAAATATTTTGTTAAATGCGGGCATCTGAGTGGGATCGGTTTGAAAGATTTTCTTGACTGCCAAAAATCGCGCCAACTGAGCATTGAGTTCTGTGATGTATTAATCCTGAATAAGTGCCAGGGTATCTGCCCGCGACATCGTTGGAGAGTCTGTTGGTGATGGTGATGGATCAGCAGCAAACGCCGGGGTTGCCAAGGTCAAAATCAGTGAAGTAACCATGACAACAAGGGGCGTTTTAATTTTCATGACTCAAGGATAGATGTTCGCGCAGGCGCGAAAACGATAATCTGCCTGAAGTGACTGCCTTAAGAGTGTCACCGCTCATACAGTTGTGATTTTCATCTAAAAGTCCCGCTCGCATTGCGGTATTACTAACGCGAGCGGGACTTTCTCATGCACTCTTACTGGATTTCGATCAGACGAGGCTTCTTCTCCTCAGGAATTTCGCGCACTAAATCGACGCGCAAAATTCCATCCTTCAATTCTGAACCAACCACTTTGACGTGATCTGCAAGAGCGAAGGATTGGCGGAATTGGCGAGCTGCGATTCCTCGGTAGACATAGGAGGTTTCGCCGGAATCCTCGACCATTTGCTTGGATCCCTCGATAGTCAACTGGTTGTTATGAATTTCAACTTGCAAATCCGATTTCGAAAAACCGGCCACCGCCATTTCAATCTCGTACTTATCCTCGGAAATTTGCTTAATGTTGTAAGGAGGGTAGGACGAGGTGCCACCCATAAAGTTGTTCTGAAGTTCTTCTAGTTGACGCCATTCCCGATCAAATCCAACTGACCATGCCTGCAGATTGGGAAAGAATTCTGCAATAGAAGGAAATGTAGAGCGACGATCGTTCTTAACAATTGTGTACGACATTTTGATGTCTCCTTTTTCTTAGCGAGATACCTACGTGCCCTTCAAGCCATCGATCAGCAAGCCTGAACAACTGGCTCGGTGCTTTCGGTGAACCCCCACTATGGCGAGTTCACCTTTTTTAACGATTCCGATTTTTCAAATATTCCAAAAAATTTCTAGATTTTCGAAAATTTTAGAAAATTTAATATTCAAGCGGAACTGGCAATCTCGAGGGCGCGATAACGCGGACAATCTCGCTCAGAACCCGGTGGACCATCGGCTCACCCACCCAGAGATGCTTGGCGTCGTCGACATTGATTAACTGAATATGGGGAATGACAGAAAATCGTTCGAGGGCCGCTTCGGGTTTCAAATAATCATCGTGTTCGGGAATCAGTCCAATCAGGGGCCTGGAATCAGTCGCCCAAAATTCCAAGTCCTCGGGCTGGGAATAGCGCAGCGGCGGGCTGAGCAAGATCAGACCCTTTACGCGGGGGTCATGGGCGTGGCGCAGGGCGAGGTCAGTTCCAAAACTCCAGCCAACAACCCAGAGATTGTCGACGCCTACCTCGTCAAAGGCGAAGTTGATAGCAGCCTCAACATCGTATTTCTCAGCATTGCCGAAATCGTGCTCACCTTCGCTGGTGCCCGCATCGCTGGTGGTGCCACGAGTATTGAATCGAATAATCTCGAGCCCGGCCAGGGCTGGCAAGCGGTTCGCCGCCTTTCGAAAAACGTGGCTATCCATCATTCCGCCACCCGTTGGGTTGGGATGCAGACAGAGAACCGAGCCGAGTCGCTCGCCAATTGGGGTTGCCACTTCACCAATGAGATTTAGCCCGTCGGCGGTTCGAATAGTGATTGGCTTGCGATTCGCAGGTAAAACGGTGCTTGGCCTTATTAACTCACTCACGAATTAAGTTTAGTCTTGCCTTATGGAAACTACATTCGCAACCCATAACCCTCGAACTGGTGTGCTGGCGCAAGAATTTGAAAACACCTCGCCTTCTGAGGTCAGAGAAAAGGTTGAGGCAGCCAAACGAGCCTTCCTTGGTTGGCAACGACTGGGGTTTGCAGGTAGACGGAAAGTGTTACTGGATTGGTGCACGGCATTGACGGATCACTTGGCGGACGTTGCAGCGATTGTGGCCGCCGAAACAGGCAAACCGATTAGTGATGCGACGCTTGAATCTTCGCTCGCAATTGGCCATCTCGCTTGGGCAGCAAAAAATGCTAAAAGAAATCTCGAACCTCAAACCCGACCATCTGGGTTGCTGATGTTCAATATGAAGTCAGAAGTTCAGCGATCGCCATTTGGCGTGGTTGGAGTAATTGGCCCGTGGAACTACCCCATCTTCACCCCCATGGGTTCAATCTCTTACGCCTTAGCTGCTGGTAACACCGTGGTCTTTAAGCCAAGCGAATTTACCCCCGGTGTAGGAAAGTATTTGGAGGCAACCTTCGCATCCATCGCACCATTTGAGAACATTTTTTCAGTTGTTACTGGACTTCCTGAAACGGGCAAGGCGTTGACCGAAAGTGCAGTCGACAAAATCTCTTTCACGGGTTCCACCCGAACGGCGAAGAAAGTTGCCGCCGCCTGCGTCGAACGAATGGTCCCCTATGTCCTTGAATGCGGCGGAAAAGATCCGGTCATCGTCGCCGCCGATGCGGATCTCGATAAAGCCGCTGAGTACGCGTTGTGGTCTGCAATGTCCAACGCTGGTCAAACTTGTATCGGAGCCGAACGCGTTTATGTAGTCGATTCGGTTGCGGATTCCTTTATCGAGAAAATTTCCCGCATGGCTAGAGAGGTATCTGCAGGAACAAATTACGGACCAGCCACCATGCCAAGTCAACTCAATGTAATTCAGAACCATCTCGATGATGCTGCCCGGTTAGGGGCGAAATTTGTGGTGGGAAGTGTTGATTCGGTGAAGGAACCATTTGTTGAGCCGGTGATCATGGTTGATGTGCCTGAAAGCTCAATCGCGATGCAAGAAGAAACTTTTGGTCCTACGCTTGGGATTAATCGAGTGAAAAATATTGATGAAGCAATCGCTCTATCCAACAGCACTCGATATGGATTAGCCGCCTCTGTCTTCTCTAAAAAGGACGGCAAGAAAATCGCTTCACAACTTCAATGTGGCATGGTCTCAATCAATTCTGTCATCGCTTTTGCCGCTATTGCATCAC
>JBAXOT010000022.1:0-28548 GCA_037133095.1 Actinomycetes bacterium
CAACAACACGTAAAGCATCGGCAGTATGGGACGGAGATTTATTGAACGGGGCTGGCAAAGTCAGTCTTGACTCATCGGGGATCGGAACTTACCCGGTTTCGTGGCCGGCCCGAAGTGCTGAACCAAATGGTGTGACAAGCCCCGAGGAGCTAATTGCGGCCGCGCACTCAACCTGTTTTGCCATGGCTTTTTCCAATGGACTTGCAAAAGCGGGAACGCCACCGACTCAACTTCGTACCTCAGCAGAGGTTGATTTCCAACCTGGTGTCGGAATTACGGAAATTCGGCTTCATGTCAGTGGTGAAGTTCCAGGTTTGAGCGCTGAGGATTTTGCTGTTGCGGCAGAAAATGCCAAGGCAAATTGCCCGGTAAGCCAGGCGTTGAAGGCAGTTCCTATTTTCTTAACGGTTGGTTAGTCATTCTTGGGGGCAACGTTGATCATCCAACGGATGCCAAAACGATCAAGGCAGGAACCCCAGTAGCCGAAGAACTCTTGACGCATGTCGGCTCTCTCGGTGGAATCTTGGGAAAGTAGGCCGTAGATGCGATCGGCTTCTTCGTTGGAATCAAGATTGAGGCTGATGGTGGTGTTATTGCCTATTCTGACCTCATGACCCATTGAACGAAGCGAATCTGTTGCCATCAACATATGGCCATCGATGATCTCGAGAGATGCATGCATGGCTTGTTCTTTTTCCTCGTCGGGCAACTGCCCAGCCATCGGAGTAGAAGAAAACCGCATAACTGTTGGGGGATTTGTGCTGTTGAATACATCAGCATAGAAATTAAAGGCCTCTTCGGTCTGACCCAAGAAATTCAAGTACGTGCTCACATATGCCATGCTCTCTCCGTTCGCAAACTTTCATCTTTGTGAAGTGCCAATAATTAGACGTACGGTACAGGGAATTTCCTAAGAGAGGAGGGCTAGTCCTCAATTTCTCTAAGGACTCTCTAATTACTCAGGCGTAGCATCAATAAAGAAGTTCTTCCCCTGAAATAGTCCAAAGAATCCAGGCGCAAAATGAAGGAAGTTTTAGTTCAAGAGATCTACAACAAGTTTGTCTCTATGGGTTTTAGCCCCGTTTTGGGTGGTGAGGCAGATATCTCGATCGAGGAACCGGCATTGAATGTGAAATTAGGTTTCACCCCAAAGCGCATGTCCTTCGAAGCATTTGTCTTGGTAAACGAACCAGATAAAGCCATCTACTTTTTCGAGCGAGCGAATGACAACGGTTCTTCATTTGCAGCAAACGCCGGGGCGGCTTCAGGAAGCAAAAGCCTTCCTCGAAAAGTTAGGGGATCTTTTGTCGATGGCGAGGGGAAAAAGGTTTCTTACGATTTCGATCTCAATGATTTTCCCAAGATTATGCGAACGATCGCTGAGACTCATGGTTATGTCGCAAGGAAAGTGACGCGAAAGGCTAGCGCCCAGTTTCAGTAATCCAAGTTTTATGTCCCACATAAAAAGAGAGCCTCCCAAGTCGGTGAACTGGGAGGCTCTCGTTATTTCCTAGCGCAATATTTACTTCTTTACAGGTGCTACAGGCTTAACCGGTGCAACTGGCTTTACTGGAGCTGCTGGCTTGACCGGAAGGGCTGGCTTGACCAAGGCGGCTGGCTTTACTGGTCGAACTGGTGCCGCACCTAGGGCAGCCTCTGCAGCAGTGAATGCTGTGTTTGCGGTCTTAGTAGCGCTTGCATGAGCAGCAAGGGCTGCATCAAGAGCGGCACTTGTAGGGGTGCCAGAAGTTGCTGAAAGGAAGGCAGCATCGGCGGCAGCAATGGCACTCTTGTGAGTGGCTTGAATTGGATCAAGCTTTGCTTGATAGGCAGCGTTTGCAGTTTGGAATGTTGCTAATGTGGCCTGCCATGCAGCGCCGTAACTCTTGTTCGCAGCAGCCCAATCTTCCCAGTACTTGTTCATCGTGGCACGGTAGTTAATGTCGTTCATAAGAAGAGCGACTCGATACTGAATGGAGGCCACCTTGTTTTGCGCAAGATCTAGTTTGTATTGAGCCAAGGCGGCTTTGTAAGCGGCCAATTGGGTTTGATAGGTGGACGAACTGGTCGTTGGGGCTGGAGTCGTGTCAGCCAAAGCCGAGGTAGTGGATCCAATAAGCAAACCTGAGGTGAGCAGCGCTGCTGCTACCAGTTTCTTCGATTTCATTTTTCTCACTCCTTGAAGGTACGGGCTAAGTTGCCCTACAAGAAATGATTGACCTTGATTATGTGGATTCTTTGTGAAAACCCAATGGCGATCTTGCGGGTTAAAATTTACTTAATCAGAGAAAGTGAAGGTTGCACTGACTCGATGCGCTCCTTGGATGTCTAGATTTGCCGCATCTGGCGGTGCGGTCTGAGGTTCTACACAGATGCCCATGGGGTCTTCGGTATACACCACCCACCACGGAACTTCAGATGAGATCCTTATCTTTGCCTGCCCAGGCCACTGCAAAATGGGGTCGTTTTTAACTCCAGAGAATGCGTCATCCCAAGGCTTTGGGGGAATGGGGACATATTCGCCGGTGGGCAAATAATTCGGGCCGCGTACCAGCATTTTTTCGGCCTCGAAAATAAGTTCGACTTCGGGGCCATCGCCTAAGTGCTTGGGAAACCAAGGATGAAATCCAACCCAGGCTGGCAAAGTGGTGCCGTTTGCTAAATATTCTAAGGTCCACGTTAGAGAATTATTTTCTATCTCAAATCGCTGTTCGGCGATCGCTGGAAAATAGGGCTCGGGCATAACTAGTGCAGAACTATTCGGACCTGTCACCTCCCATTCGGAAACAAAGCCAAAACCATGTTCGGCATGGGGAGGGTCCCAATTAGTGGGCAAGATGTGCTCGCCACCGTCACTGTCACGAATGCGGCCCTCGTTAATTCGACCAGCCCACGGAACCATGCCGAACCAACCCCACTCCATGGGATGTTCGCGTCGCTGTAGAACGAATTCGAAATCTTTCCACTTCAGCGAACTAATTCGTCCGCCATGCTGAAGATCGACCTCTACCGAAATCTGGTCGTTCGAAATTCTTTGCATCTTACTTTCCTATACCTGCCGTCAGTCCGTTAACCAATTGGCGTTGGAAAATAAGATATACCGCGACGGCTGGAATTGCACTCAAAAGTGAACCCGCCATCAAAACAGGAATGTCGGTGGTGCGCCCGGCGGAAAGAGCCCCTAGGCCGACTGTGATGGTTCGATAATTTGGGTCTTGAATAAAAAGCAACCCAACTAAGAGATCATCCCAGATCTGAATGAATTGCAAGACGATGATGGTGACGATTGCAGGGATTGCCAACGGGATGGCGATCTTGGAGAAAATTCTCCGGTAACTCAAACCATCGCATATTGCGGCCTCGATGAGATCGTCAGGCAGACCACGGAAATACGAGGTCATTAAGAATGTAGCGAACGGTGTTCCCAGGGCAGCGTAAATAAAGATGGCGCCCCAATAGCCCGATAATAGGTTGAGGTGGCTGGCGTTGATATAGGCCGGGATGATGATCGATTGCAAAGGAATCAACATCGCGCCAACAATTCCGAGAAAGAAGAGCCATGAAAGTTTGGATCGAAGTTTAGAGAGCGAGTAACCCGCCATAGTGCTGACGATCAAAATGATGGCGATTGAACCTGCGCAGACCACGGTCGAATTAATCAATTGTTGCCCGACAGGCAGGGCATGGAAGAGCTTGTGCCAAGAGAGCATCGAATGACCCGTGGCTCCAAGGAACTGGGCATTTGATTTGAATGAGGTGTTGATCATGAAGAAGAAGGGATAAATCATCACGACCGCAAAAAGAGTCATGATGATGAAAATGATGAATTCTTTTCGTTTCATTTTCAATTTCATGGCTATTCGTCCCTGCTTCGCATGATGGCGAGTTGTCCGATGCCAAGTACTGCCATCATCAAAAAGAGGATTACACCTAACATCGCACCGGTACCGAAGTTCCCACGCGAAAATGCATTCTGGTAGATAAAGAATTCCAGCGTTGTGGTGCCAAAGCCTGGCCCACCACCAGTCATGACGAAGATGAGACTAAAGAGCGCCGTGAACGCGCTTATGACAGTAATAATGAAAGAGAACTGAATGAATCGGCGCAACTGCGGAAGGGTAATGCTGCGGAAAATGCGCAGATTGCTGGCCCCATCCATGCGAGCGGCTTCGTTGAGCGAATTATCTAAAGTCGCCATGCCGGTGAGAAAGATGATGGTGTTGGTACCAACCATGGACCAAATAAAGGTAATAGACACGGCGAAGAGCGCGCCCTTTTCTGATGAAAGCAGGTCGGTGTGGATAAAACCCAAACCGAAACCTTTGAGAAGTCCATTGAGTAACCCCTCTTGCGCGAAGAAGCGGAGAGCGACCATTCCAATAACAACCCAAGAGATAGCAGTGGGGAGGAAGTAGATGGTTCGAAAGACTTTCCAACCAGGTACCTTCTCATTGAGCAGAAAAGCGATTCCCATGGGGATGAGCATTGCCACTGGGATACCTATAAGAAGTAAGCCATTGTTTTCAAGAACCCGCCAGAAAATTGGGTCATGAAGTTCGTGGGTGTAGGTACTAATCCCGGTCCAAATCGCGGTCAAACCATCCCATTGGGTAAATGAGTAGTACACCGCTTGGATGATGGGAATGCCCAAGAAAGCGCTGACCAGAATCAGAGCGGGCAGCATAAAAAAGATGCCGACTCTTCTGCGCTGGTGGCCTAGATCGCGCTTGATAATTGCCATTTCACCTAATCAATCTTTATAAGACTTCAGGCAGCGCGAGTGCGCGACCAGGGTCACAGTGTCGAACGAGAGAGCAAAGTTAAGAAACCTTGCTCTCTCGCGTTCAACTGCTAGAAGAAGTGCGGATTACTGGTAGGAATTCCCGCGCTTGGCAGGAGCAAGGTTGGCCCAGACCTGAGCCATTTGCTTGAGACCACCAGCAACGGAGGTCTTACCACCCAAGATGGAAGGCAAGATCTTGTTTCCAGCATCAACAATGTCCCCTTGAAGGACGTTGTCGAGCATTGGGAATCGGGAGTAACCACCCTTGGCAGCAAAGTCCAACATCTGTTGGTTCACTGGGTTTGATGTGGTGGATCCGATCACGTTGGAAATCAGACCAGCCGTATCAACAACCTTTGCTGCATCCATTGTGGCCATGTAAGCCATGAATGCTGCGACGGCGGTTTTGTTCTTGGAGTAGCTGGTGAGGCTCAAGCCTTGACCAGCAAATTCAACGACGCCTTTGATAGGTGTATCGGAGAATGGAGGTACAAAGGCAGCAACATTAGTTCCCATTTTGTCGGTGAACTTTTTGGTGTCCCATGTGCCATCGATAATCATCGCGGCCTTGCCACCAAGGAAATCATCCAAGTTATTGGTCTTGGTGAGAACGTCGGAGTTGGTGCAACCCTTTGACTTCAGTGCTGCGTACTTGGTGTAAGCGGCGACGTTGGCTGCTGAGTTCCATTGATTCTTTCCGCTGTAGAGGTCATGGATGCCGGTAGTCGCATTTTCGCCAATGGCGATATAGCTGGCGTCGTACCATGGGTAGTACAGGGCACCAAGGCTCTGGCCGCCGTTACCGTAAACGATTGGGGTGTAACCAGCAGTCTTTAACTTAGTACATGCTGCATAAAGTTCATTCCAGTTTGATGGAACCGCAGCAACACCGGCCTTCTTAAAGGCAGCCTTGTTGTAGAAGCCAATGTAGAACTGGCGATCAAATGGCATGACATATGGACCGTTGGCGGCATCAAAGTTTGGTGAAGACCAATTCAAGGAGCCTTCCTTGGCCAAAGAAGCGGCCGGAACGACACCTTTAAGATTTTGCAGGTAACTCTTATATTGCAGGGCAAAGAGGCCTGTCCACATCAAGGCCATGTCTGGGCCTTTCTTGGAGATTGCGGCTGCTTGCAAAAGTGCGAAGTAATTGTCAGCTGGTTGGCTGACGAGTTTAAAAGTTACATCGGGATGCAACTTGGTGTAGGCGTCAGTAAGACCCTTAACCGCAGTTGCGTTTTGAGTGTCGCCCAAGTTGTGCCAAATGGTGATGACTGTTCCACTGGCTTGTGCACTTGTTGCGTTAATGCCGATTCCCGTGAACGCCAAAGCAAAAGCCAAGGCGCCAACGAGGATTCCTTTTTTACGCATTCTTCCTCCTGTAGTAGCAGTTGTTGAACTAGGTGCATGTTTTTCAGGTGCATGTTTTTCAGGTGCATTGTTTATCTTTGTTCCGAATTGAATTTTGGTCATTAAGACCTTCCGACAACGGGTGGAACAAACCTACGCATCTCGGGTGAGGTAGGGCGTAGGAAATCTAGATCGCATCCTTCATCAGCCTGAAGGACGTGTTGTTGGTACAAAGATGGCCAACCGCGCAAATGCTCACTGACAGGAGCCACCCACTCGCGCCCGCGGCGTTCGAGTTCAGCGCTATCAACGTGCAGGTGGATCTTGCCCGCAGGGATGTCTACTTCGATGAAATCGCCATCTTGAACCAGACCCAGCGGCCCCCCGACCGCTGATTCTGGTGATACATGGAGGATGCAAGTACCGAATGAGGTTCCACTCATGCGTGCATCAGAAATTCGCACCATATCGGTTACGCCCTCGGCGATTAGTTTCTTAGGAACGGGAATCATGCCCCACTCCGGCATGCCTGGCACTCCAACGGGACCACAATCCTTGAGGATGAGCACGGAGTCTTTGGTAACTTCTAGGTCTGGGTCATCAATTCTGGTGCGCATATCTTCATAGCCGTTAAAGACGATTGCTCTGCCCGTATGGTTCAGGAGATCTTTGGATGCTGCGGACACTTTAATCAGCGCGCCATTTGGGGCGAGTGTTCCGAAGAGAACACCGAATGCCGCCTTGGGATAGATAGGAGTTGCCAATGACTTTATGACGGAATTCGGCACAGGTGCGACCAGGTTTTCGCGCCAGGCACTTCCTAAAGCAGTAATTTCATCGAGTTCAAAATTCTCACCCAGTTGATTTATTAGGGCGGGTAATCCGCCTGCCAGATCAAACTCTTGAATCAATTCGCGACCAGATGGTTCGACATCAACGATGACTGATAGACCTTCGCCCAGTGAACTTATTTGATCCATCGTCAACTTGCCATCGACGCGTCCAGAAAGTGCAATCAAGTGAATAATCGCATTTGTCGATCCACCGCAAGATTGAAGAACTCGAACTGCATTTCGAAATGAACCTGCAGTGAGAATCTTGGAAGGAGTACGGCCGTCGACGGTCATCGCAACGATGTGTTTTCCAGTGGCATACGCGGCATCCTTGCGTTCTTGCGAGTTCTCCGCGTGGGTTGAAGTCCCTGGCAAGGTAAGGCCTAGAGCCTCCACCATCATCGCCACTGATGAGGCCGTGCCCATAGTGTTGCAAGAACCAAGACCGCAATTAAGACAACCTTCGAACTCTTTCCACTCAGATTCCGAGATCTTCTGCGCGCGATAATCAGACCACATTCGCCAGAGTTCAGTTCCGGTACCAATGCGACGACCTCGAAATTCCGCAGCCGGCCTCGCGCCGGCAGTGAACATCAAAGTGGGTAGGTCTGCACTGAGCGCGCCCATAAGAGCCCCAGGTACGCTCTTGTCGCAATTGGCCAGAAGCACTACACCATCTAATGGATAAGAACGCAGGTACTCCTCAACTTCCATGGACAACATGTTGCGATACAACATTGCGCTGGGTTTCATTAAATCTTCGCCGAGCGACATCACAGGAAAAACCATCGGAATTCCGCCGGCATCAATGATTCCTTGCTTTATTGCTGGGAGAAAATCTCGCAACGGCAAATTGCAGGGGTTTAAATCACTTGAAGAATCAGCAATACCGATGATCGGCTTGGAATTTTGGGCATCTATTTCGTGTCCGACTGAAGCCATCACAACTCGGTGTGCGAGGGCGACTTCATCGTCGCCCGCAAACCATTCGCTGCTGCGAAAGTGAGAAGTGAACTTCGGAAGGTTGGTCATAGTTGTGGGATACCGAGTCCTTCGGCGCCAGCCTTTGATTGCACAAATTCGCGGGAGTCGCGCTTCAGCCATTCCAGCGAAATGCTGGCACGGCGAACTTTTTCCCGGGCCACGATTGTCGCCTCGCCATCTAGATGCATCCCAGAAGGGTAGAGACCGCGAGAATTACGAAGTCCAAACTTTACATAAAGCGGGGAGGCGGCCGCGACAAGATCAGCAACCTCATTGCCGCGGACGACGCCACCTAGATTGTCTGGTGCTTCCACATAAAGATCCAAGGGTAAGTTTGTTACAGAACGCATCTCATGAAGTTCATTTAATGTTAAATCTGTTGGAAGATTTACCGTATCGCCACCAAGTGCTTCCAAAACTTTGAGCGTTGCTGGATTCGAAGGCGCTTTCATTACTGAGACTTTGAAAACCACATCGGATGGAATCTTTCCACCGTTTCTTGCCTCTTGCAGAATCTGCAGCAAACCGAGGTCAGCAATCAAAAGTCCACGAATACCACATTCGATTGCACGTAAAGAGTCCTCAACCGCGTATCGGAGTTGTCGCATTCCACGGACTGATCCACCAAGTGCCGCACCCTCAGGGCTGCGCGACATCGCACCAACGCCCCACTCTTCGCGAGGTCCAATGAAGAGGGAAATTTCTAAACCAGCATCTGAGGCAATTCTCGACATTTCTCGAAGTTCGGCTTCCGGATGCAACATCGCGCCACTGCCTTGGGAGACTCGATTAACGGTCACGCCGTAGTGCTCTGCCTCTTTAACAACGGCGGCGAGAACTTTGGGACCTTCTACGGATGGAATCTCAATTCTAAAGTCCGCGCCATCAGGAAACTTGATCGAGCTCGAAGGGGGCACCTGCTCGGCGGGGAAGGAGCCCAAAAGTGCGTCAGCCAACATTTCATATCCGTTCGGTATTGCCGAACAGCGTTCGGCTCTTTAGTATTACCTAGTACCGAAGATTGTCAATCAGAATTCGCAATATGTCATTATTTTTTGAGGGGGAGAAGTGGCCGAAACTGCACCGACACAAGTCGGCAGCGTCGCCCGAGCCCTCGAATTGGTCGAACTTGTTGTCTCAGGCAGCACTGAAGGCATGCCGCTTTCAGAGGTGGCCAAAGCGGTGGGCGGTTCAAAGAGCGCGGTGCTTGCCACCTTGCGGACACTGGTGGATTTTGGCTACCTCCGTGTTGTCGAACCCGGGCCAAAATACTTGCCCGGAATGATGCTCATTCGGTTGGGTGATTTGGCCGCTGCCCACGACCCATTGATCGCCGTGGCTCGCCCCATCCTCGCTCAACTGAGTGAAAAATCGGGCTTGACCATTCGCGTTGCCCGCAATGATCACGGGTTTCCAATATTTATTGACCGAGTTGATGGTCCGGGTTTTGTTCGTTTCTACACGCCGCTCGGGGTTCGCGAATTGCCTCACGTGAGTTCGGCTGGAAAGGCAATTCTTGCGGAACTATCCGATGATGAGATCAAACTGGTGGCGAAAGAGTGTGGATTAGTTTCGAGAACTAAGAATTCCATCACAAGTTTCGCTGGGCTGCGAAAAGAGATTGAACGGATTCGCGAAGTAGGTTTTGCGACGGATGATGAGGAGGATGCGCAAGGTATTTTCTGCGTCGGGGCCGCATTTTTTGATCATTTCGGCAAGTGTCTAGGGGCAATCAGTGCCACAGGCGTGAAAACAGATTTAACCGACGAACAAGTGACCAAGTTGGGCAAGCTCGTTCTCAAGCACGCAGATCAATTAACTAAAGAACTTCACGGGAGAAAATCAGTTCGGAGAGAAAAATGAAATCATTAATCGCCTATGGCAACGATCGAGTCGAGATTATTGAATCTGCTGATTTGCAGATCGCGGCCGATGAAGTGCTCGTAACGCCCATCATCGCCGGTGTGTGCGGCACGGATTTAGAAATTATCAGCAGCAAGATTGACCCAGATTTTGTGCGGTATCCAATCGTCATAGGTCACGAATGGTGCGGCAGAGTTCGGGCATTAGGTTCCGAAGTAACCTCAGTCAAAGTCGGAGATCGGGTTGTAGGCGAAGGGATTATCCCCTGCGGTGAGTGCGTTGAATGCTTGGGTGGAAATACCAATCGATGCCTGATTTACGACGAAATTGGATTTACAAAATCTGGTGCTGCTTCCGAGCAGCTAGTGATTGAGGCTCGGCTGCTGCATCTTATTCAGGACTCCGTTTCCAATGAATCTGCGGCTCTCGTGGAACCGACTGCTGTTGTTACGCAAGGGATCCTCAAAGTGGCGCCCCGAAAAGGTTCCAAGGTATTGATTATTGGCGACGGAACACTCGCTTTGATCGCAGCCAGAGTTGTTCACAATTGGGAGCCAGCCGCGGTTCATATGTTGGGTCTCAAAGAAGGTCAAAGTGATTTGGCTAGTCAAGCAGGGACAGATCTTTTCATGACGAACACGCCCACTGAAAAATATGACTTGATTATCGAAGCCTCGGGTTCAAGCAGCCGCATTTCGGAGAGCATCCGACTGTTAGTCCGCGGTGGAAAACTTCTCCTTTTGGGATTCACTGGTGCTGAAGTGGCAACTCAGATATTCATCGACGATGTTGTTAACGGCGACCTCAGCATTATTTCCTCTTTTGGCTATTCGCAATCTGCTTGGAAGGCAACGGTGGAACTTCTCAACTCAGGGAAATTGGACCTGACATTCCTGATTACTCACAGATTTGCATTGGCGGATTTCGCGCAGGCGATTGCCGCCCTTCGCACTGCCCCAGCGCCTCGAGGCAAAATTGCATTCCTGATTGGAGAATAATGAAGGTCGAAATATTTGATGAGCGAGTGTGCATCATTGGCGAAGGGCCATCTTCATTTGGACTAGACCATTCTGAATTTTCGTGGGTGGATATCATTGGTTCCCGGGTACTTACTCGTAATCTTGTTGATGGCACGAGTGGGGAGTTTGCTACCGAAGAACATGTGGGATTTGCGGTTCGACGAAGAAATGGTGGCTATGTTTTAGGTACGAATTCTGGCCCCATTCTTCGCGATCCCGATGGCTCTAGCACATTACTTTTTTCATTATTGGATGCTGACCCACAGACAAAATCCCACGCGATTCGTTGGAATGATGCCAAAGTCTCGCCGGATGGAAATCTGTTTTTGGGCACCATGGGCTATGAAAAGTTACGCGGAACATCAACACTTTTCGCCATCGCCCCTCGAGACAAGCATCCGAAAGTCATATTGGCAGAGCTCACGATCAGCAACGGGATGGATTGGAGTGATGACGGTCAAACCTGCTATTTCATCGATAGTCAATGGCAGGCGATTCGATCCTTTTCGGTTGTTGATGAGAAATTAGTTAATCCGCGCAATGTTATCGAGGTCCCGGCTGAAGAAGGCGCGCCCGATGGAATGTGCCTCGATGCCGAAGGGGGGATATGGGTTGCGCTCTGGGGTGGCTCAGAAATCCGAAGATATGACGCAAATAATGGCTTTGTCTTAACAGAGCGAATCCCCGTGCCCGCCCCGTTCGTAACATCGATGGCTTTCGGCGGTGCCGATCTGAAAACTCTCATTATTACTTCGGCGACGGATGGCCTGAGCAATCTTTCGCCGGAGTCCGGAATGACCTTTTTCGTCCAACCAGGTGTCCAGGGCAGGCCATCATCGACCTTCGCGGGCTAACTCTGATTTAAAGAAGTTGTGCCGTAATTTCGACCGGGAAGCCTTGATAAGTGATAGGGCGCAAGAATCTCGAGATTGCATGTAGACCCACTGAGGTATGCAACGGAGAAGTTGAGGCTGGGTAGGGACCTCCGTGTTGTTGGCCAATAGTTACAGCAACGCCCGTTGGCCAAGAATTCCATGAAAGCCGACCGACCTTCTTGGCGATGGCTGCGCTGACGACTACGGCATTTTCATCTGCCGCGGCGGCGAAAATTGAACCTGTGAGCGCACCTTCTAGATTGCCGATCACAGTTAGCAGATCATTAACTCTGTCGTAGGTAACAACAATGCCGGTTGGACCGAAACACTCTAATTCGAGGGACTCGGGCTTTGAGGTGACACTGACAATGTCGGCGACCAGAATTGCCGGGGCGGAATAGATTCCGCCATCTTGAATATCATTGCCAACAACTAATTCGGCACCTAAGAGTTCACTGAGGGCGGATCTATTTCCATCATGAGCCAACTTGGTGGCTGGACTGAGGAATGGCGTTGATGTCCGTCCTTGAACCTGGGTTGAAATCTCTGCGATGACCGATGAATTCTTTGGGACGAAGAGAATGCTGGGATTTGTACAGAATTGACCGTTGCCCAGTAAAAGCGAATCAAGATATGCCGCGGCAAAAACCTTTGGATCAGTCAGAGCAGACTCGAGAGCTACAACCGGATTAACGCTGCCGAGTTCGCCATAGAACGGGATGGGCGTGGCACGAGCCTGTGCAAGATCAAAGAGCGCTCGCCCACCGCGACGAGAACCGGTAAATGCACCGGCACTTACTTCTGGCGAAGTTAGGGCCAGCACGCCGGCTTCGACGCCGTGGATCAGTGAAAGTACGCCTGGGAATCCAAGTGTTTCCAATACCGATTTTGCCAACCCAAAAACTTTTGCCGAGGTTTGCGGGTGCGATGGATGAGCCTTGGCTACTACGGCACAGCCAGCGGCCAGCGCAGAAGCGGTATCTCCACCCAGAACACTGAAGGCAAATGGGAAATTGTTAGCGCCGAATACCACGACGACACCCAACGGAGCCAATGCGCGCAAAAACTCTGGATGTCCCACTGGCAGTGGTGCATCAACGACGGAGTCAACTTCTGGCGTGATGAATTTTCCTTCGGAAATGGCACGAGCGAATTCCCGGATTTGAAATGATGTTCGACCTACTTCGCCCGTCAAGCGAGGGATCCCAAGACCCGTTTCCAAATCCGCAATTTCCACTAAATCTGCCACGTTCGCATCAAGCACGTCCGCAATCGCTCGGAGAGCTTCAGCACGTTGGGCTGTTGATGCCGCCGCCCAAATCTCGAATCCGATTCGCGCCTTCTCGATGGTGGACCCCACATCGGCCACCGAGGTATCAGGGAATATTGGACCAAACGTTTGGCCTGTGCGCGGATTGATGGACTGAGTCGACATGGTCTTCCGTTCGTTTGGGAGATTCGAGACGGAACTCTAGACGTTAATAACGAAGAGAATTCCAACTCGAACTATATAGTCACTCGGCGCTCCATCCGAAGGTCGTATCGCCAAGAACGTTACTCTTTAAAAATGGTGGTTATAAAAATGCTGAAGGCCTCGCATTTCGGACCAACGGTATTGGTTACGACGCTGGCACTTTTATTGTCACATAATTTCTTTGTTTGGACAGACTCAATCCAGATTGCCACCGCGATATTTTTAGGACAATTGTCTGTTGGTTGGAGCAACGACATTTTGGATGTTGAGCGGGATCGACTTCAAAATCGAATGAGCAAACCACTTGTGAGCGGCGAGCTCTCGCTCGACCTTCTTCGACGAGCATTGATTATTGATCTGGTTTTCTGTCTCATTCTTTCCGTCACTGGGCCACTGGGTATTCGCGGGGGAATCCTTCATATATTTGGGGTGTTGTGTGGCTTGTCCTACAACTGGTATTTCAAATTTACGTGGGGCTCGCCGCTGCCGTACGTATTAGCCTTCGCTTCGCTGGCGGTGGTGACGTATGTGGCAACAAATCAAACCCCACCCTCATGGCTGGTAGTTGCCGGGGGACTCTTCGGGTTAGCGGCCCACTTTGCCAACGTACTCAAAGATATGGAATCAGATCGGGAAATCGGAATAAGAGGATTGCCCCAAATAGTAGGAATGAAGACGAGCCTATTTATTGCTGGGGCTGCGCTGATAGTGATCGCGGTGATTCTCGCATCGCAATCTCACCATTATCGATGGTGGCTCGGTGCATCGACGGGGATTGGTCTTATTACCCTCATTTTCCGGCCAAAGCGGTACGGGTTTCAGGTCATCATGGGGTTAGCAATAGTAGATGTAGTAACTCTGCTTTTTTCCGGAGTTCTTGGGTAAATTCAAATTTTTTGTGGTGCAGGACACCCTCATACTGTGTGGTAGCAAGGCTACTATGACCGTTTACTTGCCCAATAAATAGACGATGGAGTCTCTTGATGAAAAGCACCAGCCCCGGCTATGGAATCACTATCCGAATTGATACGGATATGAGCATTGCACCTACTTCCTTGATTCCTGCAGTAGTCGCGGCGGCGGGCGGAACCTTGACGGCACTCGATGTCGTCGAATCAAATCAAGATCACGTGACCATCGACGTAACCTGTGATGCCATTGATGCAGATCATGCGGTCGAAATAACCGATGCCATCAAGGCGGCCTCACCTCAAATCAATATTAGAAATGTGAGCGACCGGACATTCCTGCTGCACTTAGGTGGAAAACTCGAAGTGCGATCCAAGGTGCCTTTAAAAACTCGGGATGATTTATCGCGCGCATATACACCAGGCGTCGCCCGAGTCTGCTTAGCGATCGCCAAAGACAAATCTGACGCGCGTCATCTCACTATCAAGCGCAATACCGTTGCCGTCGTCACTGATGGCTCGGCTGTTCTTGGTCTCGGCAATATTGGTCCCGAAGCCGCGATGCCGGTCATGGAAGGCAAGGCAGCGTTATTCAAGAGATTTGGAAATGTGGATGCCTGGCCTATCTGTTTGGATACCCAAGACACTGAGGAAATCATTAAGGCGGTGCAATGGATTGCACCAGGATTCGGCGGAATTAATCTCGAAGATATCTCTGCGCCTCGGTGTTTTGAAATCGAAGCTCGTCTGAAGGAACTCCTGGATATTCCCGTCTTCCACGATGATCAACACGGAACCGCAATTGTTGTGCTCGCAGCTTTGATTAACTCGTTGAAACTTGTCAAGAAGAATTTGTCGGATGTGCGAATCGTTTTGAGCGGTGCTGGTGCAGCAGGTAATGCAATCATTCGGCTGCTCATCCTTCAAGGAGCCAAGCATGTCATTGCCTTTGATTCCAAAGGTTCCATTCACAAAGATTCTCCACGTTCGAACCCAATGCGCGAATGGTTAATTGACAATACAAATGAAGAGAGCCGCAACTGCACCTTAGCCGAAGCGTTGGTTAATGCCGACGTCTTCATTGGGGTCAGTGCTCCGAATATTCTGAAGGAAGCGGATATAGCCGCGATGGCACCTGATTCCATCGTTCTCGCCATGGCAAATCCTGATCCCGAGATTGACCCTGCGATTGCGTCAAAGCACGCTCGAATTGTTGGAACTGGCAGAAGCGACTACCCCAACCAAATCAACAATGTTCTGGCTTTTCCTGGAATATTTCGCGGTTTGCTTGATGCCGGCGTAACGAAAGTGACCGACGAGATGTTGGCGTTGGCCGCCAATGCCATTGCCGGATGTGTGAGTGAAGAACAACTTAATGCCACCTTTATTATCCCAAGTGTTTTTGATCCTGCGGTTACTCCAGCGGTTGCGAATGCCGTTATTGCCCTCGCCAAAGCCTCTAAGCCGCCCCGAAACTAGCCTTCAATGAGACGGGGAATCTATCCAGTTCTTCAAATGCCATTGGACGACAATGAAAATATCGATCCCGTGGCTCTTGGGGCTGAGATTGAGTGGTTAATCGGTTTAGGCGTCGAAGGTGTCGTTCTGGCGATGGTCTCCGAAGTAATGCGATTCAATTCCGAAGAACGTCGGGCGCAATGGCAACTAGTGCTTGAACTTTTAAAGAATCGAATTCCTCTGATCGTGAGCGTTGGCGCCGAGAGTACATCGATTGCCGTTGGGCTGGCCAAACTTGCGGCATTGGATGGAGCTTCGCTTTTGATCGCCACCCCACCTGCCTCGTATCCGGCCACCTCCGATGAAATCTATTCTTATTATCGAGCCATAGTGGAAGCAGTGAATATTCCCATTGTCGTTCAGGATGCCAGCAATTACATGGGGCAACCACTACCTATGGAACTCTATGAAAGATTGTTAAGTGACTTTGGAACTGAACGGATTCAATTCAAACCTGAGGCAAAGCCGGTTCGAGATCGAGTAGCCAGGTTGCAAGAAATTACCCAAGGGAAGGCCCAGGTTTTCGAGGGCCAAAGTGGCATGGATCTTCTGCAGACCCACGAACTCGGTTTGGTCGGGACTATGCCTGGCAGTGAAATCGTCTGGGCAATTGCGCCATTGTGGCAGGCATTGGAAGCAGGGGATATTGAAAAGGCAAAGTTGATTCATCAGGGAATTTCACGACTTATCGAATTTCAACAATCTATTGATGCCTATGTTGCTGTGGAGAAATACCTACTTGTAAAACAAGGAATTTTCACTTCCGTCAAACAACGCGGTCCAGTGAGCATTGTGCTGTCGGAGGCGATAAAAAGTCAGATCGATGCCGTATTTCGCGAGTTACAAATCGTCGTAAAAGAGGCGGGCTTGTTGGCATGACCCGTGCAAACAAACAACGATTCGCAAAATTTTTGGCAGTTTCCGTCGCCATCAGTGCAACCATATTATCTGTTGGGACGAGTAATGCGAAGACTCTGACGATTCCTGGAAATCGCCCCTTTACTCTCTTCGTTCCAACGACCTACACGTCAACAACACCGGCGCCACTACTCATTGCCTTGCACGGATATCGACAGTCGGGCGCTCTACTGGAGAACTATTTGCATATCCAATCAATCGCCCAAAAACTCGGGATTCTCTACGTTCATCCAAACGGAACGGCAGATAAAAACGGCAATAGGTTTTGGAACGCCACTCCCGAGTGCTGTGATTTTCAATCCGCAAAGATAAATGACGACGCTTACATTATGAGCATCATCGATTCGGTATCTAAACGATATTCAGTTGATGCAAAAAGAATTTATCTCGTCGGTCATTCAAATGGGGGATTCATGGTCAATGAACTGGCGTGCGCGCATGCGGATCGGATCGCGGCGGTCGTTGATATTGCTGGTGGCAGTTTTACAAAGCCCTCCATGTGCAAGGCTTCGGCGTCGATAAGTGTTTTGCAGATTTGGGGCAGCAATGACGAGTCATTCGCCGGCAACCATATTCAAGGCAAACCGATTCCCGGGGCGATTAAGACATTCACCGACTGGGCACTGATAAATAAATGTGTGGGAAAACCCAAGGTCGCCTATTTGCAAAAAGATCTTGATCGAACCGTTTCAGGATTAGACACGTCAATTTCGACGTATTCAAAATGCCCTGCCAATACGTCTATAGAATTCTGGAAAATCTCGGGGGCTGGCCACGTCCCCAATATTTCGGCGACATTTACTCAATCTATTATCACTTTCTTGCTGGATCATCCCAAAACATGATGAATTTGCCTAAGCACCTGAGTTTGGTGAACGTTGACGTCGGATGCTTTCAACATTGTGAAAACTCGGCCATTCCAATAGCCGAGATGTATCGAAATTAATTCCCTTGTTCTCGTTGGCTCTACGTTGAGATTCGGTGGCTGCCTCATCTCTGCCCACATTTAATTTAATTTCTAGAAGGTCAAGTGGGTGCAGGGCGTCCGAAGGAAGAACTGTGTTAAACCAACTCTTTAAATAGTTTGATTCGGAATAAGGGACGTGAAGAAGGCGAATCGGATAATCCAGGGATTCGACAAAGTCTGCAATTTCTTGAAATTTTGCCTGAAAGTGCAATTCTAAATTTTGCTGCACCTCTGCAAATGGTTTGTTCAAACCAAGTTCTACCAGCGTTGAGTACATGCCGCGTGCCATCTCATCAATATTCCTCGTGGTGTAAACCATGGAAATAATGACGTTCGATCGAGGCGCCTGCTTATGAAAAGCCTCAAAGAAGAAATTCCACTCCGCAATCGTGAGCAATGAAAAGTCCTCGCTTGAGAGCAGTATCTGGTCGCACGTCCGAGATTGGGCGTCGAAAAGTAATTGCGAAATCATGATGTCCAAAGGCAAGGGCACGTAGGACTCGTCCAGAATTCCTACATCCCAGCCTTTTATAGTCCAGGGGAAAGCGTGGTTTCCATCTCTACTAGTTCTCGAGAACGCAACATGTACCCCTTGTTTCGCTAGTTGTTCTCGATTGAGCACCAGCAACCTCTGCAGCGAGGTTGTGCCGGTCTTGTGGGGACCGATGTGCAGAATAAGATTCAAGAAGGTCTCGTTCCGATGGGTGTGAGGGTGCCGGCCAAAGTGGATCCAAGGTGCTCAATAATTTTAGATAATCATAATCTTCTCAAAACGGACATTCTCTAACCTCACGTGGCTGTCGCGCAAAAGTCACGATAAACTAAACTTTTATTCCAGTCGGTCGTGTGCCCGCGGATAGCGACGGCATGTGAAGGAGTTTTTCTATGAAGCGATTTTCAGCCATTTTGGCCGTTTTCTTGGCGTTTATTTCGCCGGCCGTTCCTTCATTCGCTGAAGATTCGAGCGCCTCTTTTCAAACCAGAAGCGCCCAAACAAATCAAGAGAATGGTGCGAGTGCGCAGACCCCTGGATCGCGGGCAAATTACGGCGGCAATACTCATCACGATTACTTGGGACGAGCCGATGGCGCGTTCTATCCGATTCGAACCGCCAGTCTGCAGGCCGCTAAGGGTTCTGGAAATATAACAAATCACGGCGGACCTGTTTTGCAGAGTGCCAATGTCTATCGGATTTATTACGGAACTTGGTCAAGCACTGCTTGTTCGGACGCTGACAATTCGACGTCCGGTATCTTGAATAATTTCCTCACCTCGGTGGGAAATTCCGATTGGTATCGCACTAATACTTCCTACTACTCAGTTTCTGGCACGACCAAGACATTCGTATCAAAAAACGTTTCTTTGGTCGGTTGTGCAGTTATCCCTAGTTCAACTTTTGGTACGACTCTCGACAACGCCGCAGGACACCTTTTGACCGATGTGATTGCTAATCAGATCATCGCAAATAACTGGGTGTCGACACCGAACGATATTTACTTCGTCCTCACTTCTAAGGAAATTGCCGTTACTGAGAGTTCAACCAGCACTTTCAACGTTAACTACTGTGGTTTTCATGGTGATTTCATTTCAACTTCTGGTCCAACCACAGGGACTACGTTGCAATACGCATTTGTGGGAGACAGCAACAACTCGTCTGCTTGTTCAGTCGCTGGAACGCCATCCGCGAATGGAAACTCCACGGCTGATGCAATGGCGAGCGTTGTCGCGCATGAACTAGTTGAAACCGTTTCCGACCCGCTCCTGAATGGCTGGTATGACAATGCTGGTTACGAGAACGGCGATAAGTGCGCTTGGATTTTTGGAAAATCTTTCACCACCACATCTGGAGGTTTCGCAAATTCATCGGCTGGGGGAGTCAACTATTATCTTCAAGAGAATGTAGCGGCAAACTTGAATAACTGTGTGTCTGCATTTCCTGGTTCACTCAACTCAATAACTGGAATTACTCCGGCGACCGGCGCTGTTGGATCCAGCATCGTCATAAGTTGCGCTAATTTCGGGTCGACTAACTTTGTCTTCATAAATGGTCAAGCTGCAACCGTGACGGCTCAGTCCTCAACCTCGATCACCGCAACCGTCCCTACTGGTGCAACGAGTGGTCCTGTCACTGTGGTCTCCGATTACGGCATTAGTACTTCGCCTACCAATTTCACTGTCACTCTCGCAGTGCCAACAATTTCCAAACTTTCAGCTTCGGCGTTGCCTGTTGGTGGAACGCTCACAATCACGGGAACCAATCTTTCAACGACAAGTTCGGTTCAATTTGGCGGGGGAGTCTCCGCTAAACCAGCTTCCTCGAGCGCCTCCACAGTCTCTGTAATTGTTCCCGCAGGTGCATCATCCGGACCAGTAACTGTTGTCACTTCTGGCGGCTCCGCAACCTCGCTCGCCTCGTTAACAATTGCCTTGGCGCCAACAATCTCTGGCTTTACCCCATCAAGTTCAGTCTTGCCGGCCACGATAACGATCAGTGGTACCAATTTATTAGGAGCAACTAACGTCAAGATTGGCACGGTTTCCCTCACCAGTGTCGTCGCAGGGGCAACTCAAATAACTGCAACCATTCCATCTACGGCTAAAACCGGCACCCTCGCCGTAACAACCCCAGGGGGAACGGCAACCTCTACCACCTTCACGGTTTTAGTTGCGCCGACTATCAGCAGCTTTACCCCAACCACCTACACTCGAGGTGCCACCACAACCATCAAAATATCTGGCAGCAATCTCACGGGGGCCACTTCCATCACCCTAACCTTCGGTGCGGTAATCCAAACTCTGCCCGTATTAGGTGGTGGAACTGCATCGTCCGTCTCATTTACGATTCCGAATACCAGTAGTTCCTGGAGCGCCGGCAGCTATTCCCTTAGGGTCACCACGCCAATTGCGACCTCTAACGCTGCGTCCATTTTGCTCACGGTCAAGTAGATGTCGCCAATTCCTGGCACCTTGAGTCCGGAAGTAATGGAAATGACTCGCTCTGCGCTCTACTCTTAGTACATCTGTTAGTGTCCCCTAGCAATTGGAGTTCCCCGTGCCTGCGAATTCTCAACTAGTTTTGTCTTACCCATTTCGCTCGGGAGCGCTTGCTCTTTGAGTCGTTCTGACACTCCTACCAAATCGGCAAGCCTAGTTTTAGGTCTTGGACTTGGATTAACGCTGGGGATATTTGTTAAGACGACTACGCGTGCCGATTGGCTATGGCCATATCCGATCATTATTTCGGTTTCCCGGATTGCTGCCATGGTGGGAACCTATTTGGCACTTGTCGGTTTGGTCATGGTGTCGCGAATATCTTGGATCGAGAAGGCAGTTGGGCATGATCGACTCATTTTCTGGCACCGAAGACTGGGTCCGTATTCACTTTTTTTGATTGGGTTCCACGTCCTGCTGGTCTCCTTGGGATATGCCGGGAACGATGGATCGCGCGTCGGCGGCGAGTTATGGAAGTTCACTTGGACGTATGACTGGATGCTTCCGGCCACCGTAGGATTCATTTTCTTTCTGGCGGCCGGACTATCTTCATATAAGAAAGTTCGAAAGAAAATGTCCTACGAAACCTGGTGGACAGTTCACCTGTACACCTACCTGGCTATTGCGCTCAGCTTTACGCATCAGATTCGTACCGGCCCGATGTTTCTTACTCATCCGGTTTATCGGTACTACTGGATCGGTCTCTACATCTTGGCTGCTGTCATCGTTTTGTATTGGCGCTTTGTAATTCCAGTGTTTCGATTCTTTCGATACGAACTTCGAATCTCCTCGATTGTTGATGAAGGTGCCAACATGGTTTCCGTCATAATGCGCGGGCATAACCTGGATCGAATGAATGCATTAGGCGGACAATTCTTTACCTGGCGTTTCTTAACTCCAGGGCACATTTGGGTTTCACATCCCTATTCTCTATCAGCCACTCCGACAAGTTCTGAATTTAGAATTACCGTAAAGAATTTAGGTGATGGTTCGGGATCAGTGAAAGATTTAAAACCTGGCACACGAGTCTTTTTTGAAGGCCCTTATGGAATTTTCACGGCGCAGAAGGTAACCCGCGGTCTTGGTCATGTGGTGTTAATCGGCGGGGGAGTAGGCCTTGCACCGCTTCTGTCACTGATTGACGACTTCGATGACTCGGTCGATATTGATCTTTTACTTCGAGTCTCCAGCGAGTCTGAGATTGTTCACAATCGCGAACTCGATGCACTTGCAATGCGACCAGGTTCGAAAGTGCACTTTTTAGTAGGTCCGCGCCAACTCCACCCTATGACGGCAAAAGACATCATGCGTTACGTCCCAGCATTTCGATATTGCGATGTGTATGTCTGCGGTCCTACCCCACTCGTCGAAGCAGTTCGGCAGGCTGCCGATGCCGCGGGGGTTCCCAAGAATCGCTTTCATAATGAAATTTTCGAATTCCATGCAAACTAAGAGTTCGTCTGAAAGGGTGTGAAGCAATGGGCGTAACTAAAGCCGCGCTTATCGCAGTGGGCACAGTCGGGGGTATGGGTGCCGTTTTGGCATACTCGCCACCACATCACAGTTTGAGCATGGGTGGCGCCTTCACCGGTTCGGCCACGGGTGCCACCTTGCCGACCACGGCACCCACCAAAGTAGATGCACCAACTCCAACGCCGACTTCAGTCACCACGACAGAGCCATCGTCTGCGACCCCAACGGCGACAAAGTCCGCCACGACCACACCTACGCCAACGCCTACTCATTCGGCCCCAGCCGCGAAGGCAACGAAGGCTGCGCCAAAACCTGCCCCGACTAAGAAAAAGGCACCGCCAAAGAAAACCTTAGTGAATGGCACCTTCGATGGGGCAACCTCTAAGACTGTTTATGGTCCGGTGCAAGTCCAGATTGTTATAAAGGATTCCAAGATTGTTCAGGTTTCGGCACTTCAATTGCCAAATGCCCAGCCTTACGACATTCAACTGGATCAGCAAGCGGTACCGGTTCTAGTCAGCCAGACGCTTGCGGCTCAATCGGCTGATATTCAAGGAGTTGCTGGGGCAAGTTACACCTCTCAAGGCTGGTATGACTCACTCGTTAGCGCACTGGCAAAATCTGGAATTTAAGTGTTGATTCATTTATCGAACATCTATCGAAACGGGAGGTGCAAGTACATTCCAGACAAAGTAATGGAATGAAACATCTATCCGCTCTATTCTTAGTATCCCTTTCTAGTGTCCCCTAGCAATTGGAGTTCCCCGTGTCCTCAAAGGTTAAGAAGGTTGTTGGTGCGTCGGCAATCGGCGCGATCTCGATATTGGAAGCGCTGCATCTACAGCAGGCTTATGCCACCCCCGTTAGTTTTACTGGATCCTCAGTCGCAAACCCTCACGGTGGCAGTGTTCAGGTTTCCATAACCGTTGACGGTGCCAGTGGCACTTATCGGATTGTCAGCGTTTCGACCCCGGTTCAACCAACTGGTTCAAATGCCTCTTATGCCTCATTTGCCATTCCCACTTTGACCAGCGAAGCGCTCGCGGCCCAAAGCGCAGCAATAAATGGCGTTTCGGGTGCATCTCAAATTTCAGCAGCTTGGAAGTCTTCGCTCTCCTCTGCAATTGCAGCTGCGGCGGCCGGCGGATCTGCAGTCGGAACTTCGTCAGCGCCTCCACCTCCACCGCCGGCACCAACCCCAACGTCGAGCGCAACTGCGCCAGCACCGACGCCTGGTGCGCCAACTCCCGTCTCGACAGATACCTCTGCGCCTTCAGGGGGCGGAACTCCGGCACTTCCATCAGGTCCCCAGTACACCCCGCCGGTGGTTGTGCCTTCTGGAATTCCAAGTTCGGTGGGAAATCCGCCGAACTTCAGCCCACTCATATTGCCGCCGTTTTCGGCAAGCCCGACAGTCACAGTTCCGGTGCCAGTTCCCGCAAGCGGACCTAATTTGAATGGCTATCTCGCTCAACTCTCGGCTGCAATCGCGCAATTGCCAACACGCTTTGGCGAGAACAGCAATGCCGGTCCCGCTGTTACTGCAGCAAAGAACGCGCTCGCCGCTCTACAGGCTCAGATTCAAAAAGATGCGAGTCAACCGCAGTCAACTCCTTCCTCTCCCGCCACCCCATCCACTCCAAGTTCATCCGGTGGGGAGGCCACATATATCGCGAATATGAATGCCTCGGTTGCCTTCGTAATAAGTCAAGCTAATCAGGCTATTTCAGACTATTACTCCAAGGTCGAAGCCGCTGCAATTAAGTTGTATGCCGATGCGCAGGCTTCGGCCGCGGCCATAGTTGCCTCACCTGCCCCCACAGTTACGGTGACTGCGACTGCGACAGCGACGCCAATCCCAACTCCAACCCCAACCGCATCAAAGAGCTCGACATCCGAGGCGACTAGTGCCTCATTCGCGATTGTGATCAAACCTGGAAACGTTATCAAAAAGGGTTACACCTGCATTAAAACCGTAAATGGCAAGGTCACGAAAAAGGTGTTGCAGGGAATCATCACAAAGTGCCCAAGTGGTTTCAACCTATTGAAGAAATAGGAAACTAAAAGATGCTACGACTTTCGCAGCATCTTCCTTATCTGCTCGAGCGCGGTCTTCACCCGAGACTCATAGCCATGGGATGTTGGGTGGTAGTACTCGACACCTAAAAGATCATCAGGTAGATATTGCTGTTGCGCAACACCAGCGGCTAGATCGTGTGGGTATATGTACGAGTTTCTTTCTCGTGCAGAGCTAACTTGATCATCTCGAAGGGCACCTGAATTTCCATCACGTAGATGCGGTGGAATGGGTCCGCCTTTTCCAGCTCGCACATCGGCAAGTGCCGAATCAATCGCAAGATAAGCGGCATTAGATTTTGGCGCACAGGCCAAGTACGTAACTGCTTCGGCGAGAATGATTCGGGCCTCAGGCATGCCGACAAGTGCGACCGCTTGCGCTGCGGCCACTGAAATACCAAGAGCATTTGGATCGGCCATCCCGATATCTTCACTCGCGCTGATCATTACTCGTCGGGCGATAAAACGTGGATCCTCGCCAGACTCCAACATGCGCGCCAAATAATGCAAAGCCGCATCCACATCCGAACCCCGAATGCTTTTTATAAAGGCACTCGCGACGTCGTAGTGGTTATCTCCGCCTCGATCGTACGTTTGAATGACTCGATCGACAGCAACACTTAATACCTCGGAAGTGATTTCGCCGTTCGCTGCACCTGCAGCTGCTTCAAGATACGTCAGAGCCCGGCGCGCGTCTCCTGCCGCCAGTCGAACCAGAGAATCCTTTGCCTCGATTGTCATTTTAACTTCATCGTTTAATCCACGTGGATCCACTAGGGCACGATCGATCAGAATCGCAATGTCATTGTCGGGAATTGCTCGCAGAGTCAAAACGATGGAACGCGATAGCAAAGGAGAGATGATGGAGAAGGAGGGATTCTCGGTGGTGGCTGCAACTAAGGTCACCCAACGGTTTTCAACCCCGGGCAATAAAGCATCTTGTTGCGCCTTAGAAAAACGATGAACCTCGTCGATAAAGAGAACGGTTTCCTTCTTCTCTTCAACCAACCTTCTTTCCGCCTCGACCAAAACTTCACGAACTTGCGCGACTCCCGAACTGACGGCAGAAAGTTCGGTAAAGAATCGTGAATCAGAATTCGCGATCATTTTGGCAAGAGTCGTTTTTCCACTTCCAGGTGGCCCATACAAAAGAACACTCGTAATGTGTTTCTCGTTCCCATCAATCAGGCGAGCCAGCGGCGAACCGACTTTGAGAAGATGTTGCTGGCCGAGCAGCTCCTGAAGATTCGCAGGGCGAAGTCGCACGGCCAAAGGCGCCGTCGATTCTCTATCGCCAGACAATTCCATTCACATCCCAACGTCGTTACTTAGAACTTTACTGCCTTGCTCTGAACTTCGATGGCTATGCCCAACCAAGCCTTGCCTTAAGAACATCCGCCCAGGACAACTGCGCCTCGGTAAACATCTCTAGATTCATGACAAATTCGAGAAGCGCTTTCGCGCTTTGCTCGACTGGTAATTCCACTATTTCATTCAGAACCTGTGCCTCATTTGGATACTGAATTTCAACTCTCCGAAAGCGGTCCAAGTTATCTTCAAGCCCAGCCGTGTTATCTTGAGGAGGATGTGCAGTACGGAGCAAACCGAGGGCATGGTTCAAGGCTCGGGTGCGAATTCCCAGCCCAGCAATCAGAAGTTCTCCTCGTCGGGCCCGGCCAATGGCTATAAGTATCGTGGCGAGAAAAAGCGACCATTCTTCTTCAACGGTGAAGAACTTTGGGTTGGTCCGTTTTTGGATTTTTTGAACGCGCTCTGCAATATTGGTTTTATCGACTGGGACCGCCCAGGAGTTGACGGACGCGAGTTCAAGTTCTGGATCTTCGAAAACGGCGAACTCAAGAACTCGGCCATTTTTATATACAACTTTCAGGCCGTGGTCGGTTTCTCGTGGAGCAAAGGCAATCTCTTCAAAATTGGGCAGCCAGGAGAGATGTTTTCGGAATTTCTCCCCAAGCCCAATCTTGACGATGAGAAAAAAGTCATGATCGGACCACTCGTCTGCTCTAAAGGTTTCGGCCGTTGATCCAACGAGCACAAGTCCAAGAACATCCTCATTCTTTTGAGCTCTGTTGATAAGAGCGTCGGTAAAAGCTAAAAAGCTAGCAACGGTTATTTGAGCTTGATCCATGTCGAAATACTAAGGCGATTTGATTTTTTGTTGCTATTTCTGCCGCTTATCGAGTGTAAATTCGTTTCGCCGAAGTAAATGCAAGGAATTCTTTTGGAGAGGTCATGGTGGAATTGATCTCAACGCTCAGCGACTTATCGGAATTCACCTGCAGCGCAACAACTCCCAATCTGTGACCGTTGGCAGCGATGGTGTATCCGATTGCCATGGGTGCTCTTGAACCTGGTAGGCGAGCGGGTGAACCTGGAGGGTCCAAGAAAGAAAGTTGAGAAAGTGCATAGACGACCATCCCGGACGATGCGGTGAGTTTATCTGGAGCGGGTGTCGATGGGTCGACGATAAGCAGTGATTGCTTTGGATCACCACCCGGATCGCTCCACCATCCTGCAGAAAAAATCCAAGCGCTTTGATCTACCTGTTCGGGTGCAATAGATAGATGACTCCAGGCTCCATCTTTCTTTCCTTCTGATGGACCTCCGTTAAGAATTTTTGTAGCGGTGCTAAAAATGCTATTTGGCAATCCGCTATATCCATTTGTTCCCGCAAGAAACCAATTCCCCGAGGCAGAGCCGGCAACGTCATAGTCAATTTTGCCTGATCGTGGCGCGCTTGTTCGTTGCATTTGGTTTTCCATGGCAGTACGGATACTGGGTATAAAAAACGGAAGGAAATCTGCCGTATAGGGTTTCCATGTTTCTGCACTTAGGTAGCTTTGAACATTTTGGAATCCGGATAGCCAAGTTGCGCCGCTAAAAACATTGAAATCCAACATGTTATCGCGCTGACGTCCGAATTCTTGGCCCGCCTTTATTTTGATTCCCAGAGAGAGATACCCCTTTGCTTCAACTTCATTTGCAAAAGAAGCAAGAACTCCCGTGACTCTATTGACGACCATGTAAACGCTGTACACATTGCATCCGTGGTTGATAACCACGCGATGTGAGTCTGGTGATCCCAAACTGCCGATTTCGATGATGGTGCCATCGGCGGGGGCGGTGATGGGAACGTATTCTGCTTGCGTTCGGTCTGCATCTGGAAGATAAAGAGTCTTAACCCCAAGATATGCATGATCTATTGGTGTTACATGCCCGCCGACCGTAAGTCCGTATGGAATAGACGGTGCTAATTCATCAAGTGGCAATACAGGCCGAGTAAATTGTATCGAGGACGGAGCGCAGGTTGGCTCGGCTGCGCCATGCCCGAACATCTGATTAAGTGTTGGGTACCAAGAAGGACGAGATGTGTAACCTTGGTCAGGCGTAGGGGGGACGTCATTGGCGAGCGTGTAAGAGACTATTCCTGCCTTACATGTGGCAGTTATTTGGCCATTCCAAGCGATGAGTCCATTTTTATTGCAACTGGTGCCGTATGGGCCAAGAAGATATCCAGATTGATAGTCGCCTTGACTTCCATTTTGATTTTCGCCAACTTTATGTGCGGCCGACCAAACTAATTTCTTAGCAACTTTGAGGCACTGATATTCAAAACCCTTCGAATCTTTTTGATGGATTCCCTCCTTGTTGCACATTGCGCCTTTTTTGGGGGAAGGAGAATTTGCCGCGAAAGAAAAATTATTTGTATTTGCAAAGATGAAAGCGAAGACAAGCAAAATAGTTGTGCTTTTAGTTAACCATTGTCTCGACATTCCGTCATATTAAACTAATCTCTGATAAAAGTGGTTTGAAATTAACGCTCAGATTTGTGTTCGTCCGCCAACTTATCCATCAAAGCAAACAACACTCCCGAGATAATGAAGGTAACGTGTATGCCAATTCGCCAGCCCTCGCGCGTAGCGTCGAAGGGACCCTCCTGCATAAAATCTTTCAATAATTCGATTACAGAAATCGCAACAAGTGAGCCGATGAGCTTTATTTTCAAACCGCTGTAATCAACTTGACCCATCCAATGGGGACGGTCGACTGCACCTGTGGCGATATTGATCTTCGACACGAAGTTTTCATAACCGGCGAACAAGACAATGATTATCAGATTTCCAAGGAGCACGGTATCTAAAAGATCTAGGACCTGAAGCGTAATTTCATTCGATGTGGAAGAAGTTATGTGTGAAATCATGATCCAAAAAGAATGGAAGAATCGATAAAGCATGGGAAGTAACGCAGCCAATAGGCCCAAATAAAGCGGAGCCAAAAGCCATCGACCTGCAAAAATGACTCTCTCAAGAAGATCTTCAATTTTTTGCATCATCTCTCATTTCGTTCTTAAAACGGTACCCCTAGGCTACCTAGGCGGTCGCATCCCTCGTACCGAAAATACCCTGATAATCCGGGGAGGCACTTATATTGGTGCGTTGTGAGGGACTTGGCCCCTGTAACCCGGGTAATTCCCCGATTTTTATGTGATCGGGTC
>JBAXOT010000023.1:0-27826 GCA_037133095.1 Actinomycetes bacterium
CCACCTCCTCTGGACTAAAGCGGCCACGGTATTTCCGCGGCAGGAGGGTTATGCGGCTCTCCCGATGATCCACGGAGTGGACAATCTCTTGGAGAGGAAGGCTAAGCGTAACCCCCACTCTCATTTGAGAGAAATTCGAGGTCCTGTGCGGTCAATTCCCGTGTGGACGAGGCCTGAATCAGCCGTCCAACGAACCAAAAGGTGGTACCTAAACGGATAAAAATCGCCAGCGCGTACATTTTCTCGGGCAATCCGAAGTGGGACTGGGTGTACTGAGCCAAATACTGCCAAACCGCCAAATGGTAAATCCCTTCCCCTGCCTGCCAAATCCAGAAATCTCGTCGCAAAACCAGCCCTCGGTAGGAGTGCGGAATCGCCAAAATCGCCAATGGGGTCAACCAGAGAACGTATTGGGGGGAGTAAACCTTGCTGGTCGAGGTAAAGATGACCACTATGAAAAACGAAGCCTGAGCAAGTGTGGGAGTTTTCTTCAGGAGAAAAATGTAATAAATAAATGCGGCGGCGCCGACAAGAAAGGAGATGGTCGCGTAATAGTTCAGATTCGATAGCCGAACGCCAAAGAGATCCAGCGCAAACCAGAAAGAACCAAAATCAGCGCCGCGATTTCCATTTAACTTGAAGAATCGCCACCACCCGGTGGGAGTGGTAATAATAAATGGAAGATTAATGAGGAGCCATGTGCCCAGGCTATAACCGAGATATCGGATTAGTTTCTTCACTCTCCGGTCACGATAAAAAACTAGGGCAATAGGAAGTAAGAGCACGATTGGGTAAAACTTCGTTGCAATCGAAATTCCCAGCACCAAAGCACTGAGGTCATATCGCTTGCGATCAAAATAATAAATGGCTCCAATGGCTGAAATAACCGCCCAAAGATCCCAATTGATATAGAGCGATGCCACCACCGCCGGACTGAGTGGCAATAAATACCAATACTTTGGCTTCATTTTTGCAATCAGTACAACTGCGCCGATAAAGAGCAGAGCAATAAAGGCAGCGTTAATGTCAAAGAATCTGGTGTAACCGGATCTTGGATTTGGGACCAACCACGATGTTGCCCACATAACCATCGCAGTACCCGGTGGATACTCCACTGCATTGGTCGGGCTCGAATATGGCCAACTGTGGGTGACGAGACCGCGATCGCCAAAGAGTGCGGGGAGGTCGGAATAACACGCATGAACATAAACATCTGGGGTAGCCCAACCACTGTTGCGGCAGTGATCAAATTTGGCAAAGGAAAATAGGGCCGAGATTAAAGCCAGCACAATGACGGATTTGGTGGCGTACTTCACCATCTCACTTCTTCTTAATCTTCTTTGCCGTGGGAGTTGGTGATGCAGTAATTGCTAAAGCTGGGTCGAGGGTCGGAACTGCGCTCTGGTAAGGAACAGGATCGGTGCCACCAATGTTCGCGGGGGTGGGGAAGGGAATAACTGGCTCTCCTTTTAAGGTGGCTTTCATATACACGTCCCAAATTTTTGCGGGGAAAGAGCCGCCGGTCACGGCGTTTAATCCGCCGATTCCATTGAGAGATTGGGAATTGTTATCGCGGAACATAGCTATCGATGTCGCCAACTGTGGGGTATAGCCACTGAACCAAGCCGAAGCGTTGTCGGTTGTGGTTCCGGTTTTACCCGCACTTGGGCGGCCAAAGTCTGATAAAGCGCCAGCGGCTGTTCCCGTCTTTGTTACTCCTTGCAGAGCCGAAGTTAAGTCAGCCATCACATCCGGGGCGAAAACTTGCTGGGCTTGGACTCGAGATTCATAAAGAACACCTGAGTTGGAACCTAAGACTTCTTTGATAATAAATGGTTTGGCGTACACACCTTGGGCCGCAAAAGTTGCATAGGCGGCGGCGACATCAATGACATGTGGGCTAGCAACACCAAGAGTTACTGAGGGAGTTGCAATCATGGCCACTGAATTGGGAATGCCGGCACGGCGCGCCACATCAACAACTTTATCTGGGCCGACCTTGATTCCCAGTGGAACAAAAATTGTGTTGACCGAATCAGCCGTGGCTTTCATGAGATCTACTAAGCCGTACTGTTCGTTGCCATAGTTAAAGACTGGATAAGGCTTGCCGTTGTCATCAAAGACTTGCGGCGACTGACCGTCCCATTCTGAACTCAGTGGGATTCCCTGTTCCAGCGCGGCGACCAACGCAAAAGGTTTAAATGTTGAACCTGCCTGCGCAATGCTCTGTGTCGCGTTATTAAATTGACTAACTAAATAATCTTTCCCACCGTATAGGGCGACGATCTCGCCGGTACCCGGTCGGATAGTGACTAAACCGATGTGGAGATTTGCTGGAGCATGCGCCGGGGTTTTTAAATCAATTGCACTCACCGCCGCCTGTTGCGCGGATTTATCAATCGTGGTTTTGATGACGTAGCCGCCAACCTGTAGTTGCTCCATATTGAAACCTAGATTGTTGAGTTCGTGCTCTACCCATGAAATTAAATAGCCTTTGGGTCCGGCCAGCGAACCAGATGTGACTCGCGGCTTAAGAGTAGGAAATCGCTGGGCATCGACTTGGGCTTGAGTCAACCAGTGTGCGGTGACCATTCCCTTGAGAACATAAGCCCAACGAGCCTTCAGTCGCGCCATGTTCGTCGGTCGGACAGCAGGATCGTAATATCCAGGCGAGCGCAAGATGCTGGCGAGCACCGCGGCCTGAGAGACATTGATCTGATCAACTGTGCGGCCAAAATAAACCTCAGCAGCCGTCTCTACTCCATAGGAACCTCGGCCGAAATAAATGGTGTTGAGATAACTCTCAAGAATTTGATCTTTAGAAAATTGATTTTCGAGTTTGATAGCAATGACCAACTCTTTGATCTTCCGTTGGATGCTGCGGGTGGGAGAAAGAAATGCGGTCTTGGCATATTGCTGGGTAATGGTGGAACCGCCTTGGAGCGCTCCGCCCTTAATGTCATTCCATAGTGCGCGGGCGATGCCGGTTGGACTAAAAGCTCGTTCGGAATAGAAGTTTCTATCTTCCGCCGCCATAACAGCATGTCGAACATTGAGTGGGATATTCGCCAGTTTGACGATGGTTCGGTTTTCGGAACCAATACGTCCCATTTCAGAGCCATCAGCGTATTGAAAAATTGTAGTTTGGCTATTTACAAAAGCATTGGCATCCGGGATTTTGACCGTGTGGTATGCCCAGGCAAATCCAATCGAGAGCGCGATAAATCCAAAGCCGCAAATAAAGACAGCGGAACGAAAGAGCACTTTTCGAAGGGTTGCCACGTGAGAAAGGTTACCGCTTCGCCCAATCATCATCTTCTAGGGTGCGAACCTTTCGAGGCGGTTTGCGATCACGGCCATCGCCCAGCAGGTAGGAGTAAATCAGGTGATTCCAGCCGCAATCCTGGCAAATTTCCACGGTGTACACCCGAAATTCACCATACTCATTCTGCATCTCGATTAATTCGGCGATCGACTTAATGCGCCCTGAGTATTGCCCGAGTTGATCGCCGAAGGAGTAACGCAATTCCACCATTCGGTTCTTGCGGCAGACTGGGCAAGCTCTCTCAGTTCGTTCACCATGATATTTGGCCGCTCGCCGCAAGTACGGATCCGCGTCGCAGGCCTCCATGGCTGACGCCTTGCCCTGAAAAAGCGCAATTAAAGTGGCACGCCGATCGAGAGAATAATCGACCGAATCTCGCTTGGACCACATGAGGGCAAGAATAAACCTTTTGGCAAAACTCGGCTTTTTAAAGTTACTAGGCTGACCCCCATGAGGATGCCCCACCTGCTGCGAGGTCGATTGCCGCGACTGCTCCAGGTTCGGTGGCTCGGACAATTAATTGATGGCATATTCCAATCCGCTCTTGCATCTTTTGTTCTCTTTTCACCAGAGCGTCAATCCAATGCTGGCGCTGCTGCTCTAGCCTTTTCCGTTGTCCTGCTGCCCTATTCCTTGGTCGGCCCATACGCCGGAATATTGTTAGATCGTTTCTCCAGGCAACGGATCGTCCAATTCTCAAATCTGCTTCGCGCTTGTGATTTGATCGTCATCGCAGTATTAGTAAAGAACAGTGCAACTGGAATTGGATTAACCCTTTTCGTTCTCGTCGCATTCGGTATAAATCGATTAATTCTTGCTGGCCTATCCGCGGGATTGCCGTTGTTGGTTTCAAAAACCGAACTCATCTCGGCAAATGCCCTGGCAGTTACAGGGGGGACGATTTGCGTGGTCTTGGGGGGTGGAATTGGAATTGGCCTGAAGAACATTCTTGATCATGGTCATAAGAGCGATTTCTCGGACTCTATGTTGGTGGTTTTTGCCATCATTGGATATGCCGTCACCGCTCTCATAACATCACGTTTGGGACGCAAAGAGATCGGCCCACTTGATCATGAAATTGCGAGTCAAGGCTGGGGCGAGTTACTTGAAGGTTTTCATCTATTGCGCGTTCATGCCGATGCGATGCGTGGAATTTTCGCGACATCCATCCAACGCGGCGGCCTCACTGCATTGACATTGATGGGGTTGCTATTGGAACGAAATACCTACAACTCGCCGACTAATCCAGATGCCGGTTTACGTGGATTTGCATTTGCCCTTGCTATCGCAGGAGTGGGTATTGGTGTTGGGTCAATCATGAGCCCGATAGGAGTGGTGAAGTTTGGTCGCCATCGATGGATTCGAGCCATGATGGTCGCATCGGCGCCGTTCCTATTTATTTTTATGGTAAATCCAATTGAAGTGACGCTGATAATCGCTGCTTTTTTTGTTGGTCTTACCGGGCAAGCCATAAAAGTGACGAACGACGCCTTGGTGCAATCGAAGATCCAGGACGAATTCCGAGGTCGAGTTTTCGCCTTCTATGACGTAGCCGTCAATGGCGCTATCGTGGCCGGAGCCGTTGTTGCCGCAGTTGTGTTGCCACATACTGGAAAGTCAGTCGTGTTGCCGCTTCTTATAATCGCTATCTACATAATTTCCGCCGGAGTAATTTTGCGCGCAGCTAAATTTTCGGCTGATTTGCCTGCCACCACTTAACCAACTCTTCTGTAGCTCGTACGGAACCCAAGGGTCCTTCCTCCATCCGAAGATCTAGTAAGAATTGATAAGCCTTACCCACTAGAGGTGATGGTTTTACTTGAAGGATTTCCATAATTTCCAAACCGTTGAGATCTGGGCGAATTTTCTCTAGCTCTTCTTGTTCTTTCAACTCGGAAATTCGAAGTTCCAATGAATCATAGGTTCGCGCCAGCAAATCAGCTTTGCGCAGATTTCGGGTAGTGCAGTCGGCTCTGGTAAGAACATGGAGGTGGTCCAATAAATGTTCAGCGTCTCGAATATAACGACGGACGGCGGAGTCAGTCCACTCACCACTGCCGTAGCCATGAAAGCGAAGGTGAAGAAAAACCAATTGCGCCACATCTTTGATTGTGTGGTTATCAAAACGCAACGCTCGTAATCGCTCTTTTGTCATCCGAGACCCAACAACCTCGTGATGATGAAAGGAAACGCCACCACCAGGTATTAGTTCGCGAGTTTTGGGTTTACCAATGTCATGTAATAAGGCGGCCAATCGGATTGTCAGATTTGGCCCGCCGAGGCGCGCTTCGAGGGCGATGGCTTGCTCGAGAACCGTCAATGTATGTTCGTAGACATCCTTGTGGTGGTGGTGCTCATCTATCTCCAATCGCAACTTGGGGAGTTCGGGCAGGATTCGCTCGGCCAATCCGGTTTCAACAAGCAGCGTCAATCCGGTTCGGGGATTGGCGGACATGAGAGTTTTAGTGAGTTCATCCCGAATTCGCTCGGCAGAAATAATAGATATTCGATCTGCCATCGATGTTATTGCAGTGACAATTTTAGGGTCGACGGTGAAATCAAGTTGGCTCATAAATCGCGCGGCCCTCATCATGCGCAGCGGATCATCCGAAAAGGAGTCCTCTGGTTTTCCGGGGGTTCGTAAAATCCGATGGGCTAGATCAGTCACCCCGTCAAAGAGATCGATAAAGGTTGGCTCTGGTGTCGTCAATTCGAGCGCCATCGCGTTAACCGTGAAATCTCGACGCATCAGGTCACCCTCGATAGAGTCGCCAAAATTTACCTCTGGCTTGCGACTCTCTGGGTCATAACTTTCGCTCCGATATGTCGTTACCTCAACCAGATTTTCGCCCTGTTTTGCTGCGATAGTTCCGAATTCAGCGCCAGTCTCCCAAACCGATTCGGCCCAGGAGTTGAGAATCGCTTTGGTTTGGGCTGGGCGGGCGTTTGTGGTGAAATCTAAATCGTTTCCTAGCCGGCCCAAGATGGCATCCCGAACTGGCCCACCAACAAGTGCCAACGTGAAGCCTTGGGCGGCAAAAATTCGAGCCAATGAAGTCGCCGCCGGAACCCGCGCCACTAAGGTCTGGGTCGCTATTTCTGCGGCAATATCTTTCGGTGTTTTCACAGTATCCCTCTCACACTGAGTAAGGCTAGAGCAGTACCCTTCCCCTATGACCCCGGCACCAAGTGCGGGTGGCGAAGCTAAACGGAAAAAACGTCGGAGACGGCGTCCTGCCAACCCACACCCACAGCAAAACCCACCTTTAGGCAACGGTAACGATAATCCAGTTGCCACCACCGAGGATAAACGCGCGCCCAACCGCCCGAACCCGAACCATCGAAATTATGTCAAGCGGGTGGATGAAGTAAGTGCGGGTGGGTTAGTTATCGATGTATCAGGAACCAAAGGATTGCTCATTGGACGGCGAGATCTGAAGGACCTCTCGCGCGAACGGTTGCTCTGGTCTCTTCCTAAAGGTCATATTGAACAAGGAGAAACTCCAGAACAAGCTGCTATTCGTGAAGTCCAAGAAGAGACTGGAATTGAAAGTGAGATTGCTCGGGCTTTGGGCGTGATTGATTTCTGGTTTATGGCAGGTGGAAAGCGAATTCATAAGACTGTTCATCATTATCTTTTTAAAGAGGTAGGTGGCGAACTGGCGCCCCAAATTTCTGAAGTAGATGATGTCGCCTGGTTCCCACTGGCACAGATTGTCGAAATGTTGGCGTACCCCGACGAAAAGAAGTTGATTGCGAAGTCGGGTGAGTTGCTGCCATGAGAATTGTGCTCCGCAAATTTTTCATAATTGCTCTATTGGCAGTGACATCCATAGCGTGGGCGCCATCAGTTCATGCAAATTCAGTTATTACGTTATGGGATCCACCGCATCAACAATTAGACGGCAGATTTTTTGATGACGACCTAGCCCAATCTCTCACCCCCACGGGGCGACTTGGTACATTAGTTTTTTCCCCGCCAGCCGGGACTCATTTATGGGCAATTGACGCCATGCTGATCGAAGAAGTTACTGCGATGTCAACCGGTTATTCGCTCAATACAAACGCCACACCTACGGGTCAAAGTGTTGCACTCGATTGGCTCAATCAATTGAAAATCGCTACGGCAACCGACTCGGTAGAAGCGCTCCCGTATGGCAATCCGTCTGGCTACTGGATTCATCGACTTTCGCCACATGATCAAGATTATTTCCTAGCTGCAGGTCAAATTCGTCTCCAAGTGTTACTTAACCGTCCCGTTGCCGCGATGAACTCGTACCCAAATCGAAAATATTTCGCATTAGGAAACGAAGTACTTAATTCCTACACTTCAGCTGCAAAAATTCTGCAATTAACTGCGACTTTGTTGCGGTCATCAGAATTAGATAATTATCGATTGCGCAGTGCTGGTTTACTCATCTCAGGCTTAGACATTAGCCGAAGAGATTTTCTTGCTCGAGATCTAACTTCGCAAATGTATTCATTAATTCATAAAGTTCGATTAGTGCCTGGAAAATTCACTATCACCTCCTCACAACAAAATGTTCCGGTGACCATCATCAATGATTTTTCAATTGCGGCCAAAGTTCAATTGAACATTTCGGCACTCAATGGCAAAGTCAAAGTGCATCGACTCTCCCCTGTTCAGCTCGCACCTAATTCCAAGACACAAGTTTTGGTGCCTATTGAGGTTCTCACTTCTGGCAGCAGCGGCCTCGCGGTCGATGTTTTGACAAAAAAGGGTGACTTACTGGGTGACACCGTCCTCTATCCGTTGAATCTTGCAGTGATCAGCCCAGTCGCAACATGGATCACTACCGGCGCTGGACTTCTCCTATTTATCGGAGCGGTCGTCCAAAGTATTCGTCGAATAAAAAGACGTGGCGCATGAGCTCACCATCCCTTTTTCGGTCCTCCGCGGTGATGGCTGTAGGTACTGTTTTTAGTCGCTTAACCGGGTTGGTGCGCAATCTTTTGCTGGTTGCAGTTCTTGGAACCACACTTCTTGGTGATACTTACAATGTCGCAAACACGATGCCCAATATTTTGTATAACTTACTTCTCGGTGGCGCACTCACTGCAGTTTTTGTGCCACAGCTCGTCCGAGCCGTGAGAAGCGACGATGGTGGCTCGGCTTTTATCTCTCGCTTATTGACGGCTACTGTTTTTCTTCTTGGCGCGTTAGTCATTGTCTCGGTGATATTTGCTCCGGTGCTGGTCCGAATCTTCGCTACGGGTTATGTGGGGCGACCAGAATTCCACCTGACGGTTCTCTTCATGCGATATTGCTTGCCGCAAATTTTTTTTATGGGACTTTTTGCTTTACTGAGTCAGATCGCCAATGCCAAGGATAAGTTTGGCCCGATGATGTGGGCGCCGGTCGCCAATAATATTTTGACAATTGCCATCTTCGGCTGGTTTCTCACTTCTGCACATAATTTAAGTGTTGGCTCGATTTCTTTTACCGAAACCACTTGGTTAGGGCTCGGGACCACGGCCGGCTATGTCGTACAAACTATTGTTTTAATTCCTGTCATTAAACGAACACAAATACGGCTTCGAATCCGCTTTGACTGGCGAGATAGTGAACTTCGAAATTCCTTGCGCTTGGCCTCTTGGACTTTGCTCTTTGCGGCAATTTCGCAGGTGAGCTATTTGGTCACGGTCAATCTTTCGACGAGCGCTGCAGTCCATGCTCTTAAAGCTGGCGTGACTACCGGGGTGGGCTTCACGCCTTACAGCAACGCCTTCTTAATTCTTATGCTGCCACACTCCATTATTACCATCTCCATTGTTACCGCCTTGCTTCCCCATTTGTCAGGGTTGGTACTCGAGAAAAAGAGCGCCGAAATTCACGATCAACTCGTTCGGGCTATTCGTTTGGTTGGGATCTTCACTGTTCCCAGTTCTATAGCCTTTCTGCTCTTCGGTCCGTTAATTACTCATGCCTTGTTTTTCGGAATATCCCACGGTGACTCGCAATATTTGGGAAATACTTTGGCCGGTTTTTCATTGGGATTATTACCACTCAGTGTGAATCTAATTGCCTTGCGTGGCCTTAATGCATTTGAAAATGTAAAGTTGCAAGTCGTTAGCAACGCCCTGATGAACGCTGTGGCTATTGCGATTTCAGTTGTGTTGGCGATTACCTTGCCCGCCAAATGGGTCACCGTTGGGCTTGCTGGCGCGCTATCAGTCAGTTATTTCGTCGGTGCATGGTGCACGCTTCGACTCTTACGGCGCTATGACGTTCGAGTTCATATTGGTGAAACCGTCGGATTTTACGCAAAATTGGTGGTACTTGCCCTTCTGGTTGCCGTTCCCATGCGCCTTTTGGTCGGGTATCTGCCTGGCGGGAATACCCTCCACTTAATATTCGTTCTAGGGGTCAGTGGCCTCGGGTACGTGGCATTGGCCCAATTAATGGGTATCACAGAAGTGGCCAGCGCAATTCAACTTTTAAGAAAAGGTAGGGTATCGGGATGAGCGACATTCATAACCTCGTCATCGTGGGTTCTGGCCCAGCCGGCTACACCGCCGCGATTTATGCCGCTCGGGCACAACTTGCACCTCTTCTCTATGAGGGTTCAGTTACCGCCGGTGGGGCTCTTATGAACACTACTGAGGTGGAGAATTTTCCTGGCTTTCCAGCCGGGATTATCGGTCCAGATTTGATGGAGGCGATGCGCCTGCAAGCTCAAAAGTTTGGCACCAACATAATTACCGATGACATTGTCGAGATGTCCTTAGGGGGTGAGATTAAGGAGTTAAAAGATGGCTCTGGAAATCTCATTCGAGCTCGGGCGGTAATTTTGGCTACTGGATCGGCTTACAAAGAAATTGGTTTGGAAAATGAAAAAAGGTTATCTGGTCGCGGCGTCTCTTGGTGCGCAACTTGCGATGGTTTCTTTTTCCGTGATCAAGTAATCGCAGTCGTTGGTGGTGGAGATTCCGCCGTAGAAGAAGCTACCTTTTTAACTCGTTTCGCCAGCAAAGTCGTTCTCATTCATCGCCGAGACTCGTTGCGCGCTTCCAAGATTATGGCCGAGCGCGCTGCCGCTAATCCTAAAATTGAGTTTTTATGGAATACCGAAGTTATCGACGTGTTAGGTGGCGAAAAAGTCTCCGGCCTCAAGCTTCGAAATACCGTGACCCATGCCGAGAGTGAACAAGATTTCACTGGTTTATTTGTTGCCATCGGTCATGTGCCGCGAAGCGAGCTACTTGTTGGCCAAGTGGAATTAAATGATGACGGTTATGTTGAAGTGCTCGATCGAACAACAAAAACCTCTTTGACGGGAGTTTTTGCCTGTGGAGACCTAGTCGACCATACATATCGTCAAGCAATCACTGCTGCCGGTTCAGGTTGTGCCGCCGCCCTTGATGCCGAGCGTTTCCTAGCAGGACATAACTAACTATTAAATCTAGAATAAACAATTATCCGAGGAGTAATACATGAGCGCAGCCCCAGCAGTTACCGCCGCCACTTTTGATGAAGTGGTTTTAAAGAGTTCTACCCCGGTATTAGTAGATTTTTGGGCCGAGTGGTGTGGTCCATGTCGAGCAGTTGGTCCGATCTTGGATGAGATTGCCAGTGAGCACAGCGACAAGATTAAAGTTGTAAAGCTAAATACTGATGAAGAGTCTGCTATTGCTATTAAGTACGGAATTACTTCGATTCCTACCTTGAATATTTATGTGAATGGCGAAGTAGTGAAGTCAATAATCGGCGCAAAACCAAAGCCTGCGCTCCTTAAAGAACTAGCTGCGTACATTTAACTCGAACTCTTCGACAAATGTCGTTTACAGATTTTTCTTTTGGCGACACTGGTGAAGTCATTCATTCCCTCACCACAACTTTAACGAGGTTGGGTTTTCTCACAGCTGCCACAACTAACTTCGATCGCGAAGTTGAGCGTGCGATAAAAGCATTCCAGCAGGAACGTGGGTTGATTGTTACCGGGGTAATTAATCACATAACTTTTAGAGCTTTGGATGAGGCGCACTGGAAATTGGGAGACCGAATTCTGCGGTTCACTCCTGGGTCCTTGATGCGCGGTGATGATATTGCATTGCTTCAGTCTCGATTGGTCGAAATGGGTTTTAACGCGGGACGAGTTGATGGAATTTACGGAGTGCTTACAGAATCAGCAGTTAGTGAATTTCAAAAATCAGTGGGTGTTAAGGTGGATGGCTCTTGTGGTCCGGCAACTGTTATTGCCTTGATGCGGTTATTAAAAACTGTGACCGGTGGTGCACCCACACAACTACGTGATGATGCGGCACGAGCAGTGCGCGGACCAGCGCTGGCAAATAAAGTGATAGTCATCGACCCAGGCAGTGACAATTTTGATTCCGAGATAATTTTCGATATTGCCCAACGTTTAGAAGGGCGCCTCATCGCACTTGGCGTGACCGTACTTCTTACCAATAGCCCTGGGGCTCGTTCTATCGAGAGCGATCGAATTAACCTTGCCAATTCGGTGGGGGCAGATTTAATGATCTCACTACGTCTTGATCGATATAAGAATGAGAAAGCTCACGGGCTTGCTACTTACTATTACGGTAGCGATGTTCATAAAGTCCATTCGGTAGTCGGAGAGCGATTTGCCAACCTACTGCAACGCGAGATTTGTTCGCGCACTGATCTACTCAACTGTCGAACTCATGCAAAGACCTGGGATTTACTACGATTAACCAAGGCGCCAACCGTCAGAATTGATCTGGGTTACATTTCCAATCCAGGAGATTTGCAGCGCTTGGAAGATCCATCCTTTCGTGAAACCGTGGTGGAGTCACTCATTGTTGCGGTACAACGGCTTTATCTTTCAGCTGAAAACGATGCTAAGACTGGAACGCTGCGAATCTCCGATCTTCGGAATGCGGGCATTCGACTCTAATTAGAGGCACGACCGCTTTGGGATGTATGCCAAACTTCTCTAATGAGCACAGACATCACTCGCCTACATACTGGAGCCCCGCAAAATTTGACGGAGCGCTTTGCCCACCGGGCGGCCAGCATGCACCCAAGTGAGATTCGATCCCTTTTCGCTGTGGCCTCTCGCCCCGATATTGTCTCGTTAGCTGGCGGTATGCCCAACCTCTCGGCTTTGCCGATGGAGATGATGGCCTCAGTTGTCGAGAAACTCATTCGAGACAATGGTGCCGAAGCTCTGCAATATGGCAGTGGGCAAGGTCATCCAAAGCTGCGCGAACAAATTTGCGATGTTATGGCCCTTGAGGGAATTCGAGCCCATCCCGACGATGTCATTGTTACCACCGGCTCACAACAAGCACTCGATTTGATTTCGCGGATTTTTATCGACCCGGGCGATGTAGTTCTGGTGGAGGCGCCCTCGTATGTCGGGGCTTTGGGAACTTTTCACCAATATGAGGCTCAAGTTGTGCATGTAGAGATGGACAATGAAGGTCTGGTCCCCGACGCACTACGAAGCGCTATTGCAACCACCCGGGCCTCTGGGAGAAAAATTAAGTTTTTGTATTTAATTCCTAATTACCAAAACCCTGCGGGAGTACTTCTTCCTGCTGATCGAAGAACTGAGATTTTGAATATTTGTCGGGAAGAAAATATTTTTGTCATTGAAGACAATCCTTACGGTTTGTTGGGTTTTGATAAGCCTTCGCCAAATGCCATGCGAGCAGAAGATTCCGAAAATGTGGTTTATCTAGGTTCTTTTTCTAAAACTATCGCACCAGGTTTTCGCGTCGGGTGGGCGCTAGTTCCGGCATCATTAAAGGAGAAATTGGTGATTGCTAGCGAGTCATCAATCCTCTGCCCATCAAATTTTGCTCAACTCTCTATTTCTTCTTACTTGTCTGATCAGCCATGGCGAGATCAGATTGCCTCTTTCTGTGATCTTTATAAAGTACGACGAGATGCCATGTTGGAATCCTTGCAACAACATTTCCCAAGTAGTGCAACGTGGACAAAACCAGAGGGTGGTTTCTATGTTTGGGCTACCTTGCCCCCTGAAATAGATACTAAGGCCATGATGCCTAAAGCAATTGTTGCCAAAGTCGCTTATGTACCGGGCACAGCTTTCTATGCAGACGGTTTTGGAAGTTGGTCGATGCGACTTTCTTATTGTTATCCAACTCCAGAAAAAATACGTGAAGGTATTAAATCGTTGGGTGGCGTTATTAAACAGGAAATGGATCGTCGAGGCATTAACTAATATCTTGCCTGTCGCTGAAGTTATTGAATAACGCTGGTTATACGCTCTAAATCTTCCAGGGTTGCAAACTCGATGACAATCTTGCCCTTCTTCTTTCCCAGTTCGATATGCACGCTCGTGTCAAAGCGATCAGAAAGTTGGTTGCTGATCTCAGCCAATCGTGGCGAGATTATTTTTCCAGCGCGAATCTTGCCGGATTTATTTTTTGGTTGAAAGTTAGTAACTATCTCCTCGACAGCGCGAACACTTAACCCTTCCGCCACAATCCGATTGGCTAGGGCTTCGATATCTGATTCGTTCTCGAGAGTGAGCAGCGCCCTGGCGTGTCCCGCAGAAAGCACACCCGAAGCCACTCGGCGTTGCACAGCGGCTGGCAAATTAAGCAGTCGCAAAGTATTGGTGATCGCCGAACGTGATTTGCCCACTTTGGTGGCTAACTCTTCATGGGTGTAACCAAAATCAGTGAGAAGATTTTGGTAAGCGGCGCCCTCTTCTAATGGGTTGAGTTGGCTGCGATGAATATTCTCCAGCAGCGCCTCTCGCAGCAATTCATTATCGCTCGTTTGACGAATAATTACTGGGATAGAGGTGAGGCCGGCGATCTTTGATGCGCGCCAACGTCGCTCGCCCATGATTAATTCATATCTATTACCACCAACACTTCGAACAACTGGCGGCTGCAATAAACCAACCTCGGCAATTGAGGCTGCTAGTTCAGCAAGTGCATCTTCGTCGAAAATCTGGCGCGGTTGTTTGGGGTTTGGTGAGATGGCGTCGATCGAGACTTCGTTGCGATTCGCAATTGTGACACCAGTCGGAGAGGTGATTGCAGTGGGAATAAGGGAATCCAACCCTTTTCCAAGTCCGCCTTTTCGAGTACTCATGCTGGCTCCTCTTTAATTAGTTCTGAGTGCTGCGCCCGTTGCGCTATCTCACGCGCGACCCCCATATACGCCACCGCCCCCGGTGAGCTGGGGTCATAGGTCATCACGGTTTGATTAAAGGAAGGTGCTTCCGAAATTCTTACTGCTCGCGGGATGGGAATATCAATTAATTCCTTCGGAAAAAACTGTCGGACGCTGTTTGCCACATCGTTCGCGAGTCGAGTTCGCGAGTCGAACATGGTAAGAATAATTGTCGTGATGGAAATTACGGGATTTAAGATCTGTTGAATTTGATTCAGGGTTTCGAGCAATAAAGTCAGGCCCTCCAGGGAGTAATACTCGCATTGGATTGGGACCAGAACTTCGGAGGCTGCGGTTAGGGCATTAACTGTGAGCAAGCCGAGGCTAGGTGGGCAGTCGATGAGAACATAATCAATCCGCTCGCCAGCCAACTCCTTCGCGGACAAATAGCCGTTGAGGGCGATTTTGAGTCGTGACTCACGAGCCACCATGCCGACCATATTTATTTCGGCGCCGGCCAATTCTCGATCTGCCGGAGCGCAATCTAGATGGGGGAAACCGGCTACTTTTTGAATAACCGTGGCTAACGATTGGTCCTTTACTAGGACTTGGTACATCCCTGGGACGTCGTTGCGGTCAATTCCGAGCGCGGTGCAGGCATTACCTTGCGGGTCAAGATCAATAACCAAGGTGCGTAAGCCGCCCATAGCAAGAGCAGCCGCAATATTTACTGCGGAAGTTGTCTTACCGACTCCGCCTTTTTGATTTGCGACGGTAAAAATTCTAGTTTTCTCTGGTTTCGACATGGGCTCTTTAAGTCGACGAACCCCCACAACTTTGCGAGTGGCTGTTTCACTCAATGTTTCACGTGAATCATCCATGAGTGAAGTTAACCAGTCTTTCGAACTTGAATCACCCGAGCAGTTGGCAACCCTTCGATCGCCAAGGTGATAATTTCAGCTTTTCCGCTCTTTTTTACCTTGGTTATCGCCAATTCGCTCTCAGCGGATTCACCTTTCATTGCCAAAACAGTGCCATTGGGGGCTAAAAGGTGCCAAACCATCGGCAACAATTTTGGCAATGGGGCCACGGCACGAGCTGTGACGATGTCATAACTCCCTTTTATCCCCTCCGCGCGACCACGTAAGAGTGAAATAGGCAGAGCGAGCTCTTTTACCACTTCTTCAAGAAAATCCATTCGGCGCTGCAATGGTTCGAGCAGAGTTACCGCGAGATCGGGTCGGGTAAGGGCAATTACGATCCCGGGTAAACCCGCCCCAGATCCAATATCAATCACCGTTGCATGTAAAGGCGCCAATGAGGCAACCGGAATGCAATTCGCGATGTGACGATCCCAAATTCGATCACCTTCACGCGGTCCGATTAACCCGCGCTCAATCCCCCACGTGGCTAATATTTCGGCATAACGCAGAATCTCAGCTTCCCGGTCAGGAAAGAAACGAGAAACCAGTGTTTCACGTGAAACGTCACTCATTAGGCGAGATGGCTATTTACTGTGGGGGCAGAACGACAACACAGCGATTTGGATCTTCACCCTCTGATTCACTGGTGAGTCCGATGTTTTGAATAGTGTCATGGATGACTTTACGTTCAAAAGCATTCATGGGGCGAAGTTTCACCGATAAGCCGGAATTTTTAACCTCGTCGGCAACTTCTTGAGCCAATTTGGCTAGCTCTTCCTTCTTGGAACTACGGAAATTATCAATATCTAACATGAGGCGAGAACGTTCGCCGAGTGAAGTTTGGACAGCCAACCGAGTTAGCTCCTGCAGGGCATCGAGCACTTCACCGCGATCTCCCACTAAGTGGCCTAACTTTCCGCCCGCGATAGCCAGCGATGCTCGTTCATTTTCCACATCAATATCAATATCGCCATCTAGGTCAACAATGTCCAAGAGCGCTTCTAGGTAATCGGCGGCAACATCCCCTTCTTCCTCCAGCCGGGTAATGAGGCTCTTCTTACCATTCTCTACGTTGGTCTCGCTCATCTCTCCTCCATCTACCGATTTGTCGGCATTAATATTATTTGTACCTATTTAGGGTATTTGTCCTGTGGATAACTTTGTTAATAATTATTTCTTCTTTTTCTTCTTCTTTGGCTGCTGGCGTTGGCCAATTTCCGGTTCGGTTTGGGTGGTTCCTGGCTCTTCCACCTCAATCTCAATTCCAGACTTTTTGGCTTGTTTAGCCCGCAACTCTTCATAAGCGGGTGAGCCGGGAGTTGGGTTTCGTTTGATGACATAGAACTGTTGCCCGAAGGTCCAGAGGTTTGTCGTGGACCAATAAATCAAAACTCCAACTGGAAAATTAACGCCCGAGATTGCGAAGATGATGGGGAATACATACAACATGATCTTCTGCTGTTGCATCATCATGTTGTTAGAAGAGTCCATCTTTGGCATTCCTTTAACCATCAACTGACGTTGGGTGGTAAAGGTGGTTGCGGACATAAACAAAATCAAACCGACGGTAACAATCTTGGTCGAACTATCTGGCGAATTAAGAAAAGTATTGGACAGCAAGGCGCCGAAAAAACGAGCGTGTTGGGCTGAGACTAAAAGATCTCCTTTAAGTACGCCATGCGGATGGTTGTGGGCAATACCGTTAAGGACAGTGAAGAGTGAAAAGAAGATCGGGGCTTGGGCAAGAATCGGAAAACATGAAGCAAGTGGATTGGTTTTATGTTCCTTATAAAGCTTCATCATCTCTTCAGACTGCTTCTGCCGATCGTCTTTATATTTCTTTTGAATCTCTTTCATGTGTGGTTGCAATGCAGTGAGAGCTCGTTGACTTTTAATCTGCTTAACAAAGAGCGGAATTAAGATAACCCGGATGAGAATAACCAGACCTATGATGGACAGACTCCATTTAATGCTCTCATGAGTGGTCTTACCAAAGACGAATCCCAACATGGAGTGAAAGGTGACTATGACCCAAGAAACCGCGAAATATAAGGGTTGTAGGATGTTTCCCATTTATTGAACTCCTTTTATAACTGATTTTTGAGGTACGTAGTCAACGCCGCCGTGTGACCACGGGTTACACCTTAATAATCTCCAAATTGCCATAACTAAACCTTTTAGACCATGTTCTTTAATCGCCACTATGGCATATTGCGAGCAACATGGGTAGTACTTACAGCGAGGGGCAAAGCTTGGTGAAATCCATTTTTGATAGAACTCAATCGGTGCAGTTAAGAGTCTTTTCATACTCGTTCAGCCGATCGTTGGACAACTTTTTTCACTAACTCGGGTAGTTCATCTCTAAGTGAATCAGATGGGCGAAGTACTCGGATAACAAGAAATGAATTCTTGGGGAAAGCATCGAGTTCGTTCTGAACTAGGTGGCGAATTTGCCGGGCAAGTCGGTGGCGTACCACCGATCCACCAATAGACTTATTAATGATGAGTCCCACTTTTGGCCCAACGGGTAACTCTGGTTTTGTCAGCACATAAAGCACTAGCGAGGCAGAGGTTGCTCGAACTCCAGTTTTGGTGGTTTGAGCGAACTCAGTGCCAGTGCGTAAACGATTCGCTACAGGTAACACGAGTTATGCAGAGATGCGAACGCGACCTTTTGCGCGGCGGGATGAAAGGACTGAACGTCCTCCGCGAGTAGCCATGCGGGCTCGGAAGCCATGCTTCTTCGCGCGGCGACGGTTGTTTGGTTGGAAAGTACGCTTTGTCATCGAAAACTCCTTATTCACCCGTTGGTCCTTGGATGGTTCCAGGACTGATCGGGGCCACAGCTTGTGAGGGGGTAACGGTAGAGGTACCTGTTGATAAGGGTCAAACTCACTTCATCACGCCAACCTAATGTGATTCGATTATCTTCCTCAAATTGTGGATAACCACTTGCTTTTCCCGCTCTTCCGCTCTACCTTCGCACTCTATCCACAGGCTAATGGGCGAATTTGGATAAAAAGGCGCGGGTTCCCTGATTTACCAGGAACAAAACCCTTTTTTAACCATCTGTCAAGACTCAAGTTGGGGTTTAGACCACAGGCTGTGGATAACTCTGTGGATTGTTTTCTAGGGTGCTTTTAGGGTTTATCTAGGGATTTGAGGCTGGCGTGGCATTGTTGGAAGACAGCGACCTTTCGGCGCTTTGGTTGGCCGTTATTGACGAAGTTGCTTTGGAAACCCCTCACCATCGGGCTTTTTTAACGCTAACAAAACCAATCGGCCTACTTCAAGGAGATGGCGGATCGAATTTGTTATTGGCCGCTCCCAATGCATTTGCAAAAGATGTTTTAGAAACTCGGTTACGCGCCTCATTAAATGAGGTTTTATCTGGGCGTTTAGGTCAGCGAATTAATATCGCTGTCACGATCGATGAAAGTCTGGAAATTACAACTCCGAAAGATCTTGTTGTGGAACCGATCGTCGATCCTGAACCTAGAAGTGGTATGGGTCGAGGTTCCGGAGCCACCTCTTCGAGTGAGCCATCCCAACTCAACCCTCGCTATATTTTTGAAACGTTTGTTATTGGGGCCTCTAATCGTTTTGCCCACGCGGCGGCGGTGGCCGTGGCAGAAGCGCCAGCAAAAGCTTATAACCCGCTTTTTATTTATGGGGAATCAGGTTTAGGGAAAACCCATCTACTTCACGCTATTGGCGCCTATACCAAAGAGCTTTACAGTGGAGTTCGGGTTCGCTACGTCTCAAGCGAAGAATTTACTAACGATTTTATTAACTCAATTCGTGACGATAAAGCTAGTGTTTTTCATCGTCGATATCGCGATTTAGATGTTTTACTCGTTGACGATATTCAATTCTTGGAAAATAAGGAACGGACTCAAGAAGAGTTCTTCCATACATTCAACACTTTATATAACGCGAATAAGCAGATTGTGATTTCCAGCGATCGGCCACCGAAACAATTAACCACTTTGGAAGATCGACTCCGGAGTCGCTTTGAATGGGGCTTAATTACTGATATCCAACCACCTGAACTGGAGACACGGATTGCGATCCTTCGGAAGAAGGCGGCCCAGGACAAACTCAATGCGCCTGATGATGTTTTGGAATATATCGCCAGTAAAATTTCTTCCAATATTCGCGAACTTGAAGGGGCTTTGATTCGAGTAACCGCTTTTGCCTCATTGAACCGGCAAAATGTAGATTTTGGCCTGGCTGAGATTGTGCTAAAAGATTTAATCCCTAACGAGGGCGGGCCGGAAATTACCTCTACGACCATCATGGCTCAGACCGCCTCGTACTTCAGTCTTACCTTGGATGACTTATGTGGCACCTCCCGATCTCGGGTATTGGTCAATGCCCGCCAGATTGCTATGTACTTGTGCCGAGAACTCACCGACCTCTCCCTACCTAAAATTGGACAGACTTTTGGTGGTCGAGACCACACCACAGTGATGCATGCTGATCGGAAAATTAGACAATTAATGGCTGAACGACGATCTATCTATAACCAGGTCACGGAATTAACTAATCGGATTAAACAACAAGCAAAAGGAAACAATTAATGAACGGTTGCCCCCAGATTGGGGGTAACTTGTGGATAACTGTGGGTAAAACTCGGAATTTACTGCCTTTCGCTTCAATTACGCCTTCTTCACCGGTAAATAGTGGAAGTTCTCCACGAGTTCTCCACAACTTAGAATGTCAACCACCTACCTTTACCACCTGCGATTTTACTGTTTATCCACAGGAAAATCGCCTAGTTACTACTAATACATATATCTTTAAAAGAAAGCTAGGAAATAACGAACCTGTGCAAGACTTATTTAAGGTAGCCGAAGTGAGGATGTTATGAAATTTACGGTAGAGCGCGAATCATTAATCGACGCAATTAATTGGGTGGCACGCAGCCTTTCATCGCGGCCAAATATCACCTCGCTCCTCGGTATCGTGATTGACGTTACAGATTCCATCACTTTAACTGGATCAGATTTAGAGACTTCTACTAAAGCCACTTTTCAAGCGGAGATAAGTGAGACGGGAAGAGTTCTGGTTCCAGGGCGTTTACTAGCGGAAATTTCACGATCACTCCCGCAAAAACCTATCACTTTTGTTTTAGAAGGCACCCGAGTGCTTGTAACAGCGGGAACTGCAAAATTTACTTTACCTACCCTTTCACTCTCCGATTACCCCACTTTGCCAGAAATCCCCGAGGCGGCCGGCGTAATTTCCAGTGAAGTTTTTGCCACAGCTGTTAACCAGGTTGCTGTGGCTGCAGGGCGAGATGACTCACTTCCAACACTTACTGGTGTTTTCATAGAGATAAACCAAACGACCATCACCTTAGCCGCAACAGATCGCTATCGACTGGCAGTAAAAGAAATTACGTGGGCGCCGAAGGATGACTCGATCGAAACTTCAACACTTCTACGAGCCCGAACCCTTTCAGACGCTGCGAAATCTTTGGCCAGCAGCTCTGAAGTTATATTTGCGCTTTCACCACTGGACGCAAAAGAAAAATTAGTTGGGTTTGTTTCGCACGAAAAAACCATGACTTCCCGAACATTAGATGGCAGTTTTCCACCCTTCAAACATTTACTCCCACAACAATCCACCGCTCAAGCAATTATTGAAGTGGCCACACTCCTTGATTCAGTCCGCCGGGTGGCGTTAGTTACCGATAAAACAGTCCCACTCCGACTAATTTTTTCCGAAAACTCACTCCTCCTAGAAGCTGGCGCCGGTGAAGAAGCCCAAGCCACTGAAGAGTTGATTATTGAGTACGCCGGTGAAGAGATAAATATTGCCTTTAACCCAACCTTCCTCACAGATGGTTTGCAGGCTCTTAATAGCCCATATGTCCACATTGCTTTTACTGGCGAAAAAAAGCCGGCGGTGCTTACCGGAAAGAGTGAACTAGATGGTGAGATCAACACATCTTATAAATACTTACTTATGCCGATGCGCTACAACTCATAATATTTCTTAGCCAAAGTGTTTATCTCTCAACTCACCCTGACTAATTATCGTTCTTACCAAAACCTAACTTTAGAGTTAGAGCCCGGTGTAACAATATTTGTTGGTCGAAACGGTGAAGGAAAAACAAATATTGTTGAAGCAGTGCTATATCTTTCCTATTTAAATTCACATAGAACCGCAACCGATGTCCCCTTGGTTCAACTTGGTTTCTCCTCGGCCTACATTCGAGCAAAAACAGTTACACCCGAGCGGGAATATTTAGTGGAATTAGAGATCAATAGCGAGCGCGCCAATCGAGCGCGAATCAATCAAAACCCCACGCGAAGTCAACGCGACCTTTTTGGACTAGTGCAAGCAATCTATTTCTCTCCCGAAGATTTAGATTTAGTGCGCGGTGATCCTTCAGAACGAAGAAGGTTTATCGATCAACTCATCACCCTCCGTTCGCCAAGAATGGCCGGCGTGATTAGTGATTACGACCGAGCGGTAAAACAACGAAACACATTATTGAAATCTAGGGCTCATCCCGAAGCTTTAGTCCCTTGGGATCAACAAGTGGCAGACTTCGGCGGGAAAATTATCGCTGCAAGAATCTCAACCTTAAGAGACCTTACCCCTATCTTTAGCCAGACTTATAACGAAATTTCTGACGAAAAAATCACCAACATTATTTACAAGTCACACATAGAGGAATTCTCGGAGGATGCTTCAAACAATACGCTCCAAATTTTAGAGCGGATGCGCACCACGAAAGTTGCTGAACTTGATCGCGGGCTGACTTTAACCGGGCCACACCGAGACGATCTCGTATTGGTCCTTGGCGACCATGTTGTCAAAGGTTTTGCCAGCCACGGGGAGTCATGGTCCGTAGCCTTGTCTTTAAAATTGGCTACTTATCACCTGCTTAACAACGACGGCCTCGCGCCCATTTTAATTTTAGATGATGTATTTTCCGAACTTGATGAAGAGCGAAGAATCCAACTCATCCAACTGGCGCAGTCGGCCGAGCAAACTTTAATTACAGTTGCTGTTGAAAACGATCTACCAAAGAATTTGTTGGGAAAGCGATATTTAGTGAAGTCAGGCAATGTTTCGGAGATTAAACCGTGACCCGTGATTTAGCGCGCGAGCTTTACCGAGCCTTTCGAAGTCAAAATCGAAGGGTTCGGTTAAACGAGCAAGCAGAAATCCGAGAGCGGGTGGATGACCCCCATGCGCTCAAAGACATTTTGCAAGATTTGGCAAAATCCCAAGAATGGCGACAAGGAATCGCCGAAGGAACGCTCTTCACCCAATGGTCCGAAATAGTGGGCGAAGAAATCGGCTCTCGCACCACACCAATTTCCTTGCTTGACGGTCAATTAACCATTCAGACCACTTCGACCGCCTGGGCTACCCAACTCCGCCTCATTTCACCCCAACTTCTCACCACTATTGCCACCTCTGCGCCTGGCGCCCTCGTGGAAGAGTTGGCCATCATCGGACCAAATGCCCCGCATTGGAAGAAAGGGGTCCGATCTATCAAAAATGCTCGCGGCCCCAGAGACACATACGGATAGAGCAGTTAGCAACCCCTTTTTCACTGGACTCCTACAAGATGCTCGTAATAAACCCCCTAGCCCACCTTGTAACGCCGTTTTCGCCAATACTAGGAGAGATTTCACGCTAGAATAAAACCTTAAAGATTGAGAAAAACCCGTCAGGTTTTATCCTGAGCCGTTTTCACCTTGAATAGGGGCGTGGATGCCAAACAAGTCCTATGACGCCAGCGCCATCACGGTTCTGGAAGGTCTCGACGCCGTTCGCAAGCGCCCCGGTATGTACATCGGCTCCACTGGTGAGCGCGGACTACACCACCTCGTGCAAGAGGTTGTCGACAACTCGGTTGATGAGGCCATGGCGGGTTATTGCACCCAAATTCACGTGACGCTCGAAGCCGACGGTGCAGTGAAAGTGGTCGATGACGGTCGCGGCATTCCAGTAGATATGCACCCGATCGAAAAAAAGCCGGCTCTAGAAGTTGTCATGACAGTTCTCCACGCTGGGGGAAAGTTCGGCGGCAGTGGTTACTCCGTTTCAGGCGGGTTGCACGGTGTCGGTATTTCGGTTGTGAACGCACTGAGTACTGATCTTGCTGTGGAAGTCCAACGGGATGGCTTTCATTGGTATCAAGAATATAAATTGGGAGTTCCGCAACAACCAGTGCGTAAAGGTGAAGCAACGGACAATCACGGCACCACCACTACCTTTTGGCCATCCAAAGAAATTTTCGAGACCACCGATTTTTCTTTTGAAACCCTCTCGGCGCGTTTTCGAGAGATGGCTTTTCTTAACAAAGGCTTGATTCTCACTTTAAAAGATCTCCGCATTGGACACGTTGATGACAAAGGTGAACCACTCTACGTCCGCTACCACTACGAGGGTGGCATTATTGATTTCGTAAAACACCTCAATCAATCAAAAGGTGAGACACATAAATCCATCATCTCTTTCAGCGTGGAGGATGACAAAAACCGAATCTCGCTTGAAGTTGCGATGCAATGGAACTCTGGATTTTCCGAATCGGTGTACACCTTTGCCAATGCGATCCATACCCATGAGGGCGGAACCCACGAAGAAGGTTTTCGGACCTCTTTAACCTCCATCGTCAATAAATTCGGTGAAGAGTGGGGCTACATTCGCAAGAAGGAAGATCGACTTACGGGTGAAGATATTCGCGAAGGTCTTACAGCTATCGTCTCTATTAAAATTGGTGAACCACAATTCGAAGGTCAAACCAAGACGAAATTGGGCAATACCGAAGCCAAATCTTTTACCCAGAAATCGATGAATGAATTCCTCACCGAATGGTTCGAAAAGAATCCGGGCGAAGGAAAAGATATTGTTCGAAAGAGCATTGACGCCGCCGCCGCCCGAGTGGCTGCCAGAAAAGCACGCGATCTTTCCCGAAGTCGAAAAGGCTTACTTGAAGGCCGGGGAATGCCTGGAAAGCTCGCCGATTGTCAATGGACCGAACCCGAAAAATGCGAGCTATATATTGTTGAAGGTGATTCGGCGGGTGGTTCCACAAAAGGTGGCCGCGATTCTCGAAATCAAGCCGTATTGCCAATTCGTGGAAAAATTCTTAACGTCGAGAAAGCGCGCATTGATCGAGTTTTGCAAAACAATGAAGTACAAGCGCTCATCACTGCATTAGGCACGGGAATTCATGACGAGTTTGATGTTGCAAAGTTGCGATACCACAAAATTATTCTGATGGCGGATGCTGACGTTGACGGCCAACACATACGCACTTTGCTGCTGACCTTACTGTTCCGTTTTATGCGGCCGTTAATTGAAAACGGTTATGTTTATCTAGCCCAGCCGCCGCTCTATAAGTTGAAGTGGGGCGGGAAGGAACCGGTTCAGTATGCATTCTCTGACCGAGAACGTGACGGATTTATTAAGATCGGTCTAGGTGCTGGAAAGCGTCTTCCAAAAGAGGATGGAATTCAACGCTTTAAAGGTTTGGGCGAAATGCCTGCTAAAGAGTTGTGGGATACGACCATGGATCCGGCGCACCGGGTTCTTATCAAAGTGACCATCGACGATGCCGCCGCAGCCGACGATCTCTTCTCGGTACTTATGGGTGAAGATGTTGAACTGCGACGAAACTTTATTCAACGAAACGCTAAAGACGTTAGGTTCTTGGATATCTAATGGATAACACACACCAAAACCCAGAACTGCCTCAACACGATCGGATCGAGACCGTTGATCTCCAAGTCGAGATGGCGCGCTCTTACCTCGATTATGCAATGAGTGTCATTGTTGGTCGCGCCTTGCCTGATGTCCGCGATGGTTTAAAACCGGTTCACCGCCGCGTGCTTTATGCGATGTATGACGCCGGTTACCGACCCGATAAAGGTTATTACAAGTCCTCTCGCATCGTCGGTGATGTCATGGGTAATTACCACCCCCATGGTGATACCGCGATCTATGACGCTGTGGTTCGGTTAGCTCAATTTTGGTCGCTTCGTTTTCCATTAATTGATGGAAACGGAAACTTTGGTTCGCCTGGCAATGATCCCGCCGCTGCAATGCGTTACACCGAGGCCAGACTTGCTCCTTTGGCGATGGAGATGATGCGTGATATCGATGAGGACACCGTTGATTTCATTCCCAACTACGACGGTCGATCACAAGAGCCAGTTGTTCTACCAAGTCGATTCCCCAATCTATTAGTCAACGGCAGCGCTGGTATCGCCGTAGGTATGGCAACCAATATCCCACCCCACAACCTTTCCGAAGTGATCGAAGGAGTTTGTTGGGCTTTAGAAAATCCAGATCAACCACCACATGAGTTGCTCGAAAAACTTATTACAATTATTAAAGGTCCAGACTTTCCTACCAAAGCACTTATTGTTGGCCGTAGTGGAATCGAAGATGCATATCGCACCGGTCGTGGTTCTATCATCATGCGCGCCGTTGTAGAGATTGAAGAGATCAATAAGCGCACCTGCCTAGTAGTCACTGAACTGCCATATCAGGTGAATCCAGATAACTTAGCTTTGAAAATTGCCGAGCTGGTCAAAGATGGTCGGATTAAAGGAATTGCCGATGTCCGCGACGAAGGCAACGAACGTCTAGGCCAACGTTTGGTTATTGTTTTACGCAACGATGCCGTGCCAAAAGTTATCTTGAATAATCTTTACAAGCACACCCAATTGCAAGATTCTTTTGGCGCAAACATGTTGGCACTCGTTGATAACGTGCCAAGAACCTTGCGTCTCGATGAATTTATTCGGTATTACATCGAACACCAAATTGAAGTCATTGTTCGCCGTACCAAGTATCGATTAGCTGAACGAGAAAAGCGCGCTCACATCTTGCGCGGTTATCTCAAGGCATTAGATGCTTTGGATGCGGTTATCGCCTTAATCCGTGCCAGTTCAACGACGGAAGAGGCGCGCACAGGTTTGATGAAGTTGTTAGATGTCGATGAAGTACAAGCAAACGCAATTTTGGATATGCAACTTCGTCGAATCGCCGCGCTGGAACGTCAAAAAATCAACGATGAATATGACGCGTTGATGGCCGACATTATTCTCTTGACTGAAATCCTTGCTAGCCCTGCCAAACAACGCGAAATCATAAAATCTGAGTTACAAGATGTCGCCACAAAGTTTGGCAACGAGCGACGAACTCAGATTATTTTGGCCGAGAACGATCTCTCTATTGAAGATTTCATCCCAGAACAAGATGTTGTCGTCACGATTACCCGTTCTGGCTACTCCAAACGCACCAAGGCGGATCTTTATCGATCCCAACGCCGTGGTGGCAAAGGAGTTCGGGGAGCCGCGCTCCGACAAGATGATCTCGTTGACCACTTCTTCGTGGCATCCACTCATGATTGGTTGATGTTCTTCACCAATAAGGGTCGGGTATACCGAGCCAAGGTGCACGAACTTCCGGATGCCGGTAGAGATGCCCGCGGCCAACATGTCGCCAACCTTTTAGCATTCAAACCAGATGAGACAATCGCACAAGTTATTGCGCTCTCAAATTATGAGGCGTATCCATATCTTGTTATAGCAACTCGATCTGGAATGGTGAAGAAGAGCCCGCTTTCTGAGTATGACTCGACGCGCACCGGTGGCTTGATTGCCGTCAACCTGCGAGAGGACGATGAAGTCGTTTCCGCCTCTCTCGTCAGCGAGAAGGACGAACTGTTGTTGGTTTCTAGATTTGGCATGTCTTTGCGCTTCTCGGCTAATGACACATCATTGCGACCAATGGGTCGAGCCACCGGCGGAGTTATTGGCATGAAGTTCCGAGGCGAAGATAAGTTGCTTTCCATGGCAACGATTCTTGATGACTCACAACCGCAATTTGTTTTAACGGCAACTGATGGCGGGTATGCCAAACGAACTCCGTTGAACGAGTACCGATCTCAAGGTCGAGGTGGAATTGGTGTTAAGGCCGCCAAAATCGATGAAGACTCTCGTGGCGTCCTGGTCGGTGCGATGATTGTGGCGGCCGAAGAGGAGATTCTCGCCATCACCTCCGGTGGAACGGTCATTCGAACCGCTGTCTCTGAGATTCGCGAGACAAGTCGAGATACCCTTGGAGTTCGCTTAGTAAATCTCGGCGAAGGCGTCTCGGTAGTTTCCATTGCGCAAGTGAAGGATGTTCCAGCCTCAGAGTTAGAAGAATCTGGCGATTTGGATGAATCTGTACCCGAGGACTCAAATGCCGATGACCTCGAAGCAGATTCCACGCCTAACGAGGAGGTCACCGAATAGCTTTTTTGCGAGGATGACCCTAAGTCGGGTAACCTTCACCAGCCCTGAAAGGGGCCTGTAGCTCAGCCTGGTTAGAGCGCTTCCCTGATAAGGAAGAGGTCGGAGGTTCAAGTCCTCCCAGGCCCACGCTCATAGAAATATGGGGACTTAGCTCAATTGGTAGAGCGCCTGCTTTGCAAGCAGGAGGTCAGGAGTT
>JBAXOT010000024.1:0-27560 GCA_037133095.1 Actinomycetes bacterium
TCGGCAACTGCCTCTTCAGCAACAACCTCAGCAACTACTTCCTCAACAGCAGGAGCGTTCTTTGCTGCCAACTTCTCAGCAGCCTTCTTCTTCAAAGTGGTTGCGCCTTCTTTTGGCTCGTCCATGGCCTCTTTGACGGCTGCCTCATAGGCAATGCGCTTGTGTGGCTTTTCTGGGGCAACACGAAGAGTTCCCTCGGTACCTGGCAGACCCTTGGCCTTCTGCCAATCGCCTGTCACTTTAAAGATAGCCTCTACAGCTTCTGTAGGTTGGGCACCAACGCCAAGCCAGTATTGCGCGCGCTCTGAATTAACTTCAATAACTGAAGGTTCAGAAACTGGGGCATAGCGACCGATCTCCTCGATGGCACGACCGTTACGGGCAGTGCGGGAATCAGCAACAACAATTCGGTAGTGCGGGGTGCGAATTTTTCCAAGACGCATCAACTTAATTTTTACAGCCACGAAGGCGTTCTCCTTGAGTTAGTCGGATCAGAATTTCTCATCGGCAGTGGGAGCGCCGAGCGAAAAAGCAATCCAGGTTGGTCGGTGTTGCGAAAGGGGTAGAGGGCCCTAAAGCAGGGTGCCAATCTTGCCACCTAGCGAGCGCAATCCCAAATCATTTTCCAGATATTGGAACCGGTTTAGCCCTCTTGCAGGGCTCTTTTGGCGGGATTTCCCGACTTGGACTTCTTTTTTGCGGGCTGAACCCCTTTATTTGGCGCGCTCGGCAGCCCAGCCGAGCCCATTCCGCCCATTCCACCTAACGCAGCCATGGGATTGCCCTTGGTGCGCATTTGGCGCATCATCTTCTGGGCCTGGGTAAATCGATCGACGAGATTGTTAATTTCCGAGACCGATCGACCGCTGCCGCCCGCGATTCGAGCCCGTCGACTGCCATTGAGTACCTTGGGATTAACCCGCTCTTGCGGGGTCATCGACTGCACGATCGCCTGGGTTCGAACTAACTCTCGCTCATCAAAACTTTCCAGTTGTTTCTTCATGGCGCCGGAATTGGCACCGGGGAGCAAGCCAAGAAGTTTGGTCATCGAACCCATCTTCTTCATGGCTTCTAATTGCTGCAAGAAATCATTGAGAGTGAAGTCTTCGCCTGCGGCAAATTTCGATTCCAACGCAGCAGATGCATCTGGATCGAACGCTCGCTTTGCTTGCTCGGCCAAAGTTTGCACATCGCCAAGCCCGAGGATTCGAGATGCCATTCGATCTGGATAGAAGAGATCAAAATCTGTGACCTTCTCTCCAGTCGCGGCGAAAATAATCGGACGACCCGTGATTTCCACGATCGAGAGTGCGGCTCCACCTCGGGCATCACCATCGAGTTTGGTGAGAACTACCCCATCGAAACCCACGCCAGATTGAAATGCCTGCGCCGTACGAACTGCATCTTGGCCAATCATCGCGTCGACGACGAAAAGTGTCTCGGTTGGATTTACCGCCTCTTTAATTCGGCGAGCTTGTCCCATGAGCTCTTCATCAACGCCGAGGCGACCAGCGGTATCCACGATGACCATGTTGTATAACTTCTCAGTAGCAAATTTCACGCCTGCCTTCGCCACGGCGACTGGGTCGCCAGCTCCGTTGCCAGGTTCAGGTGCAAAGACTGGAACCTTGACCGAATCTCCAACAACTTGTAACTGGGTGACAGCATTTGGACGTTGAAGATCCGAGGCAACAAGCAATGGTGTGTTTCCTTGGTCTTTCAGATACTTGGCCAACTTGCCGGCCAGCGAAGTTTTTCCTGCTCCCTGAAGACCAACCAGGAGAATGACCGTTGGCGGATTTTTTGAAAACCTTACTCGACGAGCACTGCCACCGAGAATCGAAACAAGTTCCTCATGAACAATGTCGAAGACTTGCTGGGATGGATTAATACCCTTATTTATCTCCGGCAGAATCTCCAGCGCCCGAGCCTGAACCTTGGCCACAAAATTTTCCGTTACTTCGAGCGCCACATCCGAGTCGAGCAAAGCAAGACGGATTTCGGCGGCAACCTCTTCGAGGTCTGACTCTTTTAACCGTCCTTTTTTACGAAGGGCGGAGAAAGCGCCAGAAAACTTGGCTGAGAGGGAATCAAACATACGCGAATCTTACTTTGTTAGTGCGTGAGAAGGATATTTTCAATTTGATTGGCCAGCAAAACTGCGCGTTCGGCAGTTAGAGCCTGACCTTGCAAATCTGTGACATAGATGGTGTCGAAGGCCTCGGCCCCTAATGTCGCAACAATGGCGGCTCGAATATCGACTCCGAAACGGGAAACGGCTCGGGCGACCGTATAGAGAATTCCCGGTCGATCATGCATGCGCACCTCAAGAACGGTTGCACTTGTCGCAATATCGTAGATAACGCTGACCACGGGAGGGGCGACCGGTATACCTGGTCGTTTTCGATAATTGTTAATGCGCTCCTCGATTCGATGTGTTAAATCGATCTCCCCGGTCAACGCGCGTTGCAAAATTTCTTGAAGCGCTTCAGACTCCGGGGGTTGCGAATTTGCATCTAAATTGACGATCCACTTCATAACTGCGGAATTGCCTAGAGTACGAGTTCTTGCCGATCTAACATCAAATCGCGAGATGCTCAGGACACCTGCGACAGCAGAGAGTAGTCCGACCTGATCAGGCGCGATGATTTCGATTTCATAATTACCTTCGTGCTCGGCGATTTCCAACGAGAGAATCCCTTGCTCCGAGCGCACTATTTGATCTGCTGTTAGCTCTAATTGTGGCGCGGGGGCAATGCCAGACATCGCGGCCAAGCATCGTGAAACTAAGTCAGCTACCAACCCAGCTTTCCAGCCGCTCCACGCCGTTCTGCCAGTAGCCTCACCGTCGGCGATGCTCAATGCGTGCAAAAGTTCAAGTGTCTCAGCCGAATCAACGTGGGAAAGTACATAAGAAATTGTCAACGGATCATCGAGATCTCGACGAGTTGCCACTGATGAAAGTAAAAGATGGTGACGAACGAGAACGGCCAATGTTTGCGCATCCGATTCGGAAAATCCCATTCGGATGGCCAATGGGGCGATAAGAGTCTCGCCATATTCCGAATGATCAAGATCGCCGAACCCTTTGCCCAAATCATGAAATAAAGCGGCAACGAGAAGAAGGTCAGGGCGATGAACTTGGCGAATCAAATTCGTGGCGCGAACTGCGGTCTCCAACATATGACGATCGACAGTGTGACGATGCAGCGCATTGCGTTGTGGCAGAAATCGAACGTGTCCCCATTCCGGGATCCACTTCTCAATTAGCCCAGACTGATCCAGGGCTTCCCAAACATTTACCATGAAGGCACCAGCGCCAATAAGCGCTACCAAATCTTCCCGACTTTGACGCGGCCATGGAGTGGGAAGGTCGACAAATTCATCTGCTAATCGAATACAAGATTCGATGGAAAGTGGCAGACCGCGTTGTGCCGCGGTGGCCGCAGCGCGAAGCCCCAGCCCCGGATCTGCAACTAACTCATATTCGGAGGCAATCGCTATCTCTTCGTTCACTTGGTACAGCCCTTTACTGACCAAAACCGGTTTCCTACGCCTAGCAAAAAAGCCTTGATCTGAATTCTCGATTCGGTGAACAGTAAGCGCCATGACATAGTCGACCGAACGTGCAGACTTAGCCACTTCAAGAAGTAGTGCATCAGCGTCGGAAAATTTAAGAGCACTCGCCACTTTGTCTTGTTCCGTAAAGAGGAGTTGATCCCGGTGGCGACCACTGACTTGATGCAAGCAATCTCGAACATTGATGAGCAATGACTCTGCCGTGGCCAATCGCTCTAGAGCCACTGGCACTGCATCTGATTTTGCTATGGCTCGCAAGGTATTGATATCACGCAGACCGCCGCGAGCTTCCTTCAGATCTGGCTCGAGTAAAAAAGCTAGTTCGCCAGACCTTTCTCTTCGTTCAGAAATTGAAGCCAGTACCTGAGGCCATAATCGCTTGAAATTTTTTCGCCAGTCATCCAGCGCATCAGTGGCCACTGTAAGAACCAGGGCTTCGCTCCCCCACAAGAAACGAATATCCAACAAGCCTTGGGCAACTCGAATATCTGTGCCTGCCGCGGCTCTAGTCTCGTTGCGAGTTCGAACCGAGTGGTCGATTGCTCGACCACCATTCCACAAAGGGTAGAGGAAGGCATTGATGAATTCCGAAAGTATCTCGGTTGCAATAGTTCCGTCATGTAGAACGAGAAGATCGAGGTCAGATCCTGGCGAAAGTTCACCTCGACCATATCCTCCCACCGCAGCAATGGCGATTCTTCCGGCAACGGCTGGATATTTCGTCAGCGCGCTCTCCGCCAACGCAACGACACTTCGATCCGATACGTCAGATAGCTCTCGACGTTCTCGGGTTGCCATGACTGAAGCCTAACTTCCACACTCGCACTTGGCGATGAACTGCGGAAATTAGGCTTCGGTCGTGAAACGAATGGAACGATTAGATCGCGTCAACTCCGCGCTCGCCAGTGCGAACTCGAACTACGTTATCGACTGGTGTGGACCAAACTTTTCCATCACCAATCGATCCAGTTGAAGCGGCCTTAACGATGACGTCAATGACGGCATCAACGTCTGAACCCTCGATGAGCACCTCAAGGCGAACCTTGGGGACTAAATCGACGGTGTACTCCGCGCCACGATAGACCTCGGTGTGACCACGTTGACGACCAAAACCGCTGGCCTCGGACACGGTCATTCCGGTGATACCAAAAGCTTGAAGTGCGCTCTTAACATCGTCGAGTTTGAACGGCTTGATGATTGCTGTAATGAGTTTCATGTAGTTCTCTCCTTAGTTCGCAGCGTTGTGAGAGGATAGGAATCGAGCACCATCACCTGTTGATGATGTCTCGTAGGCCGTCTCAGCGTGCTGAGAGAGATCAAGTCCGGCTGATTCATCTTCTTCAGAAATTCGAAGTCCGATAACCAAGTCGAGAATCTTCGCTAGTACAAAAGTGACGACGAAGGAATAAGCGACAACCGCGCCGACTGCAACCACCTGGTGACCCATGAGAGTCCAGCCGCCTTTATAGAAGACGCCGTTAGCGCCGTTTGTCATTTTGGTTCCGAAGAAGCCAATGAGAAGTGCGCCAAGAACGCCACCAACAAGGTGGACACCAACAACATCGAGGGCGTCATCGAACTTGAATACATTCTTTAGACCAACAGCGAGACAGCAGATGACACCGGCCGCAATTCCGATAGCAATTGAGCCCATTGGACTGACGAATCCGCATGCAGGAGTGATGGCAACAAGACCTGCGACAGCCCCAGATGCGGCACCGAGAGTGGTGGCATGACCATCACGAAGTTTTTCTGTCAACATCCATGCAACAAGTGCGGCACCGGTAGCGGTATTTGTGTTGACGAAAGCGTAAGCAGAGAGCGTGTTGGCGCCGAGGGCAGATCCAGCGTTAAAGCCAAACCATCCGAACCAAAGCAATCCAGCACCGAGAAGTACGAAGGGCACATTGTGTGGGCGCATCCGCTCTTTTGGCCAGCCTTTGCGTTTTCCAAGCACAAGCACCAAGGCAAGGGCGGCGGCGCCAGCATTTGCGTGGACCACAGTTCCACCAGCAAAATCTTCAGCGCCTAACTTAAAGAGCCAGCCACTTGGGGAGAAGACCCAGTGTGCAACTGGCGCATACACGACAACCAGCCACAAGGCAGAGAAGATAACCCAAGAGCCAAACTTCAAACGATCAGCAGATCCACCCGTAATGAGCGCGGGAGTAATAATTGCGAACATAAGTTGAAAAGCACAGAAAACCAAAGGTGGAATGGTGAGCGCTTCGAACCCGGTCGCTTGTTGCCAAATGTGATTGAGACCAAATTGGTGAAAATCGCCAATCCACTTGTTCTTCCCACTGAAGGCCAAGCTATATACGCCAGTAATCCAAAGAACACTGACGATTCCCATGGTGACGAAATTCTGCGCCAACATTCCCAAAACATTCTTTCCGCGGACCATGCCGCCGTAAAAGAATGCTAAACCTGGGGTCATAAGAAGAACCAAGGCGGAAGAGGCTAAAATCCAAGCCGTATCTCCGGTATTAAAAACCATAAGAGCTCCAAACGAAATGATGAAGTGTCAAGCTGCAGATCTCATCGTTGAGTTGGGTGGAGCGTGCCCCAGCAGAATTACGAATGGGTACTAAAAATGATTTCCGAAAGGTGACGGATGGCGGTTTTTTGTTACAAATACGTTAAGAAAGGGCGACCGACTAGCACCAAGAGGTGAAGCTGTACGCCTTGCCATTAAGTACGGCAATATGCATGACGTACTTCTGTGAACTTGCAAACGCTCCACCCTGAAAATCAGTTTGAACTGCTTGGACCGAGTAGTAGGTCCCTTGCGGCGTCTTTCCCGCAAATCCCGCGACATCAGCGGCAACCAGACCAGGCAGCGGTGCAGCTTTCACTCTGGTGAAGGACGAGTCGGTAATTTTAATAGTTGAAGTGCTGACCGGTGCCACGAGTTGGGTGTAGCTCTCGGCTCCGGCAGGGGCTAGACCCTTTGCGCAGGCCAGCGCGAGAGACTTATTGAGGAATCCGGGATAAGAGTGGGCAATGTCGTATTCAAACTGAGCTTGTGCACTTATCGCGGCCGCTCGGTTCGAGCCAGTTAAGAGTTCATGAACTAAAGCGAGATCGGCTTTAACTTTCGCAGCATGCGCCTCGGCGCTCTGGGAGGCACGTACTTGTTGGGAGATCTGATCCTGCAAGGTTTGAGCGCGCTTTTCAGCGCTATTTTGTAGCGCTCGGGCAGATGCTATTTGGTCATAACGATGGCTGGCCACTGAGTGTTCGTGTAGCGCATAAAAACCGAGGCCACAGGCAAGAATAAAAAGCAAGACCATCAGGTAATTAAGAGATTGAGATTTCGCGGCGAGTTCATCACCCAGCGACGAAGCGGGTGGCTCGGGAAGGAGCGGTGAAATATCACCATGTTCGGTAACGAAAGCATCCAGTTTTGCCCGATTCCTCGGGTTTGCCAACTTTGGATCGGCTGCGAGTGCAGACTCATAAGCATGCAGCAGAGATTTATCGGGCAGCGCTGTTTGGCAGGCCGGACAAATGGCTCCCACTCGGGAGAGACCGACCGCGCAGAAAGGGCAGAACATGGTCATATTCTATTGAATCTATTTCGCTCATTGCCATTCGGCTATTCGCTGATCAAGGCGCGGAGATAGGTCTCACTGTTGAAAGGCGTTAAATCACTCGCTCCCTCGCCCGTACCAATAAATTTAATAGGCAATCCAGTTTCACGTTCAATTGCCAGGGCAATTCCACCGCGCGCCGAACCGTCGAGTTTTGTCACGATAAGCCCGGTAACAGCAACGCTCTCAAGGAAAATCCGAGCCTGGGCAATGCCATTTTGACCCGTCGTCCCATCAATAACGAGCAACACTTCATCGACCAAGGTTTTCTTCTCAACCACACGACGAACCTTGCCGAGTTCATCCATTAATCCCGATTTGGTGTGCAACCTTCCTGCCGTGTCGATAATGAGATAGTCACAACTTCGCCCAAGCGCAGTAACTACCGCCTCAAAGGCGACAGCGGCTGGATCGCTCTCGTTCTTTCCCGCAACAACGGGAATGTCCAAGCGCGCACCCCAGGTCTGCAATTGTTCCGTCGCAGCGGCGCGAAAAGTATCGGCGGCTGCAACGATGACAGCGGCACCACCCGCTTTGAGAAGATGAGAAAGCTTTGCAACAGACGTAGTCTTTCCTGTTCCATTAACCCCGACGACCAATATCGTGGTGAGCGCTCCGGATTGATGTATCAACGTCCTCGGTTTTTGACTGAGCCAAGACCGCAGAACTTCCAACACGGCGGCTTCCACTTCTTCGGCTTTCATCTTCTTTGCCGAAGCGACAATCTCCCGCGCCGCAGTTGCACCTAAATCAGATTCAATCAGCGAACGCTCAATCTCTTCCCAATCGGCAGCCGACATCGAACCCGATCGAAATTTGCTAAAAAGTTTAGAAAATAGGGCCATCAAATCCGCCAGTTACGAGATGGATTCGGATTCACGAAGTCGTTGTGAAATAACTTCACTTACCCCGTCACCACGCATGGTTACGCCATATAGCGAGTCTGCAATTTCCATCGTGCGCTTTTGGTGAGTGATGATGATGAGTTGAGATTTCTCCCGCAACTCTTCAAAAACGCCGAGCAAGCGACCTAGGTTGGTGTCATCAAGAGCCGCCTCAACTTCGTCCATGACATAAAAAGGACTTGGTCGGGCTTTAAAAATCGCAACCAGCATGGCAACTGCAACGAGTGATCGCTCGCCGCCTGAGAGCAATGAGAGCCGCTTGATCCGCTTGCCTGGTGGTCGCGCTTCGACATCTACTCCGGAAGCCATTAAATCATCTGGATCCGTCAAAATGAGTCGCCCATCGCCACCGGGGAACAGTCGCGCAAAAATCGTTTCAAATTCCCGCGCGGTATCGGTGTAGGCCTCGAGGAAAATCTGTTGGACTTTGTCATCAACTTCTTTAATAATGTCTAAGAGATCGCGTCTGGTCTTTTTAAGATCCTCTAACTGCTCTGCGAGATATCGCAACCGCTCTTCCAATGCGGTGTACTCCTCGAGTGCCAATGGATTGATCTTGCCTAACATGTTAAGCGAGCGTTCAGCATGGATCAGTCGCTTTTCTTGCTGATCTCGGCGGTACGGAATGAGCTCACCCGGAATGAAATTGCCTTCTTCATCTTCGATTAAAGTCGGAACATCATGTGAAGGACCGTACTCGCCCAGCAGAGTCGCCACATCGACGCCCAATTCTTCTACGGCTCGAAGTTCAAGTTGCTCGACTCGCATTCTCTGTTCGGCGCGAGCAATCTCATCGCGATGAACACTCGATGTAAGTTGATCAAGTTCTTGGGATAGCTCTCGGCCGACGCCCCGAACCGCCAGGATTTCGCCTTCACGTTCGCTGCGCGAGGTGTCTAAGCGCTCGCGCTCGGTCGCGGCTTTGGAAATAGATAATTCAATTTGAATGAGTGCTTCGTAAGCAGCATCTGCAATGGATTGTGCTGTGACGGCTGCGATCGAACGAGCAGCTCGACGAGCAATTGCGCGCGTGGCCGCTTCACGTTCATTGCGAGCTGATTGTTCCAGCGAAAGTGCACGTTGGGTGACTGCGGTTAGGCGCTCTTCCAAGGTTCGTACTTGGAGTCGCGCTTCTACTTCATGCGACCTGGAGTCGGAGACTTGTGACCGCAGATCTTCAAGATGAGTAAAGTCTGGTTCCTCTGGCTCCTGTTGCGATTCAAATTGGTTTTGAGCGGCTTCGAGATCTCGCTCGTCCGAAGTTCGCTGGACCGTTGCCTCTACTAAGGAGGCCACGGCACGATCGACTTCTGCCTGAGCCGTCTTAACATTTTGTCCAGCCACAGCCATCTGTTCGGCCAAGCCAGACATACGTGCATCAGAGTCATTTAATTTGGCGAGATTTTGTTCAAATTCCTGCTTGAGGGTCGCTACACGATCGGTGGCACGAACAACATCAAAAGTGATTCGTTCGCAGGTGGCAACAATCTCATGTAACTCGGTTTGGGTCTTTTCAACTAATGCTGAAATTTCAATAGTCGAATTCTGCTGCGCCGACCCGCCTCGAACTCGGAAGGCACTGAGGATGTCGCCGTCACGAGTGACCGCAATCGCCTTCGGAAGGAGTCGCAATAATTCCTCAGCACTCGACAAATCTTCGACTGCAACGAAGTCACGCAGAATGTGAGAGATGGCCGCGGAAATTTCTGATGATGCGATCAGAGATGCCAACGAGGTAAAACCAGCCGGCAGCGCAAGTTCGCTGGTCGGTTCAGAAGATTCAATCACGAGCAACTCTGATTGACCAGCGCTCTCGCTCTTGAGAATAGTTAAGGCCGAAACCGCGGCGTGAAGATCGGAAACGACAACCGCATCGGCCAGCGGACCAAGCGCTGCGGCAACTGCAGCCTCCCACCCGTGGGAAACTGAGATGAGTGCGGCAATCCGGCCCCGAACCTGGATGTCTCCACGACCAGAGAGCAAAGTTGCCGAGCCATCACGGTGGACCAAACTCTCTTGCAGCGCGGTCAATCTGGCTTCCAAGCCAGAACGTAGACGTTCAGCGCTTTGACCGCTGGTTTGCAATTCAGATAGCGCACGATTGGCGACTTCCAGCGCGCTCTTTGAACTTTCAAAGTCTCGATCCAGATCCGGTTCGTGAGAATCGAGTCCGGCAATTTCGGTTTCTAGAAGGGCAAATTCCTCTTGAAAACCTTTGAGGCGATCGGCCGCATCTGCTTGGGATTTTGTCAGGCGGGCAATCTCGGCATTTGTCGCATCGATACGTGAACGCAAGCCATTGATATGACCCTCTTGGCGCGCAGTTCCTTCGCGTTGGTCTGCGATGGCTCGAAGTGCCGCAGAGACTCGATTTTCTTCGAGAGCTAATTGACCTTCTAAATTACGTAGCGCCGAAGTCGCAGCAGTTAAATTGGCTTTATCGGTGGCTACTTCAGCCATCAATACGCTCTCTTCGGCATGAAGGGTTCGAGCTTCGGCTTCCATCGATTCTGGATCTCGACCTGACTGCCGTGCTTCTTCGCCATCTTCGGCTAAGAAGCGAGCGCGTTCGGAGGCCAGGTTTTGGACGCCGCGAAATTTCTCACGTTGAGCAGTCAGTTTGTAATAGTTTTCTTGGGCCCTAATAAGAAGTGGATTTTCTTCGGCGGCCAATCGATCTAATTCTTCTTCTCGCGCACGGGCTTGATTCAGTGCGGCATCCACTCCATTTTTGCGAACGCGGAGCGCCGTTTCATCCGCTACCTCCGCATCGAGTGTGGTCTTGAGCTGAATGAGATCATCTGCCAGTAAACGCAATTTGGAATCGCGCAGATCAGATTGAATAGTGGAGGCCTTGCGAGCTACTTCGGCTTGTTTCCCCAGAGGCTTTAATTGGCGGCGCAACTCCACCGTCAGATCTTGGATTCGCGCCAAGTTGGCCTGCATCGAATCAAGTTTTCGAAGCGCCTTCTCTTTGCGCTTGCGGTGCTTGAGTACCCCAGCCGCCTCTTCTATGAAGGCGCGCCGCTCTTCTGGATTTGCCAACAAAATGGCATCGAGTTGGCCCTGTCCGACAATGACATGCATCTCGCGACCAATACCGCTGTCGCTGAGAAGTTCTTGGATATCGAGCAATCGCGTGGTGTCGCCGTTGAGTTGATACTCACTAGTGCCGTTGCGAAAGAGGATTCTCGTAATGGTGACTTCGGCAAACTCAATCGGCAGGGTTCCGGAAGTGTTATCAATCGTCACGCTGACTTCGGCGCGACCTAGCGGAGCTCGACCCGTGGTTCCGGCAAAGATAACATCCTCCATTTTGCCACCACGCAGAGACTTTGCCCCTTGCTCGCCCATGACCCATGAAAGAGCATCGACAACGTTGCTCTTGCCAGAACCATTCGGGCCAACAACGCAGGTAATCCCAGGCTCAAAGTTCAAACTGGTCGAAGATGCGAAGGATTTGAAGCCCTTGAGGGTCATACTCTTCAAATACACGGGGAAAACCTACCGCCCTTCGGGGTTCTCCCTAAGCCAGTGCCTCGGATTGCGCGCAGTTTTTTCCCTAGGCCAGACAAATTAAGGTTTCTGGCAATGCAAACAGAGGTGCGATGAGCGGTTTGCGAAGGCAATTCGAGCAATCGGCCGCCCGCATCGGGCACAGGGCTGCCCTTCCCGGCCATATACCGCCAGATAGCGTTCGAAATAGCCGCTCTCGCCATTAACGTTGGTGTACAGCGAATCAAATGAAGTCCCGCCTTGATCCAGCGCGGATTGCATAATTTTCCTAGCCGAATCCAGGAGAGATCGAACGCGCCCAGCCGATAGTTCGAGACAGGCGCTCTCTGGATGAATTTTCGCCGCCCAGAGCGCCTCATCTGCGTAAATATTGCCGATTCCACTGACGAGAGATTGATCCAACAGAGCGCGCTTGATCTGAGTTCGTTTGCCTCGAATTCGCCGCACGGTTGCGGCAAGGTCGAAGTCCGGGTCAAAGAGATCCAAGGAGATGTGGCTGACCAAACTGGGGATGGGAGCGATCGCAGGCTCCAGCGCCAGCCAGCCAAAGGTGCGCTGATCCAGAAAACTGAGGATGAACTCTCCGACCGCCGGATGGTGCAGGCTAAATCTGGCGCGAAGATGCGGATGAAGCGACGAGCCCACTTCGTTGATACGAAATTGTCCGCTCATACCAAGATGTGCGATTAAGTATTGCGGACCTTGATCTCTTTCCAGGGTCAGCCACAAGAACTTCCCTCGTCGATTCACCCGGGCAATCTGCGCTTCAGCTGCCTGCGTGAGCGCAAGGATTGATGCAGGGTTGGTGACCCGAGGATGGAGCGGTTCTATTTCTGTGATGGTGCTTCCGACGACTCGCGTTGCGAGTCCAAGCCGAACAGTTTCTACTTCTGGTAATTCAGGCATTTCGCGTCGGTGAATTTAGATCCGGGGCAAAAGAGCGTCATAAGCCAAGCGAGCCGCAATTTGTTCGGCCTCCCGTTTGCTCTTACCCTGGCCAGGTTCGAATTTCTCACCTGAAAGCACCGCCCATGCTGTGAAACTTTTATCGTGGTCGGGACCGCTCTCGGCGATCTCATAATCAGGTGCTGTTAATCCTCGAGCCGCAGCCAACTCTTGCAGCGCCGTCTTGCCATCCAGACCAATTCCTTGACTGTGCGCATTATCGATAGCAGGCTTGATCCACTTGAGAATTATTCTTGCGGTTTCGGCAAAACCAAATTGGATATAAATAGCCCCGATGAGCGCCTCAAGCGCGTCGGCCAAAATGGAATTCTTCTCCCGGCCGCCGCTGCTCTCTTCACCTTTGCCGATTAATAAATATTCGCCCAAATTTAATTCTCGGGCGATCAATGCGAGCGCGCGCATATTGACAACACCTGATCGCAACGGCGAAAGTCGGCTCTCATCGAGATCGGGAAATTTGGCGTAGAGCTCTTCAGTAACTACCAAGCCCAAAACGCTATCGCCCAAGAATTCCAGGCGTTCATTTGTGGGTAAACCACCAAACTCATAAGCATAAGAGCGGTGGGTGAAGGCTAATTGTAAATACTCATCCTTAACCGTGATGCCAAGGACATCAGTCAGACGAGAGTACAGATCAGACCTCGAGAACCTGTCGGCGGTTATAGGTTCCGCAGGTAGGACATGCCGTGTGGGTCAACTTTGGTTGTTGGCACTGTGGGCAATTTGCCAAGGTCGCTGGTGTGGTTTTCCACGAGCTACGGCGATGGCGGGTGCGAGAACGGGACATCTTTCGCTTTGGAACTGGCACGATAAACCCCTTCTCAAAAGGCGGATAGGTTGGCAAGAAGTTCTTGCGAGAGGAGAAGTATCCCTCAAAGCTGGGCTAAAGTAAAAACGAAGCTAACTTCGGGGGCTCTTCCAGCCCTCCAGCCCCGACCAGCGAATATCAGTCACCTCGTGGGCATGATCTTCGGGGAGTTCACTCCATTTGATGCCACAAGATGGGCATAGGCCCGGACAATCTGGTTCGCAGAGTGGGTTGAGGGGCAGATTGAGAATGATGGCATCCCGAACCGAGGGTTCCAGGTCGATGAAATCACCTTCCATCGTCTTTACCCCATCGGCTTCATCTTCCTCATCCACAGCCGGCGCCGTCTTCTTTGACTTCTTATGGCGGGGGTCTTCCTCGTATAGGAAAAGGTCCTGAAAAGATTCATCAATAGAAATTTCAACGGGATCCAAACAGCGAGTGCACTCGCCAATGGCCTCGGCTTGAATTCGCCCAGTAGCCAAAATACCTTCGGCAACAGATTCCAAGCGCAGTTCGATATCGATGGGCTCGTAATCGGGAATCGAAATAACATCGAAACCGAGTGGCTCGTGGTCGGCTATCTCTAAGAAGAATTCCCGCATCTCGCCAGCACGCCGAGGTACATCGTGAGCATTGAATGTAAACGGAGTAATTGACGTGGCCACGGGGCTACTCGCCTAACTCTGCAAGCAAATGTTTTTCTTCCACGCCACCTAATCGATCGCGACCACGGTTAACCACCTCAAGTGTCTTAGTGAGGATAACTTCGAGAGTAGCTAGTCGAGAATCAATATAGGACTCAATCTCTTCTCGTTCGCGCTTTGCCTGTTGATCTACCTCTTCCAAAATCCGCTCGGCCGCTTTTCTGGCAGCAGCGACGATTTCAGTTTGTTCAATCATGCGAGCAACTTCTTCGCGGCCCGAAGCAATTATTTGATCGCCACTCTGGCGGGCGTTTTCCAAAATCTGCTCTTGCTCTCGCAAAATAAATTGGGCTCGATCAAAGTCAACTGGGAGTGAAATTCGCACTTGGTCGAGAATTTCTAGCATCTCGCCTCGGTGAACAACGCAACTTGCCGAGAGTGGAACTGACCTTGCTTCTTCAATCATTTTTATTGCCGAAGCAACTTTCTCTATGACATCCATCTTTTACCCCACTACTTTGATTCGGAATTGCGGGCAATTCGAGCTTTAAGCAAATCAACGACGCTTGGCGGTAAATAACTGGTGACGTCGCCGCCATAGCTGGCGACCTCTTTCACCAGGGAGGAAGAGAGGAAGGAATGTGCGGGTGCCGTGGACATGAAAAGCGTCTCGACACCTTGTAATTGATAATTAATTTGAGACATCTGAAGTTCGTAATCAAAGTCGGTAATCGCGCGTAAGCCTTTGACAATCGTGGGGATTTGATTCTTCTTGCAATAATCAACTAAAAGCCCCGACCAAGAATCCACGACCACATTGGGGTAGGCCGTCACAACGTTTCTAATCATCTCTATGCGTTCTTCCACCGTGAATAAGGTTTTCTTAGTTTGATTAACCAAAACCGCGATCACCACTTCATCAAAGAGCGCGCTGGCACGGGCCACGATATCGAGATGTCCGAAAGTAATTGGGTCAAAGGAACCAGGGCAAACAACTCTTCTCACGGCAAAACGCTAGCAGAATAGCCGCCATAGAAGATACTTCCCTGTCCATACGAGCGAATCTTCTCTAAGGCAAAGGGCGCTGGCCAGGTAAATGGATTGCTCTTGGTGGCTCGCTCAATCGCGATAATTCCTCGTGGTTGGAGCAGTTTGTAGAGATGGATATCTGAAAGCATCTTTTCAATAGTTTCATTGGCAATCTCATATGGCGGGTCCATAAAAATTATGTCGTACTCAACTCCTCGATTTTCCTGAACAAAAACAATTGCCGACATTTTGAAGCAGTGCACCTGAGTGCTTTCATGAGGAACGAGGTTGAAATTCTTCATGCAGACCGCCGCCGCATTCTCATCTTTTTCCACCGCATGCACTTGAGTGGCACCGCGCGACAACGCCTCAACTCCGACGGCTCCGGTGCCCGCAAAGAGATCAAGGATGTGAAGTTCATTCATCGAACCAAATTCCGATTCCAATGAGGAGAAGAGACCCTCTCGAGCGCGATCCGATGTTGGTCGAGTGTTATGAGTCGGCGAAAACAAGGTTTTCCCTTTGCTCATCCCGGCAATGATTCTCATACTTCCTCCCCCTTAACCTTTATCCAAGAAAGTTGCTTTCTCTTCTATCTTTAACTGTGCGACTTCATTTGCCAACTGTGGCCAGCGAGCAAGTGCAGGATCTTGAGAAATCATGGTGCGGGCGACTTCGCGTGACCGCTCAATGAGCGCCTCGTCTCGCAACACCCGCAACAGCCTCAAATGTGATCTCGTTCCCGACTGGGCTTTTCCGAGAACGTCACCTTCACGTCGTTGATCAAGATCTATTCGTGACAATTCAAAGCCATCTAGCGTGCTGGCAACAGCCTCGAGGCGAGCCATGGCTGGTGAGTTTTCGGGTGCTTGCGATACCAATAGGCATAGACCTGGAACCGTTCCGCGACCAACACGTCCACGCATTTGGTGCAACTGGGAAACACCAAAACGATCGGCATCCATGATTACCATCATTGAAGCGTTCGGAACATCCATTCCGACTTCAATAACGGTTGTGGCAACAAGTACGTCGATTTCTCCAGAACTAAAGGCATCCATGGTTGCGTCTTTTTCATCGCTGGGAAGTCGACCGTGGACTACGGCAACTTTAAGACCTTTCAATGCGCCAGTGGCCAACTCAGGAGCAAGGTCTTCTACGGCGGTCATCTTCTCAGTGGACTTTTCCAATTCATCGCCAACAAGGTCGCCCATGAGCACAGCCATCGCTCGATCGCGGTCGGAAATCTTTGTCGTATTTTCACTCTCTTGGCTTGAAATACGCGGCGCTACCACATACACCTGATGGCCCTTCGCTACCTCTTCGCGCACTCGCGTCCAAGCACGATCGAGAAAATGAGGCTTAGCGATAACTGAAACGACATGTGTCCTAATCGGCGAACGACCCGAAGGGAGTTGCCGCAAGGTAGAAATATCGAGGTCGCCAAATATCGTCATAGCGACGGTACGCGGAATTGGGGTCGCTGTCATGACGAGCAAATGTGGCGGCAATTTGGCTTTCATTCGAAGAGAATCTCGTTGTTCGACACCGAATCGGTGCTGTTCGTCGATAACTATTAAACCGAGATCAAAAAATTCCACACCTTCACTCAGCAGTGCATGAGTACCAATAACAATCCCGGCCTGCCCCGTTGCAATTGATTCTAGGGCGTTCCGCCTTGCCACTGCCGAAAGCGATCCAGTAAGGAGCGTTATTTGGGTACCGTCATTGTCACCATCAAGAGTTCCGGCGCGACCCATTGGTCCAAGCAGGGCGCGAAATGTTTTTGCATGTTGCGCCGCCAAAACTTCTGTCGGTGCTAGCAACGCGGCTTGCCCGCCCGAGTCAACGACGGCGAGCATGGCACGCAGCGAAATAATGGTCTTTCCGCTGCCGACCTCGCCTTGAAGTAACCGATGCATAGGGTGTGGTTTTCGCATATCGAAATTAATCTCAGCAGCGACTTCGATTTGTCCTTGTGTCAGCGTGAAGGGAAGCGCCGCATCTAACCGCGCCAGCAAACCACCATCTCGTTGCACACGAGGCGTCGCCGGCAACTCGGAAATTTCGGCCCTGCGTTGGGCCAAAACCAACTGCAAAAGCAGCGCTTCATCAAAAGTCAGCCGCTCACGTGCTCGATCTGCAACAGCGAGATCAGTGGGTTGATGAATATTTCGAAATGCTTCTTGTAGCGAGGGGTAATGCAAGCTTTCGGCGATCTCGTTCGGGAGGTAGTCCGGAATTTCTGCCAGCGAATCCAGGGTCAACGCGAGGCATTGCGATAGTTTCCACGAGGGCAATTTAGATGTGGCTGGATACACGGGCAGGTATTTGCCAGCAAATTCCGAAATCGCCGCGTCCACATCATTTCCATCCGGGATGAGTTGATAATCCGGGTGCGAGAGTTGGCGCTTGCCGTTGAAGAGTCCGATTTTGCCGGCGAAGAGACCTGTTCGCCCGACGTGGAGTTCCTTTTCACGCCAGACCTGATTAAAAAATGATATGTACAGCGATGATGATCCATCGGTCACGGTCGCCTCAAGAATCGTTCGACCTTTGACTCGCCACTGCCGAACCGCGGATATTTCCGCCAAAACCGTGACTTCATCACCCTCGGCGAGCGCAGAAATATCGCTCAGTTCGCCCCTTACTGCGTAACGGCGGGGGTAATGACGGAGCAAATCGCCAACGATGGACATTCCGAAGCCGTTGGCCAGCGCTTTGGCAGTGCGGTCGCCAAGAACCGCGGTGAGTTTGGTGTTTAAATCTGCCACACCGCTATCTTTCCCGCTTCCTCGGCTTTTAGCGCCATTTGAGCCTCGCGCAACCCCGAGAAGAGCACAAAGATGGCCTGACCGATTAGCCATTTAGTGGGCTTTGGCGGTAATCTTCGGCAGTTCAGTACACCAATTTCGATTTAAGGGAGTTCACCGTGGCTTCAAACTGCGATATCTGCGGCAAGGGACCTAGCTTCGGCAATAACGTCTCCCACTCAATGCGTAAGACCCGTCGTCGCTGGAATCCAAATATCCAACGCGTACGTACCCTGGTCGCTGGCACACCAAAGCGTCAGAATGTCTGCTCTTCTTGCCTGAAGGCTGGAAAAGTTTCGCGCTAGTTTGTCAGAATCAGTGGGTCTTAGACCTGCTAAGTAAAATGGTGAAACCCGCTCTGTGGCAATGAGGTCCCCTCAATCTCAACACCTTGGCCACTTGTCGTGCTTCCAATGACCCACACCCCGTCGGGCAACTGCGTTTCAACTTTTTTCGTACCCAAGAAGGCGTGATCTTCACCCCCACCGAGAATCCACTCCCAAACATCAATCTCTAGCTGCAACGCCAACGCCGCCAATTGCTGAAACTCGGGAATTGCCTCTAATAACTTACTTTCGATGCGGAATTTAATTGCCGAAGATTTTGATAGGTGGCCGAGTTCAGAGACCAGACCATCGCTGACATCGATTAAAGAATGTATTCCAGCCTCTGCCATGGATCGTGCCTTGTCGTATCTCACGACCGGTTTGCGGTGACTTTCGCGCGCACGTAGCGCTGGTGGTGATGTGAGCGAACTCCCACTCTGGAGCAGCGAAAGCCCAGCTGCCGACCACCCAGGTAAATCCGAAATGATTATCTGGTCACCGACTTGAGCACCGGATCGCGTAATCGGCAGCGCCGAAGTTCCGATAGCAGTAATAGAAAGCACGATGTTCGCCGAACGCGACAAATCGCCTCCTATAGCAACCGCCCCAACTAAGTCACATTCAGAACGGATGCCTTGCGCCAACTCTCGTACTTCGGCTACTGAAATATTGTGAGGCAGGGCTGCAGTCACCAATATGTAACTTGGAACGCCGCCCATGGCATATATGTCTGCGAAATTGGCCGCTGCAACTTTTGCTCCGATGTCGAAAAGCCCACTCCAATCTCGTCGAAAATGGGTGCCTTCGACAGCCATGTCTGCAACGGCAATTTGGTTTTGCGCCGCCACTCGAATAACGGCGCCATCATCGCCAATTCCCAACCGGATATCTGGGCGTGGGTTGGCAAAGATCGCCGCGATGGCTGATATCAGATCACCTTCCGTTGCCATATCCCTTACCTTTCCGGGAGAAAAAACGTCTTACCAATTGCCAAGATTAAGCGGTAGCCTAGAAGCCTACTGAGCCGCAGCGTTGCGATTTTTTACTTAGCATTTTCCATCGTTTCATAAAAGGAGCACCCACGATGTCAGTTCAGGCATACATCCTCATTCAGACCGAAGTTGGCAAGGCCTCAAGCGTGGCGAAGGCCGTTTCCGCTATTTCAGGTGTCACCCTGGCTGAAGGCGTAACGGGACCTTACGACGTCATCATGCGGGCCGAAGCCCCAAGCATGGAAGATTTCGGGCGAGTTATTCTTTCCAAGGTTCAAGTTGTACCAGGAATCACCCGAACCCTTACCTGTCCGGTGACCACCTACTAATCAGATCGAGTCACACGAGGTCTCCGTCAGGAATCCGTTAGGAAATCCAGCTTCTTTGGGCGCGGTTCTTCGTCGTGCCTTAACGTTAATACCACCATGAAAACGGCACACTCGGCTTCGAAGTACTTGTCCGTAGGTAGATCGATTCTGATTCTCTTTGTGGTCTTGCCACTCATTAACCTCGCACTGGCGCATTTCAGGAAAAGTTTTAACCTCACAACCAATACCTTGATTCTGCTGATTGTGACGATGACGATTGCCGTTATAAGTCCGATCTGGATTACGGTAATCAGCGCACTCGAGAATTTCATATTTTTGAACTATCTCTTCACGCCACCATTTCACACCTTGGAAATCAGCAATCGGGATGACTTGATCGCGCTCTTGGTTTATCTCGGTGTGAGCATCAGCGCCTCCTTAATCCTTCAAAAGTTGAAGTTGCGAACTGCAAGATTGAGGCAGTTATCAGCCGAAGGGCTATTTCTCTCCAACCTTGCCAACGCCATCATCCGCGGTCACAACTCCATCGATGAGATTCTCAAAAACTCTAGGTCTACTTTTGGCCTAGAAAATTTAGTAATTCTCCGAAAGATTTCTAGACCTACTGGCCTCGAATACGAAGTCGTGTATGGCACCAGCAAAACCCTCAATCAATCACAAACCGACTCGGAGATCATTCTCAATTCCGAGTATTCACTTCTTGCTGAACCACCAATCCGCGATGCGGCACTTCGAAATCTGGTCACAACTTTTGGTTCGCAAATTCTGATCCTCTTGGAACGAGAAATCTTTGAAAGTAATGAGAGGGCTCTTTCAGATATTCGCCAAACCGATCACATGCGGGTCGCACTTCTCAATGCAGTCAGTCATGATTTACGCGGCCCACTTGCTTCTTCTAAGGCAGCCATTTCAAGTTTAAAGAATCGAGATGTCGAGTGGACAAAACTCGACCAAGCGGATCTATTGGAGTCAGCCAGCAACTCCATCGATCAATTGACGCATCTCATCGAGAATTTGTTGGATATGAGCCGACTGGAATCAGATTCCATTTCGCTGAATTGGCGAAATCTCGGTGTCGAGGATTTGGTCTCCTCGGCAATCAATTATGTGAAACCAGATCCAGATTCGATAGCCATCGAAATGGCGCCCGATCTCTCTCCACTCATGGGAGATCCCATTCTCATCGAGCGGATTCTGGCCAACCTCATTGAGAATGCGCTGCGGCATACTCCAGAGCACACTCCGATCTCGATCAACGCATCCGAAACCGACGGTTCCATTCACATTAGAGTTATTGATCACGGCAAAGGCATCGCACCAAAAGATCGCGGCCGAGTCTTCACCCCATTCCAACGGTTGGGCGATCGTGACAACTCAACTGGAGTTGGTCTTGGGCTGGCTATTGTCAAAGGTTTCACCGAACTCATGGGTGGAAAAATCGAACTGGAAGAGACTTCCGGTGGCGGACTCACCGCAGTCTTGAGTTTTCCCGTCGGAACCGACGATCACTCATCGGTTCTCGAGGAGAAACCATGATTGACTCCGGAAAGAAATGCATTCTCATTGTTGAAGATCATTTGGAAATTGTCAGAACTCTGGTCATGAACTTCCGAGCCCGTGGCTATTTAACTTTGGCGGCATCTGATGCAAAATCCGCCTTCGCCCTACTTTCCGAGGCAAAACCCGATGCCGTGATTCTTGATTTGGGCTTGCCCGATATGGATGGTTTGGATGTCATCACCCAAACTCGAAGTTGGAGCAGCATTCCTATCCTGGTTCTCTCTGGCCGCACTGAGCTCGATAAGAAATTGAGTGCGCTGAAATCTGGAGCGGATGACTACATCTCTAAACCATTTGATATTGACGAACTTGTGGCTCGAGTAGAAGCAGTCTTTAGACGAACCCAAAAGAGCGTTGCCTCACCACAGTTTTTATTAGGGGCTTGGAAGGTCGATCTCAGCAAGCACACGATCACGGATATCAAGAAAAATCTTCCAGACCTGCATTTAACACCAATCGAATGGCGACTCCTGGAATATTTACTTCAACGTGCGGGAAGCTTGGTTTCCCAGCGGGAACTTCTGCAAAACGTTTGGGGCGCTTCGTATGAAATCGAAACAAATTACCTGCGACTCTTTATCAGCCAACTCAGAAAGAAAATTGAACCCGTACCTCAATTGCCAAAATACCTACTAACCGAGCCTGGCGTTGGTTACCGCATTATTGCCAAACAGGTAGAAACGAACTAAGGATCGCAATGTCAAAGTCATGGATTGATGAATCTCCCACTCCGCAGGCACTTGTAGAACATGCCCACCTCACAGATCCAGTCAGTTACCGGCTGAAGAAAGCTTTTCTTGGGAGACCCTTAAATCGCCATCTCCTTTCCCACCAAAAATTATCCAAAGTCTTCGCTTTGGGAATTCTCTCTTCGGATTGCATTTCATCCTCGGCTTACGGAACCGAAAATATCCTTTTCTATTTACTTCCAGCATTTGGCTTGGCTGGCTTTTCGATTTTAATGCCAATGACCTTGATCATTCTTGCGGTTCTGGTCGTCGTCACACTCTCGTATCGCGAAGTAGTCATGGTTTATACAAAGACCGGTGGTTCTTATGTGGTGGCTCGCGAAAACTTCGGGCCCGTAGTTGCTCAGATCGCTGCCGTGGCATTGATGCTGGACTACATCGTTACGGTTGCTGTTCAAACAGCCGCCGGAACTTCGGCGCTGACATCGGCATTTCCCTCTCTGTCGCCATACACGTTAACGATCACGCTCGGCGTCATCGGCCTTTTGCTGTATGGCAACCTCAAAGGTGTTAAAGAAGCCGGACGTGCCTTTGCCGCACCAACTTATCTTTTTGTCACATCAGTTGCCTTAGTTCTGATTGTCGGCGGGATCCAACAATTTCGAGGGAAGTTAGCCCATGTCGTGGTCCATTCTGGGAATGTCGGGTTTGGGCATTCCCAACAGCTAATAACTGCAGCCTCGATCTTTATTTTGCTCAAGGCATTTGCTAATGGTGGTTCTTCGCTTACCGGTCTAGAAGCGATCTCCAACGGAGTCTCACTTTTCAAATCCCCGGAAGGGGCAAATGCCCGCCGAACGACTCTGATTATGAGTTGCTTGCTCGGAACTCTCGTTCTTGGTGTTTCTTGGTTTGCCAAGGAGACTCATGCGACTCCTTATAGTTCCGGTACGCCAACGGTAATTTCCCAAATTGCACAGGTTGTCCTTGGGCAAGGAGCACTGGGGCATCTCCTTTACCTCTTCGTGCAATTTTCCACGATGCTTATTCTCTACACCGGCGCGAATACTCCTTTCAGCGGCTTCCCCTTCCTCGCTAATTTCATCGCCGAAGATGGCTTTCTCCCCCGCCAATTAACAAAGCGCGGTCACAGGTTGGTTTTCTCGAATGGAATTTTCTTGTTGGCTATAACCTCCTCAGCCCTTCTGCTCGTCGTAGGTGCGAATGTGGCAAAGTTGGTTGCCTTCTATGCCATCGGTGTTTTCACTGGTTTTGCGATGGCTGGCTTCGGAATGGCAAAACGAGCCATGACGATGAAGGAGCCAAAGTGGCGACTTCGGGTAGCGATTAACGGGCTCTCAGGTTCGCTCTCCACAATCATCGTCATCATTTTCGCCGTAGTTAAATTCACCGAAGGTGCCTGGCTCATTGTTGTCATCTTCCCCGTCGCCACTATGGGGCTTATTCGCCTCAATCGTGAATACCGCAAAGAGGTCGAAGCCTTGGAGATTGATGAACGCGAATCTCGAGTTACATCCATTGCCCGCCATGATGTCGCCGTGCTCGTGGATTCGGTAGACATCGCAACTGTCGGAGCCATTCGTTATGCAAGAAGTCTTAATCCACGTTCACTTAAAGCGGTTCATTTTGTCATTGACGATGCACGAGCTGAAAATATCTCCAAACAATGGGCGCGAAAGAAAGCACTCTCCGATGTCCCGTTAGAAATGGTGGACTGTCCCGATCGTAGATTGCCCAATGCGGCTGTCGATTACGCTCTCAGAGCAACATCTGCACCTGACGTTGAACTAACCCTGCTTCTGCCCAGACGCTCGTACTCTTTCGTTCTGGGCCGAATTCTGCACGACAGAACCGCCGAAGCGATTGCGGCTCCCATTTCGCAACTGACTCGGGTCGTAGCCACCATCGTTCCCTTTGATGTCGAGAAGATTGTCACTGGCCATACTCTGGAACGTGGTCACATTGATGCCCCAGCGCCTCAACCCCAAATCGTCAAAACTCCAGAATTGCCCGACCTCTCACATCTACCTGACTTGCCCGTAAGTCATTACGCAGAAAAATTGCAGTCCATCGGTCAAGCGACTTGGCGCAAGCGAACCCACGTCCGAGGTTTAGTCACATCAATCGTTACCGGTGCCTCAGGATCGGCGCCAGAACTCAATGTGGTTATTTGGGATCAGACAGGTGGCATCACCTTGCATTTCTTGGGCAGACGAAGCATCGCTGGAATTAAGGTCGGCTCCACTATCTGCGCCGAGGGCATGGTCGGTGAGAGCGATGGACACTTAACGATTATGAATCCGTCATATGAAATTATTGCGAACTCGGAAAAATAGGCGCTGGCGGGATGTATTCCTGACTCCAGATTTGAACATTCTTTTCTCTGGATTGCAGGAAGACCGGAAAGGTGAAGAAAAATGTTAGTGCCGAACCAACTGTGCCTGGATTGAAAATACCTTTGTGCTGGGAAAAAACAGCGTAGAAAGAGATGACAAAGAAAAAAACTTGTGCGAAAAAAGAATTGGTCAATATTCGATAGGCGCGATGACTGTAAGCCCGTTTTAATCGCAACCCGGACCAGGTAATGGAGAGCCAGAAACCAGAAACCGCCGATAGCGAAGTTCCACTGATGAACTCGCTGAAACCCGAACGGTGCAGTTCGGGCAAGGTCAGAGAAGTTCCATTCTGCAGATCGTCAGTAATTATTTTGACATACCCCTGCATATCGCGGATTAAAAGGAAGATGCCAAAAATTTGAAAGAATAAGAAGACCCACAACGACCACTTACTTATTTTTAGTAACTGGCGAACCTCTGCTGGGGCATCGCTGCTCATCGGGTGACATCCTCCGAGCGCCAAAGCGCCTCATCAATCAGAGCCGAGATCAGGTTGGGGTAAGACAGACCTGCGTTATCCCAGAGTTTTGGATAGACCGAAGTAGAAGTAAAGCCAGGCATGGTGTTAATTTCGTTGATGATGACATCTCCATGTTCGGAGAGAAAGAAGTCAACTCTGGCCAAACCTTCACACCCAAGCGCGTTGAATGCAGCTACCGCCTGATCTTGAATTCGTGATTCCAGAACTTCGGAAATTTCTGGCTTTATTAATTCCGTCGAACCGTCTAAATATTTTGCTTCGAAATCATAAAACTCGTGGCTGCCGAGAATTTTAATCTCCCCCAATGGCGAGGCGAATGCTTCGCCATTCTTTTGCAAAACAGCACATTCAATCTCACGGCCGATTATTGCCACCTCGATCAGAACTTTTGTATCAAAGGTGAGGGCAAACTCGATTGCCGCCTCCGCACTTTCATGACGTCTGACCTTGGAAGTCCCACGACTCGATCCACTGCGAGCTGGCTTAACAAAGAGTGGCACGGCCATTTCCTTGACTTGAGCGAGCAGCCTTTCTTTCGCGGGGCTCTCCCACTGGCGCTGGTGAATGACAAGCCCATCAGCAACCTTGAGACCCTGTGCGTGAAAAATTGGCTTGGCAAAAGACTTATCCATTGCAACAGCACTCGCCAGTACTCCAGATCCCACGTAACGCAAACCTGCCATTTCACAAAAACCTTGAATCGTGCCATCTTCACCATACGGGCCATGTAAAACCGGGAAAATAACTTCGATATCTAGTGGCTGGCCATAAATGGAAATTCCGGCAATATCAACCTGCAGCTGCGGCGCATCTTCTGGAATCTCTGGCAGAACGCCCGATTCGATTCGAAGTGTCATATTTGGGTCGGGCAGAACCCACCTGCCACTTCGGGTAATACCAATTAACACGGGTTCAAATTTCTCTCGATCGATGGCTTCAAGCAGGCTGCCCGCCGAAATACAGGAAATTTCATGCTCGGAACTCTTTCCGCCACAAACAATTCCGACCTTTATTTTGGACATCAGATCTCCGCTCTCAGACTTACGGTCATCAGGTTATGGATCGCTTCACTCGGTGAGAGCGACTCATTAATAACGTCAGATACAACTTCGATAATCGGCACCTCAACCCCTACCCGATGAGCAAGTTCTAGAATTGCGCCAGCAGATGCAACACCTTCCACCGTTTTGGCAACCGTATCGCGAGCAATATCCATCGATCCGCTCGATCCCAGTACTTCGCCAAATGTTCGATTTCGAGACAGGGCCGAACCACAACTAGCCACCAAATCGCCCATACCCGCCAAGCCAAGGAAGGTGAGCGGATGCGCGCCATACCCATGTCCAAACCGAGCCACCTCACTCAACCCGCGAGTAATAATCATGGCTTGGGTGTTCTCGCCAAGATCGAGGCCAATGGCCATGCCAACTGCCAAAGCGATGACACTCTTTGCGGCACCGGCCAATTCACAGCCAACCAGGTCAGTGGATGGATAGACCCGAAAATAAGGCGTGGTAAAAAGTTCAGCGATGACGCCAACGATCTCTTCATTCTCGGAGGCGCCAACAGCGCCGGCTGGTTGGCGAAGAGAAAGTTCGCCAGCCAAATTGGGACCGGTAATTAAACCAAGGTTCGCTGCGGAAACTCCAAGCACCTGGGTCACGATCTCGGTCATTCGCAGGTGAGTGTCGGCCTCGATGCCCTTCAAGGTACTAATAATTGGAATATGAGTCGGAAAGAATGCTCTCCAATTTTCTAAATTCTCTCGTAGCGTCTGGGCGGGGATTGCCAGTACTAATGCGTGGCCAAAATTGAGCGCCTGATGAATATCAACCGTTGCCCGCAACGTCGTTGGGAGTTTTATCCCAGGCAAAAACTTCGAATTGGAGTGTTCATTATTTATTTCAGCCACGACTTGAGAATTGCGACCCCAGATCAAGACATTTTGACCAGCATCGCAAAGAACTTGCGCCATGGTCGTACCCCATGCGCCTGTTCCAAGAACCGTAACTTGGCTCACTTGCTGCCTTTCTTGAAATTTCCAGTTCGAGGCAGATCTGAATTATGTGGATCAAATCGAACTTCTGGCGCCTTCGCATCTCTAATCTCCTCAAGCATGGAAGTTAGAACGGACATGACATATTCGGTGGCTTGAACCAAGCTCTCTTGATCTTCTTCTTTGCCTTTCCATGGCGCAAAATCAAGCGGCGGTCCGGCAACAACTACGACTTTCTTACGTGGCCAAATATGTGGGACTTTTGCATAGGGCGGCAAAATTTCCGTAGCGCCCCATTGAGCGCAGGGAATCACAGTTGCCCCGGTCATCAGGGCGAGACGAGCAATTCCGGTCTTGCCCACCATTGGCCAAGAATCAGAATCTCGCGTCAGTGTTCCTTCCGGATACACACCCAAGCAATGGCCGGCCTTAAGAAATGCGACAGCATGAATAAGGGCACCTGATGCGCTCTCACTCTCGCGCTCGACCGGGATTTGACCACTTCCAGCAATTATTTTTCCAATCACCGGAATCCGAAAGACGGACGCTTTTCCGAGAAAACGTGGCGCGCGCCCGTTTGCGTAGAGAAAGTGAGCGAATATCAAAGGGTCAGCATAGGAAATGTGATTAGAAACAACGATCACTGGTCCAGATTTGGGCAGGTGCGACGCGCCCCGCCAATCCCTCTTAGTGATTGCTTTAAGAATGGGTATCACAATCCATGTGGCATATGTGAAGTAGTTATTGGTGCCAAGTGGCTTGCCGGAAGGTGGGGCATAAACCGGTTGGGTCGCGCTTCCTAGATTTTCCGACATGCCGTAAGCCTATGACGGCAAGAAAAAAGTGGGAGCGATTTCCGCTCCCACTTTCTCCTAATTTTTCCGCAGATATTACTTCTTCTTTGCTACAAC
>JBAXOT010000025.1:0-26808 GCA_037133095.1 Actinomycetes bacterium
ACGAGATCCTTTATTTGAGCAAATTTTGCCTTGCCCATTCCGCTGACTTTTCTTAAATCATTGATCGAAGAAAATCTCCCGTTCTTTTGTCGATAAGCCAGAATCCTTCCTGCCATTACTGGACCAATGCCCGGCAGTGATTCCAGTTGAGCAATAGTCGCGGTATTTAGATTGACCACGGTTGACGGGGTTGGAGGCGATGGACTCTTGCTTCGGCTTCGCGTGGTTGAAACAACCGCCGCAGGAGGTTGACCGACCACGATTTGCTCACCGTCCATCAAAATATGTGCAAGATTTATATCGGTCAGATCGACACCCGGCTTTTGATTTCCAGCCGCCTTAATCGCATCTATCGCGCGAGAGCCTTCGGGTAAGGAATAGACACCTGGATTCTTTACCTTTCCTGCCACGTCAACGACAATCATCGAAACAATCGAAGGTTTTGGCGAAGGCGTTGAGATTTCAAAAGTATCTGTTGGTTTAAGTGTGATCGATGGTTGCACAACTGGCATCGCACTTGCCGAACCTCTGGCAAGGAATATGAAAAGCACACCTAACACCAGAGCTAACCCAGCAATAAGGCCCAATCCGCGTTTTTGGGCATCGGAAAATTCTGGAATGGCAGGCAATTCTGGAAGATTCACGCGCCGAAGATAGGACTTGCAAGCCATTTGCCCTGCCCCGATTCGAGGCAGGTGTTAATTAAATGACGATGTTGACGAGTTTTGGCGCGCGAAGAACGACCTTTTGAATTGTTTGCCCAGAGATTGCGGCTGCAATTTCGTGGTTGACCATCGCCAAGGTTTCAAGTTCAGCATCTGTGATGGTTGGCGAGACCTCGATCCGATCTTTGATTTTGCCGTTAACCTGCAAAATCGCAACCACGGAATCTGCCTCAAGCAACGCTGGGTCAACCGTTGGCCAACCAGCAAGCGCAACGCTTGGCTTGTGACCAAGGTTTGCCCACATTTCCTCCGCAGTAAATGGCGCTACCAGCGAAAGTGAAATCGCGATTGCCTCGGCCGCTTCACGAACTGCCGGATCAGCAGGACCACAACCAGAATCGATTGCCTTACGGGTTGCATTTACTAATTCCATTATTCGAGCAACGGCAACGTTGAATCGGAACGACTCAACTGCAAAACCAATATCGAAAAGGCTCTTGTGAATGACCTTGCGAAGTGCGAGGTCTCCCCTGGCAAAATCAACGCCGGCAGGGCTGGTGACATCGGTAGAGATTCGCCAGGCACGGTTAATAAATTTGACCGAACCCGATGGCGAAACATCCGCCCAATCGATGTCATCCTCTGGTGGACCGGCAAAGACCAAGGAGATGCGAACCGCATCAACGCCGTGGGTATCCAATTGTTCGGACAAGGTCACGAGGTTTCCGCGCGACTTGCTCATGGCGGATCCATCCATCTGAACCATGCCCTGATTAAGCAATCTGGTAAATGGTTCTGTGAAATCGAGCATCCCAATGTCATACAAGACCTTGGTGAAGAATCGCGAATAGAGCAGATGCAAAATCGCGTGGGTTACGCCGCCAACATATTGGTCGACCGGCAACCATTCCTTCACGAGATCTACATCAAATGCCTTCGTGGCATCGTTTGGATTGGTGTATCGCAAGAAATACCAGGAGGAATCGAAGAAGGTGTCCATCGTGTCGGCGTCTCGCTGTGCAGGCGCACCGCACTTAGGACAAGCAACATTGACCCAATTGGTCGCGGCTCCGAGAGGAGATGAACCCTTTGGCTTCAGATCAAGCCCCGCTGCATCAGGTAACTCAACTGGCAACTCAGATTCAGGAACGGGAACCTCGCCACAATTTTCGCAATGAATAATCGGAATGGGCGTTCCCCAAAAACGTTGCCGAGAAATCAGCCAATCGCGAAGGCGATAATTCTTCGCACTCTTTCCGAGGCCTTTGGCTTCAAGCTCTGCAGTGATCTTGGCAATTGCTTCGACCTTGCTTAAACCGTTCAAAGAGCCCGAATTAATCATCGTTCCGTCACCAGAAGCGGCGACACCAGTCTCATTCGGATCGACTTCGCCAGTATCCAACACAACGACAACTGGCAGATTCAGAGCCCGGGCAAAATCCAAGTCGCGTTGGTCGTGGGCAGGAACAGCCATAATTGCGCCAGTTCCATAATCAGCCAAAACATAATCGCTGGCCCAGATTGGTAACTTCGCCCCATTAACTGGGTTGATTGCATATCGATTTAAGAAGACACCAGTTTTTGGTCGGTCGGTAGCCAAACGATCAATATCCGATGCAGCCTTCACGCCTTCGAGGTAAGCGGTAAATTCACCTTGAACTTCTGTGCCTACAACGAGATCCGCTGCAAGTTCGCTGTCTACTGCAACCACCATGAATGTGGCGCCATGCAAAGTATCAGGACGAGTCGTATAAACAACAACGGGGGCTTCTCGGCCTTCAATTTCGAAAGTGACCTCCGCGCCACGGGAGCGACCGATCCAGTTACGTTGCATCAACATGACCTTCTCGGGCCATTTGCCTTCCAACTGGTCCATGTCATCCAGAAGACGATCTGCGTAATCAGTGATCTTTAAATACCACTGGTTCAATTTCTTCTTCGTGACCGGGGTATCGCACCTTTCGCACAGTCCAGCAACTACTTGCTCGTTAGCCAAAACGGTCTGATCTTTCGGACACCAATTAACGGCTGAATCCTTGCGATAAGCCAAACCTTTTTTATACAGCTCGAGAAAAAGCCATTGGTTCCATTTGTAATATTCCGGATCGCTGGTGTGGAGGACTCGGTCCCAGTCAAACGAACAGGCATATCGGCGCATCGAAGATTTATGTATTGCGATGTTCTCGTAGGTCCAAGCCCTCGGATCTACCCCGCGCTTGATCGCCGCATTCTCGGCTGGCAAACCAAAAGAGTCCCAACCGATTGGGTGCATCACATTGAAACCTTTTTGGACCCAATAACGGGCAATCACGTCCCCAAGCGCATACGCCTCCGCATGGCCCATATGGAGATCGCCAGATGGGTAGGGAAACATGTCCAAGACATACTTTTTAGGGCGCGGGTCATCGACTTTTCCTGAACGAAAAGGCGCTAATTCATCCCAAACGGGGAGCCACTTCTGTTCAATTCCGTGAATGTCATAAGCCTCATGCATAAGGAGAAGTCTCCCATGTAACACCAGTGAGTTGTTCACTAATATTCCATAGGTTCGTCGCAAGCGTCTGGTCATACGCCAAATTCTTTGCCCTCGTCAATTTTGGATTACCACGCATCTCCATAAATCCATCTGGACCGATATATGAAGCCCCGATTAAGCCCGGGAAGGTGGCGGCACAGAGCAGGGGCAAAGCGCCTCGGTTGGCTGATTGAGCAAGTAAAACATTTCCTAAACCAATGGCTCGGGCCTTAATCAAACTACCTGACATTTCAGGACCGACAGCCTGTAAATGTGTAGACGAATAACCAGGATGAACCGCGAGCGGGATAAAAGACCACCCGTGAGAGATTCGCATCCGCTCCAGATGAGAGACAAAAAGGAGTCCAGCCAATTTGCTCGCTCCATATGAGCCCCAAGGTGAGTAGCTGCCAACACCTAAACACTTATTTCGAATATCTTCTATCGAACCCGAGTCGAAACTGCCCATTCGATGAGCTTGGCTTGAAACGACCACGAGGCGTTCTTTAATTCGATCTTTCAACATACTCGCTAATGCAAAATGCCCCAAATAATTTGTCCCCATCTGGAGTTCAAAGCCATCAACAGTTTTTACAAATGGCGTAGCCATAACTCCAGCATTCAAAATGACGACATCGAAATCTCCCTCGGCGGCTGCCACAGCCGATCGAACGCTGGCGAGATCTGAAAGGTCCAACTCCAAAAAGGAAGAGCGGCCAATCTCAGCAACGGCCTTCTCGCCCTTGCTCTTCGAACGAGCGGTGATAGTGACATCGGCCCCGTGGCGAACGAGTTCCAACGCCGTAGCCCGACCGAGTCCGCTGGTTCCACCTGTAATAAGGAAGCGCTTGCCCGAGAGGTCTGGGATATCTTCAATTCCCCAACCACGCGGAATCGCCAACTGGTTTTGGGTCATTATTCCCGCCCTCTTTCGTAAAAATTGGTGGAGCTGAGGGGATTTGAACCCCTGACCCCCTGCATGCCATGCAGGTGCGCTACCAGCTGCGCCACAGCCCCATTTGAGAGTCCGACCCTATCTCACTTCACACTCTCGTTGCCAAACAGAGGTTCGGGGATAGAACCAGCATTGTGCTCGATCAAGGACCAGCCGCCATATTTATGGTGTTCCAAAATGGACCAGGATGCGTTGGAAAGACCGCCGAGGACGCCCCACCGATCGGTTGGCAAATTCAACATTTTGCCCAGAACTGAGCGGATAGTTCCGCCATGGCTAACTACAACTAACAAGCCCTCGACGCCGACCATTTCCGCTTCGATGACTGCAACTGCACGTTCTGCAACTTCGCTTCGCCGTTCACCAATATCGCCGGCGGGGAAATCACCACCGGCAAGCCAATCTAAAAATCGGTCGTTATCGGCTGCTCGGTTTTCTTTGCCGGTGCGACCCTCCCAATTTCCGCCGTTGGTTTCACGCAGACCAGGTCTGGTAATCAAAGGAAGTTGAGTTAACTCTGAAAGGGCAGTTGCCGTTTGCTGGGCTCGACTGAGATCGCTGACAATAATCTTTGCTGGATTCATCCCGAGCAAAACTTTGGCTGCATGAGCCGCCTGATATTTGCCAACTTCGTTCAAGGGGATATCAGAATGACCCTGAAATCGGTTTTCGATATTCCAATCGGTCTGCCCGTGACGCCACAAGAGAATTCGAGGTTTTGCTAACTGATCCATGTCGCTTAAATAATCTCCGGAACCGGAAGATTGAGTTCAATTCGCGGACAGTCATTCCACAGTCGATCCAACATGTAGTAATTGCGAAGTTCCTGGCTTTGGATGTGAACAACCAAGTCGGAGTAATCCAAGAGGATCCACTGACCGGTTCCCTCCTTGCGCATTGGCTTCTCTCCGATTTCAGCCAACTTTTTAAAAACTTCTTCTGCAATTGCATCAACCTGGCGCTCATTTGCACCTGTGGCGATGAGAAAGACTTCCGAAAGAACTAACTGCTCGGTCATATCAATGGCAACAATATCAGTTCCCAATTTCTCCAAAATCGCCAAGGCGGCGTTTCGGGTCAAACTCTTCACTGCATCACTTGCTGCCATATAAGCCTCGCTCTTTGATATAGGTATAAACAGATGGGGAAAGGTACTGAGAAAGATCTTGATCGTTATCCAATAACTCTCGAACCTGAGTCGCAGAAATATCCAAAGCTGAAATGTTCACTTCTGAGAAAGCGGACTTATTTTCTCCAGGACGCCGAACAACCAAAATATCAACCAACTTTTTAAGATCGGCAGAACGGTGCCATCTATCAAATTGTGAAGCAGCATCACTTCCAAGAATCAAGGTGTAGGAATCAAGCGGAAAAAAAGCACGAAGCTGATGGATGGTTTCGATGGCAAATGTCGGACCACTTCGGCGAACCTCGAGGTCAACCACGCTGGTCTTGTTCTGCAAGGCATCCGATAAATCATCTAATGCCAAGACACACATCTCGAGTCGATCTTCAGGTGAGGCCGAAGGGGCTTGCGCTCGAAGCCATGGGTTACCCGAAGGAATGACCATGATGTGATCGAACTTCGACGCCAGGGCATCTAAAATATGAAGGTGGCCGAGGTGGATTGGATCGAAAGTCCCACCTAAGAGACCAACTTTTCTACCGTTTTTTGAGATGGTTTTAGTCCCGATCTAAACGGAGCACAAAATACAAAAGCAGTGCAAGAACGGCGAAACCAAAAACTCCAAAAAATACTGGAGGTGCTGGAAGTTTGCGGACGGCACCTTCTGCAAGAAGAAGATAAGAAGAGGTCATAACCCAACTTTATCGCGTTGGCGCAGGTCCTTCAGACAAAAGTCGTTTAAACCCGGCCTCGTCCAATATCGGAACGCCTAATTCTTCCGCTTTTGCCGCTTTTGAACCCGGGGAATCTCCGACGACGACAAAATCAGTCTTCTTGGAAACTGCGGCTGCCGACTTCCCGCCATGCGCCGTGATGACCTCGTTTACGCCATCACGGGTGAAATCAACCAAGGAACCAGTGACTACCAGGGTCAAGCCCGCAAGAGTTTGAGGTGCCAGATTTTCTACCACCTCGGCAACCAGGACCGCACCGGCTGCTTCCCATCGATCCACGATATTTCGGTGCCAATCAACGTCAAACCAATCAATCACTGCGGCGGCTATCACTTCGCCCACGCCGTCGATACTTGCCAGTTCAAGAAAAGAGGCAGATCTAATCGCGGCCATAGAGCCAAATCGAGTGGCTAACTCTTGGGCGGCTGTAGGGCCAACGTGCCGAATCGACAGCGCCACCAAAAAACGCCATAACTTTTGGGTCTTCGCGCGCTCCAATGCGGCGAGAAATTTCTCGGCATTTGCCCCCAAGGCGCCGTCTTTCTTGGTGAAGAAAGATGACTTAATCAAATCTTCTCGTGTAAGTGAAAAGAGTTCAGATTCATCGATGATTAATTGATCAGCCAAGAGAGCGCTTGCCGCTTCGTAACCAAGCACGTCGATATCCAGAGCAGATCGAGATCCAATGTAATAAATCCGTTCGCGCAATTGCGCCGGACAACTTTGCGAATTTGGACAACGGATGTCGACATCGCCTTCCGACATCGCCCGCAATTCACTGCCGCATACTGGGCACTTCGTTGGCATAACAAAAGATTTTTCATCGCCAGTACGTGCCGCCACAACTGGACCAAGAACTTCGGGAATGACATCGCCCGCTTTGCGAATGATGACAGTGTCACCAATGAGAACTCCTTTGCGAATGATCTCTTCAATGTTATGCAACGTGGCATTAGTCACCGTGGAACCTGCGACCCGAACTGGCGTCATAATCGCAAAAGGGGTTGCTCGGCCTGTACGACCAATGCTGATCTGAATATCCAATAATTGTGTGGTGACTTCTTCGGGCGGATACTTGTAAGCAATCGCCCACTTAGGTGCACGTGAGGTGAAACCAAGTTCCTCTTGAATCGAGAGTTCATTAATCTTGATAACCACGCCGTCAATTTCGTGTTCTACATCGTGGCGATGTTCTTGATAGAAGAAAATGAAATCAAGGACCTCTTGTCGAGTCTTCACGACTTTGGCTCGGGCACTTGTTGGTAGTCCCCAACTTTTCATTTGCTTGTATGCGGCCTCTTGGGTCGCAAAAGGTGCGCCGTCATTTGCACCGACACCATGAACCACCATGCTCAGTGGCCGTGAAGCGGTAACTTTAGGATCTTTCTGTCGCAAAGATCCGGCCGCCGCATTTCTTGGATTTGCAAATCTCTCTTTACCTTCTTCTTCCAGCGCATCGTTGAATTCATTGAACGCTTCCAAGGGAAAGAAAACTTCACCGCGAACTTCAATGAGGTTCGGAATGTTGGCGCCTTTGAGTTCGTGTGGGATTGCCGAAATCGTCTTGATGTTGAGAGTGACATCTTCCCCGGTGGCTCCATCACCTCGGGTAAGGGCGCGGGTCAGTTTTCCTTTTTCGTACAGCAGATTGATTGCTAATCCATCGACTTTTACTTCGCAGAGCCACGTGGGATCCGATGAAGTTTTCTCAATCCGCGCGAACCAGGTAGTGAGTTCCTCGGTGCTGAAAACGTTGTCCAGGCTCATCATTCGTTCGCGGTGTGGGTATTGTTGGAATTGCGTGGAGAATCCGCCACCGACTAAATCGGTAGGTGAGTTATCAACTTTGAATTCTGGGTGCTGCGCTTCTAGAGCGATCAGTTCACGGAGCTTGGCATCGAATTCGCCATCACTTATCGTCGGGGCATCCAAGACGTAATACTTAAACTGATGCTCGGAAATCTCTTCCGAGAGTTCAACGATTCGATGTCTTATCTCTTCGCTCATGGCTTTCCTAAATGTCAGGCAGTCTGCGAAACCGTGGCCGAACCAACGACCCGATCGCCATCGTAGATAACAAGACCTTGCCCGGTAGCCAAACCAAAGAGCGGTTCATCAAGTGCAACAGAAATCTCAAGCCCGTTGTGCGAGTAGGTGCAAGCCAGAGGCGAACCATGGGCTCGGACCTGGGCAAAGCCACGATGCGCAATATTCTCTTCTGGAACTGGGCCGCACCAGACCGGACGGTCGCCAACAATCGCCGAAACCGAAAGAGCTGAATGATCGCCGACGACAACAGTGTTTGTCTTCGGTTCAATTTTCAAAACATATCGAGGTTGACCATCATTAGCCGGAACAGTTAGACCAAGACCGCGGCGTTGTCCGATTGTGTAGGTGTACGCACCTTTATGTTCGCCGAGTTTTGTTCCTGATTCGTCAACAATCGAACCGGATTCACTGCCCAATCGATCGCGCAACCAACCTGCATTGTCACCAGAAGGAACGAAACAAATATCATGACTATCTGGCTTGTTGGCGACATAGAGTCCACGTCGCTTTGCTTCCAGTCGGGTCTCATCTTTCACGGTATCGCCCAAAGGAAATATTGCCCCAGCCAACTGGTCGGTGTTGAGAACTGCTAAAACGTACGACTGATCTTTGGCTGGATCGACGGCTCGATACATCACCCGGCCTAAATCGGTTTCGCGCATCTGGGCATAGTGACCAGTGACAACGCCATCAAAACCTAATGCGCGCGCGCGTTCGAGAACGGCTTCGAATTTAATCTTCTCGTTGCAGCGAAGGCAAGGGTTTGGGGTTCGCCCCTGAGCATATTCCGAGAGAAAATTTTCAACGACACCTTCGTGAAATTCACTTGCCATATCCCAGATATAGAACGGGATACCGATGACATCGGCGGCACGACGCGCATCATGCGAATCTTCGATGGTGCAGCAACCGCGGGCACCAGATCGATACTTCTGTGGGTTGCTGGAAAGTGCTAGATGTACTCCGACTACTTCGTAACCCAAGTCAACGGCGCGGGCAGCAGCAACGGCAGAGTCGACTCCACCACTCATTGCTGCAATAACTTTCACGACGCTCTCCCTTGTCTTTCTGGAACAAAATTCGTTTTGTAACTCAGTTCACTGCACCTTGGCCGAGGCAGCCCTGGCTCGACCAACAACGGTACCGATAACACGGGCAAACTCATCTATTTCAGCAGAGGTGTTACTGGAGCCGAGAGAGAACCGTAGCGAAGAACGGGCATCGCGTTCCGACAGACCCATCGCCAGGAGAACATGACTGGTTTCATGGACTCCGGCACTGCAGGCCGATCCAGTGGACGCAGCGATTCCTGCCGAATCGAGCAAGAGTAGGAGCGCCTCATTCTCCGTTCCAGGAAATGTCATGTTGATGATTCCGGGCAAAGAAATTTCACTTCGGCCATTGAACTGAAGATCAGGAATTTCGCGCAGGGCTTTTTCCATTAATTCCGACTTCAAAGCCCCGACATATGCAGTTCGCTCATTCAGAGTAGATCTGGAAAATTCCGCAGCCGCTGCGAAAGAAACGATGGCTGGGGCATTAATTGTGCCGCTGCGGATATCTCGTTCTTGACCACCGCCATGCAGTATCGGTGTGATGTCGATACCACGACCGAGAATCAAGGCCGCAATCCCAAGTGGACCACCAATTTTGTGCGCGCTGACAGTCGCCGATGTAACCCCAAGTTCAGCGAATGAAAAGGGAACTTTTCCAAAACTCTGAACCGCGTCGGTATGAACGGGAATATCGCCGGAAATCTCTACTACTTCACGAATGGGTTGAACCGTGCCGATTTCATTATTTGAGTGCATAACGGCGATAAGAGAAATTTCATCTCTTCTCCCGCCAACCACGTTCCGAAGAAAATCTACATCAATAAAGCCGGCTGGGGTGATCGGGATGTGAACAACTTCGGCCCCTTCATGTTCTCGCAACCATTCAATGGGATCCAAGATTGCGTGATGTTCAAAGGCTGAAGTAACGATGACGTTGCGCTCGGCTTTTTCGCTTTTTCGGCTCCAAAAGAAGCCTTTAATCGCAAGGTTATTTGCCTCGGTTCCCGAACCAGTAAAAATAATTTCATTTGGCGCGCAATTGATGACATCGGCGATTACTTCGCGCGCCTCTTCCACAGCTTTTCGGACCAAACGTCCAGGTGAATGCAGACTAGAAGCATTTCCCAATTGGGTCGCCTGCTGCAGCAAAGCCTCAAGGGCTGGGGTGACCATCGGCGTAGTTGCCGCATGATCAAAGTAAATCTCCACCAGACAAGTCTAGTTAATATAGGGCTTTTAACTTCCTGAAGACTTCTTTGCCGAGATAGCCGTGGTCGCTTGTGGCAAGACTTGAAAGAGATCGCCTACGACCCCAAAGTCGGCTAAATCAAAGATTGGCGCGTCAGAATCTTTGTTCACAGCCACAATGGTTTTGCTGGTTTGCATCCCAGCGCGGTGTTGAATCGCCCCAGAAATTCCAGCGGCAATATAGAGCGAAGGACTGACTGTTTTTCCGGTCTGGCCGACTTGATGAGTATGCGGATACCAACCTGCATCAGTTGCGGCCCTTGATGCCCCGACTGCGGCCCCGAGGGAATCTGCGAGCGCTTCTACTGGTGCGAAATCGCCATTAGTGCCACGTCCGCCGGAGACAATAATTTGGGCTTCAGTTAATTCAGGTCGGCCACTCGCGACAGCTTCTTTTCGAGAAGTGACTTGCTCTTTGGTAACCAACTCCTTGACCACGACATCCTGGATGCTGGGTGCAACGGTGGCCGCAACTGCCTCGACCGAATTCGATCGAACTGTCACGACAGCACATGGCGATGAGACTGAAGAGTGCACGATTGAGGAGCCACCAAATATCGATTGCGTAGCAACTCGGGATGCATCAATATCGATGGCATCGGTGATGATTCCGGAGTTAGTGCGAACCGCAACTCGCGCTGCAATCTCTTTACCGAGCGAAGTAGAGGTCACGAGAAAAGCGATCGGGGCCATCGCAGTTATTTGGTCTGCGATTACTTGAGCCGCAGGGCCGGCCGAATGGGCCGAAAAATCGAAACCAGTCAAGCGAATAACCGTTGTTACGGGCAAGGTGGCGAGTTCGGATGCCGCTAGTTTCGAATCGATAACCAAGGCAGTGACATCTCCCATACGAGCCGCGAAAGTTGCGAGTTCGTAACTCGCCTTCGCGATGGCGCCTTCTTTTGAGTCCACCAATATAAATACTGAACTCATATCAATCTCTTCTCTGCCAGATAGTCCGCCAACTGGTTGCCAGCATTTCCATCATCCACAATTTTTACACCTGCGCTTCGAGCCGCTTTGGTTGTGGCATCAATCACGCAGCTCCAGGCTCCGGCATGACCAACAAGATCAGAGGCGATTCCAACATCTGCCAAAGTAAGCACCGAGATGGTCTTTTTCTTTGCCGCCATAATTCCTTTAAATGATGGATAACGAGGTTCATTAATCTTTTCAATAACACTCACGATGGCCGGCAAAGCCGCGGTCATATTTTCTTCACCTGACTCTGTGGAACGGACTATGGCCACTGTTTGATCGGCAGAGTTAACTGAAAGCGAACCAGCAAAGGTGAGATGCGCCCAATCCAAACGTTCGGCCAACATCGCGGGAATAACACTCATGCGAGCATCGGTTGATTCGGTACCGCAGAGGACAAGGTCAAATCCCTGTGACTCGATAATTTTGGCTAATACTCGAGAAGTGGCCAGCGCGTCAGATGCTGCCAAAGCATCGTCCGCCACGAGAATCGCCTCATCTGCACCCATAGAGAGCCCCTTGCGCAAGGCATCGCTTGCCCGATCAGGCCCCATCGAAATCAAAGTGATGCTCGATCCTTCATTCGCCTCGACAATTCGCAAGGCCTCTTCAATTGCGTATTCATCCAAATCGTTGAGAACCGCATCAACGCCAGCGCGGTCTAAAACCCCACCAGCCATCTTTTTCTCGGCCCAGGAATCGGGAACCTGTTTTACGCAGACGGCTATTCGCATGATCTCTCCATGGTCACACATGTTACTGACGAGTAATACAAAAAACCAGTTGCCCCGCGCAGGCGCCGAACACCACCAGTCTTTCACCTAACCTTCAGCAACTTGTAACCTGCTGATAAATCGATAACGAGGGGACTACTTCACTCTGTAGGTCATGAAGATCGGAATCGTTACCGAATCATTCTTACCGACCGTCAATGGGGTTACCAACTCGGTTTTACGAATCTTAGAATTTCTTGCCCATGAAGGCCACCAAGCCTTGGTCATCGCCCCAGAGTGCGAAGGCGGACCCAGCGAGTACTTTGGCCATCGAATCAAGCGAACTCCAGCACTTGCCGTGCACAACTACTTTCCAGTGGGAATGCCTATGGGTTTGCCGCATCGCCGGCTGGAATCTCTGATCGACGGCTTCGGCCCAGATGTGCTCCATCTCGCCTCTCCCCTCGCTCTCGGTGCTTATGCGGCGCGAATCGGCCATCGACTTAACATACCCAGCCTCTCGGTCTACCAAACCGATATCGCAGGTTTCGCCGGTCATTATGGATTTACCGCCGCCCAAAGCACTTTGCGAAAAATCGTGAGCAAGATTCACTCCGTCACAGATCGAACCCTCGCCCCATCCTCCTCGGCCCGCGAAGAATTACTTTTTCACGGAGTGGAAAATGTCCACCTTTGGCGCCGAGGTGTTAATACGACTCTCTTTCACCCGGCAAAGCGAAGCGAAGCGCTAAGAAATTCCTGGCGTCAGCGCACGGATCAAATAATCGTGGGCTATGTAGGTCGCTTGGCAAACGAAAAGCGCATCAGCGATTTGGAAATCTTGGACCGAGATAGTCGCTTTCAACTGGTGATAACTGGTGATGGGCCAGCGCGCGGCAAATTAGAACACGAATTGAAGAACGCCATTTTTACTGGATTTGCAGCCGGTGAAGAGTTGGCACAAATTTATGCCAGCCTCGATTTATTTGTTCATCCTGGTCCCAACGAAACTTTCTGCCAGACAGTTCAGGAAGCACTTGCATCAGGAGTTTCCTGCATCGTACCCACAACTGGTGGGCCCGCCGATCTCGTCACCAACAACCGAACCGGATACATCGTTCGGACCCATGTTCCCCGCGATCTGCTTGACGCAGCAACTCATTTTAGAGATCGAATCGACCGAGATGAGATGAGCTTTCTGGCACGAGACTCAGTTTCGGATCGCACTTGGGAAAAGGTAAATCACCAACTGCTTGGCCATTACTCAGAACTCGCGGGTAAAAGTTTGGGTCCAATCTACGCACAAGGGAGTGCCGCATGAAAATCGTTCATATCGCCAATTTCTACGGACCAAACTCTGGTGGGATAAAAACGACCTTGCACGAATTGGGAAAGGGCTACCAGAGTCATGGGCATGAATTTATTTATATTGTTCCCGGCACTGGACGACACGAAGAGACGACAATCTTCGGGCGCAAAATTACTGTCCCTGGAATATTTCTGCCGGGTAGCGGCGGTTACAAGATCATTCGCAGCAATCGTGAGCTCAAGAAGTTGATTCTGGAATTACAACCAGATCGACTGGAGATTTCAGATCGTTTTACCTTAATTTCGATCGGCAAATGGGCTCGCACTCGGGGGATTTCCGCGGTTGCCTTCAGTCATGAAACTTTGACAGGACTAGCAAATAAGTATTTCCCTTCTCTTCCGGCGCGAGGTGCTGTGGTCAATTGGCACAATCGACGTTTTGCCCGAAATTTCGATGCGATCATTACCACGACCGCATTTGCCGCCCAAGAATTTAGATCTTTAGAGCTAGATAATCTGGTCCAAGTTCCACTGGGGGTAGACCTGGAGAATTTTTCGCCCAAATTTCGCAGCGAGTCTCTACGACGTGAATTACTCAAGGGTTGCGAATTCCTGATCGTGCATTGCGGTCGCCTCTCCCCCGAAAAAGATCCACTCCTGAGCATCTATGCCTTGGCTGAACTGCGCAAAAGAGGCGTGAATGCCCGCTTGGTTGTCATCGGAATCGGTCCGATGTGGCAGAAATTTCGGATGGCGGCAAAAGGCTTGCCAGTCGAGACCCTCGGATATATCGCAGATCGCAAACGAGTGGCGACAATATTGGCGAGCGCAGATGTCGTGCTCGCACCTGGTCCACTAGAGACATTCTGTCTGGCCGCGCTAGAAGCCTTGGCGAGTGGTACCCCGGTCGTCGCTTCCAACCGAAGCGCAGTCGGAGAATTTCTCAACCTCAGCCAACGCGTACCAGCTGGTGCGGTTGCCTCCAGTGATCCAGATGAATTCGCTGATGCCATTGAAAGTTTGCTGGGAAGAAACGAATGTAGATGGGCAGCTCGCTCCGCCGCCGAGAAGTTGCCATGGCAGGCTTGCGTGCAACAAATGCTGAAACTTCACAATATTCCGACCATCACCACTCCAATTCTGGTTTCGAGCAAGGTCGCCTGAGATGAAGACCATGACTTCTCCCATCACGTTTGCGGTCATTGGAGATAGTGCGGCTGCAGGAGTTGGGGACCTTGAGATTCACGGGGATCGAAAAGGTTGGGGCGGATATCTTTCGCAGAATTTTCGCGATGCTCATCACTATGCGAATTTTTCCAGGCCGGGCGCAAAATCCGGTGAAGTTCTCGAAGTTCAACTTCCAAGGGCGCTCGAAGTCGGACCAGATATTTGCGCTGTCATCGTGGGAGGCAATGACCTACTCCGAAATGGATTCGATCCTTCCGTTCTTTACAACAATCTCAAGCGAACTTGCCAGGCGCTGGCTGCACATCGAAGTGAGATTCTGATGGTGGAATTGCACGACCCGAATCAACTCCTGCGCTTGCCACGCCTGCTCAAGCGAGTGCTTCGGCGTCGAGTGGATTCGGTCAATATGGTCTATCGAGATCTAGCCGACGAATTCGGGTTCATTCTCATTCAGACCAGAAATATTCCCAATGTCCACGATTTAGTGAACTGGCATGTCGATCGAATGCATCCTGGACCTCAGGGCCACCAGCTCCTCGCCCGTGAGATGGCTACTCTGCTGCGTCAACGAGGTTGGGCCCTTGATCTGCCTCAAATTACCCCCACAGTTCGCCAAAGTTCGCGGGAACGTTGGCATTGGATGGTGCTAAAAGGAACCCCTTGGTTTCTTAAACGCAGCGTCGACTTACTCCCAGCCACTTTGTTTCTCATGGGTTGCGAACTCGTGAAGATTGTTGCCTCGTTCTTAAAAGCGCAGTTGGGACGGCTAAGGTTGGCGGGTGAAACCAGCCGATCCGAGATATCTCGGAGCCAATCTCACTGAAGGCGGAGCAAATTTCGCCATTTGGGCGGCGGCTGCTGATGCGGTCGAGGTCTGTCTTTTCAATGATGTCAACGGTAAAACGATGGAGACTCGCTTTGCTTTGAGCCATCGTGATGGACCAATTTTCCATGGTTATTTGGCAGGGGTACGGGCTGGACAGAGATACGGCTTTCGAGTCTATGGACCATGGCGCCCCACCGAAGGCTGGCGATTTAACCCCAATAAACTTCTCATTGACCCATATGCCCATGCGCTGCAAGGCGAACTGCAATACGTTTCCGAGATCTATGGTCACAAAGCCCTCGATGGCCTTGGCGGCGGAGATATCACGGTTCAAGACACCAGGGATAGCGCCGGACGCATCCCGTATTCGGTGGTTACAGCCCACCATCACTCGCACATTCAACGCCTCAACACCCCCTGGGCGCGAACCATCATTTATGAAGCCCACGTACGAGGCCTCACTGAGTTCAATCCTGATATCGATCCTGCGGAGCGCGGAACCTACAAGGCTTTAGGTCACCCCAGCACGATTGCCTATTTAAAAGATTTGGGAATTACTGCGCTCGAGTTATTGCCCATTCACCATTTTGTGACGGAACCAGGAATTATGGCTCGCGGTCGAGAGAATCACTGGGGCTATAACGCCCTGGCCTTTTCGGCGCCACATCGTCATTATGCCGCCACCAAAGACCCCATCAGCGAACTTCGAGATGCCGTCGCCGCGCTACACCACGCTGGCATCGAGGTCTTGCTGGATGTCGTTTACAACCATACCGCCGAGGGCGGAACCGGAGGTCCAACCCTTTCGTTCCGCGGCATTGATAACAAGACTTTTTATCGCCGCGTCAAAGGCGATATTTACGATGACGTTACTGGTTGTGGAAACACCGTCGATGCGCGGAGACCATTCGTCGTGCGCATGATTATCGACTCACTCCACTGGTGGTCAGAAGTCATTGGCATCGACGGCTTTCGCTTTGACTTGGCATCGGCTCTGGCTCGAAATGAGTATGGCATTGATACAACGGGCCCCTTGATCTCCGCTATCGCCAGCGATCCCATTTTGCGCGAACGAAAATTGATTGCCGAACCTTGGGATATTGCTGGCTATGCGCTCGGAGATTTCCCTCATCCTTGGCGAGAATGGAATGACCACTATCGCGACTCACTGCGCCAATTTTGGCTGGCAAATCCCGCTCGAGGTTTCAGCGAGGGCGTTGGCGATCTCGCCTCCAGGCTCAGCGGATCGCATGACATCTTTTATTTTCGCGGACCAACCTCTTCCATCAATTTCATAACCGCGCATGATGGTTTTACCTTAAATGACTTAGTTAGTTATCAAACAAAACATAACGAACCTAATCAAGAAGCAAATCGCGACGGCTCAACATCAAATCGGTCGTGGAATTTTGGTGTCGAAGGCATCACCAAAGATATCAAGGTCAATCAACTTCGATCTCGAATGCAAAAATCATTGCTTGCCTCGCTCTTACTCTCTTCGGGTGTCCCGATGTTAACTATGGGCGATGAAGTCGGACGAACTCAAAATGGTTCGAACAATGCCTATTCGCTGCCAGTTAACGGTGATGTTCTCAGCCCCGCGGCTTTCAATGGCGGATGGGCTCTTAACTGGTCGCCCAACGAAGCTCAAAAAGATATTCTCGATGCCACAAAAAACCTCATCTCGTTCCGTAAAAACTATTTGATTGATGTCGTACGTGAATTCTTCACTGGGCAGATGGACCTCGGCACTAGCCGGAAGGATCTAGCCTGGTTTCGTCGCAATGGCGAAGAGATGACCGATGAAAATTGGCACCAGGGTGACCGTTCCTACATCAGCATGTATGTCGAGGCCTCAGCAAACCAAGCCTTACTCATTTTGCTCAACGCCTCGACTCACGAAAATACTTTTACTTTGCCCAATGAAAAATGGGGCGCTTTGTACCGATCCATCTTCGATTCTGCCGAAGCTGTGGCCACGTTTGAACCAGGAATCGCAAAACCTGCTGCGGAAACCGTCTTGGAACCCCACAGCATCCAAATTTGGTTGGTTAATCGCGCCTAATACTCGGCAGTAATGCGTTAGGAACCCTAAACTTTTGAGGTGCTCGCCCTCGTTGCTCCCGGACAAGGTTCCCAGACCCCTGGATTCCTTGCCCCTTGGCTAGAACTTGATTTCGCCAAGGACTTGCTGACTCACTGGTCCGAAATCATCGACCTTGATCTGCTGCGCCTGGGCACGACTGCCGATGCGGACGAAATTCGCGAGACCGCCAACGCCCAACCCCTCTTAGTTGCCGCCGGTCTTATTGGGGCAAGTTCGATTTTCACTAACGACGATTCACTGATTTCAGCAGTTGCCGGCCACTCAGTCGGAGAAATAACTGCGGCGGCCCTCGCCCAGGTTCTCACCGCGGAAACGGCCCTGACTCTCGTTCGAGCTCGGGGGCTAGAAATGTCTCGAGCCGCCATGGGATCTGAGACCGGGATGTCAGCCTTACTCGGTGGTGAAAGAGAAACTATCATCGCAGCCCTTGATGAACTTGGACTTACAGCCGCCAATGAAAATGGCGCGGGTCAAATCGTTGCTGCGGGCAAATTAAGTGCGCTTGCCGCGCTCGCTGAAAACCCACCTTCGGGCGCTCGGGTTCGGCCGCTGGCAGTGTCTGGTGCTTTTCATACAGCCGTGATGGAACCGGCTGTGGGAGTCCTACGTGGCATGGCTGCCCAAGTGACCACCTCCAATCCTCGCTTTTCCATTCTTTCTAATAAAGAAGGTGCGGTGGTGACGACTGGGGACGAAGTTTTGGATCGAATCGTCGGCCAAATCGCTGGTCCAGTTCGTTGGGATCTCTGTATGGATACTCTTGCCACAATGGGTATCACTGGAATTATCGAATTACCCCCAGCGGGAACTCTTGTTGGTTTGCTCAAGCGTGCCCAACCAGGGATTGAAACCTTTGCCTTGAAAACTCCTGATGACATTTCCGCAGCCCGCGAATTCGCAGAGAAACACGGAGCAAAATAATGACTTTGACGTTCGATACCTCGGTGCAGTGCGCTCGAATTCTTTCTGTGGGTGCCTATCGACCACCGCGAATTGTTCCCAATTCAGAAATCGTGGACCGCATTGAATCCAGCGACGAGTGGATTCGCCAACGTACGGGAATTGAAACTCGACATATCGCTGCCAGCGATGAATCTTTAATTGATATGGCTTTTGCGGCTTCGCAAATTGCTCTTTCACGAGCAGGCATCACAATGGATCAGATTGAAGCCGTAATTTTTGCGACCATCACTTACCCGTACCAGGCGCCGAGTGCAGCAACCGAACTTATCGTTCGATTAGGCAACCCACACGCCGCGGCATTTGATCTTTCGGCTGCCTGCGCTGGATTTTCTTATGGAGTGGCTCTTGCCAATGACTTGGTCCGCAACAAAACGGCAAATTATGTTTTGGTTATTGGTGGCGAAAAACTTTCGGATTTCACGAATCCAGATGATCGAGCAACCGCATTTATTTTTGCCGATGGTGCTGGCGCGGTTGTGATCGGGCCATCTGACGAACCCGGAATTGCTCCAACAATTTGGGGAGCTTCGGCTGAATCGCGTGATGCCATCCAAATGCAGCCCTCTTGGCTCGATTTCAAATCTTCTGCTACCCGAGATACCTCTCTTTGGCCAGACATTTCCCAACAAGGTCAGACTGTTTTTCGCTGGGCTGTCTACGAAATGGCACCAATCGGATTAAAAGCCATTGCAGCTGCGGGATTGACCCCAGAAAAATTGGCTGCTTTCATCCCGCACCAAGCCAACGAGCGAATTATTGATTCCCTTGCGCGGTCTATGAAATTGCCGGAATCGGTGGTGATTGCCCGAGATATTCGAACAACGGGAAATACTTCCGCTGCTTCTATTCCACTGGCGATGGATAAACTTCTCTCCGAACACCCTGAACTCCACGGAAAGAGCGCGCTGTTGATTGGATTTGGGGCCGGGTTGGTCTACTCCGCTCAGGTAGTAGAACTGCCACCACTTCCCATGGGCCAGTAAAGATAAGTTTTGTCCTACAGTTTTACCAACAAGACCCACCAATAAAAAACGCGAATAAGGAAGAGGAAATACAGATGGCACTAACCCAAGAAGAAGTACTCGAAGGAATCAAAGAGATTGTCGTCGAAGTTGCTGGAATTTCAGCAGATGCAATTGCGATGGATAAGAAGTTCACCGATGATCTCGATGTTGACTCCCTCAGCATGGTGGAAGTTGTCGTTGCTGCAGAAGAGAAATTTGGCGTCAAGATTCCTGATGAAGAAGTAACCAACATGGCCACCGTCGGTGACGCGGTTAACTTCATCGTGAACGCTTCTAAGTAACAGGACAACCTATGACTCGTCGACGCGTTGTTATAACAGGTCTAGGTGCAACCACCCCACTCGGTGGTGATGTCGCTTCTACATGGGCGGCACTACTCGAAGGAAAGAGTGGCGTTCGAGCTCTTACTGAAGAGTGGGCACAAGACATGTCTGTTACCTTCGCGGCTCGAGTCGCTGTTGAACCAAGTGAAGTTATGGAACGAGTCGAGATGCGCAGGCTCGACCGTTCCGAGCAATTTGCCCTAATCGCTTCTCGCGAGGCATGGGCCGATGCTGGATCACCCGACATAGATAAGACTCGACTTGGCGTCGTCATTGCATCAGGTATCGGTGGTGTTATTACGTTGCTAGATCAATACGACATTCTGCGCACCAAAGGTCCGAGGTCAGTCAGCCCCCACACCGTTCCGATGTTGATGCCAAATGGCCCATCGGCAAATGTTGGCCTTGAACTGCAAGCAAAGGCTGGCGTCCATACACCGGTAAGTGCATGTGCATCCGGAGCCGAAGCAGTGGGTTATGCCATGGAAATGATTCGCAATAATCGCGCCGACATTGTTGTCTCCGGTGGCGTTGAAGCCGCGGTTCATGCGTTGCCGATGGCTGGCTTTGCCTCGATGAAGGCACTATCCACCCGTAATGAAGACCCGGCCCGCGCCTCGCGGCCTTATGACAAGTCCCGTGATGGCTTTGTTCTCGGCGAAGGTGGCGGCGTACTCGTCCTGGAAGAGTTAGAACATGCCAAGGCACGCGGTGCAAAAATTTATGCTGAGATTGTTGGCCAGGGACTTACTTCTGACGGCTACCACATTGCGGCTCCTGATCCAGAAGGGTCTGGCGTTCGTCGAGCCGTTCAATTTGCTTTGGAAGACAGCGGTGTTTCCCTTTCAGAGATCGTCCACCTCAACGCACATGCCACCTCGACCCCAGCAGGCGACGTTGCAGAAGCCAACGCACTGGCGAGCGCACTTGGGGAGCACATCTCGCATGTTGCCGTTTCGGCAACTAAATCCATGACCGGACATTTGCTCGGCGGTGCCGGTGCGATCGAATCTATCTTTGTCGTTCTCGCGCTCAAACATCGACTTGCCCCACCTACAATCAATATTGAAGAGCTTGATGATGCCGTTACCGTTGATGTGGTTCGTGATGTTCCCCGGCCACTTCCCGCCGGACCTATCTCAGCACTCAATGACTCTTTCGGCTTCGGTGGCCATAACGTAGTGTTGGTTTTCAAATCCTACGAGGAGTAAAACATGGCGATTCCTGTTCTTCATCCTAAGAGTGTTATTGACGGAAAAGGCCCAGGAGTTGACTATCGAATTGAAGGAGATATCACTCCGACCTTGCATGTGAAGTTAGATGGCTCGATGCCCGTCATGTTCGAGCATCACATCATTTTGTGGAAACAGCCAGCAATCGATGTGTCGATGATGAAACTAGCTGGTTCATTCAAGCGAGCAGTCAGCGGGTTGAACATTTTTATGACCCAAGCTCAAGGCGTGGGGGAAATTGCTTTTTCCCGCGACCATCCAGGACAGCTCTTCGCGTTAAACCTCGCCCCGGGTCAGACAGTCCTAGTCCGAGAACACCAATTCCTCGCCGTAACAACCAACGCCGAATACTCCTTTGAGCGAGTTCGAGGCGTGGCATCACTCCTGGCTGGTGGCCAAGGATTCTTTGTGGATAAATTTACAGGTGGCAGCCAAGGAAGCGTGCTCTGGCTGCACGCCTATGGAAATGCATTTGATATCGATCTACAAGCGGGCGAGACCATCGATGTGGAACCGGGTTCTTGGGTGTATCGCGATCAGAGCGTTACCTACGAACAAAAAGTTTTTGGTCTTAAAACTGGACTGCTGGGCGGCGGTGGAAACATGATTTTCAATCGACTCAGTGGTCCCGGGCACGTGGGGCTCCAATCAGGTTTCTTCATGGAAACCCCCGCACCTAACTGAATCAACTAGTTTTAAAGTCCACCGAGACTGTTGCGGTCACTGTCTTCTGAATGGTGCTGGTGTCGTAATAACCACCGGAGGAAGTATCCACCGAATCAGTAGTTGTAACCTGAATTGGGCCGCTTCGAACTGCGAGCACCGAACCAACTTTGCCACCAACGGCTTGTGTGATTGCCTGGGCACGAACTTTTGCATCCTTCATCGCATCGCTCAGCAATTGTGGTCGAAGGTCTGCAAGGTTGGAAACATAAAAAGCAGGACCGTAGTTGTTGATATTGATGCCAGTCTGAAGCAAAACGCCAATGCCATTAGAAAGCTTTAAGACAAGTTGGACATCTTTGGAACGGACCGTCACTTGTTGATTGGCGCGATACGAAAGAACTCGACCGGTTGGATTTCCATTGAGATACTCGTCATTTGTCGAAGTGGCGATCGCACCTGTTTCAACACCGGTTGTGGCAACTCCGCCAGCCGTTAAATATGCACGAAGCGCAACGACGTCGGCCTCGGTCTTCTTCACCGCGGCCGCCGCTGAGGGCGCAGTCTCTTGGGCATTCAGAGTCCATACCGCGTTATCTGCGGTTGCATTAACTCGTGCCGAGCCCGTAACCGTAATCGCGTTTCCCGCTTTTGCGGCAAGTCCATCGCCTACCAAACTCAAGCCATAGCCGATGCCGGCTGCGAGAACTACTGCCGCGATAATTGTTGAAAGGAATCGTGTTGTTTTTTCGGAAGAACTATTTTCACTCATGAAGTCAGGATAGCGCAGTTATATATCTCAGATTCTTCAGAACCCAGGCGGTACCTCTCTAATTCCACATCCCATGCCGTTCCAAGAATCGCCGTGATTCCTTCCCGAAGTGATTCATAACTCCGGTGAGAATTCAGTGTGGTGATGAGTCGGTTTTCGTGAATCATGATGTCGCCAGTGCTGGCTGTCACAGCTTGGTGCAAACCTAATTCCGGCGTGCATCGATAGAGCACACCTTCCCCGCCTTCGGTAGGAAACTCCCGAACTTCGAATCGGAGGTAATGCCAACTTTTCAGAGTACTTGCGATGACGGAGGCGACGTTTTCTTCGCCTCGCCATTGGTACTCGGTGGCTAAAGATCCAACCGCAAGCCGTTGGGCTCGCCAATCCAGGTCAATGGGTGAGCCGAAGATCTGGTTGAGCGACCAATTTATATGACGAACGAGGGCTCGAGGCGCCGAGTAAATGCGCAAATCTCCCGAAAATGAGGGCAGGGTCAATCCAGGTAAATCCGAACCTGAACGTGTCACAGGGGTCTCCTTCAGGCGCAATACGGCTAATGCGGCCTTCCCCAGCCCATTTCCACGTACCTTCAGGAGCCTTAATTATTGCGCTTTTTCCACAGCCTTGGCTACTGGTAAAAATTCCTGAGAGAATTTTTAGTGATTTATCTCCCAAGCAGGTACCATAAGGGCTAGTCGGACGCTTGGCAGTACCCGTTTCTCGGCCCCAATTTATTGGGCAGCTTTGTTCGGTATATCTGTACAGAGGAAGACCGGCGCTTGGGGAATGCCCGAGTGTCACTCAAATACCGAAGGATAAAGCTCAATGGCAACAGGTACAGTTAAGTGGTTCAACTCTGAAAAGGGATTTGGTTTCATCGCCGTAGATGGTGGCGGACAAGATGTTTTCGTTCACTACTCTGCAATCCAAGGCAATGGTTACAAGTCACTCGAAGAGGGTCAGTCAGTGACTTTCGAAGTAGTCCAGGGACCAAAGGGTCCTCAGGCCGACGCAGTCACCGCCAACTAATAACCATTTATAAAGAGGGTCAGCTTTTGCTGGCCCTCTTTTTTATGCCCTAATGACTATTTATATTCTTTCGCCAAGGATCAGTAGGCAGGAATTTTCGGAACAACTCCGATTTTGGCTTCCAGGCTTTTCATGGATCGGGCCGGGGATAAATCTTTACCCGCCTTCCACGCATCAAGAAATGGCCAGGGGTAGAGCTCGCCGCGACGAACCCACCATGTTCCTTTAGGTGTTGGCCACGAAATTCCGAAATGAAGATGCGGCGCGAGCCCTTTGGCGTCTCCTGACGAGCCAACTCGACCAATGACCTCCCCCGATTTCACCCGTAGCCCCGGAACCACCTTGGTGCTTATGTAGGATAAATGCGATCCGTAGTACCGAACGCCGTCATCGCCGAGCACCGAAATAGAAAGACCGCCCCGATCCGCGCCGAGGTTCGTTTTCCAAGAAAAACGGTCGACTCGATTTACCTCATCTATAACACCAGACATTGGTGAAACAAAAAAGCAACCCACCTTGGTCAAGATATCGGTCGCCGGATAATTGTGGTGATAACGCCCATAAGTAACCGAGCAACCTTGAACGGGAAAGGTGTACTTGGGCAATGCATGAGCCGAGGAGATATTCAGTGCGGTAATCAGAAGAATGGATACTGCTGAGAACGTTTGACTCGAAAATTTTCTCAATGGAGCAACTCTGGCGCATGATAAACGCAGGCATTGGGCAGCATGAAATCTCGCAATGCATCCACCGTCGTTGGAATGCTTGAAACATCTACATGCGAATAATCGCTAACGTCTGGTCGTTCCAATGCCAAATCCATAGCGAGCGAGATAAACGTTGAAAGATCCGCACCAGCTACCGAATGAGATTCGATTCCAGGTTGGTTTTTCCACGTGGCCAATTGGTCGAAAGTAATCGAATCGCTCACTTTCGGGTTCTTGTGCCACCAGAGTCCTACTAAAGGGTCAAAGAAATAGTCGGAAAGGAAGCGGGCGCCGAATTCGGCAATAAATAGCAGGGCATCCGAGATGTATTGGCTGACCTCTTCACTAATAAAATAATTTAAATTTATCCGAACCCACCCAGGTTTCATCCCCTCCCAACCCTGATCAATAACTTCTTGAAAAAGATAGGATTTGCTCTGATCAATTCCCAATAGTCGGTGCCCATAAGGTCCGGCACAAGAACATCCGCCTCGGGCTTGAATACCGAAAAGGTCATTCAGAAGAGCGACCACAAAATTGTGATGCAAATACTGACCCTCTCGCCCAATTCGCAACGAGAGAATCGAGAGGCGCTTGGCATCAGCACTGCCAAGAATTTCAATCCGCGCATCTTTCGAGAGCGCAAACCGAACTCGTTTCAATAATTCTGCCTCGCGTCGCTCTATCTCTTTTGTGCCTATCGAATTCTTCAAATCAAAGGCCAAACCAGCTCGGATAGAGCCAATAATGTCGGGCGTTCCCGATTCTTCTCGTCGAACTGGATCCTCGACGTACTGAAAATTCTCATCACTGACGTAACTGACCGTCCCCCCACCGGGAGCACTCGCCTTGACTCCTTTGAGGATCTCCCTCCGGATGGCCAGCACCCCTGGTGATCCTGGCCCACCAACAAATTTATGGGGCGATAGAAAAAGCGCATCAATATTTTCACTGGGGTCATGGCTGGAAACCATTTCCATTTTCACATAAGGCGCTGCGGCCGCATAATCCCAAACCGCAAGAGCGCCAAATTTATGCAGCAATCTCGTTATGGCTTTGCTGTCGCTGATAATTCCGGTCACATTACTTGCGGCTGAAAATGAACCAATTTTGAGTGGTCGGTCAGCATATTTTTCCAAGCACTTTTCGAGAAATGAAATATCGATGTGACCTGTCTCGTCCTCCGGAATTCGAACAACCTCCGCTATCGACTCTCGCCATGGCAAGTCATTTGAGTGGTGCTCGAAAGGCCCAAGAAATACTACTGGTCGCTGTGAATCCGGAATTTGAGCGCTCAAGCCAAATTTTTGATCCAACGAAGAAGAAATATGTAACCCGAGGATTGCGATCAATTTGTTGGCCGCCCCCGTCGCCCCCGAACCAACAAAAATGATTGCAGTGGATTCGTCGCCACCAACACCTTTACATACCGCGTCTCGGGCACTCTCACGAAAATGGGTGGTTTGCAACCCAGTTCCGCTCGATTCACTATGAGTGTTGCCATACCAAGGGAGAACTAGTTCACGAATCGCGTCTTCAATAAAACTTAACGATCGCCCGGAGGCGGTGTAGTCCGCATAAATAACGGGTCTCGGGCCGTATGGTCCTTCAAGAATTAAGTCATCGCCGATGAGACTTTCGCGGATTAAGTCAACTAAATCCGATGTCATTCTCACCCCTAACCGAGCTTGAACACTTCAAGTTATCTACTCAAGCCCCACCTTATCGCTTCATTTTTGCTTTATCGCCTAAGAATGGTCCCCGACCCGAAATCCCAATGCCAAAGGTGCAGCATATTTTCGTAAAGTCCCACGTACTTTGTTGGGGCGGCAGTCACGGAATTGCTTGGAACTAAATAGATGTTCGTTTCCAGCGCATTACCGACTCCCTGGCCGTTTGGTGAATTTAGGTTTTCAACCCACAACTGGCGCCAGTAATGCCCCGTGATATCCGGAGTAGGAATCTTTAATGAAAGGTAAACGCTGGCCTTAGCGGGCAGAGGCGTCTTTGAGAAATCGATGCTCGGGTAGCCAAACGCTTGCGGGTTAAGTCCAATCCCTGAACTTGAAATAAGTTCAAATCGCAGCGACTCATTCCAAGGTTTATTCGAAATATTTTTTATATACAGGGTTGAAACACATGCCGAAACCGCGCACGACAATCCAATAGTTCGTGAATTTTTCTGGGCTGAGGTGGTTGTTGGTTTAGCTTTGAAATCAACGAAGAGGGCGTCCTTTGATCCAGAATCTTTACCACTTATATATCGCAAGACTTTATTGTCAGTGAGTGTGTTGTAGCAAGCTTCGCTAAAAGAATCTTTGAGACAGGCTGCGTGCCATGATTTGGTCCAGGCTGGAAAATTTGGTACCGCTGCGTTCGAAACCGCAGTGCCAGAAACGGAGATGAGTACAGCGACTAGGAGACCTATTTTGCGCACATGGAACTATCCCACAGCCTCACGCCAGGCAACAAGAAAAGTGGATTCGGAAGGTAAGGGCATGTTCTGAATTCCTCGATTCGCGCGTGATTCCCATAGACTTCCCCCTCGGGGGCGGTAGCTCAGTTGGTTAGAGCCCCGGACTCATAATCCGGTCGTCGTCGGTTCGAGCCCGACCCGCCCCACT
>JBAXOT010000026.1:0-25393 GCA_037133095.1 Actinomycetes bacterium
AGCATCCGCCTTGTAAGCGGAAGGTCGTCAGTTCAATCCTGACGGGGGGCTCCAAGATAGCTCTCAAAGGTAAAAAATTTGCTGCGTACCAATGCTATTCAGAGTTCAATTCAGAGTTCTATGCAGAGTTCTATTCAGAGTTCCATTTAGAGATGAGTGATGGCTCGCGCCCGCAATTTTCCTACTATCGGGTCACTCTCTACCCTAATGACGTTGAAAGTGAGGCGAGAATGACAAATCTTACGAAGAGCTGGCCGACCATTATTCAAGGTGGAATGGGCGTGGGGCTCTCTAATTGGAATTTGGCGAAGGAAGTTTCCTTAACGGGAGAATTGGGTGTTGTTTCCGGCACCGCAGTAGATACGGTAATTGCTCGTCGACTTCAAAATGGCGACGAAGGTGGCCACATCCGTCGGGCGCTTTCGCACTTCCCTTCCCAAGAGATCGCAGGTCGAATACTTACTCGATATTTCCGAGTCGAGCCTCGAAAAAAAGACGAGACCTACATGCTGGTTCCCAAGCCTTCGATCACTCCAAGCCGCGAGGCTTTGGAAATTGTGATCGTCAGCAATTTCGTGGAGGTGTGGTTAGCCAAAGAAGGTCACCAGGGCGTCGTCGGCATTAATTATTTAGAAAAGATACAAATGGCCACCGCGCCCGCAGTCCTCGGTGCGATGTTGGCAGATGTTGATTACATCTTGATGGGCGCAGGTATTCCGCGTGAAATTCCACGGTTGATTCGAGAGTTTGCGGCCGGCCAAGCGGGTTCGATTCATGTTGATGTTATTGGTGCCTCAGAACCTCATCTACTCACGGTCGACCCTCGAGAAATATTAGGAGCCGACCTGCCGACCCTTCGTGCGCCAAAATTTATCGCGATCGTCTCGACCGATATTTTGGCTTCTTATCTGGCCAAGGACGAAGCTACTAAACCCGATGGCTTCGTAGTCGAAGGTCACCGAGCTGGCGGTCACAACGCCCCCCCTCGCGGAAAAATGAATCTCAATGAATTGAACGAACCAATTTATGGTGATCGTGACGAACCAAACCTGGTGAAAATGGCGGCGCTGGGGATTCCATTCTGGCTCGCTGGTGCCTACGGAAATCCTGAGATGGTTGCGTCCGCGATGGAACTCGGCGCCGAGGGGGTTCAAGTTGGAACTCTCTTCGCGTTGTGCAACGACTCGGGGCTTCGAGCCGATATTCGCCATCAGCTCCTTCAGGAAATTGGACTCGATCACCTCAGGGTGTATACAGATCCCGCCGCTTCTCCAACCGGATTTCCAATAAAAGTTGCAGAGCTTGATGGAACTCTTTCAGATGGTGAAGTGAGTGAGAGTCGTTATGCGCTCTGCGATATGGGTTACCTACGAACACCATTCTTAAATCCCAATGGTCGAATCGATTATCGCTGTGCAGGTGAACCCGCAGATATGTATATAAAGAAAGGTGGCAACGTCGAAGATCTTCATGGTCGCGAATGCCTCTGCAATGGTCTCACCGCGAATATCGGTTTGGGCCAACACCGTCGAAGTGGTTATGACGAGCCTGCCATCGTGACACTGGGTTCAGATACCGAAGGCACCAAGATCATGTTGGAAAGTTTTCCGCAGGGATTTAGCGCTCGTGAGGCTGTCGAATGGTTAATGCGAAGTAAATAGAATCTTCGACTTGTATATCAAGAATATTTGTTGAATATTCAAGTTTTTACTAGTGAAAGTAACATTTCACGGGCACACTATTGAACATGGAAAAATATTCACGAAGAGCCGTTGTTGCAGGAATAAGTGCCCTTTTGACCTCCATCGGAAGTTCGCAGGCTTTCGGTGCGACAAAGCCAAAACCGATACCGAAAAAGAAAATCGTTAAACCAAAACCCAAGAGCACTCCGACACCGACGCCTTCAGCAAAGACAACTCCTTCGGCCAAGCCCTCTCCTTCTGCTACCGCTGCAACTTCGTCTTCGGCCGCAATACAGGTGAATAACAAACCTCTGCTTTTATCCGAATTGAAAATCGGAGACAGCGTCAATGCTCAATACATACACCCCACGAATAATTCAAAACACGAAATTGTGGTGCACCGTTCAAATGAGACTACTACGGTTGCTTTCACCGCAATCTGCACCCATCAGGGTTGTACAGTCGATGCAAACGCCAAAAGTTTTGATTGCCCTTGCCACGGATCTTCTTATGACAGTTCCACGGGCGCAGTGCTCAATGGCCCGGCGACGCGCTCCCTAGCAGGTATTCCGGTTACCGAAAAAGATGGAGCGTTGTTTCTCACAATCTCATAGTCACTACGATGTGTAAGTGCGAAGCAAACAGTCATTAACCTGGATCAGCCTTTGGACCGTCTACCTAATCTGGGGCAGCACATATTTTGCTATCGCGATTGCCATCAAAACTATGCCATCGCTGCTTGGCATGGGAATTAGATTTCTCTCTGCTGGGCTTTTACTCGCCATCTTCATTGTTATTCGAACTGGATGGCGCACCTTTCACATTCCTCGGAAAGAGATCGCCACGGCGATGCTCATGGGCGCAGTTTTATTGGGGTTTGGAATAGGGAATGTCTCGCTTGCCGAACATTTTGTTCCCAGTGGAATTGTCGCTCTGATTATTTCCGCGATGCCTTTTTGGATTGCGATATTTCGTGCCTTAACAGGGGACCACCCGGCGCCATTGAGTTGGGTCGGTGTGATTGTGGGATTTATTGGAGTAGGAATTCTTCTCAAACCCGGACAAGTACACGCCGTTAATCCAATTTCGAGAGGTGGGTTATTTTTTTGGATGGCGATGGTGCTCGTTGGCAACATTACTTGGGCATTCGGGACTTTCATCTCGCCAAAAGTTCCGCTCCCAAGAAACTCGCTGGTTTTAACCTCTTTTGAAATGTTAGGCGGTGGCCTCTCTCTCGCCATCGCTGCGGTTATTCATGGCGAAAAATTAAGCGCGCTCTCTCATGTTTCCTCGGGCAGCTGGTGGGCCTTGCTCTATCTAGTTTTGGTCGGGTCAATCGTGGCTTACAGCGCATACCTGTGGCTGGTGGCAAATGCACCAGTTTCATTGACCTCCACTTATGCCTATGTAAATCCAGTCATTGCAGTCTTTCTTGGGGGAGTATTCCTGCACGAGAAAATCAGTGCTTCGATCGTGTTGGGTGGGCTCGTTGTCATCGTAGGAGTCGTCCTTGTCGTCTCTGCCGAAAGTCAAAGCAAGGGCCGAAAAACCTAAATAAATTCATCTAAAAATCATCTTAAGATTGGGTGCACGTAAAGTGGGCATGTTCTGATAAACCTAATTAGTTGAGGGGTTTGAAGTGTCAAAAAAGGTAGTAGTAGTTGGTGGCGGAATTATCGGAACTATGCATGCTTTTTTGGCTTTGCAAGAGGGATATTCGGTTGTTCAATGTGAACGGGATGCAACTCCACTCTCCGCATCCATGCGAAATTTCGGATTGATTTGGGTAAGCGGTCGTGAAGTAGGTCCAGAGTTGGAGTTGGCGCTACGGGCTCGCGAAATTTGGGGAGATGTTGGCGTAAAAGTTCCGGCAACTGGTTTTCGAGCAAATGGATCTCTCACGATTGCTCGAAATTCGGCCGAAATGCAGGTTTTGGAAGAAGCCAATGCGATGCCAGATGCACAAGAGCGCGGCTTTTCACTTTTAACTCGAGAAGAGACCGTCGCCCTCGAGCCGGTACTTGCCGGAGATTTCATTGGGGCGCTTCGATGCGTCAATGACGCCGCCGCAGAACCAAAATTTTTACTGAGCGCGCTTCGTGAATATCTCCAAGCAAATGAAAATTACCAATGGATGCCAAATTTCGAGGCGATGGATTTCACCCAGAACGAATCCGGGAATCATGTAACGGATGTCAAGGGAACCACGATCTCGGGTGACTTAGTTGTCTTCTGCCCTGGGGCGTTCCACAAGGGATTTCTTTCCACTTTTTTTGTTGATGCTCCGATTCGCCGGGTTCGGCTACAAATGGCTGCCACTGTTGCGCTACCAGCCAAACTTGGCCATTCGGTGGCTGATGGCGATTCCCTCCGTTATTACCCGGCCTTTAAGGATCTTTCCTTGAGTGCCCTGCCGGCCCAAACGCAGGTTGCAGCCGAGAACTTCATGCAGTTATTACTGGTGCAGCGGCTCGATGGCACATTAACTATTGGTGACACCCATGAGTATGTCGAACCATTTGGCCACGAAATCACAGAGGCGCCGTATGAACACCTGTCCAGCGTTATTTCGGCCATTTTTGGAAAGTCCGCCCCAGTAATTGCGCGCCGATGGGACGGCATTTACAGCCAAGCCACGGGGTCTGAACTCTATTTCCGCAAAACCATCGCTCCGGGAGCAGTTGTTGTGACCGGAGGCGGCGGACGAGGGAACACAATTTCACCCGCAATCGCAGAGGAGACGATGATTCAATGGCGCTAACGAAACTTGTGGTTTTTGATGTGGCCGGCACGACTGCAAAGGACGACGGACTTGTCGTAAAGGCGTTTCAGAATGCGATTACGAGCATGGGCATCTCACCTGATTCCAGCGAATTTGGGGAAATGACGGATTATGTCAATGCAACTATGGGCCAGCGCAAAATCGACGTCTTCACCCACCTCTTTGGTGGCGATGAAATCAAAGCTCATGAAGCCCACGATCGCTTTGTCGTTGCCTATATGGAATTGGTGGCCAATGGTGAACTCGAGGAGTTTGAGGGCATCTCCGATTTTTTTCGTATATTGCGCTCGAAAGAAGTTGGAGTAGCCATCACGACTGGTTTTCCTCGGGAAATTCTTGACCTGATTTTGGCCAAATTAGGCTGGAACGAAGTAATCGACGTGTCTGTCGCGGCAAGTGAGGTCGCCAGCGGCCGGCCTGCCCCCGACATGATTCTCAAGAGTCTCGAGATTTTTAGTCAATTGACCTCATCGACAATCGGATTGGACCAAGTTATTGTTGTTGGCGATACCGAGTCAGATGTGGAAAGTGGAGTTCGAGCCGGAGTTTCCACCATTGTGGGGGTAACTTCGGGCGCACGTTCGCGAGATAGTTTGGAAGCGGCTGGGGCCACGCACGTTTTTGCTTATGCAACGAAGGTAATTGGACTCATCGCCTAGTTTTGGCGCCAAAAGTTTACTTTCTGATAACCAAATAACTGCCTAAAATCCCCTAACTCGCAAACTTTCACCTATTGGCTACACCTACATCTCTTCAAGGAGGATTTATGCGTAAGCATTTTGCATTAGGAGCGGTTGCGGCAATGGTTGTTGCAATCCTTCCAGTAGCAGTTTCATCAGCCTCGTTTGGTGCTGTCAAAGCATCTACCGCAACGAGCGTTAAAGATTTTGGCGGCATTGCCGGCCTCGTAACAGCATGTAAGAAAGAAGGAAAGCTCAACGTCATCACCCTTCCTCGTGACTGGGCGAACTACGGCGAGGCCATGGACCTTTTCTCCAAGGCATTCGGCGTAAAGATTTTCAACGATAATCCAGATGGATCCTCTGCCTATGAAATCCAAACCATCAAGACTGCACCTGCTTCCAAGCAACCAGATGTTGTTGACGTTGGTGTCTCAGTTTTGGATGATGCTGTCGGCAATGACCTTTTTGCTGAGTATCGAGTTGCCACATGGAACTCAATCCCAAATAACTGGAAAGATACTTTGAATGCTAAGTACTACGGTGACTATGCCGGTCAGATTGCAATCATGTATGACACTTCTATTCCACTTGCTCCAAAGTCCATCAAGGATCTCTTGAAGCCAGAGTTCAAGGGCTTGGTTGCTATCTCAGGCGATCCAACCCAAGCACAACAAGCTTTGATGAGCGTTTTCGCTGCATCAGTTGCTAATGGTGGATCAACCAGCAATATCCAACCAGGTATTGATTTCTTCAAGCAGCTCAAGGCAAATGGAAACTTTGTTCCTGTTAATGGAAACACTGCAAACTTTGCTGCTGGTGCTTACAAGGTTGTTCTTAACTGGAACTTCAATGGTCCAGGAACCGTTGCCGCTGCAAAGCAGCTTGGCAAAGATGTCAAGTTCATTATTCCTTCTGATGCAGTTCTACAAGGAACCCCTTACATGCAGGCGATCAACAAGACCGCACCAAACCCTGCTTGTGCTCGTTTGTGGGAAGAATTCATGTACTCCCAGAACAAGGGCAAGATCACTTCTCAGCTGACTTCTGCTGACTTGAAGTTGCCTGGCGATAAGTTGTTCGCAGCAATTCTCGGCGGACAAAACATCTTCATCACCGGTGGCGCAACTCCTATCGAGTTCCCAGCCATGGTTGCAAAGAAGCTCAATGTTGCACCTCCAGCATCCATCACTTCCTACGCAGGAAAGATGGCAGCCGTTACACCTAGCCAAGATTCACAAGCAGCCGCTAAGAAGATCCTCGTAGCAGCTTGGCCAAATCTCTAAATAAGAGGGGTTCCTCTCCTATTTAGAAGTTATCTATGACTAGTATGAAAGAAGCCACCACTCGCAAGAGTGGTGGCTTCTCATCTCTCTTAAAAACTTTGCCCCTAGCCCCTTTTTCGCTGGTGTTTATATTCTTCTTTTGCTGGCCAATATTTCAAATCGTCAAGAATTCATTGGATCAAGGAAAAGGCCACTACGGGCTTAGCGCATATCGCCTTATGTTTACCAAACCGTACATGCATGCTTTTGCGACATCACTGCAACTTTCCTTTTTCTCTGCTCTTACCGCCGGCTTGATCGGTGCTGTTGTTGCCTTTTATGTCCACCGAAGCAGCGCAGGTTTGAAATCCACTATTGCCATGCTCTCCGGCGTGTTGGCAAATTCTGGCGGCGTCCCGCTGGCGTTCATGTTCATTGCAGCGTTCGGTGCCCAAGGTGGAATTGTTACGATTTTGAAGAAATTGGGCTTTGACATTTATGGAGCTGGATTTACTCTCTACAGTCTTACGGGTCTAATTTTGGTTTATAGCTTTTTTCAAATACCTCTCATGGTTTTAGTCTTTACTCCAGCCCTTGAAGGAATGCGTAACGAGTGGCGCGAAGCTAATAATTCTCTGGGCGGCTCGAATTTTCAGTTCATTCGCTGGGTTTTAATTCCAGTTCTTTTTCCGGCATTTCTCGCTTCCGTGCTTCTGCTCTTTGCAAGTGCCTTCTCTGCCTTTGCAACCGCCCGGGCACTGACAGGCGGAAGCGTAGGTCTCGTGCCATTAGTGATTGGCTCTCTGATCGACGGAAATGTCATTACCGATCAGGCAAATCTCGGAGATGCACTGGCCGTTGGAATGGTTGTCGTTTCTGGCGTTGTCATGCTCTTCTACGGTTTTTCACTTCGATGGGCGCGCGGACGATGAAAAACCGAATTCTCAATCTTTCTCGATATGTGATTCTTGCTGCTGGATTGCTCTTTTTCGTATTTCCAGTGGCATCAGCAATCGAATTCAGCCTCCGCTCGTATGGCAATAAAGGCCATACTTTCGCTAACTACTCGTGGATTTTTCAACAAGAAGATTTTTTTACCAACATCACAATTTCTTTGAAATTGGCCGCTTTGTCGGCCGTCATCACTCTTCTGACAGTTGTCCCAGCAGTTACCTATCTACATCTTGAAGGGCAACGCTTCAAGCGAATTTTCGAGTTTCTCGCAATCTTGCCGCTGGTAGTACCCGTCGTCTCCTTGGCAATTGGTGCTCAGAAAGCCATGCCTACCTTTATTCAGAACTCACAGTACGAACTCGCATTCTTTTATGTAGTCATTGCGATTCCATACACTTTCCAATCGTTGAATGTTGGTTTGACATCTATCCCGTTGAAGACTTTGGTGGAGGCTTCGAGGAGTCTTGGCGCCAGTTTTGGCAGGACTGTTATCTCGGTGATCGTTCCGGCGATTCGCAGCGCAATCAATGCAGCCATCTTCTTAGCAGTAACGCTTTCGTTCGGTGAATTTACTTTGACGTCATTGCTCCACTGGGAAACTTTTCCGGTTTGGATTACCCGAGTTTCACAAGGCAATGTCCTTGGATCTATCGCACTATCCATGTTCTCTCTCATAGGCGCTTGGACGCTCTTAATTTTGGTTCAGTCTGCTCAGAACGTACGCAAGAAGAAAGTTTCGAAATCCGATGTTGAAGAGAGTGAAGAGGCGCTGATATGAGTCCAAAAAATAGCGAGATTAAGGTTAGTTTGCAGAACCTGAGTCGGCACTATGGCAATGTCGCGGCACTTCACGATTTCTCGTTGGACATGACCACCGGTGAGATGGTTTCACTTCTTGGACCTTCCGGCTGTGGCAAAACCACAGTCCTTCGTATTCTTGGCGGCTTAGATCCACACCACGGTGGCAGAATAGTCGTTGATGGTGACGACATTACTGGTTCCTCGTCGGACAAACGAAATATGGGAATGGTCTTTCAAGCTTATTCACTCTTTCCTAATATGACAGTTGCCGAAAACGTGGAGTATGGGCTGCGAGTTCGTAAGGTAAGCCCTGAGATTCGGCGCAAAAAGAGTATGGAATTGCTGGAAATGGTTCACTTAAGTCATCGACCAGATGCCTATCCAAACCAACTCAGTGGTGGTCAACAGCAACGCGTGGCGCTTGCGCGTGCACTGGCAATCGCACCTAAAGTACTTTTACTGGATGAACCACTTTCAGCCCTCGATGCACAGGTGCGGGTTCAGATTCGCGAAGAGATTCGTCGAATTCAGTTGGAGACTGAAACGACGACGCTCTTTGTGACTCACGATCAAGAAGAAGCGATGTCTGTTTCTGATCGAGTTGGGGTTATGAACGCCGGCCAATTAGAACAAATTGATTCGCCTTCTGCCCTTTATAACAAGCCAAAGACAGCGTTCGTCGCATCTTTCGTTGGAGTCACAAATAAAATTCCGGGCGAAGTTGATGGCAAGGGTCGAGTCCGAGTCTTGAATCAAAAAATTGATCTCTCGAAGAATTCTAGAAGCGCACAAGCTGGCGAACAAGTATTGGCACTTGTCCGACCGGAGAACCTAATTATTTCGAGCGAATTCGACGAAGAGGCACAGCCCGGTTTGGTGATTACGAAGTCTTTCTTAGGTCCGCTGACTAAATTGGGTGTTGACTTGGGAACCGAGAATCTGGTCTATGTAAACATGACGAGCCAAGAGGCACGAAAGATTGATGTTGGAAATCGCGTTTCCATTAAAATTACTTCTGAGGAGCTCATGGTCGCGAATGTCTAATCAAGATACTCGCGATTTTCGCATTTCCCGAATAAGCCCTAATGAAAAAGGTTGGTCGATGCTCGCCAAAACTCATGGCGAGGCATTGTCGGGAGTTGCACCGAGCGACAGCGCCGTTTCGGTAGTTAGTTTGATCCATATTTCTGACCTCCATATTTGTGATGCGCAATCGCCAGCTCGGGTCGAATTTATGGATCGATTTGCCGATCCGCACCATCCGTGGGCCGAAGTCGTTAAGTACGTGGGAACGTATCGAGCACAGGAGATCCTTACGACTCAAACTTTGGATGCAATGGTGGCAACCATAAATGCAATCGAGACAAGTGTTGTTACCGATCGACCGGTAGACGCGGTCGTTATTACCGGTGATGTAACCGATAATGCCCAGAATAATGAACTCTCTTGGTATCGGAATATTCTTGACGGTGGGATTGTCAGACCTGACAGCGGAAGCGAAGATCGATGGGAAGGCGTCGCGAGTTCTGAAGCGAGCACGTACGATCCTTCGTATTGGAATCCCGAAGGTACGCCAGAGGGGTGTATAGATGATTACCCTCGATCTCTTTATGGTCTCCCGGTAGTACCTGGATTGACTCACGCGGTTAGGCAAGCATTTCAAGCAGTTGGTTTTCGTCATAAGTGGTTTGCAACCCACGGAAATCACGATGCATTGCTCCAGGGGACTGTTGCAGCCGATGATTATGTAAGAGATTTCGCAGTTGGATCTCGCCGATTGTCTGGCTTGTTACCCGAAGCAGATTTGGCCAAAATGTTTGGAAATTTCCAGATGGTTGGACCTACAAGTTATCCAGATCCTGAAATTGGACAGTATCGCGAGACAACTTCAGATGAGAGACGCAGAATCAATGCGCCAGGCGATTGGGCGAAATTGCACACTGAATGTGGTCATGACCATGGGCTCACGAACGAAAATGTTGAGAAGCAAACCAAATTTTGGTTTAAGGACTTGGGTGAAGTGCGATTGATTTCCATGGATACGGTTAATCCACATGGTGGTTGGCAGGGATCACTGGATGAAACCCAATTCGCTTGGCTGCGAAAAACGTTAGAAGATCAAGCACCAAAGTATTTTGTTTTACTTTCACATCATCCTGCCCCTACTTTGTTCAACGATTATGCCCCCGAGGGCAGCGAAGCTCGAGTTCTGGAATCGGAGTTAACTGAACTCCTGCTCTCTGAACCGCGAGTGATTCTCTGGTTGGCCGGTCACAACCATCAACACGAAGTGCAACGAATCTCTAACAAATACGGCGACAATTTTTGGCACATCCAAACGGCCTCCAATATTGATTGGCCACAACAAGGACGAAGGATCGAGATACTCGAAGATGGAGGGAAAGTTGTTATCGCGACCTCTGTTTTTGACCACGAGAGCCCGATCACGTTGGAAGAATCGATCGCGGATTTGAGCGTGACAAAAAATTTAGCTGGTTTATCTAGACTTTTAGCCGGCAATGATTGGCAACGAAGGACTGGAGATTTCGGAGTGGAACTCATGTCTGGAAACCAAGAAGATAGGAATCGTTATCTTTGGTTGGATTGAGCCGTTTACAAAGTCTTGACCTGTGCTGATACTTAGGTATGGCACACGATTTTGATGTTGTTGTCGTTGGTTCCGGATTCGGTGGATCGGTAGCCGCATTACGTCTGACTGAAAAAAATTACCAAGTGGCAGTTCTCGAAGCCGGTCGCCGATTTAATGATGCAGATTTTCCAAAAACCTCATGGCGAATTAATCGATTTCTGTACTTCCCCCGGCTTGGACTTAAAGGGATTCAACGAATTCACGCCCTGCCTGATGTACTCATTTTGGCTGGTGCAGGGGTGGGAGGCGGCTCGCTGGTCTACGCCAATACCCTCTATGTTCCGCCTAAGAGCTATTTTGAAGATCCGCAATGGAAAGCCATAACGAATTGGCAGGCTGAGCTCATGCCTTGGTATGACCAGGCCGCTAGGGTTTTAGGAGTTATCGAAAATCCCTTCTTCTCTCCTTCTGATGCAGCCATGAAGGATGTTGCCGAAGACATGGGAGTCGGTCACACGTTCAGGATGGCACCAGTTGGAATTCATTTCGGAGCCGGATCCGGCGTTGTAACTTCTGATCCATATTTTGGTGGCGTCGGTCCGGACCGACAAGGATGCCAGCAGTGTGGCGCTTGTATGACTGGGTGCCGATTTAATGCGAAAAACACTTTGCCCAAAAATTACCTTGGTTTGGCAGAAAAAGCTGGCGCACAAGTTTACCCCGAGCACACGGTATTTAAAGTGGAACAAATTGATGATGGAACTTGGCGAGTATTTACTCGGAAAAGTTCAGCCTGGTTAGGCGGGTATAAGGTCTTCACGGCCAAAGAAGTTGTGATCGCCGCCGGTACATTCAATACGCAGAAACTTTTGCACCGAATGAAAGATGATTTTGTCCTGCCCCATCTATCTGGGCATTTGGGCAAACTTTCCCGTACTAACAGCGAAGCGCTCGTAGGTGCCATGATGCCCGATACCTCGACTGATTACAGCGAAGGTTCTGCAATCACATCCTCTTTCTTCCCGAATGAACACACTCATGTCGAACCAGTTCGCTATGGCAAGGGCAGCAATTTAATGGGTGGACTCCAGACCTTGATGACAGATGGGTACACATCTAAAGTGAGAAGACGACAGTGGTTTCGAGAAGTGGTGAAACATCCGGGACACTTTCTTCGCGTTCTCGATGTTCGCAAATGGAGCCAGCGCACCGTCATTGCTCTGATTATGCAAAACGTAGATTCTGCGGTTTCAGTCTCGGGCAAGCGCGGTATTTTTGGCTGGAGATTGACTTCGCGCAATGATGTCTCAAAGCCAAATGCAACTTACATTCCAGAAGCAAATGATGTGGTGCGAAGAATTGCAGCCAAACACGGTGGCATCGCAGGTGGTCATATCGGTGACTTAATTAGCGCGCCTTTCACCGCCCATTTTGTCGGTGGCTGTGTTATTGGTGATTCTGTTGAAACTGGAGTGATTGATCCTTATCATCGAGTTTGGAACTACCCATCGATGCACATAGTCGATGGTTCGAGTCTTACTGCGAATTTAGGCGTGAATCCATCCCTAACCATTACCGCTCAGGCTGAACGCGCTTTTTCCATGTGGCCAAATAAAGGTCAGGAAGATAATCGCCCTGTTCAAGGACATGGATACATAAGAATAAGCGCGATCGCTCCCGTCAAACCAGTGGTGCCAGGTAGCGCTATTGGTGCGTTGCGTCTTCCGAAGTAGACCGTGATTGGCGACGATTTGGCGCCTTGGTTACGGGATATTCCGGATGTTGATAAAAATCTTTAATGATGGCTTGCGCCAGTTCGCTCCGTTCCTTGACGACGTAATGAGACGTCCCTGGCACGATTGCGAGTCGGCCATCTTGCAAAGATTGATATAACTCCACGGTATGAAAATTCGTAAAAGGTTCGTCATCACCTGTTAGGACGAGCACTGGACAGACAATCTTTCCTAGCTCTTCCTTTGTCATAGTCGGTTCGCTCCGCCAAACTTCAAAGGCTCTTCGCACTATCTCATCCTGGATATGGTCTGGATCGGGTGATCGCTCTGCGAATTCAGCTCGGTCTTCGGCGCTAATGTTTACCTGGACCGGTTCGTCATTGAAGGGTAAGCCGCAGTCGTAGTGAAAGTTAGTTCCAATGGCAACTATTGACTTCACCAGATCAGGTCTCGCAATTGCGACCAGCAAGGAAATAATTCCGCCATCGCTCCAGCCAATTAAATGCGCCGGCCCACCGACTACATCTTCTAGAAAAGCAATTGCTTCGTCTCGCTGAAAATCAAAGTGATAAAACCCATCTTGAACTCCAGTACGACCATGAGCAGTTCGATCGTACGCATAGACGTGGTGATCGGATTCCACTGCAGGAAGAACTGCGAAATCCCAATCCTCAGTCGCGCTGAGACCACCGTGCAGAAGTAGAACGGGCTCGCCGTTGTCAGCCCACTCTCTAAACCAAGTCTTATGTCCCCGTAAATCTACGTAACTCATTGCGAATCCATAATGTGTCGATTTCCTCTATCAAAAGTGAGGTAATTCCAGAACCAATCCGCGATGGTGCCGATTCGGTTGCGACCACCCATCAGATAGAAAAGATGGAGGAAGAGCCATGCGCTCCACGCGATAAATCCGGAGAATTTAATCTTGCCGACTTGTACTACTGCCTTATTGCGCCCAATTGTCGCCATGGACCCTTTGTCTTTATAGACAAATTTCAATGGCGCAACCCCTTTTTCAAAACGCAATATTTGTTCGGCCACGAATCTTCCTTGCTGCATGGCTACCGGAGCAATCATCGGTAGGAACTTGCCATCTTTACCTTTCGCACCTGCGATGTCGCCGATTGCCCATATGTGCGGATAATGTCGAACCTGCATAGTTTCGTCTACATCAACTCGATTTCCGACCTTGGGGATATTCAAGTAATCCATGTCTGGCGAACCCTTTACCCCAGCAGCCCAAATGGTGATCTCTGATGCGATGGTTTCGCCATTGCCAAGCAGAATTTTTCTTGATTCAACTTCCTTTACGGCGGTGTTGCATAAGACCGTAACACCTAAATCTTCCAACTCCTCTTTAGTCTTTTGCGAAAGCGATTCGTCAAACATAGGTAGCAGTCTGGGTCCGGCCTCAATCAATGAGATATCAATATGTTTTGCTGCGTGCGCTTGATCATTCTTTAAAGGACCACGGACTAATTCGGCCAGCGCCCCCGCAAGTTCGACCCCTGTAGGTCCGCCGCCAACAAGAACAATGTGTAATCGAGTCTCATCTTCAAATCGGCAAAGATCTTCAAATCTACGCATGACTTCGGCACGAATTTCCAGCGCCTCGGAAATGGTTTTCATCCCGAGGGCATGCTCTGCAACGCCCGGAATGCCAAAATCCGCAGTAGCCGAGCCCATCGCAACAATCAAATGATCGAAATCCAGAACTTCACTGCTATCAAGTTTCACACTTTTATTCTTATGGTCTATCGAAATCGGCGAGCCCATCCGAAAGTTGCCCCGGGTTTCTCTTAGGGCACCACGAATCGGATATGCAACGTGGTCTGCGGCTAACCCAGCAGTCGATACCTGGTAGAGCAACGGCAGAAAAGTTTGATAGTTATGGCGATCCACGACCGTGACAATTGCACGCTTACCCAGAGCTTTTGCCGCAGCCAGCCCGCCAAAACCACCGCCAAGAATTAGTACGCGAGGTTTCATTGGGAAGTTCTCCTAAATATTTCTCAAGTATCGCCGTTATCGATTGAAGTCTACTGTTAATCCTATGAACGAGGCTTCTCAAATAGAGCGTCAGATACTGGTGACAGGGGCTTCCGGCTATGTAGGTGGTCGTCTAGTTCGGCAATTGTTAACAGAAGATTTCCAAGTTCGCGTCTTTGTTCGAGATCCACTAAAAATTTCTGGTCAACCTTGGTTTTCTCAGGTTGACGTTGCAACGGGAAATGCAAACGATTTTGATTCTGTGGTCTCTGCCCTCAAGGGAGTCCATACTGCTTTCTACTTATTGCATTCAATTAATCTGGGTTCTAACTTTGATGAACTTGAAGCCACCATGGCCAAGAATTTCGCCCATGCGGCTGAGGTCGCAGGAGTTTCGCAGATTGTTTACCTGGGTGGAATTGCAAACGATAAGCACATCAGCAAGCATCTTGAATCTCGACTACAAACAGGTGTATCCCTAGCATCTGGTTCGGTTCCAGTTATGGAGTTGCGTGCTGGAATTATTATTGGTTCTGGTTCGGCTTCTTTTGAAATGCTGCGACATCTCACTCATCGTCTGCCGATCATGACAACACCAAAATGGGTATCGAATCTCACTCAACCGATTGCTATTCGCGATGTGCTTTGGTATTTGTCAAAGGCGGCCGCACTCTCAATTCCTGTACGTGGAATTTTTGATATTGGTGGACCCGAGGTCTTGAGCTATGAAGAAATGATGCAGACCTTTGCCAAATTGTCAGGATTGCGCCGTCGAATCATTATTAAGGTTCCGGTCCTCTCACCGAGGTTGTCGAGCTTGTGGATTGGGTTAGTTACTCCTGTTCCCACCAAGTTAGCCCGACCTCTCGTCGGTTCACTTATCAGCGAGGTGGTCGCGGATCCAACTAAAAGCATAACGGCGTTAATTCCGCCACCTGCGGAAGGTCTCTTGAATTTATCTACCGCGATTGAACTAGCCCTATCGCGTACTCAGGAAAATAAAGTGGAGACACGTTGGTCGGATGCCACCGCACCTACGGCCCCTTGGCAGAAAGCCCAAGGCGATCCCGCTTGGTCTGGAGAAACTATTTACCGCGACTACCGGGATGCAATTGTGGAAATTCCACCCGGTTCAATCTGGAGCGCAATAGAAGAAATTGGCGGCGACACTGGCTGGTATGGCTCAGATTTTCTGTGGTGGGGTCGAGGCGTTCTCGATCGCATAGTTGGCGGGGTTGGTTTGCGCCGTGGTCGGCGAGACCCCGTTCATTTGCGTGTGGGAGACAGTCTGGATTTTTGGCGGGTGGAAGCGATTGAACCGAACGTACGTTTGCGACTTTACGCGGAAATGGTCTTGCCAGGAAAAGCGTGGTTGGAATTTCGTTTGGAAGCGAGTGAAGTTGAAGGTAGACCCGCCACGAAGATCATTCAAGAAGCCACATTTTCACCACGTGGTCTTGGGGGATCGCTCTACTGGAATGTAATTTTGCCCCTTCATTCGATTGTATTTCCTACCATGTTGCGAAATCTCATTAAGAACGCACGGAGCCGTTCGCAAGCCCGCTCTTAACTGGCACAATCACCTCGTGCATGAATTCACTGAAGAAGTTGAGTCAATCGCCCAAGAGATAATGGATTACAGCCTTTATCGATTGAAGAGCGATCCACCTCTTGATGGACCAAAAAGTCCAGAAGAACTTTATGCGCTGGCCGGAAACACAATCACCCCCGAAGGTCTTGGTGGACATGCGGCGCTGGAACTATTTAAAGAGGTGTTGGCTAAGGCGTGCATCTCGACTGACCATCCTCGTTATCTGGCATTCATTCCATCTGCCCCAAGTGAGTATGCAAACCTTTTTGATTTAGTTGTTGGCGCCAGCGCGCTCTACGGTGGATCGTGGTTAGAAGGGGCCGGTGCGGTATTCGCAGAAAATCAGGCTTTGCGTTGGATCTCTGACTTGGCAGGGTTGCCACAAAGTGCTGGTGGTGTTTTTGTGCAAGGTGGAACGATCGGCAATCTCTCCGCATTGGTGGCGGCTCGAAACCACTTTCGAGAAAAGCGCAATGACGTCGCACGGTGGGTTATAGCGGCGAGTTCGGAGGCGCACTCTTCCATCAGAGCAGCCGCGGATGTTATGGATGTTGAAGTTTTACTCATTGACCCAGATGTGCACGGTTCACTACAAGGTGAGGCATGTGGTCAGGAGATCGATTCTTATCATCGTGCGCATCCAAACCATCAGGTTTTTGCTTTGGTGGCGACGGCTGGAACCACCAACCTAGGGATTATTGATCACCTCTCTTCCGTCGGTCAGGCGGCCCGGGAACGCGGTATTTGGTTCCATGTCGATGGCGCCTATGGTTTGGCTGCTCTGTGCGCCCCCAAGGTTCGGCCACTTTTCGCAGGTGTCGAGATGGCCGACAGCCTCATTGTCGATCCCCATAAGTGGCTCTTCGCGCCATTTGATGCCTGCGCACTTATCTATCGCAATCCGGAAATCGGAAAGAAAGCCCATCTTCAGCACGCGGCCTATCTTGATACGCTCGATGACGACGGCGAGTGGAATCCATCCGATTACGCGATTCACCTGACCCGTCGGGCTCGAGGATTACCTTTCTGGTTCTCGCTCGCCGCTCATGGCACTGATGAATATTCAAGGGCGATGGAGGCAACGATGGAAATGGCTAGATCTGCCGCCCGATTGATCCAAGAACATCCCAATCTAGAACTCGTTGTGGAACCCATGCTCTCGGTTGTGGCGTTCACCCGCAAAGGCTGGAGCGCCAAGCAATACCAAGAGTGGTCGGACAAGTTGCTGGAGGACCAAATCGGCTTTGTGACCCCATCAGCCCATCATGGTCAGCCGATATTGCGCTTTGCGATCGTCAACCCCTGGACCTTGGAAAGTGACCTACAGGAAATTTTGGCGACTCTCTAGCCCCAAAAAGGCGGTTTTTCGTCGCACCCATCTCCTATGCTTGCGGTTATGGATTCGCTCAACCAAACCGCCACTGAACTGGTCACTGACCTCCCCTCAGCCAAGCTGACGGACCTTGAACTCCGAATTTTGGATTTTGAGCGTCAATGGTGGCGTTACGCGGGGGCTAAAGAGTCGGCCCTGAAGGAGCTGTTCAACATGAACCCTCCTGCCTACTATCAGTTGCTCAACAACCTGATCGATCGTGAAGATGCGCTGCTCTTCGCGCCTATGTTGGTCAAGCGCCTGCGTCGCCTCCGAGAGGCGCGCACTAACGCCCGCTCGACCCATCTTTCGGCCTAAATCCGCTGTCGCCGTTTTTTACTTCGATTTTTCCCAGATTTAGTCCAGTTTTAGTCCAGTTTTATTCCGGTTCTCCCAAGTCTCAGTTTGCCGTCCCTACCTCGCCTGCCCTAGATTTGGCATTAGCACTCACAAGGCGCGAGTGATAACTCGCCCACTTGATTGAAGGAGAAATTTAGATATGGCAAAGATGATTGCGTTTAACGAAGAGGCTCGTCGTGGTCTCGAACGCGGAATGAATGTACTTGCAGATGCGGTCAAAGTAACCCTCGGACCTCGTGGTCGTAACGTGGTTCTCGAGAAGAAGTGGGGCGCCCCAACCATCACAAATGATGGCGTCTCTATCGCTAAGGAAATCGAACTTGATGATCCTTGGGAAAAAATTGGCGCAGAATTAGTTAAAGAAGTTGCGAAGAAGACAGATGATGTCGCAGGCGATGGAACAACCACTGCAACAGTGCTTGCTCAAGCCCTCGTGCGCGAAGGTCTTCGCAACGTAGCCGCTGGGTCGAACCCAATGGTTCTCAAGCGCGGAATTGAAAAGGCCGTTCAAGCAATCTCTGATGAACTTTCTGCAATGTCCAAGCAGGTTGAAACTAAAGAGCAAATCGCAGCCACCGCTTCGATCTCCGCAGCAGATACCACCATCGGTGAAATGATTGCCGAAGCAATGGACAAGGTCGGCAAAGAAGGCGTTATCACTGTAGAAGAGAGCAACACCTTTGGCCTCGAACTCGAGCTCACTGAAGGTATGCGCTTTGATAAGGGTTACATCTCTCCTTACTTCACCACTGATTCTGATCGCATGGAAGCCGTTCTGGAAGATCCATACATTCTTATTGCTAACTCAAAGATTTCCAATATCAAAGACTTGCTTCCCATCTTGGAGAAGGTCATGCAATCAGGAAAGCCACTTGTTATCTTGGCCGAAGATGTTGAAGGTGAAGCCCTTGCAACTCTCGTTGTCAACAAGATTCGTGGAACTTTCCGCTCTGCAGCCGTCAAGGCACCAGGCTTTGGTGATCGTCGCAAGGCGATGTTGCAAGATATTGCAATTCTTACCGGCGCCACAGTGATCACCGAAGAAGTTGGCTTGAAGCTTGAAGCCACCACAATGGATCTCCTTGGCCATGCCCGCAAAGTTGTTATTGCGAAAGAAGAGACCACCATCGTTGAAGGTTCTGGTGATGTGGATCAAATCAAGGGCCGCGTCTCCCAGATTCGTTCTGAAATCGAGAAGAGCGATTCCGATTACGACCGCGAAAAATTGCAAGAGCGGTTGGCAAAACTTGCTGGCGGCGTTGCTGTTATCAAGGCCGGAGCCGCTACTGAGGTTGAACTCAAAGAGCGCAAGCACCGCATCGAAGATGCAGTTCGAAACGCAAAAGCAGCAGTTGAAGAGGGAATCGTCGCCGGTGGTGGCGTTGCCCTTCTCCAAGCCGCAAAGGTTGCCTTCAGTAAGTTGAACCTAACCGGTGAGGAGGCCGTCGGCGCTCGCATTGTTGAACTCGCTATCGAAGCACCGCTCAAGCAAATTGCGATCAACGCAGGTCTTGAAGGCGGAGTCGTTGTTGAGAAAGTTCGTCATTTGGAGACTGGTTTTGGCCTCAATGCCGCAACCGGAGAATATGTAGACATGATTAAGGCTGGCATCATCGATCCTGCCAAGGTCACCCGCTCGGCACTTCAAAATGCCGCTTCTATCGCAGCCCTCTTCCTGACCACCGAAGCTGTAATCGCAGATAAGCCAGAGAAAAATCCGGCTCCTGCTCAGCAAGGTGGCGGAGATATGGATTTCTAGTCCACAACTAGACAATTCTCTAAAAGCCCCTCGGCCTTCCAGCTTTTCACTGGAAATGGTCCGGGGGGTTTTTGCTTTAAGGTATCCCTATGAAGATCGCAGACCCGTTTGATGCGCTGGCGCTCGCCCGCGAGGCCGCGATTGCCGATGCCAATAGCATCGAATTTGTGGGCGAACTGGTTTCGATAGAGATTGAAGAAGATCGCATCGCTACCTACCTTTTTGAGGCCGCATTGCCAGGTTATGGCGGCTGGCGTTGGGCCGTTACGGTTGCCAAGCTCGAGGACGATGCACCAGCGACCTTGTGCGACATCGTTTTGCTCCCAGGCCCTACCTCTTTGATTGCCCCTGAATGGGTCCCTTACAAGGACCGAATCCTTCCGGGCGATGTGGGTGTTGGAGATATCGTTCCAACTTCCGCCGATGACGAACGCCTAGTTCCTGGATTTTTGTCACTGCCAGGCGAAGAGGAGCTAGAAGCCGTTCAACTATGGGAGTTGGGCTTGACCCGCGCTCGCACCCTTTCCATTATCGGTCGCGACCAGGCGAGCAAGCGCTGGTACGAAGGTGACCGCGGCCCAAATACCCCGCTGGCTCAACTTTCCCCAGCACCGTGCGCTTCCTGCGGTTTCTTTATTCCGATTGCCGGATCGCTTCGATCGGCATTCGGAGTCTGTTCTAACGCAATTTCACCGGAGGACGCCCGAGTGGTCTCAGTCGACCATGGCTGTGGCGCTCATTCGGAGGCCTTAGTCGTTCCTGAGTAAGTCACCAGCAATAGCCCAGCCTGAAAAGGCTGATTTGAGTTAAACTAATCCTCTGCCCGTTTTCTTCAGCCCCAAAAGACGGTCTTACCGCACTTTTTCTAGTTTTAAGGAATGGAGTTCACCATGCCAATTGGTCGAGTGAAGTGGTTTAGTCTCGAAAAAGGCTTTGGTTTCATCTCCTCCGAAGAAGGCGAAGATGTCTATTTGGCCGCCACCTCTCTACCGGAGGGTGTCACTACGGTAAAGCCGGGTACTAAGTTGGAATTCGGCGTTGCCGATGGACGTCGTGGGCCACAGGCGCTCTCGGTTCGAATTATCGAAGCTCCGGCTTCTATCGTGGCCAACACCCGGGTCAACCCAGATGATCTAGCCACCATGATCGAAGACACCATCAAAATTTTGGACAAGGTCGGAAATGGTCTGCGCCACGGCCGCCATCCCAGTGGTCCGGACGCCGAGCGGTTGGCTAAGGTTTTGAAGGGCATTGCCTCGCAGTTCGAGGGCTAAATTCGTCGCCTCGCAGTTCGAGGGCTAAATTCCTAGCCTCGCAGTTCGAGGGCTAAAAATCTCTCTATTGTCGGGAACGCCTGAAGGTGTAACGAAGCCCTAAGGTGCCAAGTCCGGCACCAGCCACGCAGATCCAGATCGCATTCGCCGATGCCCCAATGGCAAGGCAAATCACCAAAGCGATGAGCCAAGCAACCACGCCGATCGCGATGACGACGAAGGCGGATTTCATACTCGAGCCAGATTCATGAGGTAACCCTAATTGCCGAGGACTACTCTGACCTAGTGATGGTGTTTAGTGGTTTCTGAATCAGGTTCACTTCGAGCATTCAGACACCGTAACTTTCGCCTGCTTTTTGCCGCCAACGGAATCTCCAACATTGGAACTTGGGCCCAGCGCGTCGCCCAAGATTGGCTGGTGCTCGAGCTGACCCACAGTGGTCGGGATCTTGGTCTCGTAACGGGCCTGCAATTCCTGCCCTCATTACTTTTGAGTATGTACGGCGGGTCGCTGGCGGATCGTTTTAATAAGCGTAAACTTCTTGTTGTCACCAATCTGGGCGGCGGAATAACCTCGCTGTTAATCGGATTATTGGTTGTTACTCATAACATTCAACTCTGGCATGTCTATCTCTTAGCCTTTGGTTTAGGAGTTTTCGGCGCAATTGATGCCCCGGTGCGCCAAGCTTTCAACTCTGAGATCGTTGGCAAGAGCGATGTAGCCAACGCGATCAGCCTCAATTCAGCGAATTTCAATGCTGGCCGGCTCGTTGGACCAGGGCTTTCTGGCCTTCTCATCGCCTGGTTTGGCACCGGTCCCTCCTTCCTGCTAAACGCCTTCTCCTACGTTTTTGTGCTCGGCGCGCTCGCTTTCATGCGCGAATCTGACCTCTTTATCGAGTTTGAACCGACCCCAAAAGCCAAAATTCGAGAGGCGCTCGCCTACGTAAAGGGTCGAAAAGACATCCTGGCGGTCATGATCACGGTCTTCTTTGCTTCGACTTTTGGGCTCAATTTCCAGATTTTCAATGCCTTAATGGCGACCAAAATCTTTGGCCGGGGAGCGGCCACCTACGGCGGCATGGGCAGCATCGTTGCCATCGGATCGCTCTCTGGAGCCTTGATCTCAGCCAGGCTCGATAAGCGCCACGGTCCCCGCTTTATAGCTGCTTTTGCCTGCGCTTTTGGACTGGCCGAGGTCACTCTCTCCTTCGCACCGACTTATCTCACTTATGCCCTTTTGCTCCCGATTTGTGGTGGTTTAGCCCTTACTACTCTCATTGCCGCAAACTCCTTCGTCCAGACCAGCACCGATCCCTCTTTAAGGGGTCGAGTAATGGGGATTTACCTGATGGTTTTCATGGGCGGAACGCCATTTGGATCACCCTTGATTGGGTGGCTATCCACCTCTATTGGGGTCCGGCAGACCGTCACTTTGTGTGGGGCAATTACGGTTGTGGCTGCGCTCGGAACTTCGATTTTTGTAAGGAATTCAAGAAAGCAAAATTAGTTACAAATCGGGGCAAATTCCCTTTTTTAGCCAAGTGGCGTGGGAAACACGAGTCAACTGTTATCTGAAAGTGACTTATTTGGTTGGAATGCTGCAAATTTATCGCTAAAGTTTGGCAACCAAACGCTTAGTTTATAAGCTAAATGTTCGGTCATTCGTTGAATGCGTTGGGTAAACGATTCTTCGATTTGCGCAATGTGAATAGGGACATTCACATTTTTTATGGGGACGGGGACGTACTTTGAAGGTTTTGTCGCGTTTGAAAAAAACACTCTTGGGTTTCTTGGCTTTAGCCATTATTCCTGTCGTGCCCATTGTTGGCACCTCCGTCGCCCATGCGGTCGCTACGCCGTTCCCCTGCGACAGTTCCTTTTATCAGGTCAGTGGCGGAAAGTTCTACAAACTCAACATTCCTGGATACACCTTTTCCCAAATTGGCAGCGCCACCACAGCGGGTAATGGGTTTGGCTATAACCCTGCAGATAATCTTCTGTACGGTTCCTCCTCGGTCTCCGTTCTTCAAAGCATCGACTCGACTGGCGCCCTAACTACTTTTGCGGCAAGCAGTATTTCTCCATCTGCTTCTTCAAATTCCGGCGGAGCATTTCTAACAAACGATATTCTGATCATGGTTGGTACGGCCGGAACGATCAGCAAGGTCACCTTGACGAGATCTGCAGGCGTAGTGACTGGCGGAACAACAGTTTCTATTACTGCTTCAGGTTTTCCCTCGACAAAAGATGTGGTGGTCCAGCCCGATCCGGCAGTAGCTGGTGGTTACATTCTTTACACCTTAGAAAGCAACACGCTCTATATCGCCAAATTGGCTAGCGCCGCAGCAACTACCCTTACTGGAAGCGTCACTTCAGTAGCGATCACTGGCCTTGATAATCAAAGCGGTGGAACAGGTACCTATGGCGCTCAATATGCAGATAGCCAAGGAAATCTATATTTCTATGACAACACTGCTTCACCGTCGGTCACCACACACGCTCTTTACTACCTAACTAGGACGCAGGCAACCTCGGGTTTATCTACCCTTGCGATTACGAAGTTAGCCAATGCAACTTTGACCACTACGCCAAATGACGGGGCGAACTGTGAAACTGCCCCAAGTCCGTTCGCGCCACAACTCCAGTCTCCTGCCAACACGAGCGCTGGAACGATTACCGCCACAAGTGCAGTTATCCGCGGAGATGACGTTAAGAACGAAATCAACGATATTGACCTTGATGGCGCCCGAATCTGTATTAATACCCTCGGAGATGTTGAAACCGCACTCAATGACCACCACGGAGAGCTGAAAACCGGAACTACGTGTATCACAGATCACAATACGCATACACATGCGGCAACCGCATGGCATATATCCGAAACCTTCACGGGCTTAACTTGCAACACCACTTACTATTACCAATCTGAAGAAACAGACCACAATGGCTTTGAAGGCCACGGAGACGTTCACAACTTCACCACTTCTGCTTGCAGCACGAGCCACACCGTCACATTCAATAAAAATGACGTAGCAGCCTCGGGAACGATGACCAACGAAACGGCCTCGGTTGCCACTGCTCTGACTTCGAACGGTTTTTCCAATACTGGGTACACCTTCGCTGGTTGGGCAACTACCTCTGGCGGGGCAGTTGCTTACGCCGACGGAGCCTCCTTCCCATTTGCTGCTGACACAACTCTTTACGCAATTTGGACTGCCAACACCAATAACGGCATCACCTGGAACGACAATCTCGGAGCCGGATCCAGTGGTGGAGCTTCCACCTACACCACCGCAACGGCGATCGGAACTATCCCAACGACCCCTCCTACCAGGACCGGTTACACCTTCAATAGTTGGAATACTCAGGCTGACGGATTAGGAACGACGGTCACCAACTCCTACGTTCCCGGTTCTCCCTACGGCTCAGTCACCTTCTATGCTAAGTGGACCGCTAATACCTATGCGATCCACTATGACGCCAATGGCGGGGGCAGCAACCCAGCCGATTCCAGCTTCACCGTCGGTGGTCCAGGGGCCACCCTCAACGATGGTTCGAGCCTGAGCAAGACTGGTTACACCTTCGCTGGCTGGACCAGCGTGCTCAATACCGGACCAGCTCTGACCTCACCATATTCACCATCCGGTACTGTCACCATCCATGCGCTCTGGACTGCCAACACCAATAACGGCATCACCTGGAACGACAATCTCGGAGCCGGATCCAGTGGTGGAGCTTCCACCTACACCACCGCAACGGCGATCGGAACTATCCCAACGACCCCTCCTACCAGGACCGGTTACACCTTCAATAGTTGGAATACTCAGGCTGACGGATTAGGAACGACGGTCACCAACTCCTACGTTCCCGGTTCTCCCTATGGCTCAGTCACCTTCTATGCTAAGTGGACCGCCATCAGTTACACGGTCACCTATAACTCTCAAGGCGGATCTTCGGTTTCCAGCGGCTCGTACACAATCGGTGGAAATGTCACGCTTCCATCGGCACCCTCATACCCCGGTTATCATTTCAACGGTTGGTTTGGCTTTTCTTCGGGTGGCTCGGCCCTGTCTTCGCCTTATTCGCCAAGTGGCACTGGTGACATCACTCTGTGCGCCCAGTGGACAATAAATAGCTACACCCTCACCTACAGTGCGGGAGCGAATGGCTCTATAACCGGCACTACACCTCAAACAGTAAGTTTCGGATCGAATGGCGCTCAAGTAACGGCCGTTCCTGATTCTGGATATCACTTCACCACCTGGAGCGATGGTGTACTCACCGCTGCCCGCACGGACCTGAACGTCTCCGGAAATATCACTGTTAGCGCGTCCTTCGCGGCAAACGCTCAATATGCCTACTCTTATGACGGCCAAGGCAACACCGCAGGCACCGTTCCTTCCAGCGGCACCTTCACCGCGGGGGATCCAGCGATCACTACCCCTGGTGTTGGCAGCTTAGCCAAGACCGGTTATACCTTCGCTGGTTGGTCTTTATCTTCTGGAGGTGCGGCACTGGGCGCTAGTTACAGCCCAATTGCCGCTACGACTTTCTATGC
>JBAXOT010000027.1:0-24194 GCA_037133095.1 Actinomycetes bacterium
GTGGTGGAAGCCGCACGCTCTTTTCTTTGAGAATATCGACTAAGGATTTTCATCGACCGCGACCCCGGAAGAAATATATTTATTGTGTCCGACTATTAAGGGAGAAAGGGTGGGGGCACTTTCTACTTGTTCGCCCACAATCAGATTGCCGCCACCGGGCAAAGGTAACTTCTGAATGGAAAGCGCTGAGGTCTGGGCATTTGAAGCGGACGAAAGAGCCGAGCTATCACTTGCTGCACTGTCCAACCCACCAGAACTCAACAGAGCGGATTTTGAAATAATTCCTTGCACCTGATTCGAGGAGACCGCTTGGCTCAGGACGTTTCCGCCAATTTGAAGCACCCCCAAGAAAAGTAGAATCGTTGGAATCATCACCAATGCCGCCTCTACGCTGCCGATATCAGACCTCACCTCGGCTATAAACTGATGCCGGATTTTATGTCCCGAATCGAGAATCGCGCGAAGAGACCTCAAGATAGGCAGAACCGGTCCGAGCGGAACCCAAATTGGTGAAGGTGAACCGCGCAAACTCGAACCGCGCAATCTCGAACCGCGCAATCTCGAAAATGGTGAGATCAACATCGCAAACGACTAGCGAATGTTGTTCATGTTATCGAGGGAGTGAGTAAGAATGGACGAGAGCCGAGGCGCAGCCACGGTCCAGATTCCAGTAATCAATCCGGTAGTCATAAGGACGACGAGTACCCATCCAGGAACATCCCCGCGGTCGCTCTCGACAAAAGCGGCACGTGCGCGCGATACGACGGATCGATGAGCAAATGATTTTGCCCAAAGTTCGATTCTCACCTGCTTCTTAAGTACAAGGTCTAACGTTTGGCTTAACTTTCCATTCATTTTTCACTCCCTTGCTTGATTGGTTGAATTACTTTCTTTGCCCTCGCAATTGGCGGAGACATCGGAGAAGCAAGAGTGAAATTCTTTGCTATCTCTCGCGAGATTGGTGCACCCACTTCATTAAATGTGGATAAATGCGCTATCAACATCTCTAAGCACCATTGGCAATTACCGAGAGTGATGTCGGCTTCGACTACAACAAGCTTTGGCCTAAAGCCAAATATGACGGCCACAGTGCGAAGAGAATCGATATTGGCAAGATGAGAAAAACCACGGGAACCATCAGGGCAATTTCCGCTCGTCCAGCACGTTTGATTAATTCCACCTGATTTTGCGATCGGATATCTTCAACCTGTCTATGGAGAACATCAGAGAGCGGAGTGCCTCTCTCTAACGCGATCAGCAACGCATCGCAAAATCGTCGGATCGCTAAGGATTGGGTTCCTCGAGCCAGCGCATCCAGCGCCTGGGAAATGCTGCCACCGGATCGAAGTACTTCTACCGCTTCCCTAATGTGGACCGTGAGTTGGCTCTCGGTGCGTTGTGCTACCCGTTCCAAGGCGCGAGATGGACTCTCTCCGGCAACGATGAGGATGGCGATTAGTTCAACGATTGCTGGAAACTCCGCTTCGAGATTTTCTCGAGTACGTGTGAACTCTTGTCGTTGGCGATGACTAAGAAGGAGTAAATATCCATATCCAACAGCACCGATGAACAAGAGCACGCCAAAGTTAAAGGCGAGAAGGCCATAGAGGAGAAAGAAGGAAAGGGCGGTAAAAACACACTTGTTCTCCAAGTTCCACGTGATTAGGCTAAATGCAATTTGACGGTCCCGAGAATTTAGAGGATTAATTAACTTCCCGATTCCAGTAGAAGCATTCTCCCCGAGTTCGGTGTGACTATGAGAAAAGCGATTTGAACCTTCGGCAAGGATTGGAAATGGGTTCGAATTCATCAACTTCGTTTCAGCGCGAAATGAATCATGAAAGGCTAAAAGCGGATCCTTAAATTCCTCTCGGAGAATGTGAATCGCATAAACCAAGAAAGGCGCCACGAACATCAAAGCGAGAATTCGAGTACTCATCGGGCAAATACTCTTGGGACATCTCGCAGCTTCCCAACGCGTTCCATCCACAGATAGGAAACCACGGTCATCACAATTCCAACGAGGAGAACAATGACCCCGCTCGAGGAACTGTAAGCCTTAATCGTGTTGGGTTGTGAAGCCAAAATAATCAGGAGAATCCAAGGAGCTATGGCGGCAAGCGTTGCGGAATTTCGGATCCATCCATGTTTTGCCGCGATTTCATTACGCACGGAGGTATCCCTACGAATGAAGTCAGCCAAGGTTCGAAGCGTCAGCGCCGTATCTCTACTGCCTGCTCCACGTGCAAAATCCAGAACTTCGCACACTTGATCCGCGATTGGGTCATCGAAAAAGCGCTTTATAGAAATGAGTGCGATGTCAAAGGAGATTCCAGCAACCAAGTCCGAGCCGAATTTGTGAAAGATCATCTTCGTTTGCTCTGGACCACGAAAGCCCAACGACGCAAGGGTTTCAGCCAACGACATTCCCGACTGCAAGCCAGAGATGATGTGATCAATAATTTGCGGCCAGAGAAGTTGTAATTCGGATCGCAATTTCTCCGATCGTCGTTTGGCGCGAACGATAGGAACGAAACTGAAGAGAGCTGCGAAAGGAAGCGCGATTATTACTGAGTTCAAAAACAGGAAGGCAATCAAGAATCCGGCAAGGGCAGAACCAGTCGCATAAGTTCTAACTCGCAACGTCTCACTATTAACTTTCTTTCTCTGTCCCCTGGATTTGGCCAGCGTGTCAGATTTGGTCCGACTGTGAGATTTAGCCAACGGGCTACTCCCGACGGTGCCATCTGTGCCCGAGAAAATTTCATCATCCTTTTCACTCCTTCTTCGCAAAAGAAAGATTGAGACAACCAGCGCGACAAAGAATGCGAAGGCGAAGGGATGTAGAACGAGAAAGGAGTTCAAGATTGAGTCCCGAGGCTTTCGTCCGTTCCGAACCGTGCCGAAGGAGCAACAAGTTCTGGATTGAGCAATCCAGTGCGGTATTCGCCGGAGGAAAAGGTAAAGAGCGGTTCAATTTCCACCCGGTCATTCTCAATCCGCCCAGTTACATGAGCAATTTCCGTTATGCGACGAACCCCCTCAGAATCAATGGCTGCATGAACGATGAGATCTATAGCGGAGGCGACAACGGGTGCGATAAAGCGGTGCGAGATATTCTCACCGGCAAGTAGCGGCAAAGTTTGCAGCTTAGAAATTGCATCTTTCGCTGAATTCGCATGAATTGTCGCCATACCAGGTAAGCCCGAATTTAAGGCAATTAAGAGGTCAAGTGACTCGGCTTCTCGAATTTCGCCGACTATTAACTGGGATGGTCTCATCCGAAGCGCCTCCTTAATGAGCCGGCGCAACGGTATTTCGCCCTCCCCTTGTAGGTTCGGTGGTCGAGTCTGCAGGGCGACACAATCTGGTAACCGTGGCTTGAGCTCAAAAACCTCTTCAATGGTGATGACTCGACTTTTCAAAGGCACTGCGCTGACTAGGGCGTTGAGCAAAGTAGTTTTGCCTGCTTGCGTTGAACCACTGACGAGAATATTCAGACCATTGGTTACGGCGTTCTGAAGGAAATCACGAATACGTTGATCCATGACTCCAAGCGCCGCGAGCTCTGTCAATGATTTGCCTCGAACAAGGTGCTTGCGAATATTGATAGCCCAATGCGATGCAGTGATCTCGGGAATTGCAACGTGAAGTCGACTGCCATCCGGTAATCGCGCATCCACAAATGGATGCGAAAGATCGAGACGACGACCGCCCCACATCAGCAATCTCTCAATGAGCCCTCGCACCTCGTCGAAGGTCATCACGATATTGGTCAACTGACTAATTCCCGATTTGGCGATAAAAATCCGATTCGGTGAATTTATCCAAATCTCTTCAATTGCTGGATCATCCATCATATTTTGGAGCGGACCGAAATTATTTCGAGCTTGCCGCAAAGTTTCCTCTCCCTCGTGGCCGGCGACGGAGCTATCGGAAAGGTGAAGCCCCTGATTAGATAAGGTGGCAATCTCGGGGTCTCGGCTTGAAGTTTTGGTTATCACGGGCGCTAGCCAAGAACAGAACCATCACAGGCGACATCAAAGATCAATCTGACTGTGGATTCTTCGACGGAAAATTACCGAGGCAAAATGTCAGATCTCAGAAAAGTAATCCCAAGTTGATGCTATTCGCGAAAAATCGCCGCATCGGCCCGCAGGATTAGTTCTGAAGAACTTTCGTTTTTCATACGAACGAGAATGTCAGAGTCAAGAAACATTCCTAAAGTTTCGATTCGCCCGGAAAATCGCCTAGTTAGATCGAAAAAGATTCTCGACTTCGATGCGGTTGCCGCTTCATAGGAACCGGAAATAAAGCAGAGGAATCCATTCTCATACATACGCGAAAAGAACTCATCGCTGCGAAGCAAGAGATTCAGATGGTGAGCAATTTCTATCAAGGTCTCTTCAATGATTGCGACGTGTGGCTCGACCGAATGGTTCGGCGGTGCAAAGTCTTGCCAGGGCTCTTGAATTACTATCGGCGGTGGTGCAATACGGCGACGAAGAAGAAACCACACGAGGCTGACATCGCGCATTTCCCGTTGGGCACGCAGAATTTCTCGATTGAGGTTAGCCAAAAATATCTTTGGTGCCATGGTCAGAGTTAACGCATCAACTTCCCCATTGTTGCGAAAGTAAATCCGTTCTGCCATCACCGCACCTCCAGGAGATACCTAGTCCGCAGGCTATTATTTCGCCATGGCATTTGGAACAACTCGTAGCGGAAATCACGTGTGCTCTTGATGACCGAGGCAGGAAAATCAGATCGGGTTTATCTCTCGGCTCGCAAGTATGTGGTCCCATTGCTCAATATCGAGTCACTCATACTTTTTGGCCTAGTGGTCTATCTGATCGTCAAAGCAATTTTGGCCTCACACATATCAGCCCCAGGGGCGCTCATTGGCGAAATTTTCTTTGGTTTACTGGGAGCCGGCGGACTCTTGGTCTGTTCCCGAAGCTTTGAACAAAAACAGCCTTACGGGCAATCCCCCGCAGTCTTGGCGAATTTAATCGCCTTAGGCGTTTCCTACTTTATGTTCAGCGGGAAATTGTTCCTCGTGGCGATTCCCCTCGCACTGCTCGCTTTCACGACCCTTATCGCATCAATCTTTGGCTATCGCCCTGCCCCAAAATAGTTGCTGACAAAGCAGAACCACATATCTCTCGTTAGGTCTCGCAAAGAGGGGATTAACTAAGCCCCATCACCACGGCACCACTTGGTGGTCTTCCCAGAGCAGACCGGTCAGGTCCGTGGCCGGATCAAAGGGGCGAGTTGCCAACCAAATAGCCGTCTCGGCGCCCTTTTCCGCCGACCTAGGAGCATCTACTCCACCCATATCGGTTCGACAATGAGCCGGGCAGATGGCATCGACCAACAACCCGCGAGCGCCCATTCCGGTTTCATGAGCCAGATTTCGAACGATGGCGTTGACCGCGGCTTTACTCACCCGATAAGGCGCGAGACCGCCAGCATTTCCTGGTCCGGTCATGCGGCCAAGACAAGCTGAAAAAACGACCACTCGACCGCTGCGTGCGCTGGCCATCTCGGGTACCACCTCATTTATTGCCGTGAAAACCGCATCAGTATTGATCGACATCACCCGCCGCCATTCAGCATCTGTAGTCCGCAGCGTCTTGGACATTTTTTCGCTCATAACACCATGCGCAAGAACTAAAACTTCGGGAACGCCATAGGTCGCATCCAACTCCCGCAGTACCTGCCTAAACTCGATTGAATCGGCCACATCTACACATCGATAATCCGCTCCTAGTGTTTTGGCGGCGCTGGCCGCCCGATCAGGGTCCCGACCAATGATGATGGTGGTGAAAGTGCGCGCAATTAAACCTCGGGCTACTTCAAATCCCAGTCCACGCGAACCACCCGTGACTATGGCCACCTTGCGGGAATTGGCATTGCCCTCGGACGCGGGGTCGGCGCTGGGGTCTGGTGAGGTCAGATTCATGGCTGAACTGTGCCGTGAATTTCAGGGGTTCGCGCGCGGTAATTCGGGTCCTAAGTGCCACGCCAATCGGGTCCTAAGTGCCAGGCCGATTGGGTCCTAAGTGCCACGCCGATTGGGTCCGAAGTGCCACGCCAATCGGGTCCTGCGTACAGAGCCAATCTGGTCCTGCGTACGGAGCCAATCGGCAGAACATTCGGTGGGATCTCTCAGCAGTTAAATGACCCCGAAGGGACGTTCGTAACATTGCCAAGATAGACTTCACGGGTTATTGATGCAGTTGATAGAGACAAGCAGGATCGGGAGACCAGCCAGTGACGGCAGCAGGATCAGACACCCCTGGGCAAAACCCTCGGCGAGATTTCGGTAGTTCATTTGGAGCCAACGAATGGCTTGTCGACGAGATGTACGAGCGATTCCTTCAGGATCCGAATTCAGTCGATAAGGCATGGTGGGACTTTTTCGCTGATTACTCCCCAGCCGGCACAAGTGCCGCAGTAACTACGATGGCCGCATCAAGCTCGCCAACTTTGCCACCACTCGCAGGTGCACCCGCCGGCGGCACCCCACCAGAACCCAAGAATTCAGCGAGCGCTTTGCCCACCGTGATTTCCGAGCGCCCCGCCATCAACGTAACGGCCCCTCAAGTTTCGGCCCCTCCAGTTTCGGCCACTCCAGTTTCGGCCCCTCCAGTTTCGGCCACCTCCCCCACCTTCACTTCTCAGGAGAGCGTTAACCCAGCGATGACAACTTCACACCCGACTCCAGCCGATCCAGTTGTGAAGCCAATTCCAACTCTCGTGACACCAGGTGCCGCAACGGTCGAACCAATTCGCGGTGTCGGAGCTCGAGTCGTTCAGAGCATGGAAGCCTCGCTCGGAGTTCCAACGGCGACAAGTGTTCGCGCCATTCCAGCAAAGTTGCTGATCGATAATCGCACCGTCATTAACAATCATCTCAAGCGCGCTCGCGGTGGCAAGGTCTCCTTCACCCACCTCATCGGCTACGCGATGATCAAAGCGCTGCGCCAAATGCCAGAGATGAATGCTTTTTTTACCCAGTCCGAAGGCAAGCCTGCGATCGGTCATCCAGAACATATCAACCTCGGTATTGCCATCGACTTCACCAAGCCAGATGGAACGCGACAATTACTCGTCCCATCAATTAAGGGTTGCGAGGCGTTGGATTTCGGTCAATTCTGGGCCTCTTATGAAGACACCGTTCGCAAGGCGCGAAATGGCGCGCTAACCGTCGATGATTTCGCCGGAACCACCGTCTCCCTTACCAACCCCGGAACTATTGGAACCGTTCACTCGGTACCTCGCCTAGTCGCAGGTCAAGGCTTAATTCTCGGCGTCGGTGCAATGGATTATCCAGCTGAATTTCTCGGCGCCAATGAAGAAACCCTCGCGCAATTGGCAATCGGCAAAGTCGTCACTCTGACAAGCACTTATGACCACCGAATCATCCAAGGTGCGACCTCCGGTGACTTCCTGCGCCGAATTCACGAGATTCTTCTCGGCGGCGACGAATTTTATGACGAGATCTTCTCTGCGCTTCGAATTCCTTACGTCCCAATTCGCTGGGTCTCGGATCTGCAATTCTCGAAAGATGATCAGGTCAATAAGACTGCCCGAGTTCAACAACTTATCAATGCTTATCGGACCACTGGTCACTTGATGGCCGACATTGACCCGTTGGAATATAAACAGCGCACCCATCCAGATCTCGATGTTGTTACTCACGGACTCTCTTTGTGGGACCTTGATCGCGAATTTGCCACTGATGGTTTTGGCGGCAAGAAGGTTATGCAATTACGACGGATTCTCGGAATTCTTCGCGACTCTTATTGCCGCACCATCGGGATCGAATACATGTATATGGAAAATCCCGAGGAACGAACCTGGATTCAGGAGCACGTCGAGGTTGGGGCCCCGCGTGCCCCGCGCGAAGAACAATTGCGAATCTTGCACAAGCTCAATAGCGCTGAGGCTTTCGAATCGTTCTTGCAAACTAAATATGTGGGGCAGAAGAGATTTTCACTCGAGGGTGGTGAATCCGTCATCCCATTACTCGACGCGATCATTTCAGATTCGGCAGATGTGGGCCTAGATGAGGTCTGTATTGGTATGCCACACCGTGGCCGGTTGAATGTGCTCGCTAATATCGCTGGTAAATCCGCTGGCCAAATTTTCCAAGAGTTCGAAGGCCACTATGCCGAAAATCAGGTTCATGGTTCCGGAGATGTGAAGTATCACTTGGGCACTAAAGGGGTTTTCACCTCCGAGAGTGGCGCCACGACAAAGATTTATTTGGCCGCCAACCCATCGCACCTAGAGGCTGTTAATCCAGTTCTCGAAGGCATCGTTCGCGCCAAGCAAGATAAATTAAATGTGAGAGACATCTACAGCGTCTTGCCAATATTGGTGCATGGCGATGCTTCATTCGCAGGCCAAGGGCTCAACGCTGAAGTACTGAACCTCTCCCAACTTCGCGGCTACCGAACCGGTGGCACGATCCACATCATTATCAATAATCAAGTTGGTTTCACCACGTCGCCAAGTTCGGCTAGATCTTCAACCTATTCCACAGATGTAGCAAAGATGATTCAAGCACCGGTCTTCCACGTCAATGGTGATGACCCCGAGAGCGTTGTCAGAGTCGGTCGACTTGCCTTCGAATACCGCCAACGATTCCACAAAGATGTAGTAATCGACATGGTTTGCTATCGTCGCCGTGGCCATAATGAAGGCGACGAGCCCAGTTTTACCCAACCGTTGATGTACAAATTGATCGATGCAAAACGCTCTACAAGAAAGTTGTACACCGAAGCCCTTATTGGTCGCGGCGATATAACGGTCGAAGAAGCAGAAGAAGTCTTGCGCGACTATCAAACTCAACTCGAAGCCGTCTTTAATGCCGTCCACAATATTCATCCAGAAGATGATCCAGATTTTATCGTTCTGGATACACCAGAGCCGGAGACCGTCAGCACCGCAGTTGACGAGGAAACGTTACGTAAAATCGCCGCAACTCAAATTGCGACTCCAGAAGATTTTGTGGTTCACCACAAACTTCTCCCGCAGTTGCAAAAGCGCACCGAGATGCTCAACGATGGCACCATCGATTGGTCGACCGGTGAGATGCTCGCCTTTGGTTCGCTGCTTCTCGAAGGTCATCCAATTCGCCTGGCTGGCCAAGATGTACGACGCGGTACTTTCTCTAACCGGCACGCAGTCATTATCGACCAGAATTCTGGCGCCCAGTGGACTCCACTTCGTGGCCTCATTTCCGACGAGAACCAATTCTTTGTCTTTGACTCTCTCCTTTCCGAATATGCAGCCATGGGATTTGAATACGGATATTCAGTAGAACGTGATAACGCCCTCGTGCTCTGGGAGGCGCAATTCGGCGACTTTGCTAACGGCGCCCAAACCATCATTGATGAATTCATCTCTTCTGCCCTGCAAAAGTGGGGCGAACGTTCTGGTGTGGTTCTTCTCTTGCCTCATGGCTATGAAGGCCAAGGGCCAGACCACTCCTCTGCCCGCATCGAGCGTTATCTCGCATTGTGCGCGGAACACAATATGACCGTTGCGCAACCTTCAACTCCGGCTTCGTATTTCCATCTGCTGCGCTGGCATATGAATAATCCGGCACGTCGCCCTCTCATTGTCTTCGAACCAAAATCAATGTTGCGCCTCAAGGCTGCTGCTTCAGCGCTCTCTGATTTCTCGACCGGCACTTTCCGACCGCTGATCTCAGATGCTGGAGTAACCAATGCCTCGAGAGTGATCTTCTGCTCGGGAAAGATTTATCACGACCTCGTGGCCGAACGAACAAAGTTAGGCGAACATTCCACTGCGATTGTTCGCGTCGAGCAGCTCTATCCTTTGCCCTCCGAGGCCATTGCCGAAGAAGCTGCGCGACATCCCAACGCGACCTTGCTCTGGGTACAAGATGAACCAGCCAATCAGGGTCCGTGGCCATTTATTGCTCTTAATACTGACGAAGCCCTTGGCGGTCGTGGATTGCGCCGCGTTTCACGGCGCGCAACTGCTAGCCCTGCCACTGGGAATCATTATGTTCACGAAGAAGAGCAGAAAGCGCTGCTGATGGAGGCGTTTACTCGGTAGCCAACTTTTGAGAGCGGCTTCTCGTAAGCCTGCCTTTGGTGATTAATCACTAATTTCGGTTCGGGGATTTAGCCTTTCGATATCGAACCAGCACTCTGCCGATAACTTCGTCAGATTGCAGGAAGCCCCACGTTCTGGAGTCGGTGCTTTGATTGGAGTTGTCACCTTCGACCCACATCCCCGTTGGCTCGATTCGAGTCAACCTTTTGACCTGGATAAAATCCCGTTCACCATTCGCCCTATTGATGCGCTGGATAAGGACGAGTTGGTCCGCCTGAAAAGATCCCCGTCGGGACCAAATATTCACCAGCAAGAGATCGCCAGAATTTAGAGTTGGAGACATGGAATCGCCGATTACTTCCAGTCGCCTGATCATCTCTGTCTCCTCACAACTCTATCTGCGACCAAACCCAAAGGGTCCGGCTTTCAAAGTTTAACTTTTTCCTAGGCGTAGTAGTCTCTCACTGTACGTTTTTCGCGTTACCGAGGAGGAATTCGATGAAGCTCAATTCACTATTTGCCCCACAACTACAAGGATTCGCGCATTGCGATCTACCTTGCGGAGTTTACGATCCAGCCCAAGCCAAGATTGAAGCACTTTCAGTCAAAGCAACCATGGAAAAGTATGCCGCCAGCAGCGATCCTGATTTCAAAGCCCGTGCCGTCGCAATCAAGGAAGAGCGCTCTGAGTTGGTCAAGCACCATCTCTGGGTTCTCTGGACCGATTACTTCAAAGCCCCTCATTTCGAGGCATATCCGCAACTCAACGGTCTCTTCAATGAAGCCACCAAGTTGGCAGGAGCCGGCGGAACTAAGGGCACCAATGATGTAGCCGTTGCCGAAAAGTTGCTCACCAAGATCGATGAGATTGCGGAAATCTTCTGGGCCACCAAGAAGTAATAAGAGATTGGTTCTTCTCGCAAGAAGTACTAAGACATAAGAAATTGGAAAGCGATTAACGAAATTGACCTCGCGCTATTGCGGGGTCAATTTTTTTTCGGCCAAGATTCCTTCAGCTGCGGTCCGGGCCATAAACGAAACTCGGTCAACCAATTTGCGCGAAATAGTTGCGCTGGCAATTAACTTTGACTCCTGATTAATTTCGGCGGCAAAGATAAGGGCGGTTCCACCTCTCTCGATACATGTGGCATGTGCTCGAATTTCAGATCCCACACCGACAGATCCAGCAGCCGAAAAATCAATACTTGTTGTTGCGGAAGTTTCACCGCTTGCTAAGAATTCGGCGAGCGCCGCGGTGCACGCGCTCTCCATCAAGTTAATGAGGACGCTGGTGGAAATTATGGGAAGGTCGCTGATGTTGCTGGCCACGCAGGTGTCTCCAGCGCGAACGGTTAGGGATGCCATACCAACGCTGCCAACTAACTTCTCGGCGTTCATAAAATCTGCACCTTCATAAAACAAACTTAGTGCTTTTCTCGGGCTAACGGATTTTCTAAAAAGAAAAGTCGCCCCGAATTTCATGTGAAGTCTCGATTATTTGGGTCACACCATCAACCGTAATTTCAGTTCGAGTGTATTCAGCAAAGAATTGGCTTTGGTTGAACTGGCTGTGGTTGAACTGCCCTGGTCCCAGTTGATTTTGATAGATCACATTCATCTGGGCGGCAAGATCCTCTGTCTGAGCCACTATTTTTGCTTTGAGATCTTCCGGTGCTAGTTCTTGACATGATCGACTCAAAAGAGATTGCAGCAGTGAAATTGCAGAACGTTCCTGTGCCAATGTCCCTGCACACGGTGGACATTCTTGAAAATGTAGATTCAATGCTTGCACCTGCCCAAAGTCTTCAAGTTCATTATCGATAAAGAGAATGATCGCGTGAAGGACGTCATGGCACGCGGTTTCGTGAGGGTTGCCGCAACTCATAGCGCGGGCTCCTTTCCGAATCCGCGATCACGGGCATATTCAGCCAGAGAGGCCCGGAGCAATTTCCGACCGCGGTGTAAACGTGACATTACGGTTCCGGTGGGAACTCCGACGATGTCACCAATTTCTTTATAGGAAAAGCCTTCAACATCGGCGAGGTAGACCGCCATCCGAAACTCTTCTGGAATCGCAGCTAACGCTCTTTTGATGTCGCCATCCGGCAGGTTCTCTAGAACCTCATCTTCGGCAGATTTTCCCTGGTCGCTGGTGTGACTCGAAGCGGCGGCAATTTGCCAATCTTCCAATTCGCCACTGGCGATTTGGGGTTGGCGTTGAGCTTTTCGGTACGAATTGATAAAAGTCGTGGTCAAGATTCGATACAGCCAAGCCTTGAGATTGGTTCCTGGTTCAAATTGGTGGAACGAGGTAAATGCCTTGGCAAAGGTATCTTGAACCAGGTCTTGGGCATCATGCTGATTCTTGGTGTACCGCAATGCCGCTGAATAGAGCGGATCGGTGAAGACCAAGGCATCGCGTTCGAAACGGGCTTTGCGTTCCGCCAGAGATTCGCCATCTCGGGTCACGAGGGCTTTGGTGGTTCCCGCCACGAGCGCGGGCGAAAGATCAGCGGAAATATCGTTGGAAATATCGTCGGAGATAACGGAGGAAATATCGTTGGAAATATCGGAGGTATCGGTTGGCATCGGGAGTAAGGCTACTGCCATAACTGCCACCGCCTCATCTGAATTTCGCTGATAGTTAACCGTGTACCTGCTCAACCACGTTCTCAGGATGGATATTCCCCTGACTCAATTCGCGCCTAAAACAGGGTTTCAGGCTCGCCAATGTCCATTGGGGTGATCAGCTCCACCCCGCTGTTCTTAGCGTTATTTACCTTGGCGGCGACTGGCGTAGCCATCAACCCCATGGCCGGTTCCGGAATATCCAGCAGATCCATCAACTCCGGCGTCGGCACGCTGCCAAATTTCAACCAGTCACTCCACCGCTCTGGCGGCAGAAAGGTTGGCATCCGGTGGTGAATGGTGGCTAAAAAATCCACCGCCGGTCTGGTGATCAAGGCTGCGCTCTCCCAGATTTGGCCACTTCCATCGACCCATTGGTCCCAGATTCCGGCAAATACCAGAGTGGGTTTGGTGGGGGCAGACGATGAGATGTAGAACGGTTGTTTTGTGGGATAGGGCCCAAGTTCGGTTGCCCACTCGTAGTAACCACTGGCCGGAATGAGGCAACGTCGGCGAGTAAACGCGTTGCGAAAAGTTGGTTTTTCGGCGACAGTCTCGGTTCGGGCATTGATTGCTTGGGATTGAGAACGGAGTGCATCAGCCGTGGTTTTACTCCATGGTGCAATTAATCCCCACGATACAGTCGCGAGTTCGCGTTGACCCATCTGATTCTCCCGAATCAGGTAAATCGATTTCGTCGGTGAAATATTCCAATCAAAGGGCAGAATGGCGCCGGTCAAACCCGCCGTTATCTCAAACTCTTCAATGATTTCATCAGGTAATTTGGAGAGGGCATATCGACCGCACATGGAGAAAAGCGTACTTGCTGCCCCGCGAGAGGACGAAGCACTCGGGTAGGCTTGCCGACATGACAGAACACTGGCGCGCCCCCTTCCGTGGGTCACACCCAGTCTCTGCTGTTGTTCACATTCCCGGTTCAAAATCTGTGACCAATCGGGCGTTGATATTGGCCGCTTTAGCCTCAACCCCATCAATTCTGCGCAAACCATTGCACTCGCGCGACTCCGAACTCATGATCGCCGGATTGCAGGCATTGGGAGCGCGAATCGAGATTGATCCAACAACAAACGATATAACGCTCACGCCAGGCAAGCTTTTTGGCCCCGCGGCTATCGATGTCGGAAACGCCGGAACCGTCATGCGTTTCTTGCCGCCCGTGGCCGCTTTGGCCCAAGGTTTAGTCCATTTCGATGGCGACCCCAGGTCCCATGAAAGGCCATTGGGTCCAGTCATCTCCGCCCTTGAAGATTTAGGTGTCACGATCGAGCACGGCGCGCACTATCGGCTGCCATTGACGATCAATGGCGCCGGCAAAGTGCGCGGCGGCAAAGTGGAGATCGATGCCAGTTCCTCCAGCCAATTCATCTCAGCCCTTATGTTGATTGGCCCGGCAACCGAAACTGGAATCACGATTCGACATTCCGGTTTGCAGCTGCCTTCGATGCCGCACATCGAGATGACGGTCGCTATGTTGCGCGACTTCGGTGCCACCGTCACCACATCCGATTTTGCCAAAACTGGCGTACATGAGTGGCGCGTCGAGCCTGGTCCGTTACACGGCCTTGATCTCACAATTGAACCTGATCTCTCCAATGCCGCGCCTTTTATGGCGGCGGCAATGATCTGCGGTGGCACGGTTCGCATTAGTGATTGGCCTACTAAGACAACACAACCCGGAGATCAACTGCGTGAAATTTTCCATCAAATGGGGGCCCAGGTTGAACTTCACCCATCGACCCCAGGCGCTACCAGTTATTTGGAAATAACTGGCGGTCCAACTATCCAGGGCATCGATGTCGATCTCCATGACGTCGGAGAATTAACGCCTTCAATCGCTGCAATCTGCGCATTTGCCGATTCACCATCCTCATTGCGGGGAATTGGCCATCTTCGACTTCACGAAACCGATCGCCTCACCGCTCTGGCAACGGAAATTAATAGCCTCGGTGGCCAAGTGTCCGAGGAAGCGAGCGCTCTTCACATTACGCCACGGCCACTTCATGGTGGGACCTTCCACACTTATGACGATCATCGGCTGGCAACTGCCGGCGCCATGCTCGGTCTCCGAGTTGCTGGCATCGAAGTGGAAAACATCGCAACCACTCGAAAGACTCTTCCCGATTTTCCTGGTGCTTGGGCTGCACTGCTTGCGAGTAATTAATGGTCAATAGTCGAGATCTTGACGAGGACGATATTCGTTCACGTCCACCTCGCAGTTCTAGACCACGCACCAAAGATCGCCCTGATTACTCCAAAGCCACCGAAGCCATGGTGGTTGCCGTTGATCGAGGACGCGCTACGTGTGTTGTTGGCGAAGTAATCGTGACCGCGATGAAGGCACGAGAACTAGGCAAGAAATCAGTCGTAGTCGGCGATCAGGTTCGGATTGTCGGAGACCTCACTGGTTCGGATGGTTCACTCGCACGGATTGTTACCGTCCTGCCTCGAACAAATACCCTCACTCGAACTGTCGATAACAATCCATCAGAAGAGCGAATGATTGTGGCTAATGTCGATCAAATTGCGATTGTCATCGCCGCTGCGAATCCTGAGCCTCGCCACGGTTTTGTCGATCGCGCTTTAGTTGTCGCTTTCGACCAAGGCATCAAGCCCTTGATATTTCTTACGAAGCGTGACTTAGCAGATCCGGCCGAATTTCTCGTCATGTATCAAGACCTCGATATTCCGGTCTTTGAAATCCAACGCGGTGGCAATCTCGAACAGGTTCGTCGCGTCCTCCAGGGAAAGCGAACCGTGCTCTTGGGTCACTCAGGTGTTGGCAAGTCCACACTCGTTAATGCTCTTGTCGAAAGTGCTGAACGGTTAACCGGCAGCGTCAACGACGTCACCGGACGAGGCCGACATACCTCCTCCAGCGCTATTGCGCTCAAACTTGAATCTATTCCAGAAGATGGCATTAATCCGACTGGGTGGGTCATTGATACGCCTGGTGTTCGCTCCTTTGGCTTGGGTCATATCGATATCCAGCGAGTCATTGGTGCCTTCCCGGAGTTCGCCCAAGCCTTAGAACACTGCCCTCGCAATTGTTCGCATGATGAAGAAACCTGCGCGCTCAACAATTGGGAAGGTTTCGACACATCTGCCCAGTCGCGGCTTGAGAGCCTGCGTCGACTGCTTAAGTCCTAGCAATTGGCTATCGGGTAACCTCTACCCCTATGAGCCTAACCAGCGCCAGCGATATCCAATCCGACTTCGAACTCCTTCATAAATTGGCGGATTTAGCCGATTCCATCACGATGAATCGTTATCAATCGCTGGACCTCGTTATCGAAACCAAGCCAGATGCCACCCCGGTCACCGATGCCGACAAAGCAACCGAGGTCGCACTTCGGGAACTTCTCGCAATCGAGCGACCCGGAGATTTAGTTGCAGGGGAAGAATTTGGCGTACCCGATCTTTCAGCGGGTGAGAGATATTGGATTATCGACCCCATCGATGGCACTAAAAACTTTGTTCGTGGCGTTCCCACGTGGGCCACTCTCATAGCGCTGGCCGAACCTACCGGCGAAATCATTGTAGGAATGGTGAGTTCCCCCGCCCTCTTTCGCAGATGGTTTGCTGGAAAGGGTTTGGGCGCTTATGTCAGCCTCAACGGTGGCGCCGCCAAAAGAATCCGTGTCTCTCAGGTGAAAGAGTTAACTGACTCCTCTATTTCATATTCGGATTTAGTCGGCTGGGGTCAACGGCTCACCCCGTTTATCAATCTCCAGTCCAGGATTTGGCGAACAAGAGGCCTCGGCGATTTTTGGTCACACATGTTAGTTGCCGAAGGGGCGGTCGATTTGGCGGTAGAACCGCAACTCGCGCTCTGGGATATGGCCGCACTAGATATTGTCGTTCGCGAAGCAGGCGGTCGCTTTACCAATATCGATGGGGTGGACGGCCCGCATGGCAAGAGCGCAATCTCCAGCAACGGTCTTGTTCACGAAGCATTTCGCGCAGCGATTGACGCCACGACCATTTCCGATTCATCCAAGAATAAGAGCTAAGACTTCGTGCACCTCTCCACGCAGAACCATTCGACACTACTCATCGCCGGCGGCGCCGTCGCCATAATCTTGTTCATCACGTTGATTCTTCTCGGGCGGGGGCGAAAAAGCCGCACGGCGGCTGTGAAAGTTTCTGCCACCTCCACTATGGCCTCCCCTGAAATCGTCGAAGTATCCATTATCGAAAATTCATTAGTTGAAGATGCAGCGCCTGCCCTATCGGTCTCGGTTTCCCAAATTTCGATCGTGAATGACCCGCTTCGCGATCTTGAATTATCTAATGCGCAAATTAAACCGCAGTCGAATTTCATCGCGGCACCTAGCATCGAATTGTTTCTCAATGTCCTAGCGCGCGAAATTGCCCATCGATTCTCTTCCGAAAGTGATCCGACTTTTTCTGCTCAGATCAATGCCATCCTCGAACGCACATCTGTTGACCACGCGCCAGAAATGCTGGACAGTCCATCGCCGATCGTGGAGAAGTTCCAGATTTCTCAGGAAAATTTGTCGGCGGCCAAGATCAATCATCACTCCCGAGCACATACGGTGCTGCTTGGCACCAAAAGTGCAATCAGTCGCAATGTCGCGCAGTTTCCAAAAGTGCTTCAAGAAATTCCTCAACAAAGTCTCGAGTCCGCTATTCCAACGCTCTACCTCGCGATTGATGGTTTGCTCTATGCCGCAATCGAATTTATTTAAAGATCAATCCAGCCGTGTGGAATTAAGTCGTCAACCTTTTCAGGTCCCCACGTGCCTTTGAAGTAGGGATAGACCTGAGTCTCGTCATGAATAACATTTTCGAGGATTCGCCAGCTCTCTAGGACTGAATCGATGCGCGTAAATCGCAAATGATCGCCGGACATAGCCGCTCGAAGTAAACGCTCATAGGCTTCTTGTCGTTCGCCTAATGCGGCGCTGAACTCGACATTGAGCTGAACGGGCAAGGTTTCCAAGCTGTCGCCCGGAGCCTTGGCGAGAAGTTCGATATCCACACCATCGTTCTTGCCTAACCTAAATCGAAGCAAATTAGGCGATGCTTCCTGCGAACCAGTGAAGAGCAATTGCGGTGGATGTTTAAATTCCACGACAACTTCTAAAGTTGTCTCCGTCAAATACTTTCCCGTTCGCAAATAGAACGGAACTCCGGCCCAGCGCCAGTTATTAACGAAGAGCTTGGCCGCCGCATAAGTCTCGGTTCGAGAATTCACCGCGACGCCTTTTTCTTCAAGATAACCAACATATTGACCTCGAACCACATCTTCTTTCTTTAACGGGTCAATGGCTCGAAATACCTTGATCTTTTCATCTTCCATAAATTGCGAAGAGAGGTCTGAAGGCGGCTCCATTGCAATGAGCGATACGACCTGAAGTAAATGATTTTGTAGCACGTCGCGAATGGCGCCCACGCCATCGTAAAAAGCACCTCGCCCTTCGATGCCAAAATCTTCAGACATAGTGATCTGGATGCTGTTGATGTACCGGTGATTCCAGAGAGGTTCCCATATCGAATTTGCAAAGCGGAAGATCAAAATATCTTCGACCGACTCTTTGCCTAAATAATGATCTATACGAAAGATACGCTCCTCGGGAAGCACTTTTTCCAGAGCTTCTTGCAACATTTCGGCTGATTGCAGATCTCGACCAAATGGTTTTTCTACAACCAATCGAGCGTTCTTTGTCAGCCCCACTGAAGCTAACCCTTGGGTAACATGTTCGAAAAGCGAAGGCGGAATAGCTAAGTAAATGACGGGAGCAACCTTCTCCGCCAAAGCCAGAGCGAGATCTTGATAAACCTTTGGATCCTCATAATCTCCCACAACGAGTGAGAGCTTTGTATCGAGACTAACCAAAACTTTCTCATCAACATCGCTCACATGAGAACGGATGGCATCAAATGCATTGGCAACAAATTGTTCATGGTTCCATTTAGTTGATGCCACACCAACGACATCCGCATTCAGGGCACCTTTGACCGCCATTTGATAGAGCGCGGGAAATAACTTCTTCTTCGCTAGATCACCGGTGGCGCCAAAAAGCACAACCACATCAGCTTCTACTGGGATCTCTACTTTTTTAATCATATAAGCCAATCACTAACTTTTCTTCGGTTCAGTGTGGCCACCAAATTTCTTGCGCATAGCAGAGAGAACCTTGTTAGCGTATAAATCATTCCCGCGTGATGAGAACCGTCCCATCAGCGAGGCACTGAGAACATTTGCGGGTACGCCAGCATCGATTGCTGTTTGAACGGTCCAACGTCCTTCGCCTGAGTCGGAAACTGAGCCTGTATAGCCAGCCAATTCTGGATCTTCGACATACGCCTGGGCAGTCAAGTCCAATAACCAAGAAGCAACAACTGAGCCACGACGCCATACCTCGGTTATTTCCGAGAGATCAAGATCGTACGTAGTTTCGGTGTGATCGCCCACGGCAGTTGGATGGTGAATTCCATGCCTGGCTGCATCCAATAAGTTCAATCCCTCGGCATATGCCGCCATCGCGCCGTATTCAATGCCATTGTGAACCATCTTCACAAAGTGTCCTGAACCTACTGGTCCACAATGATAGAAGCCTTGTTGAGCCGTTGATGTTGAACCTTCAGCTCCAGGCGTGATGCTTGCGGCCGCAACACCTGGTGCCATAGCTTCGAAAACTGGACGTAACCGATTGACGATGGCGACCTCGCCACCAATCATCAGACTGTAACCGCGCTCGAGTCCGAAGACGCCACCGCTGGTACCGACATCGATAAAATTGATTTCCTTGGTTTTCAGCCAAGCGGCATTAGCAATATCATCGCGATAAAAAGTATTGCCGCCATCGATGATGGTGGATCCTGGGGCGAGGTATTGCGCAACGTTCTTGATTGTTGCTGCCGTAACTTCAGCCGGAACCATTATCCAAACAAATTGCGGATTTTCTGAATTGTTATAGTGCGTCAGACCTTCCAGTGATTGCAAGCCCACGAAACCTTCTGCTGCAAGGTTGGAGACTGTCTCTGGATTTACATCGTAAACGCTGATCGCGATGGTGGTGCCGGCTGGGGTGTGTGACTGGATTCGGCGAGCAATGTTCGCCCCCATCCTGCCTAAGCCCACAATTGTCAATTGCAAGGTGCCAGGCTGTGGCGCTGAATGAGTGGCTGAATCGGACTCGGACATTGCGCTCCCTTTCACTCCTGCAGTAACAGGAGGTATGTAACTAAACTATTGAAGATCGGTCAGGATGAAAATCTGTCCACTAGATGAATTCTGGTGCAATATCTCAATCGGCATATCAGGAACGCCGTCGAGCGATGAGGTGAGCGCCATCCGTTTTGCCTCCCCCAGAGCCAAGATATAGATCTGGTTGCTGAGCGCAATTCTAGCCAAAGAGAGTGTGACCCGCTCTTTCGGTGGTTTAGGCGAGTTCGGCACCGAAACCACGTCGTCTGGACTCTCGAGTGATTCTTGGCCGGGAAAACACGATGCCACATGTCCATCTTCACCCATACTTAATAGTGCAATATCAAACTTTCGACCGGTTACGGCTGCCTTTAGTTGTTCGGCATATTCTGAAGTTGCATCGGACAAAGAATGGGATTCATTAGTCAATAACTGATGAAAGACCAGGAGATCCGCGGTTAGTGACAGGGCTGAGGACAGCGCAATTCCAGTTCGATCCTGATCTAAAGCAGAGACAAAACGTTCGTCACTGAGCCAGATGTGAACTTTTAACTGCGAGTCTTTGTCACCAGTCTGCGTTCTGCTCTGCATACTTCGATGGAAGGCATAGTCAAGTGCTTTGCAGAGCGCCACACCACTTCTGCCGCCTGTTACGACAATGTGCGCATCTCGATTTTCATGCCACGCCCGCAGTATGGTCGCGACGGCTCGATCTGCAGCGAGGGAAATAAGATGTTCGCCCGAGGGATCGAAGATCTTGGAAATTCGCACTAAGCGAGTTTCTTAAATTGTTCTGCGCAAAATTCCACGTCTTTATCGAAAGTTAAATAGCCATAAATCTCGCGATTATCGATGTATTGTGGAATGTCGCTGTGAACGGCAGAAAGGGCGAAATTGCGATATTCCAACTTGTCCTCTTCATATAAATAATTCAAGTGTGGAATGACATCGGCACGCACTAAATATGTGCAATGCACCAATTGAACTTTGGTGATACCACGATATTCCTGATTGAGAATCCGGTGGTAATTCTCAGAGTGTTTATAAGCCGCATCTTCATAAATCTCATCGTGGTAATTAGCGTAATTTCCGTAGTACCAGGAAGGCTGTCCATTCGATTCTTCTATCCCTGCGTACCGAACCAATGGTGCAACGATCTCCAATTGGAGTCGAACCAGGGTACTCAAAGTATTGGGCTTGATGAAATTATCGATGTCGGCGACAAAATAAAACTCGCAGCCAACTTCCAAAGTCTTGAGCAAACTATCTTGTCGAATTCGACCTAACAAGTTGGTACGAGTTGGATTCCACTCGTGAGCACCGATCTCATTTACACGGGAATCGATATCTTGAGAATTAAATTCAATCGAGTGGAAAAGGGAGCCGAAGTCTTCGATGAATTTCTCAAGTATCGCAACGGTATTGTCAGTGTTGTCATTGGTCCGAATGTAAAGTGAAATACTCTCTTTCGGATAATCCTGCTTCAACAAGCACTCTAAATAGAGCGGTAAATAGGCGCCACCATTTTTGACGAGAATCGCCCAAAGAACCAAGGGGGTCTCGGAGAGATAGATGAGAGATTCGTCTTCAGAATCATCAAGACCCAGAGTGTTTGCGCGTTCAGCCTCATGGGCCGCCCGATAAAAACCTAGATTCGCTTTGAGTCGTTCATCCGATGGGGCACCATTAATGGCCGCCATCCCATATCGAATCGCCGTTTCGTGGTCCCCTAATTTGTGCGAAGCAAGCGCAACTAAGTCAAAGCCCCACCACTCCCAAATCTCTGGCTTTACTAGATGGTGGCTCTGTCGGAAGAGCACATCGATTTTTTTGGCGGACTCAAGGGATTCATCCCACTTATTGATCTGGCTGGCAACATTCGCCCGCCAATGCCAAGCCTCATAAAATTTCTGCGCTTCGTTGGTTCCCTTGCGCGCCCACTCCAGCGCCCATTCCGGAAAGCCCATAGCCAGCGCGGCCTCTGACGCCCACATACAAGTCGAAGCACGTTCGATATCCCAACCACCGGAAATCTCAAGCGCCTTGTAGGCCATCTTGATGATTTCGCTCCACTCTTTCCGGTACCAGAGTTCACGCACCAGGTAGTGCGCCATGCGCCAATCTTGGGGCGATTCCGCCACAGCCATTTGAAGGAGATCGAAATAGGACTTTCGATCTTTCGAGTGATCTTGATTGTGATCGACTTCCAAATCAATTTCAGCACGGCGGTATTGCACACCAGTTTCCGGCGTAACTATTTCGTGGATTGGGTATTTCCAAATAAAACCTTTACGTGGATGAATCTTGAAATAATCTTGGTAGCTCCGGATTGATCCGTCTGGATATCGACCATTCACATGTTTGTAGATTGGCCAGTCAATCCCTTCGGCGAAAGCTTTCTCAACAATTTCTCGCCAACCGGCTTGGAGGGTTTCATCCATATCAAGTTGAATACAGATATCGATGTCATCCGGCAAAAGAGCCAGTGATGCATTGCGTGCCACATCAAATCGCCATGGCGAGACTGAAATTGTTTGGACATGAATTCCGAGCGCTTGCGCAGCCTTAACGGTCGTATCTGTCGAACCGGTATCGGCGATGAGTAAATAATCTGCATCTTTGGCGGATTCAAACCATCTCGCGACAAACTTCTCCTCGTTGAGTGCGATGGTGTAGACGGCAATTTTCATCGAGGAGAGCTCTTTCTTGATCTCAATTAGTCTTTCAGATTGGTAATTCTAAGCCAATCTTCTGGCCTCAGAGTCCGCTTCGGTAGTAACGGCGGTTGCCAACTCGAGTAAATTCCAGGTCTGGGTCAACCGTTAGCGCCAAAATTTCACCCAACTCGCCCTTTGGTGTCACTGATTCAAAAATAACAGTTCGGGCTAGTAAATCTCGGAAAAGGGCTATTTCATCGTCCCGATAATCCTTTATCAAATTAACGTGCAGCGCCACACGGTTAGAACCAAACTTAAACATGTGATGGTGGTGGTTATTGACGCCATTTAATTCAAACAAGGTGGAGATATCATCCGGATAGATATTGTCTGGCGACTCCATATAGCCCGAGAGGGCATCCACATTTGCTCGAATTGATTCTTCAAATACTTCATATATGCCCTCAGCGACCGACCCCAAAACAGCTTCGATTGCGCCAAGTGTCTCGTTACGAAAAAGAAGGTTCAGAGTCAATAACTCTGAACCTTCTAAATTATCTACAAAAATCTCAAGCCCATCGATTAAGGGGATCTGAAAGAGATTGGTTTTTAAGTCCATTCTCGTTTCAGATCCACCTCAACCGAAGTGAACTTAGTGGGCTTTCTTTGAGATGCTCTTCTTCACTGCGACGATCTTGGCCTTGACCGCAGTCTTTGCAGGTACGACCTTTGCAGGTGCGACCTTGGCAGGTGCGACCTTGGCAGGAGCAACCTTCGCCATCTTCACAGCAGTGGAGCCTGTGCTGGTGACGTTGTTCAACTTGATCTTTATGAGTTCGATAGAACCGGTGAAGACACCTAGGTTCAAATCAGCCTTCGCATAAGGAGAAGTGATCAACAAGGTTTCGCCATTTTCACCCGGTGTGAAGACACCAGTTACCACGAGGCTGTGAACGATTCGGCCCTTAGAGTCAACACCATCTGTTGGAGTGGTGCTGGAGACTCGGAACGAGCCGCTGCCCTGAGGATCGATATTCAAGTCCGCGTATGACTGACGCAATGTGTCGGTCAAGCTCTTTGGTGTTACGTGGACACTTGCTGTCACTAGGTAAGACTGACCCTTGATGACCTTTGTTGAAACTGTGGAGTTAACTTTTCCATCAGATCCTCGAGCGAACGAGATTTGTCCGAGTTGGACATCAGGAATCGCATCGGCTCCGGTATCACCAGTTGCACCAGTGGCTCCGGTGGCGCCAGCGGCACCATCCTTGCCATTAGCGCCAGCAGCACCAGCAGCACCATCTTTACCAGCGGCACCAGTTGCGCCAGCGGCACCAGTTGCGCCACCGGTTCCTGGGGCACCGGCTTGACCGATTCCAGTTGTACCAGTTGCACCGGTTAGACCGCGAGCACCGGTAAGTCCTGAGGCACCAGTTGCACCAACGGCACCGGTTGCACCGGTTGCACCAGTAAGACCACTAGCACCAGTTGCACCAACGGCACCAGTAAGACCACTAGCACCAGTTGCACCAACGGCACCGACTGCACCAGTCAGACCTGAAGCACCAGTTGCACCAACGGCACCGACTGCACCAGTCAGACCTGAAGCACCAGTT
>JBAXOT010000028.1:0-21067 GCA_037133095.1 Actinomycetes bacterium
ACTTCACCCATGTCACCGCAGGCCACACCATCAGCGCCAGCTTTGCGATCGATACCAATAACATCGTGGCCAGCAGCGGCAGCAATGGATCCGTCACCCCAGCCGGCACCACCGCAGTGGGCTATGACCTCAGCCAGAGCTACACCATTACCCCAGCGGCCCACTATCACGTCGCCGATGTCCTAGTTGATGGCTCCAGCGTCGGTGCGGTGAGCAGTTATGACTTCACCCATGTCACCGCAGGCCACACCATCAGCGCCAGCTTTGCGATCGATACTTTCGCCGCCATTTATGACAGCCAAGGCGGAACAGCGGTTGCCAGTGGCTCGTATTCATTTGGTGGTTCGTTTGCACTAGCTTCCGCACCAACGAGAAGTGGATATGTCTTTAATGGTTGGTTTGTTGCATCTAGCGGCGGGTCAGTATTGACTTCCCCTTACGCACCAGGCCTAGCAGCGGACATCACTTTGTATGCTCAATGGACTCTCATTCCAACTATCTCCACTGTTGCTGCCGTTACTGGTAGCTCTGGTCCACTTCCAGGAACTAATACAGTTACCTTGACTGGTACTGGATATACCGGGACAGCGTCCGTGACTATCGATGGTCAACCATGTACCAACATCGTGATCACTAGCGATACTCAAATTACTTGCACCGTTCCCGCCGGTATAAGTGTTGGTCCTAAAGATGTTGTCATTGCCGCTCCTGGTGGTTCAGTGACTTCAATAGGTGGCTATACCTATTACGCCACGGTCACCTTCAACGCCAACTCCGGTACTGGATCGATGGTTAACCAGACAGGCACCTCGGCCGCGGCATTGCATACCAACGCGTTTACTAAGGCTGGCAGCATCTTCGCTGGTTGGTCCACCACATCGAATGGTTCAGTTTCGTATGCAAATGGCGCCTCATTCGCATTCACGAATGATCAAACTTTATTTGCGAAATGGACTCTGATCCCAACGATCTCTACCGTTGCCGCTGTCACAGGAAGTTCAGGACCCCTTCCAGGAACTAACACCGTGACGTTGACGGGTACTGGTTACACCGGAACCACCTCAGTAACAATCGATGGTCAGGCTTGCACAAACATCGTAGTAACCGGTGATACTCAAATCACCTGCACCGTTCCAGTTGGAATCAGTGTTGGTCCAAAGGATGTTGTTATTACCGCTCCTGGTGGTTCAGTGACTTCAATAGGTGGCTATACCTACTTTGCAACAGTTACCTTCCTTGCAAATTCAGGTGTTGGTGCCATGAGCAACCAGACGGGCTTCTCTGCCACTTCACTTCACATCGACACATTTACGAAGACGGGTTACACCTTCGCGGGATGGGCGACTTCTCCAAGCGGATCTGTGCTCTACACCGATGGTGCAGTATTCCCATTCGTCAGTGATCAAAACTTGTATGCGCAATGGACTTTGATTCCGATTATTAACACGGTCGTTTTCGATGCAAACCGCGGCATTGGGTCAATGGCGCCACAGCATGACATTGTTCCTGCAGCGCTGAATGCCAGCACCTTCACCCGCGCCAACTACACATTTGGAGGTTGGACTTCATCGGCTGATGGTTCGGGGACTTTCTATGGCAATGCTGCTGTCTATCCGTTCAATCAGAACATCACGCTCTTCGCGAAATGGATTGCGGACAAGCACACGATTTCTTTCGATGGCAACAAGCCGACTGCTGGAAACTCACCATCACCTGTTGGACCGGTTGATTTTGGTTCCACGATCAAGGCTCCAGGTAATTCGGGTCCGCTGACCAAAGACGGTTACAGCTTTGGTGGTTGGAATACGACTCCTGATGGAACGGGTACCGACTATTCGGTTGGTTCAGATATTCCAGTGGGTGGCGATGTCACTTTGTACGCAAAGTGGATAGAACTACCAAAGCACACGGTCTTGTTCACCGGAAACGGAAGCACTGCAGGATTGAGTGCCGCAGAGATTTCATACCGACCTGCCAATCTCGTACCAAATGGCTTCACTCGTGACGGTTATAAGTTCGTTGGATGGTCGACGGCCGCCGATGGTGCAGGTACCTCGTATGCCGATGGTGCGCTGTACTCCTTCGAGAGTGATCTGACTCTGTATGCCCAATGGTCTCAGAATCAAAGCACCACGCCACCTTCAACAAATCCTGGTCCGATCGTTACTGAAGGAACTGATGATGTGAAGGCCACCGAAGATGGTGCCGATGACCCTGTCGTCGTCACTATTTTGAACGGTGGAACAGGTATTCAGGTCGCTACCAAAACCTGGAAGATTGGTATCCAGAGCGATAAGAAGGTCGTCGAAGGTATCCAAGTTCCTTCTAAGCTCAAGGTGTATTTGATTCGTGGAGTTAATGCGACCACGAGCGGTGATGGATTTATGCCGGGGACGATTGCAAACGTTTATCTCTACTCCACGAAGCTTTTCTTGGGTAAGGCCTTGGTTCGCCCAGATGGAACATTTGCCGCGACCTTCCCGGTCTCCGCAAAAACCACTCTTGGTCACCACGTGATGCAGGTCGAGGGAACCTCTTACGACGGTAAATTCCGAACTGCAGCCGTTGGCTTAACAGTCATCGATCTGCCACTTGGAAAGCAAGTTCCGATCAGCATGATTTTCTACGATCTCAATGTCAGCGATTTGAATGCGACCAACCGCGCTAAGTTGGACAAGGTTTCAGCGAAGCAAATTGTTGGTCACTTCCGCAAGATTTGGATCTTCGGGTACACCGATATTCAAACTGGCGTAGACAACCAAGCACTATCCGCCGCCCGCGCAAAGAAGGTAACCGATTATCTTCACAAGAAGTTGCCGAAGGTGCAGATTGTGTTCAAGTACTTTGGCCCAGCCAACCCTCGTAATCCCGCTCATACCCAAGCGGCTTACGCGCAGAACCGCCGATCTGAGATTCTCGGTCAGCGGTAGAACGTCCCAACGTCAAAGGCCCGGGCAATTTGCCCGGGCCTTTGCTTTTACTAACAATGCGGCTTATTTATGTGTTCCAGCAAAAACCAGAATGGTCACGCCGATGAGCACCGCAAGGGTGATGAACCTGCGAACCTTGTAACTCAAAGGAACTTACTTCCCCATGTGTTCAACAACGTATTCGATGCTGGATGTAAGAGCATCGATATCTGAAGGTTCGACGGCAGGAAACATGCCAATGCGCAATTGGTTTTTACCCAGCTTGCGATATGGCTCGGTATCAACAATGCCATTCGCGCGCAGAGCTTTAGCAACTTCACTTGCATCAATGGAATCATCAAAGTTAATGGTTCCAACAACTTTTGAGCGCATCGTAGGATCCGTGACAAATGGGGTTGTGTAGGAAGTCTTCTCTGCCCATGAGTACAAGCGCGAAGATGAATCGGCGGAACGACCCGCGGCAAATGAAAGCCCGCCATTGTTATTCATCCATTCAATCTGGTCTGCAAGCAGAATGAGGGTTGCTAAAGCCGGAGTGTTATAGGTCTGATCAAGACGGCTATTTTCGATCGCAATGGTGAGGTCAAAGAAGGCTGGAGTCCAGCGACCCGACGCTTTAATTTTCTCTACTCGGGCAATTGCGGCTGAACTCAAGACTGCAATCCATAGTCCACCATCGGAGGCAAAGGATTTTTGCGGTGCGAAGTAGTAGGCATCGGATTGTGAAATATCAACGTCGAGGCCGCCAGCGGCACTAGTTGCATCCACCAATACCAGCGCACCTTCAGTTCCTGCCGGGCGAAGGATTGGCATAGAAACACCAGTGCTGGTTTCGTTGTGAGTTAAGGCGTAGACATCGACACCATCTTCGGCAACAGCAACAGGGTGAGTGCCAGGCTCTGATTTGATGACGGTTGGCTCACCGAGGAACGGTGCTTCTTTGGCGGCCGAGGCAAATTTGGAGGAGAACTCACCAAAGACCAGGTGTTGGGATTTATTATCGATTAATCCAAAAGTGGCGATATCCCAAAATGCAGTAGAACCACCATTGCCAAGGACGACTTCATAGCCTTCTGGCAGATTAAAGAGAGAAGAGAGGCCGGTTCGAACTCGGCCTACGACGTTTTTAACTGGCTTTTGTCGGTGGCTTGTTCCTAAAATTGTTGAGCCGCTGGCGGCTAGAGCTGCGAGAGCTTCTGGTCGAATTTTTGAAGGGCCGCAGCCAAAGCGACCATCAATGGGTTTGAGATTTTCTGGGATTTTAATGTCACTCACGGGGGAGAGCCTAAGGGAAGAGACGCTTTACTTCCCAACCGCCAACAGTTCGCGAATAGCGCAATCGATCATGCAATCGGGAATATCGCCCCTGCCAAAACTCAAAACTCTCCGGGCTGACGACATATCCGCCCCAGTGATGTGGACGGGGAACATCTGTGCCTTCGGGGTATTTTTTGGCGAATGTTTCGTACCGAGTTTCGAGTTCGTCGCGACTTTGTAATTCGGCAGATTGGGTGCTGGCCCAAGCCCCGATTCGGCTGCTCCACGGTCTGGCGGCATAGTAGGCATCGGATTCCTCGGCCGGAACTTTTTCGGCGCTGCCGAGAATGATGATTTGACGTTCCATGGCATACCACGGAAAGAGGAGGCTGACTTTTGGGTTGCTGGCGATCTGATTCGCTTTGCGAGATTCGTAATTGGTGAAGAAAGTAAATCCCCTGGAAGTCAGATCCTTAAGGAGAACAGTTCTGGAACTTGGCTGGCCCTCGAAAACGGTAGAAAGCACCATCGCATTCGCCTCGATGACCATGGGATTTATCGCCGCTTCAGCCAGCCAGCTATGAAATTGGGTGTACGGGTCGGCCGCCAGATCGGAATCTGAAAGCCCTTGGACACCATAAGAACGGCGCATCGCCGAAATTGCCTCGCGGCTGATTTCACTCATAGCGAAACGATAGCCCTGGTCCCGATGACCGGCATTTTGGTGTATCGCAAGTCACTCTCCCTAAGGTGCTAACCACTTCACTTTGGTTTTACGCAACCGCCGAATGGGGGCAGAATACGAACGTTAATTACTAACGGGGAGAATATTGTGACTGATGATTTCAAGCCTGGTCTTGAGGGCGTAATCGCTTTTGAATCAATAATCGCTGAACCAGATAAAGAAGGTAGCTCACTTCGATATCGTGGCGTAGACATCGAAGACCTCGTTGGTAAAGTCGAATTTGGCAAGGTCTGGGGTCTGTTGGTCGATGATTCATTCGCACCAGGGCTGCCGGTTGCCGAAGCCGAAGTTCTTCCCATTCACTCTGGTGATGTTCGCGCCGATGTTCAAGCAGCGATTGCACTTCTCGCGCCAAAGTTTGGCTTCAAGCCACTGCTAGATTCAACTGAAGAAGAGGCTCGAGATAACGTGGCTCGATCTTCAGCTTTACTTCTTTCATATGTTGCCCAAGCCGCGCGCGGAAATGCGCTTCCCGCAGTTCCGGAATCTGATGTTAATCAAGGTAAAACTTCAGTAGAGCGAATGATGATTCGTTGGCGGGGTGAGCCTGATCCAAAGCACGTAACTGCCATTGATGCTTATTTAGTTTCTGCAGCCGAACACGGTATGAACGCTTCTACCTTTACTTCGCGTGTCATCGCTTCAACTGGCGCAGATGCGGCCGCCGCACTCTCTGGTGCCATCGGTGCAATGTCTGGGCCACTCCATGGAGGCGCCCCATCTCGAGTTCTTGGAATGATTGAAGATGTAGAAAAGTCTGGCGATGCTCGTGCTTATGTAAAAGGCATCATGGATCGCGGCGAACGCTTGATGGGTTTTGGCCATCGGGTTTATCGTGCCGAAGATCCACGCGCTCGCACTTTGCGTCGCATTGCTCGCGAACTTGAGGCACCGCGGTATGCCGTTGCCGAAGCCTTAGAAAAAGCAGCACTCGCCGAACTTCACGAGCGCCACCCCGAGCGTGTTCTAGAAACCAACGTTGAATTCTGGGCCGCAATCGTTCTGGATTTCGCCCAAGTCGAAGCACACCTATTTACTTCACTATTTACTTCGGCTCGAACTGCAGGTTGGTCGGCCCATATTTTGGAAGAGAAGCGCACTGGTCGACTCATTCGGCCATCGGCTCGCTATGTTGGCCATGGACCTCGTAAACCAGAGTCGGTAACTGGCTGGGACGGTTCTCTTTCTTCCTGAAGTATTAAAAAAATATAGGATTTAGATACTGCTCAAACCCCAAGAATTGCTCTGAAGTGAGCCATTTTTGGGGTTTTTGATAACAATCCTGTAACGACTCACAAATATGCGTGCTACCTCGCGCTTTTCACTTGCCTTCACGCCTTTTGGCGTATGTAATAGCCCAGTTGCCTCCCTCGGGCAGCACAAATCCATGGAGGAAAATTAATGATGAAAAAGCGCTTCGGCGCGGTTAGCGTTATCGCTTCCGCAGCCCTCGTGGCTTCTGCACTGTTAGTTCCAAGTGCAAATGCAGCTACTAAGACCATCATTGTTTGGGCCGACGAAACTCGCGGACCACAATTGACAAAGTTGATTGATGGCAACACCACCATTGCACCGGGATACAAAGTCCAGGTCAAGTTCTTTTCAGCTCTTAGTGCACTTCAGAGTGCATGGGATAAGGCCACTTCTGCTGGCGGTCCCGATGTAATTACCGGTCCTGCTTCCTTCGCATCGCAAGGTGCAAAGTCAGGAAAGCTCGCACCACTTCCATACGGTGCTCTTCTCAAGTCTCAGATCCCAGCAGCCGGAATCGCAGCAATGTCATTCCAGCGCAAGATCTACGGTGTGCCACTAGATGTTGACACCACCGCCTTCCTTTGGAACAAGACACTTTTCGGTGCCGCTGCTCCAACAACTTTCAAGGCAATGGTTGACTACTACAACGCCAACAAAGTCTCAAAGGGCTTGACCGGCGGAATCTGCGCACTTGAAGGAACATGGGGATCACAACCTGTTCTTACTGCACTTGGTGGCGGCGCTTGGGTATCAAAGGGTTCCAATGCTGATTACAGCAAGGTCCTCTTGAACTCTGCTGCTCTCAAGTCAAACATCAAGTCACTTCTCTTGGGTGCCGATGGCAAGTCCAACGGCTTCTTCCAATGGGATGGTTGCGGCGATGCATTCAAGGCCGGAAAGATCCCATTCGCTAACACTGGCGCATGGAACTTTGATGGCATTAAGTCTGCTGGAATCAACTTCGGTCTCGGCGCAGTGCCAGGACTCGTTGCTGGTTCTTACGGACAACAATGGGTTAACTACTCTGGCGCTTATGTCACCACCTTTGCTTCGGCACACGGTGTTGACCTCGGTGCAAAGAAGCTTGTGATGGGATGGTTCGCAAGCCCAGAAGGACAGACTGCAATGAGCGGTCTCTCCGGCCGACCACCAGCAAACCGCCTCTCCGCTGCAAAGATCACTGATCCAAGCACCCTCGGAGTAGCAACTGCTGCCCTAACTGGAACCCCACAGGTTTCACCAGCACTTGATGACAAGGCTGGCGGATCTAACTGGTACGACGTTCTTGGTTCGGTTTACACCGACATCTTCACCAAGGGTAAGGATGTATCAGCAACTCTTGATGCTGCTGCTGCAATTCTTTCCAAGAACTTCGCTGACGCTGCAGCAAATCTCTAAAGAACTTCCTAGTTATTAGGAATTAAGAAGAGGGCAGTCGGTGTGATCTTCACATCGACTGCCCTTTTCACGAGATAATCTGTTCATCACTTTTATTCTTTGCTAAGTTGCGCTAACTGGGTGTGAAAGGGGCTTGAGCATGAATCGTTTAGCCGGCTTCACAGGTCTACCAGCCCAAATTTTTAAAATTAGTTTTATTGCCATTGTTGATGCAATTTTGATCGCAATGTTCTTTGCTTCTACCCACAAGCACGCCACCCCACTGGCAATCGTTATTGCTCTGGTGGGCTTCGGAACCAACTTTGTTTATTTCGCGAAGTTCACTCTGCCTTTTAAGTTCTTATTTCCGGGTTTGGTTCTTCTCGTAGTTTTTGTCGTTGTCCCAATTCTCTACACAATTTCCATGTCGGCTTTCAATTACAAGACTGGTAACGAAATCAGCAAGGGTCAAGCAGTCACTCAGTTGCTTCAAACGGGCCTGGCGCCAGATGCGGCAAATACGACATACGACATGGTCTTAGGAAAGAAGAATGGCGATTGGGCCGCACTTCTCACCGAGCAATCTACCCAGCAGGTTTATCTGGGCACCACAACGGGAACCACAAAACTGGATAAGGGCACATACACGCTCAATGGTATTGGCGTGGCAGGTTCTGCTCCGGGCTTTGTCCCGCTCACCGCAGATCAAACTGCCTCGGCGGACAGCATTATCGGCGCGCTCAAGTTCCCACTCGGCAATGGACAATTTATTGCTCCACAATCTGCAGATGTTGCGGTCTTGCTGACTCAATCCTTGGTCTACGACCCGAAAACTGACATTCTGACGAACACAGCTTTAAATCGCACCTACAAAGATAATGGCGATGGAAATTTTGCAAACGTAAAAGATAAGACCGAAAAATTGCTTCCCGGCTGGCGGGCATTTAATAACTTTAGAAATTACACCCACCTTTTTAGTGACTCAACAGTTCGTGGCCCATTTATCGGAGTCTTTATTTGGACTGTTTCCTTCGCCTTCTTAACCGTAATTATGATGTTTGGCGTTGGCTTCTTGTTGGCCATCGCACTCGATAAGAAGATTGCTTTTCGTCGGTTCTACCGTTCGATTTTGATTTTGCCATATGCCATTCCATCCTTCATGAGTATCTTGATTTGGAACGGACTCTTTAATAGACAGTTTGGCGCTATAAATGGGCTCTTTCATACCAACATCGATTGGTTCAACAGTCCTTGGTTAGCAAAGGGCATAATTCTGTTGGTTAACCTTTGGCTCGGTTTCCCTTACTTCTATTTGATCTCTACGGGTGCCCTGCAGGCAATCCCGGCCGAACTAGAAGAAGCTGCATCGATTGATGGCGCATCCCCTCGTAAGATTCTGCGATTGATTAAGTTGCCGTTGATGCTCCAAATTCTCTCGCCACTTCTTATCTCATCTTTTGCCTTTAACTTTAATAACTTCAATTTGATTTATTTATTGACGGCTGGTGGACCCACCGATGTGCTTCACGGCAAAACTGCTGGCGCCACCGATATTTTGATTACTTACACTTATAAAACGGCCTTCGGTTCCAGCGAACAAAACCTGGGCTTGGCTTGCGCAATCTCAATGATCATGTTCTTCATCGTCGGCAGTCTTTCGCTGTGGAGCCTTCGCCGATCTAAAGTATTGGATGGTTTTTAATGCACGCTAAAAACCTCTGGAAGCATGTTTACATTTGGATTTTAATTGTCTTCACGCTTTTCCCTATTTATGTCGTGATCGAGAGCTCTTTCAATCCGACCGGCTCGCTGGCTTCTTCCTCACTGATCCCAAGCAGATTTAGTTGGGTTAATTACAAAGCCCTCTTCAACAACCCTGCCGTCCCTTATGGCTCGTGGATCCGCAACTCGGTCATGATCGCCAGTGCCAACGCGCTGATCTCGGTCTTTATCGGGGCAGCCTCTGCATTCGCCTTCAGCCGGATGAGATTCCGAGGACGCAAGGCTGGCTTGCAGACACTCCTCTTAATCCAGGTCTTTCCATCATTCCTAGCCTTGGCCGCCATCTACGTGATGATGGAGAGGGTCTACACGGTCTTCCCAGCCATCGGACTTGGAAGTTTGGGTGGATTGCTGCTCATCTATCTCGGTGGCTCTATGGGCGTTAACGCCTGGCTGCTGAAAGGGTATATCGACACCATCCCGATGGAGTTGGATGAGGCTGCCCGCATCGATGGCGCCAGCACGGTCCAGGTCTACTGGCTGATCTTCTTCCCGTTGGCAGCCCCAGTTTTGGCCGTTACCGCTCTGCTCTCCTTTATTGGAACATTTAATGAATTCGTGCTTGCTTCACTCTTCTTGCAAGACGTCAACAAGCGAACCGTGGCCGTTGGACTGCAACAGTTTGTCGGCGCTCAATTCGGACAGAACTGGGGTCCATTTGCGGCTGGCTCGTTAATTGCAACAGTTCCGCTGGTTATCGTCTTCCTGTCGCTGCAACGTTTCATTATTGGTGGCCTCACTCAAGGGGCGACCAAAGGTTAAATGTGACCGAATTTTTATTACCGCATCATGACGGAAGCGATTTATACCTAAGCAACACTGCGCCGAAAATTGGTGACCAGATCGAAATTCGTGTTCGAACTCCTGAGTCGTATTCAGTCGCCAAGATTTATCTTCGGATTTTCATGGATGGCGAACCCAGGCTTTTCCCGATGTCGGTTAAAAAGTCTTCGCCAACCCAAAAGTGGTGGAGTTCAAAGGTTCAAGTAACAAATTCGGTGCAGCGATATCGATTTCTCATTTTCCGCGGTAAGAAACAAGAGTGGTTAACTGCCGCCGGTATATCTGACCATGATGTAACCAGTACTTCGGATTTCTTTTTATTGGCACAACCCGAATATCCCAAGTGGATTCACTCATCGGTGTTTTATCAAATATTTCCAGATCGTTTTGCCAGTTCTGGAAAGGCGCGGAAAATCCCGTCCCATTACGTACCGCGGAATTGGAATGACCTTCCCAAGGGAAGAGACGCCACCACGGGTATCGAATATTTTGGCGGCGATCTTGATGGCGTCCAGCAGCATCTCGATCACGTCGTTGGATTAGGCGCAAATGGCATTTACTTCACGCCGTTCTTTCCCGCCAGGTCCACCCATCGGTACGACGCCAGCAGCTTTGATTTTGTGGATCCAATACTCGGCGGAAATGATGCGCTCTTCTCTTTGGCGGCGGCTGCAAGCAAGAAGGGAATTCGATTACTCGGCGATCTGACTACCAATCACTGCGGAGCCGGCCACCCTTGGCTGGCAAAAGGATTACTGAATCGCGATTCGAAAGAAGGCAGTTATTTCTATTGGCATGATCGCTCATCTCACGGGTACGAGGGCTGGTGGGGCCTGGCCTCTTTGCCAAAGTTGAACTACTCATCTCCACAATTGCGAAAGGCGATGTACGAAGGAACAAATTCCATCGTTCGTAAATGGCTCCGCCCCCCATTCTCGATGGCGGGTTGGCGAATCGATGTCGGAAATATGACCGGAAAATATTTGGACCAGGACATCAATCAAGAGGTGATGCGTGGGATTCGCACCGCGATGGATGAAGTAAACCCCGATGCGTGGTTGGTCGCAGAAAATGCAGACAACTTTCCGACGGACTTAGATGGCCTAGGGTGGCATGGCACCATGAACTACAACGGCTTTGGCCGAGTGTTGTGGGGATGGTTTGCTCACAAACCAGACACAAAGTCTGAGTATTACGGTTTCCCAGAAGGCCTACCTCAATTTACTGGCGCCCAAACTGTCGCAGCGATTCAACAATTCAACGCGATGATTCCCTGGCGCGCACTCACCGCCAGCATGGTTCTGATTGATTCTCATGACACGCCACGATTTAGAAATATTGTCGGTAAAGATCCCGTTCGACATTTGGCTGCCATGGGAATGTTGCTCACCTATCCTGGCGTGCCATCGATTTTTGCTGGTGATGAAATTGGTCTTGAAGGTGCGTGGGGTGAAGACGCGCGTCGAACCATAAATTGGGAAGACAAGAGTGGCTGGGATCTGGATTTCTTCACCGAGGTAAAGAAGTTGGTGAAAATTCGCAGAATCAGCCATGCCTTGGCCCAAGGCGGGCTGCGCTGGGTCGATGTCAGCAACGATTCGATTTCTTACCTGCGCGAATCGAAGAAAGAGACACTCCTTGTCTTTGTTTCCCGCAAGGCAGTGAGGCGAAAAATTGATCTCACTTCGTGGGGATATGCCATTGATAAAACACTTTATGGTCCGGAATCAATCGGGAGTGTCATCGATATCGATTCCAAGAGCGCGGTTATTGGAATTTGGAAACTACGTTGATTAAAACCTCGCGAAGGATATTTGCAGCGGGGCTTACGGCTGGCTTGTTACTGATAACTGCCACCATTTCTCAAGGCGCGGAAAGTTTGATTTCGCTGGCAAAACCAGTAGTCCGAGGTGCGCTGAATACTCAGTCCATCTATTTTGTGATGACCGACCGATATGCCAACGGCGACACCTCAAATGACTTGGCCCATGTTGCTGATTTTCGCCTCACCAGCGGCTTTGATTCAAGCGATCCGGGTTGGTACCACGGCGGAGATTTAAAAGGGTTGACCGCCAATCTTTCGTATATCAAGAAGATGGGTTTCACCTCGATTTGGATTACCCCGCCAGTCAAACAGCAATATGTTCAAGGCGGATCGGCGGCTTACCATGGCTATTGGGGAATTGATTTCACAACCATCGATCCACATTTAGGCACCAAAGCTGATTTCAAAAATATGGTGGATCAAGCCCATAGCCTGGGGCTTAAGGTCATCGTTGATATCGTGGTCAATCACACTGCGGATGTCATTAAATATCGTGACAATGGTTCTGCCTATATTCCGCTCGGACTGGCAAAGGTTAAAAAACCAACATGGCTGAACACCATTTCGAATTACCACAATGTTGGCGACATTGGGGCGACCGCAAAAGCCACGACGCTTGCCGGTGATTTCTATGGTTTGGACGATCTCAATACGGATAAACCAACCGTGGTTAAAGGGTGGACCGACTTGTGGTCGAGCTGGATCACCAATTACGGAATTGATGGCTACCGAATTGATACCGCCAAATATGTCAATCCAGAGTTCTGGCGATCTTTCTTGCCCGCCATTCTCAAGACTGCAAAAAGCGTTGGAAAGAGCAGCTTCGCCATCTTTGGCGAAATAGCCGATGCCAATCCCGAAGCGGTTGCACCATTTGTGACAGAGCAGAGTTTCCCGTCCGCCCTTGATTTTCCGTTCCAAAATGCCGTGACAAATTATGCAAAGTCTTTCGGCCAGGCCGGGCCTCTTGGCGAACTTTTTAATGCTGATGATCTCTACACCAGCGCGACATCCAGCGCCTACGGTCTGGCAACATTTCTCGGCAATCATGACATGGGACGAATCGGATACTTTCTCACGAAGGCTGCGGCTTGGGACGGCGAAACGGTTTTGCTTGAACGCGACAAACTCGCGCATGCCATGCTCTTTTTACTTCGCGGCGGCCCCATTGTTTATTATGGCGATGAAAAAGGGATGGCCGGCGGCGGCGGGGATAAATTGGCACGCCAAGACATGTTTCCCACCCAAGTGGATCTCTGGAAAACCGAAACTCGGATCGGTGGCGCACCGATTGGGGACGGAAACTCCTTTGATGTCGCCAACCCCATCCAGGACGAAATCGTTGCGCTGCAGAATCTTGAAGTTCACTATCCAGGTCTAAAAACTGGAGCACAGCAACTTCGCTATGCACAGGGGAATTTCTTTGCAGTCAGTAGATTCAACTCCAATCAAGAGTTTGTGGTTGCCTTCAATTCTGATGACAAACCGACAACGGCGACAGTTCCGGTCTCTACTCCTTCCACTTCTTGGGAGACAATATTTGGCACCGGCTCGGCCAGCGCTTCCGCTACAAGTTCGTTGGATATCACCTTGCCACCACATGGATTTATCGTTCTCAAGGCTGCGAACAAATTCGTTCCGGCGCAGGCTTTGAAAATCACTATTAACTCGCCAAAGACTGATGGCAACAGCGATGGTTGGATCCCAGTGACGGCTTCAGTTCCTGGCAATGATTTTGATCAAGTGACCTTTGCGGTGCAAGTGCCAGACAAGGCTTGGCAAAGCCTGGGCACCAGCGATCATCGAACTTTTGCGACGACTCAAACTGCTGGTGGTTTCTATCGGGTCTACATCCACCCGGCACAATATAAAAAGGGAACGGTCTTGAATCTGGTTGCAATCGTGAAGAATTCCTCCGGTGCGAGTCTGGCCTCGAAGGTCATTCACTACAAAGTTGGCTAAGCCAACCAAAAGTTAAGTGCCTGCGCACTTTGTCTGGCCCACGACGGTTCATTGTGGCGGTCTTTGGGAAAGACTCGCGAAATAAAATCGTTCTCCGGTTGCCAGCCGAGTTGGATCATTTTCCGATCGGCATAATCTTGAAATGGTTGGTATTGCCCATCCAGCGCCTTAGTGCCGCGGCTCATCCAGATTTTGTGGCTACCAGGTTTAGGCAGGGCATCGAGAAGCGAATCAACCAGGGCGTTTTCGCCGATTACCCAATGCGGTGAGAAAGCGAAACCGGCCGAAAAAATTTCAGGATGTCTGCCGATTCCGTACAGCGTGGCGAGGCCGCCCATACTCGAACCCCAAAGCGCAGTTTTTTCAGGTGACGCTTTCAAACCAATGAATTCACAGATGTCCGGCGCAATCACTGTCGTTATGGCTTCAAGGTAGGCGTCGCTCTGCAGATCTTCAAGTTTTACCACTCTATATTTTTCTTGAGCCACGATGATGCCGGTTTGAAATGGTCGCTGCGGAGCCAAATCATGAGCCCGGCCCCAAGCATTCTCCTTCGAACCACCATGAAATACAGCGATGATGGTAGGAGTTGGTATTCCTAATTCTTGACTTATACGCGAGGCGGTTTGAGCCAACTTCCAGGTTCGGCGTCGGGTAGCCGTTCGTTTATCGAAGATGTTTTGGCCGTCGTGGGTAACAATCAAATGTTCACTTGGTCGCCCGTGCAGGAGGGGCGACCAGAAATCGACTCGACGCTCGCCAAAGCTGCAACGGTAGACCTCGCCCTCGAGATTGCGAATTTGAAAGCGCTCGACAATCTCCATTCTCCTAGAGTAAGGGAATGAACGATTCGGCCCCGAAACCTAGATCTCTCTTCTGGTTTCGTCGCGACCTGCGGCTGCGAGACAACCCTGCGCTGTTGGCGGCAATGGATGCAGGCGAGGAAGTCCTGGGACTTTTCATTATGGATCAGGCCGTTGCGGATCGGGCCGGCCCTTTTCGAAACGCATACCTGGGCGACTCATTAAATGCCCTGAATTCCACTATGAATGGCCGTTTGGCGGTTATCTGGGGCGATCCCAGCCTGGTTCTGCCTGATGTCATTAAACGGTACGCCATTTCCTCAGTTCACGTCTCGGAAGAGTTTGCCCCCTACGGTCTGGCCCGAGATATCGCGGTTGAGACCACAGGGATCATCCTCAACAAATTAGGCAGCCTCTACGCCGTCGCCCCGGGTCGAGTTCGAAAGCCGGACGGCACGAACTACCGGGTCTATACCCCGTTTTATCGAGCTTGGTTGACTCATGGGTGGCGAGCCCCAGTTGGCGGCGCAGATCCCGATCGCTTTATTACGCCCGAACCACAAGACCAACGCCTTCCTGATTGGCGACCACCAGCCGGGGTGGAGTTGCAGGCAGCCGGTGAGGCAGCAGCGCTGGCCAATTGGCAGGCGTATAAGGACGAAGGCCTGGCCGAGTATGACCAAACACGAAATATTCCTGGCATCGCCGGCACGAGTCGATTGAGCCCACACTTGAGGTGGGGCGAGATTCATCCTCGAACCATCTTGGCCGATCTTGGTGATACGCCCGCACATGATGTTTTCCGGAAAGAGATTGCTTGGCGCGAGTTCTATGCCGACGTACTGCATCATTACCCGCATACCTCACGCGACTATTACTCACCACAATTTGGGGGGATGCGTTACGACGAACCTGGTGCGAAATTTCAGAAGTGGTGCGAAGGCAAAACTGGCTATCCCATTGTCGATGCTGCGATGCGACAGTTAACAACCGAAGGGTGGATGCACAATCGATCAAGAATGATTGTGGCCTCATTTCTTGTAAAGGATCTGCATGTCGAATGGCAGCATGGTGCAAATTTCTTCATGAAATATCTCATTGATAATGACGTTGCCTCGAATTCGCACGGCTGGCAATGGACCGCGGGCTGTGGGACCGATGCTTCGCCTTATTATCGAATATTCAATCCCATTGAACAGGGAAAGCGTTTTGATCCTGACGGGGAATATGTGCGGCGTTACGTTCCAGAACTTTCACATCTTCCGGCAGAATCCATTCACGAGCCTTGGAACTTTCTTGATGGTTATGCCAACGGCTATCCCGAGCGAATCGTTGACCACGCAGTAGAGCGCTTGGAATCCTTAGCGAGACTTGACGAGATCAAGGCTCGGAAACCAGACCACAACCCCTAGTCCACTTCGCTTTGCCTCGTACATCGCGGCATCTGCTCGCCTGAGTAGAGCTTCGGGGGTGAGTTGTTCACCCTCATTATTGGCCACGCCAACACTTACCCCAACCGAGACCGTCGCGCTTGGCAAATTAAATGGATAAGTCAGGCTCGCTCTGATTGCCTGGGCTAATTCCAGACTTTCTCCTTTCTCTCCCACCACAACAATGGCGAACTCATCGCCGCCGAGTCGAGCCAATAGAACATCGGCGGGGAGAAAGCGAGAGAAACGAATGGCAATATGTTTGAGAAGTTGGTCGCCGACCTCGTGCCCGTACCGATCGTTGACCTCCTTAAACCCATCGAGATCAAGAAGTAGGAGCGAGCCGTCCCTTCGGTTTAGTTTCTCTAACTCCTGAATAAATCTTCGTCGATTTGGCAGGCCGGTGAGTTCGTCGGTTCTGGCCAACCTTCGTTCCTCGTGAGATTCGCGGACCATTGTGATACGAAATTCCATTTTGAGAAAGACCAAGGCAATCGTGACTAGGCATGGCAAAACGACCACGTGCGGCAGAAATTTCGGCGAAAGTACCGAAATTGCAATTGAGGCGAGGCTGAACCACAAGGCTAAGAATGACAATGCGGCAGATATTCGTTGCGAAACTTCGTATTCCTCGCCCTGGTGAAACAGTGACTCAGAAATGAACAGAAGTCCTACCAGCCATCCATCATCGACGAGAGAAGCAAATGAATATTCGGAAGTCGCGGAAAGCCAGAAGAAGATGAAATCGGTTACGGCAAAAGCCGCGATGCCGACGAGCAGTAAGGACGAACGCAGGTGCAATTTATGGCGAACGAGTAAAGCAACTGTCATTGCAATAAGTGCGACATCGCAAATGGGATACACCACTGAGAGAAAAACGGTCGCAGTGCTGCCATCGAAATGTGCCATGGCCGGCTTCATCACCAACCCCGCAGAGATTGCCGAAATTCCAATCACCACAATGAGGGTGTCAATTATTTCGATCTTTGTCACCGCCAACTTGAGAACCAAAGTTCGCACTAAACCAAAAAGCAGAAGTGGGTAGAACGTCGAGTAACAAACGTCGACCAAGAGTGACGGGATTTTCCAGGTGAAAAACGAATTAAAGCTCGAGATCGAGGAACCTACTGCCCATAGCGCGAAGGCGAGCGCAATCGATTTTGTGGCAAAGTGATCATTGAATCTGGGTGCCCCGAGAACGATGAATGCAGCCAGGAAGGCGATGAAGTTATAGAGGAACAATTCTGAAAAAATATCTGGTCCGTGAAAAAGTATGCGGAAGGCCATGTGGAAAACAAGTAGTCCGACTGCGAATATCCGCAATGTCAGGTAGGTTTTCGCCCTGTCCATGAGTAAATCGTAAATCGAAAATGAGGCCACCGACAGAGGTGGTTTAAGAACTGGAGCGCACATCCATGCTAAATGCGTCCGAATTCACATCTAATTCACCACAGCCAGAGATGGAAAATATTGGTGGAAGTTCAATTTCCAGACGGGCAATGTTGTGTGGCGCCGCGGCTCTCATCTTTGGTTTCGTGCCGGACAGCGCGGTTGCTGCCACGGGAATTTCCCAGACTAAAGATCAGAAAATTCGAGTCGATCTCAAGGTGAATAAGGTGCTGGCAAAAGTAGGCGGGGTGGTTTCTATTCCACTTTCGGATGGTTCGACTTTGGCCTTGGTTCGAACAGCCGTGGGGGTCAAAGGATTTACCGCAATCAATTTAAGTTGCACTCACAACGGCGTGACCGTCATGGAACAAGGCAAGGCGTGGGTGTGCCCTGCTCATGGATCTCAGTTTGCACTCAATGGAAAGCTCATTAACGGTCCGGCCCGAACTGGGCTGATGAAGTACCCAGTTTCGGCTACTTCATCAGCAGTAATTATTGGCTAGTTCTTAGAGCCCTACTCGGCAGACCAACTTAAGTTGGGTTTTGGACTGGGTGACATTGGCTTTTACTTGAGCCAACAGTGCAGGTTGTGAAGTATTGGTGCTGTCGAACTGTGACTGCAGCGACGCAATTTGGGAAACCGCACGTGCCTTGGTCGCCGTGACTCGATCGATACTCTTCTTCAGTAGCGCAATTGAACTTTGGTTTCGCGAAATTGCTGAAGAATAACCAGTTGCGGCTTTAGTCCAGTTCAATAAATCGATACCGGTAGCAGTGGCCTTCTTTGCCAAGGCATTTGCGAGCTTGACGTTATCGGCGTCGATCTTGGCTTGAATGGCGGCGATCTTGGCGGGGAAAGTGGCGTTGGCATCGGCCAACTTCTGATCTGCAAGAACGCTGATTGCCTGCCATGAAGCAATGCTCTTCGTAAGTTGATCCAAAGTGTTCTTAACCTGGGCTGCAAAAGTTGTTTGATGGTCAACTGCATCTAAGTAGAACTTATTGGCAATTAAACATTCATTGAGCAACCAGGTGAGTTTGGTTCCCGTCGTGCTGGGATTAATCCCGCAGACATAATTTTTAGTGCCGACCTTGGTCTTAGCCCCAGACTTTGTGCAGGCGGTGCCTGACTTAATGGTGGCTGCATGCGCTGGGGTCATTCCACCAGCGATCAGCAGTCCAATTAGGGCAACTGCGGCGAATTTCTTTTTCATCAGGTCCTCCGTATGTGCTGGTCAGGCGCCGGTTATCAGGTTCCATAGTCTAGTTGAGGCCTCGAGCATTTCATTGGGTGGCAAGCCCAGAGGGCACAGTGAAATTCCTGTGAATAAAGCCTTTAAATAGGCTAGTTCTTGCGTTGTCGAACTCGGACTTTGACGCCCAGGCGCCGTACCAGAGGGCGAGGGGCATAGCGGGCGAAAGTCGTCAAAACTCGGTACTGCAAGCCAGGAATACTAATTGCCTTGCCCGCCTGTGCATCGCTCCACGCCGCCGCCACGACCTGATCCGCATTCAGCCACATAAATTCTGGCAGCCCAGACATTCTCATCTTGGCCCGACTGTGAAATTCAGTGTGGGTAAAACCAGGGCAAAGTGCCAGCACGCGGACCTGGGTGCCCGTCAGTTCAACGTGCAGAGATTCCGAGAGAACTGTTAGGTAAGACTTCGAGGCGCTGTAGGTGCCGCTGGTTAACCATGTGGCGACGCTGGAAACATTGATGATCGTCCCCGAATTCTGCGCCTTCATTCGAGGTAATACTGCGTGCATAAATCTCATCGGGGCCCGGATCATGACATCGACCATCTGAAGTTCGGACGAGAGTTGGCTTGTGAAAAAGCTTTCCTTTATGGCAAAGCCAGCATTGTTTATCAAAATATCAATGAGGTTCTTCTCATCGTGAAGTCGGGCCTCGACTCGGGCAACCCCGTCGTTCTCGCTCAGGTCAGCCGATAGGACTTCAACCTCAATATTGAACTCTTGGCGCCATTTAGCCGCATGGTTATTCAAGCGATCTTGATCTCGCGCGACAATCACCAGATTGATGCCCTTTGATCCCAACAAGCGCGCGAAGGCTTCGCCGATTCCGGCGGTAGCCCCCGTGACCAATGCGGTGGCCATACTTAGATTTCGATACCCGCGGTGGATTCATCTCGCATATGCCATGAAGAACCGTATTCGGGAAGTAAATCGAGGAACGGTTTTGCATCAAACCATTCTGGTCCATTCACGCCATCCGGAACCCAGACACCTTTATCAAGAAGTTCCATGGCAATAACAGGATTAATAGCGGTCTGCCAAACAACGGCTTGATCACCATATTCCTTCATAGACCAAGCGTTATCAACGACGTTATACATATAAACCGCTTTTGGTTGGCCTGATTTACCAAGTCCTTTAACAAGGACTCCAGCACAAGTAGCGCCCTTCATGCGGTCGCCCAATTTAGCTGGATCGGGAAGGATGGCAGCCAATAAATCTCGCGGCGCAACCTTCACGCCTTGAATATCGACTGGATCTTTGCGATCCATACCCAGCATGTGAATGGTCTTGAGAACCGTGATGAACTGGGCTCCCAGGCCGTACTTAAAGTTGACTTGTCCTGCCGCGATTTTTTTTGGCATAAGGACAACTTCTTCATGTTCAACATTCACACATTCGACTGGGCCGATTCCTTCGGGAAAGTCAAAAACTTCAAGTTCGGAGAATGGTTCGGTCGTGTACCATCCGCGACCTGCCTCCCAAACTAATGGGGGATTAAGACATTCTTCGATGGTGGTCCAAATGGAAAAGGAAGGTGCGAATTCATAACCCTCAACAGTTAGATTCGAACCATCAAAAACGGTCAGGGAATCGATGCGAGAAAAAAGTTCATCGTCTGCGTACTTTGCGAAAACATCGCTCAGTCCAGGTTCGACCCCCATGCCAACGAGGGCGTACTTTCCGCGCTCGCGCCAATTGGAATCCCGTGCGAATTGCTCGTCTCCGAGCATCACTCCAGTTTCGGTAGTCGGGTTCTCTGGGTGTGCCGTAGAAAGTGACATCGCCATGTCGATGTAGTTTCGATTTTCGTATTCGCAAGCCAAGAAAATTGGCATCACGAAACGAGGATCAACCGCATTGATGACAACATCAGGATCTGCTTTGCGAATAAGTTCGCGGATGTCATCGACGGCGCTGGCGTTCACCTGCGCGGGCGAGAATCTCGGATCCTTGACCCGGGCTACGGCTTCTTCAGCGCGTAGCAGATCTCGATCTGCGATAACCATTGATGTAATAAAATTGCGACGAGACGCGATATTAGCTATTGCGCGTCCTACTCCGCCGGCTCCTATGACAAGGGCCTTCATGAAAATCAACTCCTATAAGGTTTCCACGAGCCTAGCAAAGGGGGAATTATTGGACAAGTCATTAACTAAACTAGCCCCTGTTAGCCCTCTATAAGCACCATAAGTCCCAGTAGCTCAGTGGATAGAGCAACCGCCTCCTAAGCGGTAGGTCGCCGGTTCAACTCCGGCCTGGGACACCAACT
>JBAXOT010000029.1:0-20873 GCA_037133095.1 Actinomycetes bacterium
AGTGCGCCCGGAGGGACTCGAACCCCCAACCTTCTGATCCGAAGTCAGAAGCTCTATCCGTTGAGCTACGAGCGCAAATAGGGCTCATTTGGCTCCCTACTACGGTGAACAATCGCACGAAGTAGAGTAATTTTCAATTTTGCCTATTTGGCCAATTGGGAGGCAATAATCCAAGCCTGCGTTCGAATTTCTGGAATGGCAGTGGTTTCGAAAAGTTCTCCCACAAGTACTGGACCTAATCCAAATAACCCGGATTGAACTGAACCATCACCACCCTTTAACGCAAGAGTCTTGATGTCACAAGCAATGCCAAAATCAAGTGGACCTGGCGCCAAAGTTCCTTGGGCAATGAGATCTTTAAGTAGCGGGTTGGTGACTTCGTATTGGTTGCCGGTGCAATTCAGAATGGCGTCAACATAGAGAATTTCCCCTCGAGTCAAAGTTAATCGAATTGACTCATCCACGAGTTCAAAATCTTCAACCCTGCCCTTCATAACATGGAGACGCTTATCATTTAAGTACCGGGCAATATCGTTGTAAACAGGTTCAGCAATTCGGTGTCGGTGGTTCTTCCACCAAGATAAATAGATGTCCACAAAGATGTTCTTTTCGGTTTCTGGGAGTTTGTGCCAGATCATCTGAAATCGAGAACGGAGCGAATCTTGGGCTTCCCGCCAATTTTCTTTATAAGAATTGATGAAATCAACAATTGATCTCGCCGTTGGAAATTCTAAATCGTCCGCGGAGATAGAGATTTCGGGCTTGGTATGCGGAAATGGAATCAAACCATCTCGAGATATTCCAAAAACTTCCGCAGTGGGATTTGCGTTGAGAATAGAAATCGCCTGATCCACAAAAGTCAGTCCAGTACCAAGAATTGCAATCTTGTTGTAATCCTTGGGAACTGAAGTGCCCCACACGTCTGCAACTACGCGTGGGTTGCCGTCGAGAACGCGAAAAATCGAGTGCACATTTACATCGCCGTTCCCCGTTGCGATAACGACTACCTGATACTCACCTACAGCCCCGTCACTAAAGGTAACTGACCACCCAGATCCGGAACGAGTTACGGAGGTTGCGGTCGCGGCAAGGTGGGTAAATATTTTCTCTTCTCGAGCACGCATTATCGATTCTTCGAGCGTCTCTTCTAAGTACTCACCAAAGAGCGCTCTGGGAACAAACTGATCAGGTCTGGCATCAGCCCATTTCATGAAGTGATCGGGTTCATCGAAAAGTGCTGACATTTTGGCCGCGGGAACATTTAGGAGATGGGCGAAGTCGGTTGTGGAATATGCGATTCCAAGCCCAAGTTGGTCGTTCGGCTCGGCGAGATCAATATCTAACTTCGCCTCTGACCGCAGCAAATGAATAGCCGTGAGCACACCAGAAGCGCCGCCGCCAACGATCAACGCCTTTTTCTCGTTTAGAGCCACGGAACTAGTTAATCACCTTAGATTCGAAATGGACTAGGGGTGGCAGGGGTCTTAGGAACTCGCATCTTCGCGATGACGCTGCCGGGTGAAGGGTGGCAGTACTGCGCAATTCCAAGATCGCCCGCGACCGATAGAAAGATAAACGCATCCTCAATCGTGAATCCCCATTCGTTAACAAGAAGTTTTGCGGCCTCCTCACATGCATTCTTGAGAGCCTGATCAATACTGTCGGCGGTCGTGCCATGGGTAATCCAAGAGTCGGCAGTCTCAGTGATTGGCCAACCACCTTGTTTGCCTTTGATGAGGTCCACTTTAATGATGGCCGTGCCACCAATTTCAACGCCAGTTCCGGAGATTTCACCATCGCCCATGGATGCGTGCATATCTCCTATGGCCAACTTGCCACCAGGTTGAAAGACGGGCAAGTGAATGGTCGCGCCAATGCCATTCAGTTGATCGTCCATATTGCCACCATGTCTATCAGCTAAAAATGTGGCGTACTCACCTTCTGCGGGGGCTACTCCAATAACGCCAAACATTGGGCGAACGGGCCAGGAAACTCTTTCGTTCATGTGAATGATGCCATCTTCGACCTTAAAGATTCGAGTGACTGGGGACTTCACTTGATCAATCAGCTGGCCCCATTCAGGGATAACCATTCCAGCCCCTTGTGGACCAGGCTTTATATCGATCAAAGTCACGGAGAGACTGTCACCTGGCTCGGCTCCGGTAATAAAGATCGGACCAGTGGCGCTGTTCACTCGTGAAACATCAAGTTTTTCTAAAGTATCGCTCTCCGACTGAACTTGGCCGGTAAAGCAATCCCACGTTTCAATTTCAATGATCGTACCTGGGTCGACCGTGACCACACATTCCATATCAGCCCCATATGCCCAGATATGTTGATCTTTGCTAATTCGAACAGTTGGAGTTGGCATTTAACATTCCCTCTTCAATCGACAGGTTATGGAGATAATCTTAGATTGCTGATTTTTTCTCTGCCACCCTAACGACGAAACTCAGCAATATCCCTAGCGGGATGATGACCAATATCGCCAAAACCGCCAATGTTTGATTTGTTCCCGAAAAATCCTTCTCCGCGAAGAGCAGTGAGACGGAAAGACCTAACGTCGCGAGGGCTCCCACCAGGAGGAGTTCAAAATAATTGAACGGAAGTTGAACCTTCAAAATAGTTTTGGCTACTAGAGCGCCGAAAAAAATGCCAAGCGGTTTTCCTATAAGTCGTGCGAGAACCAGAGAAACCAAAATCGCCGAACTGAGCAATTGAAGTGTGAAGTGAAAATTGCGATCAAGTGAAACGAAGATAAAGAGTGGAACCACAATGAAGGCAGTAAAAGGCTCAATAAACTTGCGCATTCGAGCATTGATTGATTCTCGATTCGCGACTCGAACAGAAGTCATAATCCCAAAAGCCACGCCAATGAGTGAAGACTGAACTCCCGAGTGGCGGCCGAAATAGAGTGCCAAAATGAAAAGGAATGCCCCAAGAACGATGTTTGTCAGAAATCTCGAGAGAACAAAGTAGAGAACCAGTACAGCAAGAAAAGATAGGAAATAGATGCCGTGAAAATTCTGGTGGTAGAGAATGGATAAAACAATGACAGAACCAATGTCATCAAAGGTGGCCAGCGCCAAAATAAATCCTCTGATTCTGTTTTGCTTGAAAATGGAAAGCACTACCAAAACCAAAGGTAAGTCCGTGGCCATTGTGATGCCCCAACCGGAATGAGAGATGCCATTTGCTCTGCACAGGAAGACATAAATGGCGGCAGGGACAACCATTCCAATGACGGCGGAGAAAAGCGAAATGACCAGTAGTTTTCGATTGACGAGTACGCCTTCGCTCAATTCAAATTTCAACTCAAGTCCAACATTAAGGAAAAAGAAGCCAAGGAGATAATCCGTTACCAGACCGATAAGATTGTTTCGGTTAAGGTACCCATTACTTGTTGTGCTTCCCAAGACAATAGCCAGCAACGTAACGGGAATTAGTAGGTAGGCCGAAATAACTTCACGCTTCAAAGCCATTGGACCCATAACTTGAGGGTACTAAATCAGACCAATCGCGCGAGGAATTCCAGTATCTGCGCCGCATCTACTTCAGGCTCAGAACTCAATTCAACGGTCAATTTGGCAACAGAGGTATAAATGGGATCTCGACGCGTGAAACGTTCAGTTAGGACGTCTGACAAATCGGAGCCAATATTCGTCCGTCCGATCCCAGCACCACCAGCACGTTCTAATACTTGATCTAAGGTAATTCGCAAATAGATAGGTGTAACTGATTTGAGCAATTCAAGGTTGGCTCGATAGTCAACCACGGATGCCGCCGCCCCCGCGATGAATGGCGCTGGTTTGGCGCATAACTCTTTAAGGTATTGACTTTCATATAGGTGGAGATCAGCTACTGAGAGAAGGGAAAGTTCGGTGGCCGTTAGGCCGGACATTTTCGCCATTTCTTCGTCATTGTCAAAATACGGCCAATCAAGATTTGTGGCTAATAATTTTCCAATGGTTGACTTTCCGGCTCCCATGGGACCCAACAAAACTAGTTTAGCTTGTAACGCCATTTCGTTGCGCCTCCCCTAAAAGAAATGCACGGCTAAGAGTGATTTCTTAGCCGTGCATTTTCAGCACTTATTTAAGCAACGCCCCAGATCTTCTTGTATTCAGAGCGGTATCCGTTTTGTGGATCCCAAACTGTTGAAGTTCCAGCGTTTGCCTTGGTAACCAAGTGAACTACAGGGACATAACCACTTGCAGGTTTGCTATTGAAGGCACGGTTGAACTCGTCAACTATCTGCCATCCTTGCATCGTCAAAGGTTCTGGAACTGTGACTGACTGGTAAGAGCCAGAAGCAATTCTCTGATATTCGTCAGCAGATCCGTCGCCGGCGCCTACGTTGTGTGGGTAGTCAGTACCTTTCTTACCTGCGGCACGAAGTGCTGCAGCCATTGGGGTTACATAAAGACCACCATTGATGGAGATGGAGTGAGTCCATGACTTTCCAAATTTAGCGAGCAGAGCTGAAGTTTCGGTTTGAACGCGAGTTGAAGTGTCATTGCCGATTGGAATGTCATCATATTTCAAGAGCTTTAAGGAAGCACAGGTTGCCGCCTCGGCCTTGATCTCGTCTGACTTGCCTTTAGCAAATGGGATTGACTTGTCGGTAAAAATTACGAGTCCGCCAACTCCCTTTGAATCTGCAATAACCCAGTCAGCGGAGATCTTCGAAACGTCCTTGCGAAGTGTGGTGACGTTAGAGAAAAGTCCAAGGTCAGGTTGTGGGCCAGAAGTTGCAGCAGCGTGCCAGCCAATGACTGGAATCTTTGCCGCAGTTGCCGCATCAATTGCCGATTTAACGGTAGCAGGGTCAAAACCACCAATAATGATTCCATCCGCCTTGAGTGTCACAGCCTGCTGAGTTGCAGTAGCCATTCCTTGCTGAGTTCCTTGACCATCAAGTACGCGCACGGTCCAGCCGATTGCTTTGGCGGCTTCTTCTACGCCTTTCTCAGCTCCAGCAACGCCACCATTTTGCATGGTCTGCGCGACATAGATCAGGGTCTTGCCTGTGGCTGCCTTAGGTCCGGTCTTTGGACCATCCCAAGGTGCTTTAACAGCGACAGAAGCAGCAACTGCTTTCTGTGCCTTTGCTAGCGCAGCAGGACATCCAGCTGCGGCGGAAGCAGATGATGCCCCAAGAGCAACAACAGTTCCCATAATGAGCGCGCTTGCTGCGGTAATCGCAACGAGGCTCTTCTTATAGCTATTCACATTTCTCCTTCTTGTCGATTGTTTAACTTGGATTTTGAGGAACAACTTTTGATGATTCCACTTCCATGCTCCGTCGGGAAGCTTCAGCACCTGATTTCAAACGACGTCTTGTCGAGAACCCAGCAAGACCGACAGCGGCTAACAACGTCAGACCGTTGAAGAGAGGTGTAACCCAGAAATCAGCACCTAATTGCTGAATTCCTGATACTCCGATTGCAAGAATGGCAACCGCAACGAGAGTACCCAATGCGTTTGCTCTTCCTAGTCGAATTGTTGTGGAACCGAGGAGAGCTCCAACAAATGCAGGTAGAAGATATTCGCCGCCAATACTTGGGTTTCCCACCTGTTGTTGGGCAGCGAGTAAACATCCTGCAAATCCAGTGATTGATGATGCGGCAACAAAGGCGAGGATTGTGTATCGACGCTTTGGGATGCCAATAAGTTCCGCCGCTCGAGGATTAGAGCCAATGACATAGAGGCCGCGCCCCGACGGAAGAAGTTCTAGAACGATCGCGAGAACGGCGACCAAAATCAAAACATAATACGCGCCCATGGGTAATCCGAAAATATGACGATCAATCAAATTGGTAAAGCCAACCGGCAACCCTTTTTGTGGGGGCACGATGCGCCCTCCGCCAGTTATCCAACCACTAAAAGCTAAGAGCACGCTGCCGGTGCCTAGAGTGGCTATGAAAGAATCGATCTGAGCGAATTCCACGAGCAAGCCATTGATGAGTCCAATTAATGCACTGCCGACTATCGTGAGAAGGCAGACTAAAATCCAAGGTACTCCAGTATTAGCCAAGAACCACATAACAACTACGTGTGACAGGCCAACTCCGTAACCCATGGAGAGATCGAACTTTGCCGTGACAATAGGAAGCATTGCGCCCAAAGCTAAAATCGCCGGAATACTTTGATTTGAGAGCATTCCTTGCAAGTTGGAGACTGTGGGATATGTACTTGGAAGTGCAACCGAAAAAATAATAAATAACAGCACCGCAAGGACAGGCAAACCAATTGTCCCAACAAGAGTTGACTGAGATGAACCCTTTGATTTTTCGCGCTTAATCATGAAATCACACACTCACATTCGCACGCGAAGCGTAAGTAACCAAATTGGCGATAGATATTTCGGATCGTTCCAACTCTTTCACAACTTCCCCTTCAGAGAACACCAGCGCGCGATGCGCCATCAATGCAACTTCTTCGAAATCGGTGGACACGAGCAAAATGGCTAGGTTTTTGAGCGTAGCTTCGTGAATTAGCCGATAGATATCACCTTTAGCGCCAACATCAACTCCCGCAGTTGGTTCCTCGAGGATGATTACTTTTCGAGAAAAGGAAAGCCAGCGGCTCAGAATTACTTTTTGTTGATTTCCCCCAGAGAGGGTTGCAATAGCGAGTTCGGTATTGCGTGGCTTTACATTGAATTCTTCGGTCAATATTCCAGCCGCAACCTTTTCTTGCTTTTTACGAATCAAACTCCAAATATGCGAGCCGCGTGCAGTGACATTAGAAAAAATATTCTCGCGAACTGTGTAGTTCATGAAGAGTCCTTCTTCAGCGCGAGAACTCGTGATAAGTGAAATCCCGTGCCGCACTGCATTAGCAATATTTCCAGACAAGATTTTTCCATCCAAGGTGATGACGCCACCTGTCTGAGGAATTGCCCCGGCAATAGTTCGACCAACCTCACGTTGGCCAGCGCCATTCAGTCCGATCAAACCCAAGACCTCTCCTTGACGAAGTTCAAAGGAGGTAGGAAGAACTCGATTAGAAACTAAATTCTCAACCTTCAGCACCACATCACCATGGCTCACACCAGAAAGATTGAACGATGCAGTTTGTCTTCCCACGATTGCGGTCACCAAAGTTTGAGGCGTGAAACTATCGACTGGACCATCTTCGACCAACTTGCCATCTCGAAGGACGACAACACGATCCGAAACTTTAAAGATTTCATCGAGGCGATGAGAAACATAAACAACAGCTACGCCGGAATCGCGAAGTCGCCGTAAAACCGCAAATAGACTTTCACAGTCGGAGGAATGCAAACTGGCTGTGGGTTCATCCAGAATGAGGACATCAGACTTTGCATAAAGAGCCCTGGCTATAGCAACCAAAGATCGATCTGCTCGCGATAACGAGGAAATTTGATCATTAACATTGATGTGTGGCGCAACGCTTGCGAGCGCATCTTTGGCCATGTCGCGAACCCCAGACCAGCTGATTACGCCATTTTTCATGGGATATTCAGATCCAAGAGCAACTGATTCCCCAACGGTCATCCACTCCACGAGCCCAAGGTCTTGGTGGATAAAGGCGAAGCGAACATCGTCCAGCGAACCGCCATCAGGTGTAGTTATGGAACCAGAATCGGGGGAATAGATCTTCGCCAAAATCTTAATAACGGTTGATTTCCCAGCCCCATTGGCACCTAGTAATGCCATGACTTCACCGGAATTAATATCAATAGAAACATCGTTCAAAGCTTGAGTCGCACCAAAGCGCTTGGAGAGGTTCTTGATGGAGATGATTGGGGCAACGTTGCCAGTTTCAGTCCTCACGCAAACCTCCGTTTCTGGTGTAACTGAAGGCAACCTAAACCTAAGTAGCCCAAAGAGTTATTCGCCGTCCAGTTGGTTGGGTTATGTTATTAAATCGTTATGAACGGCCCGCAAGAGGATTGGAAAGCCCTTTTGCCAAAGCGATGAGATCGTTGAGGACAGCTTGTTTGAATCCGGGTACAAGGCGCTGCTTAAGGAAGGTGACTGAAACTGCAACCGAGGAGGTCTCACCACGAAATTTCGAAACCGCCATGGCGTAACAGATGACCCCTGGGGTGGCTTCTTCATCGTCTATTGCATAACCACGTTCGCGCGTTTCGTCCAACTCTTTGGCAAGTTGTTTGACGGAGGCAATCGACTTATTGGTTAATTGAACAAATGCTTCGGGCTTTTCGAGGAAGCGCTCTTCCGCTTCACCTGGTGGAAGTTGAGCCATCAAAACTTTCCCGGTTGCCGTGCAACTCGCCGGGAATCGATCACCGATATTCGCGGTTAATCGGATTTGCTGACGACCTTCATATTTTCCCAGGTAGAGAACATCCGTGCCATCAAGTATTGCGATACGTGAAGATTCTCTGGAGAGAATTGGCAGGCTAGAGCAGAGGTCGTAATAGTCCCGAATAGCATCTACGCTGGAAAGATAAAGACCGCCCAACTCAACAAGCTTTCGTCCCAAGGCGTAGCCCTGATCTCGGCGAACCAGCATTCCCGCCAGCTCTAACTCGATGCATATATTTGCGGTCGAGGATTTAGGAAGAGACAATTGACGTGCAATCTCATTTGATGCGATGGCTCGATGAGATTGACCGACAAGATCCAAAATGGCCGCGGCTCTGGCAACGGCGGGAACAAGATGGTGGTCTTCCTCGACAAACATTGTCATCCAACCCTCTGGACGCCACACAGCATCCTGCTATGGTCGGACACTATCAGCGCCCTTAGCCTCGGACAAGAGAGTCAATATGCCAACTGATCCAACCACCATTAATGGCCCGCATCTCACTTTTGATGAATTCGACGCCATCTTTGAAAAACTTAAAACTTGGTCCGATTATTCGCCCGAGACAATTGAACGTGGTGCACTGAATTTCATCACACCGGAAATTGTGAAGAGCGCGTTGCAATCTGCAAAGCAAGGTGTGGTAGTTCCAACTGCTCTCGCTTGGAACACAACTTCCGGACCCGACAATGCAAAACCAGCGCTTCATTTCATGACCGAGATGGGCGATGACGAAGCGCCAGAACCTACGGCAAATAAGGACTTCATTGGGGTTGACTACCATGGCAAAGCGGCGAGTCATCTCGATTCAATGACGCATATTGCTTACAAAGGATTGCTCTTTGGTGGCGTCACTTCCGCAGATGTCGTTCATTCCTGGGGCTCCACGTGGGCCACTGTCGACAAGCTTGGACCTGTTGTGACTCGAGGTGTACTTCTCGACGCGGCGAGATTTTATGAAGTTGATTGGTTGGAGCCAGGAACTGCTGTAACTAAAGCTGATGTTCTCGCGATGGAAGCCAAATTTGGCTTTACGATTTCTCAGGGCGATTGCGTTTTACTTCGAAGCGGACATTTTGCTCGACGAGAAAAGGTTGGAGTTTGGGATCCCAGCAACCTATCTGCTGGTTTTCACGTCGATGTTATGGAACTTTTTAAAGAGCGAAAGGTCTCTGTAATTGGTGGAGACGGTGACAGCGATGTCCGCCCATCGCCAGTGACTGGAGTTGGTTCACCTATCCACGTATTGGCACTGCCTGGAATGGGAATTCCACTCTTGGATAATTTACAACTTGAGGCTCTCGGCAAAGCTTGCGCGCAGCACCAACAATGGAACTTTCTCATTAACTTGGCGCCTTTAAATATTCCGGGCGGAACTGGCTCACCTCTAAATCCCACAGCGGTTCTCTAATGGGATTTACTGTCGGACTTTCTTCCGATCTAGATAATGGCTCCGGAGGTTTCACTTGGGGAGATATTTCCATTGACACCCTTGCGCCGCTTGATTGGAAATTCCTCGCGCCAACAGGGCAAAATTTTCGTCCAGAAGTGGTTTCAGGATTTGACGCCATCGTTTTTGCTGGACCAGGTGTAGATGCACAATCATTTGATGCACCCGAGAACTCACCCACGCTACTTGCCAGGCTCGGTGTGGGCTATGACAATATTGATTTGACAGCCTGCACCAAAGCTGGCGTCGCATTGACAATAACTCCCGACGGATCAAAAAAACCAGTTGCTACTGCTGCTTTAACGCTAGTGCTATCAACTATGCATAACCTCCACGCAAAGGATGCGCTTGCTCGAGCAAATGGATGGGATCGAAGACTTAATGGTTTGGGTGTCGGACTTAACGGAAAAACCGTGGCCACGATTGGTCTTGGAAATATCGGAACTGAATTCTTCCGATTAATCTCTGCCTTCGGCTGCAATCAAATTTCCTATGACCCTTGGAAAACTCAGGAGGAGGCAGATCTCCATAATGTAACTTTGGTAGATCTGAACACTCTCATGCAAGAAGCCGATGTCATCGTCGTACTTGCAGCTCTGACCCCTGAAACCCGCCACCTTATTAATCGTTCGAAAATAAACCTCATGAAGCAAAGTGCATTTCTCGTTAATATTTCTCGCGGTGCTCTCGTTGAAGAGTCAGCGCTGATTGATGCTCTGAGTGCTGGGGCTATTGCCGGTGCCGGGCTGGATGTTTTTGAAACTGAACCAACTTCGAGCGACAACCCCTTACTAAGAATGTCGAACGTCATTGTTACGCCACATAACATCGCATGGACTGATGAATTGGCTCGGGGCATGGGCATGAGTGCATTCGGTGCAGTGAAGACTTTGCATGAAGGAAAGATTCCGCCATTTATCGTGAATAAGGAAGTTCTGCAGACGCCACAATTTTTAGCAAAGTTAGCGGCTTGGCGATGAATCAGAGATCTGCAAGTGTTGCTGTCATTGGTTTAGGTGCGATAGGTCTGCCTGTGGCAATCAACCTAAGTAGATCTGGTGCGCTCACTCAGGTTTGGAATCGTTCCAAGCCGGCAATCGAGACTGCAACTGCCGCTGGCGCCCATTTCGTTTCTGAACTTCACGACATTGATGCACCCATCATTTTGACTGTCTTGCCAGATATCGCACAGGTGTATGAAGTTCTGGATAATGGATTGCGAGCCGCATTGAAACCAGGGGACATTTTGGTTGTTATGGGAACCGTCTCTCCTGTTGCGGTCGTTGAACTTGGAAAAGAACTTGTGGCGCAGCAGATTGATGTGCTGGATGCACCAGTGAGTGGAGGTGATGTTGGAGCCCAAAAAGGTGAACTCTCCATCATGGTGGGCGGGAATCAACACGCCTTGGAAATTGTCAGGCCGATTTTTGAAATCATAGGATCTACCATTCGGCATTTGGGACCTTTGGGTTCCGGTGAATTGGCCAAAGCCTGCAATCAGATCGTTGTTGCAGTAACTCTGACTGCCCTAGCAGAAGCAGTGACTCTCGCGCGCAAAGCCGGACTAGATACTAAAACCGTGCTTGATATTCTGGCTGGCGGTTTGGCGGGATCGCAAGTCCTCAATGTAAAACGGGAAAAAATCGAATCCATGAATTTTGCCCCAGGTGGGAGCGCAGTTTTTCAATTGAAAGACCTTCGTTTTGCACTTGAAGCTGGAAAATCTCTCGGAGTCAGCTTGCCAGTCACCGAAGAAGTAACCGCGCTTTTCGAAGCGCTCATAGCGTCAGGTGACGGAGCTTTGGATCACAGCGCGATTATTCGAGAAATTGAGCGAAGAAGTAATTAACCTCTAGCCACGATATTTATAAGTTCTTCACCATTCGCCAGCCTCAATAGTTGATGTTCTACTAACTTCTTTCCACGAGAGAGAAAAGCAGTTGAGTCACCACCAACATGCGGAACGATGATGCAGTTTTTCGCTCGCCATAACGGATGACCTTCAGGCAAAGGTTCTGGATCTGTCACATCAAGTCCAGCCCAAAGTCGACCCGCGTTAAGTTCTGTTAATAGCGCATCAGTATCAACAATTCCACCACGAGCCACGTTAATAAGAGCTGCCCCATCTTTCATTTTGGCAAGTCTTGGCGCATCAAACATTTTACGACTTTCATCATTTAGGGGCAGCGTCAGCATGATGATGTCGTACTCACCAATGAAGTTATCAAGTTCGGATATTTTCTTTGCTCCGTCTGATCCTGATCTAGAGAAAGCATCAATTTCAACATCAAACCCCGAGAGCCCTCTGGCAACTGTTTGTCCGATCGAGCCGTAACCAATGATGGCAATCTTTGAGTCGCTGAAGGAAGCGAATCTTTGGTGCATCCACCTGCCTCGCTCTTGAGCCTGCGCAAAGTCGTGGAATCCTCGGCGAACCGCAATTCCTAGACCGATTGCCAACTCTGAAGTCGAGGCATCATGCACGCCTCGGGCATTACACAAGAGAACTCCAGGACGCAGGTACTCAATCGCATCGTCATATCCAGCATTAGGTACCTGCAAAATCTCCAGGCTAGACATTCTCGAACTGAATTCCAATCCAGCGCGTCCGCTCATATACACGGGCGTGAAGAAGGTAATCTCGCTTAAATCGGACTCTGCAAGCGGAGTATTTCCAGGATTGAGAGCGCGAAAACCTTCGGGAACTTTGAGATCCTCCCATTGCGTCCAAACAACGTGTTCTTTCATGAAAGTTCTCCGTAAGAAATCTGAATTAAGACTTTTCCTGAAGTTTGCGAATCTTTAGCTATTTCAAATGCCTCCTGCGCCTGTTCGAGGGCAAAAGTATGAGTGATAACCGAAGAAATCCAGGAATTCTCAGCCAAAATTTTTACCGCTTCATCTATCTCATTATTGAAACGAAATGCTCCTTTGATCGTGAGTTCTTTCACTACAACCGGAGCAAAAACAATCTGTTGATTCCCAGCACCGAGCATCCCCACCTGAACAATGAGCCCTGCCCGACGTGCCGCCGTGATTGCGCCAGTTATTGCTGGCGCGACGCCAGAACATTCAAAAACAATATCGAAGTAATTTTCGGGAAATTCATCCCGGCCAATCTTAATTGTGCGACTCGCCCCGACTGCGATTGCTCGGTTCAATGGTCCCTCGAGTAAATCAGAAGTGACTACCTCTGTGGCACCTTTTACTTTCGCTGCAGCTGCAACAAGTAAACCTATTGGACCAGAACCAGAAATCAGAACTCGTTGGTCAGCTACACCCCCTGCAACATTTAAGGCATGGAGTGCGACCGCCAAAGGTTCGGCGAGCGCTGCAGTTGCAAGATCTAGGCCAGCGGGCAATTCGCGAACCATATTTTTTCTTACGATCAGATACTCGGTCATGCCACCTTGAGTATGAGGCCAAGTGGAGGCGCTGCCGAGATAGCTACCCCCCGGCCAAAGATGCGGGCGCTCTTCGATCTTCGGTTCACTCGTGCCAAAGCGTGCCGGGTGGATTGTCACAGAAAGTCCGGTCGGAAATTCACCTGAAGGATCAAAGTCAACAATGCCAGAGAGTTCATGCCCTGGAACGAGCGGCTCTTTAACCACGAAAGCACCATTCGCACCTTCAAAGTAGTAATGAAGGTCTGACCCACAAACACCAGCGAAGGCGACCTTTATCCGAACTTCACCTAACTCTGGTTCTGGGATTGGAAGTTCGACGGAGTCCATCTCTAACTTTCCAAGAATCTGCAAAACTTTCATAAGTGGAAATTACACCACAGAATTTTGCGTCCAGAGTTTTGGACTCTGGGCGAGACTTCATGGATTAATAGGAGAAGATATGGCATGCTGGAAATTCCTCGGTTGACGCTTTCAAGTGCTCCCCCTTCCGCCATGCTTCTTCCGCAAGGGGCGCCGACTGCTGGAATTGTTCACCTCGGTTTAGGCAACTTTCATCGCGCTCACTTCGCCATCTATACAGCGAAGGCAGTAAGAAGTGAACCTGGGGATTGGGGCATCGTCGGGTTTTCCTTTCGCAACCCGACTATTAGCGGCGCGATGAATGAGCAAGACAATCTCTATGCTGTTATTGATATTTCTCCTACTTCGAACGAAGCACTAATTCCGGCTATTCATACAGAAGTTTTCGCCGGATTAGATAAGAGCCAACGAATCATCGAATTAATCGCGGATCCTAAAATCAAAATTGTGTCGCTCACAATCACGGAATCTGGATACCAAATTTCCCAAGCAACCAACGGGCTCAATTTTTCTCATCCCGATGTTGTGTCCGATGTCAGCCTTGATAATTCTCCAAAAACCGCAATCGGGCTCATAGTTCGCGGTCTTCTTCGGCGCCTTAAGGAAAGCGGTGGGCCAATCACAATTCTGAGCTGTGACAACCTCTCCCACAACGGGGACGTGACCAAACGACTCATCCAAGATTTTATTTCTCAGCTACCCGTTGAGAAAGCCCGGTTGTTAGAGCCATACCTGGAATCATCAGTTACTTTTCCAAATTCGATGGTGGATCGAATTGTTCCAGGTACGACAGATCTTCATGTCGAGATGGTTGAAAAGGTACTTGGGATACGCGATGAAGTTCCGGTTGCTGCCGAGCCTTTCGCTATGTGGGTGCTGGAAGACAATTTTGCTGGCGGACGTCCCAAGTGGGAGAGCGCAGGTGCAATATTTACTAATGAGGTAAGTGAATACGAGACGCTGAAGTTGAGACTCCTTAATGGAACTCACTCTCTGTTGGCGTACTTAGGAGCCCTGGCCGGAAAAGAGACCATTCCGGAATCACGCTTTCATGAGTCAATTGCGGCAGCGGCTAGAAAATTAATCTTCAACGAATATCTTCCAACACTTGACCTGCCTCATGGGTTAGATGTTTTGCACTATATCGATCAACTATTTTCTCGCTGGTCAAATACCGTATTAGGAGATAAAACCAGCAGAGTCGGTTCTGATGGCTCGACAAAGTTGCCACAGCGGATTACTGAACCGGTGCTATTTCATTGCCGAAACGGTGAGCCACCGAAACTAATTGCGCTCACCGTGGCCTCCTATTTGGCTTGTATCGCTCCGTTGCACGATTTTGCTCCCGGAATATATGCCGACCAAATGAAAGACTCAGCCAGGGAGAGTCTTCAGTCACTTGCACGTTCATCACACTCCACGGCTGATTTTGTGGCGCAAGTTTTTACCCAATCAGGGATATTCGGACCCGAACTAGGCGAGCTTGATATGTTCATCGCCCTTGTTACGAAATATCTCGAAGAGATCTCTCTTGAAGGGATCGAAAATGCCATTGAACTCGCACTCCAGGATTAACTTCATCTAAATCAACAATGGGTTAAAGAAGCGAACGAACCAGCGGAATAACTTCTGTGCCATAAAGTCCGATGGAGGTCATCAACATGCTGTGCGGCGTGGTTCCAGATGCATATTTCAGGTCAAACCTTTGGGCGCCAACTGCAGTAACTGCCCGAGCAATCTTTTTCGCGACCGTCTGTGGACTACCGACGTATAGCGAGCCATGCGTAATTTCATTAACAAATTGCTCGGGAGTAATTTGACTCCAACCACGTTCACGGCCGATACGGGCGTGCATAGCAGCGTAGTGTGGCCAATATCCCTCAATCGCTTCTTCATCCGTAGCGGCAATATGGCCAGGTGAGTGAATGGATATTGGCAACGGCTCGCGACCAAATTCCTTGAGTGAGTCTCGATACAACTGAGCGAAGGGTGCAAAACGTTCCGGCGCACCACCAATAATTGCCAGTGCCAATTGCGCGCCAACCCGAGCCGCACGAACCACAGATTCCGGGGTTCCACCTACTCCGACTCGAAGAGGCATGTGGCCACCTTCGGTCTTAGGGTAAACCTGCTGATTTGATAGTCCAGCACGAGTCGTGCCTGACCAGGTGACCGCCCCTTCCTTGAGAATTTCGACTAATAAATCGAGCTTCTCTTCAAAGAGGATTTCATATTTTCCTAAGTCATATCCAAAGAGCGGGAAAGATTCAATAAATGATCCGCGCCCGGCGGTAATTTCAGCGCGGCCATTGCTGAGGGCATCAACTGTGGCAAAGCGTTGATAAACCCGCACCGGATCATCACTCGATAAAACGGTTACGCCGGTACCGAGAATGATGTTATTTGTAACCGTGGCTATACCCGCGAGAACCGTATCTGGAGCGCTCACTGCAAAATCAGAACGATGGTGCTCGCCAACGTTGAAACCGTAAATTCCTAATTCGTCGGCCAATTGGGCTTGCGCCACAACATCGCGAATTACCTGTGCGGCTGAAACCGCCGAGCCATCTTCGTTGACAGTAACATCCCCGAAAGTGTCCAAGCCAAAATTTAACTCTGTTCCCATTCGCTAAGGATAATGCAGTAATCTCATCAAAGGAGGTTCCCCATGAACGATGCAGTTACGGCTTGCTTTCGCAAGTATGGTGATTTTCGCACCCGATCATCCCGAAAAGAGTATTGGTATTTCTATCTCTGTTTTGCAGGGTTAAGTCTGATCGCAGCTCTTGTCGGAAATGGGAAGTCATTAATGGCGTCAAACTTTATTGAGATTGTTTTCTTTGTCCCCATGATTTCTGCGGGAGTAAGAAGACTGCACGACACGAACCGAACGGGTTGGTTTTTACTCATCCCTTTTTACAACATCTACTTGATGGCCAAGCCAGGAGACGTAGGCAGCAATCGTTTTGGTGAACCGACTTAGGAGTTTTGCTCCGCATGGACGATAAGCACGGGGCATTTTGCTTTTGCACAGCAGTTGTCACTGACCGAACCAAGGATTAGATCAACAAAAGAGCCATGACCGCGAGAACCTAAAACCAACATTTGAGCAGCTTTACTCGCATCTAAGAGAACTTCGCTCGCGCTTCCCTCGACCGCTGAGAGCTCGAGGTCCAGAGGGCGGTTGGTGGCGAACAACTCCTGTGCGCTGGCCTCCAAGATGCGTTTCGCGATTTCTTCCGGATTAGTGGCATCAGTAAATCCGCTCGACCCGAAACCGACAGAAATCATCTCGGTGGCAAAATTAATGGTGTTCCACGCGCAGACCGCCTTGATGCTCATGTGGAGAGCCGATGCATGTTTTGCCGCCCAATGAAATGCAGCAATGGATGAAGGTGAGCCATCCACGCCGACCACCATCACTCCACGATAAATACTCAATTCTTCGTGACTCATTTTAATACTCGAATCCTTTAGGACTGTTGTAATTCTTGAAGTTGCCACTTACGGGCGTGATCTAAGATTTGATCATTGGTCAAGTCAGCCAGATCGGCATCCAGTGCATCAACGATGCGTTTTGCTATTTCAGGATGTTTTCGTTCAACGTACTGGCAGAACTTCAACATTGCACTTGCTTTGCCTTTGCCATGACCAAAAAGAAGTATCTCTTGGGAATCTTTTATTGACTCGACGATATCTTCATAAAAGTCTGGGTCGTCATACATATCTTCCCGACCCGAGTAATGGGCCTCATGCCTTCGGTGGCGCAACAGATGCAATTCACTAATGTGCACGGAGTGCGGTTGTGTGTGAGGAAGCATGCCGTGCGTCCAAATTCTTGCTTCTGCCAAACTTATAGCCACTACTCCAAGCCGTTCCGTCATTTCAGTCATTGCGCACCTTCTCCGTTTGATACCCAAGGTTTACGCCGCCGAGAGAGGCTAGTCAATGCCGTGAGCACGTCTGATTGCTCTCACGAGCGTATGTAATCGGTAGTAAGAGTGCTGTCCCCGCTTGTTAGGCTTGGGATATGCGAATTGTTTCTTTGGTCACTTCGCTCGACCTCCTCGCAACTCTTGCATTTGCACTTGTTGGAGCCCGAGTGGCAGCCTCAAAGGGTCTGGATTACGGCGGCATTTTTCTGGTTGCCGGTGTATCTTCGCTGGCAGGTGGCACATTTCGAAATGTTTTCGTGGGTAAAGAACCACCGTGGATCTATCACCCGTGGCTATTTTTCTCAGTCTTGACGGCAGTCCTGGTCACTATAATCTCGAACAATGCGCGACCAATCGGCAGGTTTGTCTTAAGTCTTGACACATTTGGATTAGCGGTGGCAACTGTCGCGAGCACAAACTATGCGGTTAGCAACGGCGTAGGTGTGGTTGGGTCGATTGCACTCGGTTTAATAGGTGGCGTCACCGGAGGCTTGCTAAGAGATCTATTTTGCCAAGTTGAACCAGTCCTTCTTCATCGCGAAACAATTGGAACTTCCGCAATCTTAGGAGCAGCTTGCTATGTTGCCCTCGAAAAAATCTCGTTACCGGAATCAGTAACTGCCCTCATGAGCGGAGTTGTTGTTGTTCTTATGAGAGAGCTCTCCATAAAGTTTGACTGGCACCTCCCCCGCCTGAAGTAACATTAAGTATGGTCAAACCAGGCGTTCACCCAACAAAGCAGTCTCTAATCGACGCTGTTGATCACATTCTCAATACAAAATCTCCTTTTGGGTTGACCACCGACGAAATTCTCAGCGCTGCGATGATTTCCAAGGGCTCGCTCTATCATCATTTTGCGGACCTGCCTGAACTCATTGAGACGGCACTTATTTTTCGGTTTTCTCGTTATGTAAATGAAACCATCGAATCCTTAGCAAGAATTCTGGAGAGTTCGGCGAGCCGTGAGGAAGCACTCGCCAAGTTTGTTGAGGCAGCGAACAAGCGAGTCATGGAAGATAGTCGCGCGATTCGAATCGAACGAGTTCACTCGCTGAGTATGGCTTTTAATGATGAACGATTTTATAAGTCTCTCGCAATTGAGCAGGATCGGCTGACTGACGAATGGGAAACCCTCTATCTTCGGGCTAAGGAATTAGGTTGGGCAAAGCCGGATTTGGATTCTCGGTCGCTTGGGGTGTTTATGCAAGCACATGTTATTGGACAGATTGTGAATGACATGTCCGCCAAGCCGATGAACCAGCAGGAGTGGACGAAATTGATTACCTATTTGTTTTCAGTGACTTTCTTTGGTGCGGAGAACTAGTCCTTAATAAGTTCGTATAAATAGGTGGTTTCATATTCTTCTTGCCTATAGGCGGAATGACCCCCGCGTAATCCGAATAGTCGACCTTTCCAAAGTAAATATCCGACAGCGGCAACATTGACCACGAGTGCCATGGATTTCAATACTGTGGCTTTATGAAGTAACTCGTAAATTTCCAATGGAATGAACGCGGAGGTCGCAACGACTGTTAAGTATTCGGCCCATCGTTTCAGCAACCAAAGTCCAACACCTTCAAAGAGTTGGACCAATCCATACGTCACCAGAGCCAAAGCAATCCAGCGATACGATGTTGGGGTCCGATGCAGGATTGATTGCAGATCTTTGAGTATTTTTGTCGCCGTCTCACTGAACCCCAGTTGCGTGACCAGTGGCTTCGAAGCATCAGATATCTTTCCAATGTAAGCAATCACGGGGTTGCTATTAACACTTAACTTTAAAGTTAGAGCCGCGAGCGTTATTAAGAGAAAGGCGCGAATTAGGCGTTCGGCGGCCAGAATTCTCAACAAGGCCGCCCGACGACCATGAGAACCGCGAAGAACGATGGGGAAGGTCGCTAAGGGTTGAGGTGTCGTGTCATCGCTCGAAACTAAATCGCCGCAACGAAGGCACTGGACCAAGTTTGGATATGGATTTAGGACCGATTTGATTCGGTCGTCATCCGCAGGGACAAATAGAGCGTGCCCGACGCGAGAACAGATTTTAAGTTCTTGATTGCGCTTCATACATCAGACTACAAAATCCGACAGTTGAATTTTGCCCATATTTCGCAGGATTCCCCAGTTTTTCTGAGCCTTCTCGGGATCAGGATTTCCTAAGTAATCACGCATCTGTATCGGGGTAATTTGCCAACTGACTCCCCATTTATCTTTACACCAGCCACACAGACCGGCTTCGCCATCTTTAGTTATTGCATCCCAAAGTCGATCAGTCTCTTCTTGTCCATCGACTTGTAATGAAAGTGAGATTGAACTATTGAAAGCCTCGCCGCCTTGAACGGACATTCCAATGAATTCATGCCCGAAAATTGTGAAATCTGCAGTGAATAATTTGTCATTCATTGAATTCTCTTCACGGATTTCAACGTCGTTAAAGATATCTTTATAAAAAGCCAGCGCCCCTTCGAGATCATCCTGATACCAAAGGAAAGTCTTCAAGACAGATTTTTCATTCATGGAGAAAGAATAGGGCTCTGCATTTGAAATTCCAGCCAATCAAAAGCAACATCAGCGACCTTTTGCCAACCATCTTGGTTACAAATGAAATGTGATCGGCCCGAAAACTCGCGGAAATCCACTTCCCCTCCCTGATCTTTGTAAGCGCGGAAGTTTCGCTTTACTAAAGAGAGTGGAGTCAGATGATCTTGGTCGCCTGTCAAAAAAAATATAGGAGCATGATCTTTTCTAAAATCAATTTTAGCCTGCGAGGTCAATGTACTTCTTGGCACGTTTCGACTCTCGGGCACGACGTACTTTTCATACGCTTGGTCAGAATCCTTTCGACTCATGGTGTTGCAAAATGTGTAGTGAAATCGCTCTTTCGTCATGATTACGGGTCGATTCCCCCTAAAGGGGTTAACGTGAGGGAAGTTCGCCCTAAAAAAGCGCGGGTCGAACGAGAATACTCCTTGTGCAGGAGCTGAACTAATGGCAACCGCAGATCGGGCAAAACCATCATTCACCAATTTCTGAACAACCAGCCCGCCAATAGAATGCCCGATGAGAAGTGGCCGCTCAGGAAGAGTCTCAATGGATTTCTTGTAGTGGTTCACGATTTGACCGAATGTAAGGCGACCGAGTTCAGCCTCAATATTGTTACGAAGTTGCTCCGGAGAGCCCTCATGAAACGGCCAAGAGATCGCAGACGCAGAGAAACCCCGATCCGCGGCTCGTGCGATCCACGGGCCCCAACTTGCTTCGTTCATGTACATCCCATGGATGAAGATCAAAGGGAACTTTTTCGCCACTACAACTCCTCACACTTGGTTGTAAATCGTTGGATCCGATTAGCCGGTTATCTTTCTTTGGAAATATTGGATCGTCTTAGCCAAACCATCATCGAATGAGATTGTCGGATTC
>JBAXOT010000030.1:0-20313 GCA_037133095.1 Actinomycetes bacterium
CCCGTGTTACCGCCGTGAAAGGGCGATGTCCTAGGCCTCTAGACGATGGGGACGCTAAGCAGAGGCAAGGGTATCGGAGAGCCTTGCCAAGGTAAAACTGAGCCTGAGTTAGGCGATATACCTGCGCCTAAACTAGGCGATATACCTGCGCCTAATCTAGGCGATATACCAGCGGAGATTGACTGAAACTGTCACGTCTTGCTGACCGAGATCGACCGTAGTGGCTCCGGCATCAGATTTTGCCAAGGCCATATAGACGCCTGGGAACTGAGAAGGGGCAGATGCTTCTTCCATATACATGACAGGTCCGAGCTTCACTCCGAGGAGTTTGGCGTAAGAAAGTGCCTTGGCGCGTGCGCTCTTGATCGCGGCAACACGGGCGGCTTCAGTAGCGCCGTCGTTATTGAGAACAAATGGTGTGACGCCATTGATTTGAAGCGCATCAGTTCCGACCGCAATTACTGCATCAACGATGGTGCCGGAGTTCTTGGCATTGCGGATGACAACATCAAAAGATTGAGAAGCGCGATAACCAATCAGGACCGAACCACCGGTTTGGGTGTAGTTATATTCAGGATAAACCGTGAGGGCAGTGGTCTTAATATCTTTTGTGGCAACTCCATTTGAAGTCAATGCGGTTCGAACTGCCGATGCCGCAGTCGAGGCACTAGCAAGAGCCGCCTTATTGTTCGCGCCAACGATGGAGATCGAGGCGTTAAGACGAACGGCATCAGGTGTCACTTTCACGGTACCGGTAGAACTTAGGCTGATGTACCTGGTTGGTGAAGTTGCTGCCTGGGCAGATGAGCCCGAAACAAGTGCACCAGCGAGACCTAATACGGCGAGAAGTGAGATGGCTGAACTACGTTGAAGTTTCATGACCATACCCTTGCACATTTTGCCTGTGCTTTCGGCGCTAAATTGGTGAGAGAATTCTGACTGTGACCATTTTGTCCGCGTGTACGACAGATACGATTATTGGCGCTGCACAAGCGTTAATTGATGGTGCATTAGTTGTATTCCCCACTGAGACTGTTTATGGCTTAGGTGCCGATGCCACGAATCCAGTAGCCGTCGCGCGGATATATTCGACCAAGGGCCGCCCCGAGAACCATCCCTTGATCGTTCACATTCCGTCGATAGATTCCCTCGGGGATTGGGCATCTGCTATTCCAGAATATGCAATTACGTTGGCTCGAGATTTTTGGCCAGGTCCATTGACCATGGTTGTAACTCGCAGCGCGCTCGCTGGTGATTTCATCACTGGTGGACAAAACACGGTTGGCTTGCGCGTTCCGGCCCAACCATTAGCGCTTGCGCTTTTGAAGTCTTTCGTTTCCTTGGGCGGCAAAGGAGTTGCGGCTCCCAGTGCTAATAGGTTTGGTGCAGTTTCTCCAACCACTGCCACAGCCGTAGAAGAAGAACTTGGTCTTTTTCTCGATCTCGATAGAGACTTGATTCTTGACGGTGGTCCATCACTTGTTGGTGTCGAATCTACAATCGTTGACTGCACCGGTCGCGCGCCCCGGATACTTCGACTTGGTGCAATTACAGTCGCGATGATTGAAGAGAGCACCGGCCTAAAAGTTGAGGCAATCGTGCAGCAAGAGATTCGAGTCTCAGGTTCGCTGGATTCGCACTATTCACCCAAAGCACGAGTTGTTCTCGATGCGATTGCGGAAGGCGGTGACGGCTTCATTGCTTGGTCAACTGTTCCTACGCCAACTGGGGCGATTCGACTGGCTTCGCCATCAAATATCGAACAATATGCGCGCGATTTGTACGCGGCCTTGCGCCTTGGTGATCAGCTCGGTCTTACAACAATCGCAGTTCTCCAGCCTGAGGGTGAAGGTTTGGCCGAGGCCATTCGTGATCGGTTAAAAAAGGCTGCCTTTTAGCTGCTTCCTGACCGTGCGCACTTGTGGTTATGGCACCTCTACTCCAAACTTTGATTCATGAGCGACGAACTGATACCAAAACCCACTTTGCCGCCGACTTACTCACGCCGAAGCGTCGACTGGCGCAGTCTCTACCTTTATGCGGTCTGTTTAATTGCCCTATTGGTCTCTTTGGTGGCGGTTGCCAGCGCGCTGCGAAGTGGGGTCGCTTTGATTTATCCCGACCCTGGCTATGTTGATCCGAATTTGTCGAAGGCTGCTTCAGATGTGGCGAAGGCTTCGCAATCCAGCCAAAATCGCCACAATTCCGTGAAAGGGATTTTGGATGGTGCAACAACCCTTATCGTCTCGGCGCCTCTGTATCTCTATCATTGGAAGCTGGTGAAACGCGCTTCAAATTAGCGCCGCGGGACAAGATGTCCAGATTCAGCGGGGTTCGCGACTCGAATATTTGGGGATTTTTTAATCGGTCATACTTTTTTATTGCGGCTCGGCAAACTCCCAGTTTCAAAGGGGAAGTCTACAATCGTCCGAAACTCCAAAGTGTCAGCGCTATCCGATAACTTTGGAACAGCCTCCAAGAGAAGTGTTAGTCCCACACTTGGATCTTGTGAAGTGCCTTTCCAAGTGGGATGGTGACGCATCGTTGAGGGGGTTCGCGTGCAGGAACGAGAAGCTGCGAGTGCGCATTTCGCGTTTGTCGGACCAGACGACGACCCATACGACCTTTCAGTCCTAGGTGAATTGGTTGAATATCTTCGAATTGAGAAACCACCTCTTGGGGCGATTGCAAAATACCTCGTGGAAAAAACTCTATGTCAGTTTGAAGTATCCAATATTTTTTTTAGCGCCATCCGACTAAATGGTGCGGTTTATTATCCTGCCGGTTATGGCTATAACCCCCAGTATTTTTCTAATGATCCAGAGAGATTAGTTTCCACTGATACCCCGGCCAATGAAACGTTGCGCACCGGAAAAATCATGGCCTGTGGCAGTTATGACGAATATCTATTCAGCAACCCCACCAATGCAGAGTTGCTCTATCCTCGCGGATTTGCCTCCGCAATCTCCTGGCCGATTCCAGATTTTGGTGCTGCCATCGTGACATCTGACATCGAACTTGCTGTGACCCCGAATCTCGAATATTTCTTTGAGCGCATGGGTTCTTTGCTCGCGCTCTACCTCATGCTTAATGAGAAAGCGAAGCCCACAAAGGAAATCACCCCGAGCAACCAGCCGGAACAACTTCTTACCCTTACCAAACGGCAGTGGGCGATTTTGGAAGATATTCGCAAAGGGGCAACGAATTTGGCCATTGCACGCAAATTTGGCTTTAGTGAATCCACAATTCGTCACGAAACCATGCGAATCTATGAGAAATTGAATGTTCGAGGTCGAGTAGATCTCCTGGACTCCCGAATGTCGCCGCCTATCGCGCACCCAACGGATAACCCGTCTACCGTTGGTTCATAACCCTTCAAAAAACCTTTACAATTCAACCCGCACTACTGGTCGGTCTAAAAGCCCTGGTAAGTGAGGGCCTCTAGCTCAGTCGGTAGAGCAACGGACTTTTAATCCGTGGGTCGTCGGTTCGATCCCGACGGGGCCCACTTATCCTCATTGGGCGCGACTGTTCATTTAAATTGCAAACTGTTTAACTTGTTTTATGCATCCCTCCGCCTACTCAAACGGCCAGAAGTTTTTTGAGCGCTACTGGCAGCCCACCATGTCCAAAGTGCTCGAAATGGGCTCCTACGATGTCAACGGCACCCTTCGAGATTTGCAGCCAGCAGGTTCGGATTGGGTGGGTGTCGATTTAGAAGCCGGACCTTCAGTGGATTTGGTTGTGGCACAAACTAGCCGGCTTCCTTTCGCGGATAGCACATTTGACGTGGTTCTCGCGTCCAGCGTCTTGGAACATGATTCGACCTTCTGGCTTACCTTCAATGAAATGGTGCGGGTCGTAAAAGATGGCGGGTATATCTATCTCAATGTGCCATCCAATGGCTTGGTGCACCGCCATCCAGTAGATGTTTATCGGTTCTATCCCGATGCAGGTAAGGCGCTCTTAGATTGGGGCGCATTGACTCGACCAGGTTTGTCACTTGTGGAGAGTTTTGTTGGTTTACAAAATGATGGGCTTTGGAATGATTTTTGCGCAGTATTTGGAATGAACGCGCTGACACCGGAAAAATTCCTGCACACGGATACGCCCTTTAATAATTTATGGCTCGAAGGTGAATTTGTTTCCGAGACCTTTGAAGCAAGGACAGAGGATTTTCGAATTATTCTCCACCAACAAGTACGAATCTCGGAACTAGAAAATCAGCTGAATCAACTTAGGCTTGAAATCAACCGGCTTACCAATTAAGGAAATGGTGTTTCATGAACTCATTTGTCGCTTGCGCAACTTTGCTTCCGGATGGATCCATTGGAGGTGGCTGGGGAAAAGCGAATACCGTAGCCATCGCCGAAATTGTCGAGGGAAAAGTGGCGGCGTGGCGAGTGGAAGAAGTGGGTTGGCGGGCACTGCACGATACGGGAACTGAGGGTAGTCATCATGCCCGAATCGTGCGGTTTCTCAATGACAATAAAGTGACTGTGGTGGCCACCGGGCATATGGGTGATGGTATGCAAAACACTTTAGGGAAAATGGGCGTGAAGGTTCACTTGGATGTCAGTGGCGAGGCGAAGAGCGCCTTAGAAGCGCTCGCCCGAGGTTAAGATTTGCTCGATGATGTATCCAAAGATTTGGGTGGTTAATTGACAAAGATTGCTGCAGTCATGGCTGCCAAGAATGAGTGGCCGCTGCTCGCTGCATCAGTTTCGCACGCCCTTTTAAATTATGCCGACCACATTTATCTCTTTGATCATTCGAGCACGGACAACTCAAAAGCCGGAATTGCCGAACTCATAAAGGTATTTCCTGGCCGAATATCTTTTTTTGAGTCGGACCATCATCCCTTTGACCAGGAATCAGTTTTTAATATCCTTTTTTCTCGCGCCTGCCAAGATGGTTACGACTGGGTTCACTTCCTTGATGCTGACGAGTTCTTAATCATTGAACCCGGGAAGAACCTAGCCACCATTCTCGATACCGTTGATTCTCAGTGGTCAGGGCTTGCCTTGCGCGTTGAGAACTACATTATTCATTCCGATAATGAACTTGGGTTAATCGAAGAGTTAGAGGCGGCAAATTTTCGGGCTCACTCCAATACCGAGTTGGGCGAACCGATAGAAACTTTTCTTGAATCAGTTCAGCAAGGTCGAAGAATCCCACAGGAAAAACTCACCTCCTCCAAAATGTTGGTTCGGACCAATCCCAATATTTTCGTTTCGCATGGTGGACATCAGTTGAAATATGGCGACGGAATTGACTGGGTGCAATTTGACTCCCGAGTTGCCGGTGCGGACCCTCTCAATCTCTTCGTTGCTCACCTGCCCTACACCTCTATGGATCGATTGCGAATTCGTAACACTCGAAAATTTTTAGACAGTGGTGTAGATGTGAGATTTCGCATTGTCGAAAATTTATCTGCCGAAAGCGAGTTGCTGAACTTCTGGCGCACTACCCGTTTGGCCCCGGGTGAAGAGGAACCTGCACTTTCACAAGGCAGGATTTTCCAGGACGAAACTCTCGTCTATGCCCTGGCAAAAACCTGCGACTTACTTCGAGCAAATAAGCAGTTGTCGGGTCAAGTACCACCTGGAGAACTCGGTCCGGATTTTGCCGGTGAGGCTTTTACCTTTGGCGAAGTCATCGCCCAGGTGCGTCGCTATATCAACGGGGCGGATCAATACTGGCCAGGGATGAAGAAGTAAAATTGTTCTCACGCTTTTGTTCATCACCTTTTTGGCACGTTCAGTAGTAATCTACTAACCCACGGGAGTTCAGTAACACTGGGCTGAGAGGAAGAGTTCGTACTCTTCGACCGTCGAACCTGATCTGGGTAATGCCAACGCAGGGAGACCACTCTTACCCGTGTCCATCAAGGAGGACACAGGAAATGAATATCGCGAAGAAGAAATTAGTTGTTGTTTCAACACTGTTAGGTGCCATCGCTCTGGTTTTTACTGCTGTCTATTTCACTGGTACGCCAAAAGTTTTAGATGTCACTTTGGTGACGCACGATTCTTTTGTAATGAGTAAAGAGTTGATTGCAGATTTTGATAAAACGACTGGGTACAACTTAAAACTAATTAAAGCTGGTGATGTGGGCAGTCTGACCAATCGGCTAATTCTTACGAAAAATTCCCCGATAGGTGATGCCGTATTTGGCATCGATAACACCTTTATCGGCTTGGCGAAGAGTGCGGGTATTCTCAATGGGAAAATCGCCGCCACCGATTTTGGTGATGTCTGTTTCAACTATGACAAACTCTGGTTTACGGCGCACAAGATCGCGATACCAACATCAATTAAAGATCTGATCATGCCAAACTATAAGAACCTTTCGGTTGTCGAAAATCCGAATTTCTCCTCCACGGGTTTGTCGTTTTTAGCCGCGACCGTCGACCAATTTGGAGTCCAGGGTTGGCAGGATTACTGGAAGGCCCTAAAAGCTAATGGGGTAAAAGTTGATTCGGGATGGGAGAGCGCGTATTACACAGATTTTTCTGGTTCCAGCGGAAAGGGAAAGTTCCCCATCGTTTTGAGTTACGCATCTTCGCCCGCCGATGAAGTGAGGCCCAATGGACAGAGCCAGACCGCCGCACTGCTGGATGGCTGCTTTCGTCAGACTGAGTTTGTGGCAGTCCTCGACCATGCCAAGAACCCGCAAGGCGCGAAAGCCTTGATCAAATACCTGCTTGGACCGAAATTCCAATCCAGCATTCCTTCATCAATGTATATGTTTCCAATCGACAAGGGCGTGGCACTTCCGCACCAGTGGCGAACATTCACTCAACTGGCGGGGAAGACTTATGGCGATCAGCTGGATTTCGCTGCCGCTCGCAAGAGTTGGTTGGCGGAATGGTCGGCGATCTTTGCCTAGGACTCGTCCACCCAAATATCTGTGGGGTATTTCGTTCATCTTCTTTGTTCTCTTCTTTTACTTACCTTTGGGAAAAATTCTTTCGACTGGAATGACTGGACGGTTGTTTCAGGAACTCTCCGAACCGCGAACTTTCAAGATTATCTGGTTTACCGTTTGGCAAGCCGCCGCTTCTGCCCTACTTTCACTTCTACTGGGAATCCCGAGCGCCTACATTTTTTATGTCAAACGGTTTCGATTCCAGAAAGTTCTTCGATCACTCATCACCATCCCGTTCATGCTCCCGAGCATTGTTGTGGCGATTGCTTTTACCTCATTGTTCAAAGGTGCACATGGTGTGGTGGTCATTATCATCGCCAATACTTTTATGAATTATTCGATTGCCACCAGAGTAATCGGCTTGGCATGGCATCACCTTGACCCGGCGGCCTTTGATGCGGCAGAACTAGATGGGGCCGGAAGAATCCGAACGATGCTCGATATTGCCCTGCCGCAGATTAGAGATTCAATCGCCTCGGTGGGAACTCTAATATTCCTCTACTGCTCGGCAAATTTTGGAATTGTTATGGTTTTGGGCAGCGTCAATACAAAAACGATAGAGACCGAGATTTACACATCCGCAACTGGATTTCTTGATTTTCACCGAAGTTCAACCTTGGTCTTGGTCCAATTACTTTTAACCTTTTTCACGCTATTTATATCTGGCCGCCTAGTTTCTCAGTCCTTAATCCAAGAACTCGGAGATGCACAGTTTGCGAAAATCGTTGATAAGCGAGATTTTCCTGTCATCTTGGTTGTATCCGGAATTGTGCTCGCACTGATTTGCGCACCGATTGCCTCGCTCGCGCTCCGCGCCTTTTCATCTGGGGGTCGTTGGGGACTTTCCAACTTCGCAAACCTTGGAACATATGGTGCAAGGCAGTTGCTCAACATCTCCGTGGCTGCGGCTGGAATCAATTCGCTTCGCAATGCGGCAATCACATTGATCATTAGTTTGGGTTTAGGGCTGCTCGTAAGTTTTTTAATGGCACGTTCGCAAGTAAGAAATCAGTCAGCCCGATTAGGTGTGGATACCTTTTTTCTGGCTCCGATCGGCATCTCAAGCGTGGTACTTGGATTTGGATATTTATTGACCTTTGGGTCTGGGATCTTTCCGCTCCGCTCAAGTTGGCTGGTAACCCCTATTGCGCAAAGCCTGCTCGCGATACCTCTCGTAATCAGATTTATTTATCCAGCGCTGCGCGGACTCGCACCGGAATTACTGGAGGTCGCCGAGTTAGATGGCACTTCTCAAAGTCAGTCTTGGTGGCTTATTCAACTTCCCCTGATTCGACAAACCATCGCCCTAGCAGCCGGTTACACCGTTGTCCTCTCCATCGGTGAATTTGGTGCGGCAAATTTTCTGGCTTATGGAGACCAAGGAACTCTGCCAACCATACTTTTTCAACTGATAAGCAGACCAGGTGCCCAAAACTATGGCATGGCGATGGCTGCAAGTTTGGTATTGATTGTGCTTTCAGGCGCCGCGATTTACGCGTTTGAATATGTCAGTGATTCACGGGATTGACCGAATCCCATAATCGGCAGTATTCCAGTTCCTCTTCTAATCCAGTCCTGCTGCTGGTACCGAAAAAGACGATGTACCCCGCGCCTGGATAGTTGGTAAGTTCGGAGAAAATCGGTCCCTCATTCGTAATCAACCAATCAATCCGCACCATGTCGGTAAATTGCGCCATCTGCTCGCAACACTGCATCAATTCTTCCCAAGTTTCCTTCGACATTTTGGTTAAAATTCGAGCGTAATTTTCTTCGTGTGCAAGGAATCGATGATTAATTGGATAGCGAGTGTCTTGGGTTCGCTCGTGAAAAATCACCGAACCCAATTTTCCATGAAAAAAGTAGACATTAATCTGTTCTGGGATTAAATATTTTCCTCGATAGAGCTTTTCGACTCGTAACCGAGGTGTGATTTCCGCATAGCACCATTCACGAATGCTTCCTTCTTCTTGTCGGAACTTTAAGTGGAGCCATCGGTCCAGGAGGACAATCGCCTTCTCCAACTCAAAATTATCAGGATGAATCGAAAGTCTTGCCCAGTCCGAATCAATCCCTGGATCGGGAATCCGAGCGTTTGGGTCTGCTTCTTCCGAAACAACGATCAGACCGCCCGAGCCGTGTGAAGTCTTGATCACGAATTCGCGAGGGAGAGAGTGATCTCTCATTTCGTTAGCACTTTCTGCCACAAAATATTGCTCGGGTAAAAATTTTTCCGGTACGAAATCCCGCACGAATTCAAGAGCCTTCACCTTGTCGCCGAAGGTCACAATTATTCGCCGCGTATCAGTGATCATTTTGAAAATAACTCGGCTGGAGAAAGTAGGTGTGCCTGGCATGTTTTTAATGAAGTCGACCTCGAGGGAATTGAGTTGTCTTGGGATGGAGGTAATTGCTTCTTCACGCCAGCGCTGCATGATTTTCTCTTGTTCATTCATTGCTGCGCCAAATTTTCTTCTGGGCAATAATCTAAGGCGAGAAAATTATCTATGAAGACCATTTCCCCGATATTTCCCTTCACCTCGACTGCATTTCCACCATATTTTTCAAAATTTATGAGCAGTTTTGTCTTTTGCGAGGACAACTCGAATGCGCATGCCAGTGATTCAGGAATGAATAATCCATTTAACATCACCATGGTCGGCATTAATCGGTTCCTTTGTATGTGATCCCAAGGAGTGGTTGCATAATCTTTATACATAAGGGGAAAGTTGCTGTTAACCGGCTGCCCATCTTCAGTGAGAAAGCCGATATTAAAATAAAGGACATCAATTTGGTTTGCCGCAATTTCAGTTTCATATTTTTCAAGATGATCTAAGAAGCGAAGCCAATCTGTTTCGACGGTGATGACGTGGGCGCCTTGAGAAACTGCGATCTCGGTAGTTTCTCCAGTTCCATACTCAAGATAAATCGTTTCATTGGTGATCTCTCTGCTTAGGAATCTCTTCAAAGCCGGAGTGAGCACAGACTTAATGTATGGCACATGCCAATTAAATAGGTAAAGGAATTATTATGCACTCATGAATTATGACGTGACCAGGGTCCGATCCCACTTTCCATCATTAGATACCGGTATTGCATATTTCGATGGTCCAGGAGGCAGTCAGGTCCCCGATGCCGTCGGGGAGGCCATCGCTGCTGCAATTACTAAGCCGATTTCCAACCGCGGTCTCATCACCGATTCTGAGAAAAATGCAGAAGAGATCGTTCAGGGATTTAGATCTGCCGTCGCCGATTTGATTGATGTGGATCCGCAAGGCGTGGTGTACGGGCGAAGTTGGACACAATTAACTTATGACTTCTCTCGAACCATTTCACAAGGCTGGGCGCCAGGTGATGAAGTAGTAGTCACTCGGTTGGACCATGATTCAAATATCAGACCCTGGATTCAGGCAGCAGAACGCGCTGGCGCGGTGGTTCGCTGGGCCGAGTTTGATCGCAGCACTGGAGAACTTCCTGTCTCGGCAATCGAGTCCGTTCTTTCTGAGAAAACCAGACTCGTTGCTGTTACTGGGGCAGGTAATACTCTGGGTACTCGCCCCGATCTCACAGCAATCGCCGAGGCAGTTCATCAATACCCAGCGCTGTTCTACGTAGATGGGGTTCATCTCACGCCACATGCCCCCATCAGCGTTAAAGAGATAGGTGCGGATTTCTATGGCTTCTCGTTCTACAAGTTAATGGGACCACATTGTTCGGCACTGGCAGCCTCGCCGGATCTATTGCGCACACTTTCCAATGACAAGTTACTGCCGAGCACCAATGAGGTTCCAGAAAGGTTCGAATTTGGCACGTTGCCTTATGAATTGATGGCGGGCGCCACTGCGGCAATCGAATTTATCGCCGAACTGGCGCCAGGTGATGCTCAGGATCGCCGTTCCAAGATTGTTCAATCTATGACGGCTTTAGAAAAGTACGAAGAGGGTCTTTTTCACTATATGGAGAGTTCGATCCGGGACCTATGGCCAAACATTACGTTGTATGGTCATGCACCGGTTCGTACTCCAACTTTGTATTTTAGCCTGGGCGATATTGCTAACTTGGACGTGTATCACCATTTGGCCACGAAAAAAGTGAATGCCCCAGCCAGCAATTTCTATGCCCTAGAAGTTTCGCGCGCGCTTGGACTCGGCGATATCGGAGCGGTTCGGGCAGGTCTAGCCCCGTACAGCACGAAGGAAGATATTGATCGATTGGTAGCCGGACTCAAAGAGCTCATCACTACATAGTCAAGTAAGAGGCCCCATTGAAATCAAGGACTGCGCCGCTGGCCCATTCGGAATCGGGGGATGCCAAGAAGTAAACCGCTTTGGCCAATTCCGCTGCCTCTGCAACCCGATTAAATGGACTTTGAGCTCTGATTGAATCACCGTCTGCGCCGGCTAAACGAGGAGCTGCCATCTCCGTATTCACAAAACCTGGGGCCAAAGTGGTGACCGATATCTTTTCCGGTGCCAAAGCTTTAGCTAAAGATTGGCCGAACGCCACAATCGCGGCCTTTGTTGCACCATAGGCGGGGCTGTCTGGTTCGCCGCGGAAGGCGCCCCGAGATCCAATATTGACGATGCGGGAACTCTCGTTGCGCGGCATATATTGGTAAGCACACCAGGTCACATTCGCCGCCCCTACAAGATTCACCGCCAAAATCTGGCTCCAGGCTGCTTGCCACTCCTGATACGAAGTAGTTTGCAGCGGGTGGTCGATAAAAACCCCGGCATTATTAATGAGAATGTCGATTTTCCCGAAGTTGGCGGCCACCTCGCCCACCATGCGCTCAATTCCGACTGGATCGCCCAGGTTTGCCTGGGCAATCATGTGTCCAGAGCCAGGCAAGTTGGCCAACAGCGCCTCAGCCCGATTTTGGGATTCGCCGTAGTGAATCGCGACCCGATCGCCTTTACTGGCAAACTCCTGGGCGATAGCGGCCCCGATTCCTCGGGCTCCGCCGGTGATAAGAACAGTTCGTGAATTCATCATGAGCGCACTTTGCCAGAGAAAATCCACCCTGTACCCTTCGTCTATGAAAAATCGGACAAATGCGAAATTTCACTTCCTCCCTTTTGTCACCACTATTGCGCTCGCTGGGCTGTTCCTAGCACCCGGAGCCAAAGCTGACGATCAAAGTCAGTCCAAAAATCAGAACAACCAGGTTGCGGTCTCAGACTCTGCCTCTGCCTCCGACTCCGCCTCTGACCGAGAGACCGAAGGTCAAAAGCAAGAGATGCCCACGCTTGAGAATTTGGGAAGCAGTTCGAGCACTATCGCCCCATCGCGAAAAAACTTCGATCCCATTCCGGGATTTGGAATTGCTTACCACGGTGGCAAAGTTCTCCACTCGCCAAATGTGTACGCGATTTGGTACGGAAACTGGTCGACGCCAGGAAATAACTCGAAAGTTGTCCTAGAGAATTTGCTCAAAAATATCGGCGGCACCAGTTACTTCAATATCAACACCACTTATTCAGATCAAAAAGGTGCTGTCAGCAACTCGGTTCGATTCGTAAAATCAACGACCGATAATTATTCGCAAGGTGCGGTCTTGACCGACAATAAAGTTGCTCTGATCGTAAAGCGCGCGATTTCTAAGGAGTCACTGCCAAAAGATTCGAACGCGGTCTATTTTGTATTCACCAGCGGCGATGTTTCGGAAACTTCCGGCTTCCTCACGACATATTGCGCCTTTCATGCCCACAAGACCTTTGATGACACCAATATTAAGTATGCCTTCGTTGGCGATCCATCAGCCGACCTTGCTGCTTGCGCGCCACAGCAAGTCGTTTCACCAAATGCGAATCCAGCAGCAGATGCCATGGCTTCGTTGACAGCTCATGAACTCGAGGAGGCTGTTACCGACCCAAACCTGAATGCTTGGTACGACGACCTAACAGGTTATGAGAATGGCGACCTGTGCAATTTCCACTTCGGTAAGGTAACCCAAAATTCTGACGGTTCGTTCTACAACCAGATCATTGGTGGTCGTCAGTATCTGATCCAGCGCAACTGGCTCAATATTGCTCCGGGTGGCTGCGCTAGTTCTTACTAGTTAAATAAGGATTTATTGGTTCGTCGGAGTGGATTGTTCAGCAATCTCCCGACGGACCTTATCCATATCTAGATCGAGCCCGGCTTGGATTAACTCCTCTAAATTTGGCTCGGGAAGTGCGCCGGCCTGATTAAAGAGCAGGATGCCATCTCGAAACATCATCAAAGTTGGGATGGAAGAAATCCCTGCGGCTGATGCCAACCCTTGTTCGGCTTCGGTATCAACTTTTGCAAAGGTGATGTCGGGATGGGTGACTGAGGCTTTTTCGAAGATTGGGCCAAACATTCGGCAAGGTCCACACCATGCGGCCCAGAAATCCACAAGAACGATTCCGTCGGAGGCGATTGTCTTTTCGAACTCGGCTTCTGTGAGATTGATGGTGGCCATGAGGTTCCCCCTACTTTCGTAATTACACTTAACGAACCATAAAATACTCTTACTTATTCCAGACAAATTCCACCCAATCTTCCCAATAACACGAAAGGTTCCATTATGTGTTCACGCGTTACTTGCCAGATATGCACAAAACCAACCTGGAGCGGATGCGGCGACCATATTGAAACGGCTCTTGCTGGCATACCCGAGTCAGATCGCTGCCAAGGCCACTAAATCGTCCTCAAGCTTGCCGTTCATTGGGTTTGGGACAGTTGGCATTTCACATGTTTTAGACCGGGGTAAGTGTCGTACTATGAAGCATCGAAAAGAGGACGCATAGTTGTTAACGAGAATTCTTAAAGATTACCTACGACCTTATTGGCAAAATGTGGTTTTGGTTTTGACGCTCCTGCTGGTTCAAGCAATCACAAATCTCTATCTCCCAAATCTCAACGCGGAACTGATCAACAATGGAATTGCCAAGGGAAATGTTTCTTACATTTGGCACATTGGTCTCATCATGTTGGCTGCCTCCGCTCTGATTTTAGGAGCGTCAGTTTGGATTGCCTATCTCAGTTCCCGAGTAGCGATGTCCTTTGGACGAGATCTTCGTAAAGGTGTTTTTTCGGCCGTTGAGCGATTTTCGGCCCGTGAATTAAATTCATTTGGCGCCCCGTCCCTCATTACTCGAAACACCAACGATGTGCAGCAAGTGCAAATGGTGCTCTTTATGGGTTTGACCATGATGGTCGCCGCGCCAATTACTGGCGTGGGCGCAGTAATTATGGCCCTGAAGACAAACGTAAAGCTTTCCGGACTTTTGCTTGTCGTAGTTCCCATCATGGGAGTAATTATTTTTCTCTTGCTTCGTCGAATAGTTCCGCTCTTTCGAGTGATGCAGGTAAAGATTGATCGCATCAATTTGGTTCTGCGCGAACAAATAAGCGGAATTCGAGTTATTCGGGCATTTGTCAAGACCAAGTTTGAAGAAGAGAGATTTGCGGAAACTAGTCGCGACCTGATGACTACAACGCTGAGCGTGACTCGCACCTTCGCAATAATGTTTCCATCTCTGACTTTGATTCTAAATCTCACCAGCGTTGCGGTCATTTGGTTCGGCGGAAAATTAGTCGACAGTGGCAGCATGCCGATTGGTAATCTCACTGCATTCTTGGCCTACATCATGCAAATCCTGGGCAGCGCCATGATGGCCATCATGATGTCGTTGATGATTCCTCGGGCGGCTGCGAGTGCTGAGCGAATAGCAGAGGTTCTCGATACGCAATCCTCAGTTGTTGAATCGCCCAATCCGCAGGCACCGTTGCAAGCCACCGGGCTGGTCGAATTCAAGAATGTGGAATTTAGATACCCCGGCGCAGAGCAACCAGTCCTGAGTGAAATCTCATTTACTGCACGGCCAGGACAGGTAACTGCGATTGTTGGCAGCACTGGAAGTGGAAAGAGCACTCTTCTCAATCTCATTCCTCGATTTATTGATGCGACAGCCGGCCAAGTATTAATCGATGGCATAGACGTTAAAGATCAATCGTTGGAGTCGGTTTGGGCGAGCGTTGGCTTAGTTCCACAACGTGCTTTTCTCTTCGGTGGCACGGTTGCACAGAATCTGCGTTACGGCGATCTGAGCGCTGACGATGATGAACTGTGGAAAGTTTTAGAAGTTGCCCAGGCTCAGGATTTTGTGGCGGAACTTCCAGATCAACTTCAATCTCGAGTCGCTCAGGGCGGTACCAACTTTTCTGGTGGCCAACGTCAGCGCCTCTCGATTGCTCGCGCCTTAGCAAAGAAGGCGAATATCTATTTAATGGATGACAGTTTTTCGGCACTCGATTTTGCCACTGATGCAAAATTGCGTACTGCGTTGGCCAGCAAAATTACTCATTCGACACTTATTATCGTGGCCCAACGAGTCAGCACCATTTTGAATGCCGACCAGATCATTGTGCTGGACTACGGAAAAATCGTGGGTATCGGGGTTCATGAGACCTTGATGAAAGAGTGCGTGACCTACCGAGAAATTGTGCTTTCACAATTAAGTCCGGAGGAAGCCGCATGAGCCAGCGCCAACCGGCAGCAGGAAGTCAACCAACAGCACCTCAAGGGCGCGGGCCCATGGGGGGCATGTTTGGTCCACCACCTGCAAAATCGAAAGACTTTCGCGGATCCTTAAAACGACTTCTTAAAGAGTTAAAGTACGAGCGCACTTCGTTGATTGCAGTTCTCTCCCTTATTACAACTTCCGTTGTGCTTGGCTCTTTTGGACCCAAGATTTTGGGGCGGGCAACAAACGATGTCTTTTATGGTTTTCTAGGGCGCAAATTGCCAGTGGGAATTTCCAAAGTCCAAGCCGTTGCTAACTTACGGGCACAAGGCCAATCGCGTCTTGCCGATATGTTGTCCAAGTCATCGGTCGTTCCGGGTCGGGGTATTGATTTCACTGCAGTAGAAAAAACTTTGTTCCTGGCCGCGGCTTTATATGCCATTGCCTCGTTATTCATGTGGATTCAGGGCTATTTAATGGCGGGCGTAACTCAACGAACCGTCTTTCGACTTCGACGCCTCGCCGAGGAGAAAATCGGTAGATTGCCACTGAGTTACTTCGATACTCAGTCTCGAGGTGATTTGCTCAGTCGAGTTACAAATGACGTTGACAACATTTCCAACTCGCTGCAACAAGGTCTCTCGCAGATCTTGAACTCCCTGCTCACGGTGCTTTCTATCCTTGCCATGATGCTTTGGATTAGTCCGATTTTGGCGCTGGTCTCGGTGATTGCTATCCCGCTGAGCATGTTCGTCTCAATTCGGATTGCAAAGAAGTCTCAAAGTCAGTTCATTGCCCAATGGGATTGGACTGGAAAACTCAATGGTCACGTCGAAGAGATGCACACTGGGCATGCGCTGGTAAAAGTATTTGGACATCGTGAACGGGCGATAGAAGATTTCTCTGATCTCAATGAAAAACTCTATGACGCGAGTTTCAAGGCTCAATTTATGTCTGGAATTATCCAGCCAATGACGCAATTGATTTCAAATTTAATTTACGTTGCGATTACAGTCATTGGTGGCTTTATGGTCGCCACTGGTTCCATGACTCTTGGCGATGTTCAGGCGTTTATTCAGTACTCGCGCCAATTTGGTATGCCACTTGCCCAGATTGCAGGATTGATGAATATCGTTCAATCTGGAGTCGCATCGGCCGAACGACTTTTCGAACTACTTGATGCTCAGGAAGAGAAGCCCGATTCTGCAGATTTAGCTCCTGTCGCACGTGCAAAGGGCCGAATTACTTTTGAAAATGTTGCCTTCCGCTATGTCGTGGATCAACCTCTCATAGAGAATTTCAATCTGACGGTAGAACCTGGTGAGACAATTGCGATTGTTGGCCCGACAGGCGCGGGAAAAACAACGCTCGTGAATTTGTTGATGCGTTTTTATGAAATTAATGCAGGTCGAATCACTTTGGATGATGTTGATATTCGCGATATCTCTCGTGATGATTTGCGACGTCAATTTGGAATGGTGTTGCAAGACACTTGGCTCTTTACCGGAACGATGCGAGAAAATATTGCTTTCGGTTCTTTAGATCCCGATCACGATGCAGTCGTTGCTGCGGCCGAGGCTGCAAATATTGATCACTTGTTGCGATCACTGCCTAAGGGCTATGACTCGTTATTAACCGATGACAACGCAACGGTTTCCAATGGCGAACGTCAATTAATCACCATCGCACGGGCCTTTATGGCAGACCCAGCTATTTTGATACTCGACGAAGCAACAAGTTCGGTCGATACTCGAACCGAAGTATTAGTGCAACAAGCGATGGCACGGTTGCGCAGTGGTCGCACTAGCTTCGTGATCGCACATCGACTCTCTACGATTCGCGACGCACACACCATTCTCGTCATGGATAAAGGTCAATTGATCGAACAAGGTTCGCATGACGAACTCATGGCGCAAAAGGGTTTCTACTTTGACCTTTACGCCAGCCAATTCTCGGCGGCCGCTTTAGGCAACGAGTAGTAGTACCAGGCAATGTCATTTAGGAATGGCGCCATCGGCATCGGTCTTACCTTGGTTCTCGCCTATGCACTTGGCTCGGGATACTGGGTGAGTTCTGGTGATACCTGGTACCAATCGCTTCATGCGCCATCTTGGCAACCACCGAACTGGGTATTTGGGGTTATTTGGCCGTATAACTTTATAGCTCTCGGCATAGCAGTTTTCATCGTCGGCGCTAAAGCAACCCACAAACTTTCAATTGTTTGGCTGGCAAGTTTGGCGATCAGCATCACATTGGCTCTTGCCTGGTCCTATTACTTTTATGTGCCACATCGCTTATCGCTGGCCGCAATTTTTTTGGTTCTTGCCGCGCTCTTTACACTTCCGGTGCTGATCATCGCCTGGCGCTCTTCATGGAAATTAGGCTTGGCGCTCTTGCCTTATCAATTATGGGTAGCAATCGCTTCGACTTTGGCACTGGGTTATTCGCGATTTAATTAATCGGCTATCTTTTCGCACCTTTTGCTCGAAATTCGACGACGTGGTGAACAACAAATCCTGCGATTAAGCCCCAGAAGGGTGCACCTAAGCAAAGTGGATGGATATTTGAAATGGTCACCAAGAAAGTGATGAGAGCCGCCTCGCGATATTGCGGATCTTGCAACGCATCATGAGTACTACTGGCTATCGCTGGCAATAAACCAAGTCCCGCCAAAGCAGCGAGCATGGCGCCGGGCAGGGCACCGAATAGCCCCAACATTGTTGCGCCCATGATGCCGACTGCGAGGTAGGCAGCCCCACACACCACTCCCGCGGTATAGCGTTTTGTTTTATCGGGCTCTGCTTCTTCACCGGAACCAATGGCTGCAGTAATCGCAGCACTGTTAACACCACTGCCTAAAGATCCAGCGCCAAGAAACGAAATAATTCCAGCAACGACCAATGATTTATTTGTTGGCGGTTCATACCCGGCACTGGAGAGCACGGCAAGTCCGGGTGCAAACTGGGTCGTTACAGTCAATAGAACTAATGGCAACGCCAAAGTTATGAGTGCGCTCACTGAAAATGTTGGGACAATCCATACTGGCCTGGCTAGCGCCACATTCCAATGAGTGGAATGTGCTTTATGAGTGATCAGCGCAATGATCAGTCCAATTGCCGCGCTGGTAATCACCGGGGCGCGCCAACCAAAGCGCCGTGCGATGAAATATCCGATCACCATCGAGATGACGATCAGTGGCTCCTTTGGCAAGGTTCGAAAAATATTAACCCCAAAATCAAAAAGGACGCCGCCTAACATTCCCATGATCACAGGACGCGGAACAATCGAAAGTATTCGGTGCAGAATTCCAGTAACACCGATCAGGAAAATGAGAACCGAAGCAATGAAGTAAGCACCGACAGCATCACTGAGTTTGTGATTCGCAAGTCCGGTTACCAAGAGCGCAACCGAGGGAGTTGACCAAGCGCCAATGACTGGAATTCGCAGCCGAAGTGAAAGATAGAGCCCGAAGATTCCAGAACCGGCCCAGCAAGCAAATAACCACGAAGCTGTTTGGCGATCAGAAAAATGCCCAGCCCGGGCAGCGGCTAGCAAGATAGCAACAGGTCCGGTGCTCGAGATCAAAACGATAAGCAGCCCGGACATAGCAGCTGACCAGGTCACCGAGGCTGGAAATGTCTTGAGGTTGCCCCATATAGCGCGCAACGGAGGGATCTCAACGCTGCCTCGATATTGCTCGGTCATCTACGAAACCTTAATGCGACAAAGCAAGTCCGTGGTATTACGCTTTTATTACTGGCCAGTAGTTTTCAGCCGAAGGGTCCTCAATCGGTTGTGTCCTACTAGACAGGATAAATGAGAACTTTTGGCTTTCGCTTTATAACAGGATTGTTATAATTAACTCATGAACACAAATGAGTTAGTTATGGATGACTTTGAAAACATCACTGCGGACTGGGACGCCCTTCCAGATACCGATAAGTGGCACCTGATCGCCCAAATTGAGGCGATGCTCGCAGAATCTGCCGCTTAAAACCCTGATTTTTCAGACCGATGGGAGCCTCCTGGCCCCCTCAGTGCCGGTCTGAGATGCTCGAGCAGTACCGACCGACCACACCTGGAGCACAGATGTGGTCGGTTTTTTTGGTTTTTGGCTCCAGAATTTCTCAGAAAAGTGGCTTAATCTTTCGGGAAAAGCGGGTTTTAGGGGAGGTGGAAAAATATTTTCCACCCGGACGCAACATTTGGCCGACATATGTGTCTTTACTAGTAGAGGGCAAGACGTTGTCCCCTGTAATACCCGAAGTAACGGAGATTGACCCAAATGGCACTTCGCAAAACTGCGAAAACGACAGTCGTAGCGGCTACCGCCGTATCCGACTGGTCAGTTGCCGATCTCTCCGCTTTATATGCCGAACAACGCTCATCTCTGGTGGCTCAAGCTCGTCGAATCCTCCGTTCCGACGCCGATGCCGCTGAAGTTGTTCAAGAAGCCTTCCTCAAATTCATCCTCGCCGCCCCAGAACTCGATTCTCGCGAGCGGGCTCTGGCCTATTTGCGCACCACGGTCAACAACCTCTGCCTTAACCTCATTCGTGCGACCGGATCCAGGCCAAACTTGGTTGCCATCGACTCCGATACCTCGCAGGATCGCCTCAATGAGATGGCTGCGCAAGCACACATTCCTTTTGATACCACTTTGGCTGCCGCCGAAGATGCTTCGATTATTCGCGAAGCCCTTTCCCGCCTCTCTGCAGACCAGCGCACCGCGTTGGTTATGTGGGAAATGGAAGGTCGCACCACGGAAGAGATTGCATCTGCAATTGGAACCACGCCTGCCAACGTTCGCCACGTTGTTGGTCGCGCTCGCGCCTCCTTCGTCCGCATCCTCACGGAGTGGGTTGTCGATGAAGAGAATGGCACAACCGC
>JBAXOT010000031.1:0-20265 GCA_037133095.1 Actinomycetes bacterium
TTCCCTTGCCGGTTTTCAAGACCGGTGCACTCGGCCGCTATGCGAGCCCTCCGTAGCCAAACTTACTGCCTGAAGGTTGCGCCCTCAAAACCGAGCGGTTTTATTCCGGAAGCTCCAAAAGTGCCTCAATAACGATGGCCACTCCATCATCCTGGTGGGGCAAAGTTTCGAATTTGGCATATTTTTTGGCATCGGGATGGCCATCTGCCATTGCCCAAGATCTATCCGCCCATTCCAGCATCGAAAAATCGTTGGGGTTGTCGCCAAAAGTCACGCAATCGGCCGAAGTTAACCCGGCTCGCTCGGCCATTCGGGCCAAGGTTTGACCCTTACTGACGCCGACAGCGGAGATTTCCAGCAAAGAGTCAACCCCATTCGAGTGAGTCACGGTTGCGATCCCCTCGAGTTCGCGCAGCGCGATCTCCAACATCTGGTCCGAATCCAAGTCACCGTCCGAACACCGTGCCAACATTTTGAAGGCGGGTTGGGTCATCAACTTTTCAATCCGGTCTACCCCAACGTTATCCATGCCGATATCCCAGCGCGGCACATAGGCGACCTCACGATGAAACTTATCTTCGAACTCGACCGCAAAAGAGATAGTGGGGATTGCGGCGCGCAATCGACGAACCGTCTCCAACTGATTCTCAACAGGCATCAACCATTCTTCAAGTACGCGGTGGCTCTTTAAATCAAAGAGCATGGCACCGTTGGCGCAAATGGCATTGCCAAAACCAAAAGCCTCGTTGATTTCTGCCATCCATCGTGGTGGCCTGCCAGTGACAAAAAAGATTTCAATTCCGAGATTGTGAGCTTTGGTGAAAGCCGCAATAGTTCGATCTGAAATAAAGCCGTAATGCGCGACGATGGTTCCATCTAGGTCCGTAGCAATTAATTTAGGACGACGTCCTGGAATGCTCACGCAGGCTCCAACGTATCGACGCCAAGAAATGGTCGAAGTGCCATTGGAACATTGACAGAGCCATCTGCATTTTGATGGTTTTCAAGAATCGCAACAATCATTCGTGGAATAGCAACTAATGTTCCATTCAGAGTGGCAACCGGCTTTGTTCCGTTCTCATCACGATATCGAATATTTAATCGGCGGGATTGAAATTCGGTGCAGTTGGAAGTACTCGTTACTTCTCGATAGGTACCTTGGGTCGGAATCCAGGCTTCGCAATCGAATTTGCGAATAGCACTCGATCCCAAATCGCCAGAGGCAACATCAATGACTCGATAGGGGATTTCCATCGCGTTAAGGAAATCTTTTTCCCATTGCAAGAGGCGTTGGTGTTCAGCCGCCGCATCTTCCAATTTACAAAAGACGAACATTTCTACTTTATCGAATTGATGGACACGAATAATTCCGCGGGTATCTTTGCCATAAGTTCCCGCTTCGCGACGGAAGCAAGATGAGTAACCGGCGTAACGTAACGGCAACGAATCGAGAATTTCATCCATGTGATAGGCGGCGAGTGGAACTTCAGAAGTTCCGACTAGGTAGTAGTCATCTTCCGCGAGATGATAAACATTTTCCGCGGCTTGCCCCAGAAATCCAGTGCCTTCCATTGCAGCCGGCTTTACCAGAACTGGCGGAATAACGGGGGTAAAACCAGCGCGGGAGGCTGAGGAGATCGCATAATTCACCAGAGCGAACTCCAATAAAGCGCCAACGCCGGTAAGGTAATACGAACGAGCACCTGAAACTTTGGCACCTCGTTCGGTGTCGATGGCCTTTAAGATTTTGCCGAGTTCGACATGGTCCTTTGGTTCAAAACCAGATTGCGAAAAATCACGCGGGGTTCCTACGTGTTCAAGAACAACAAAGTCGGCCTCCCCGCCCACAGGGGCAGCTGAATCAATAAGGTTGGAAATCTTTAAGAGCAATTGATGTGCAGTGGTTTCTGCCTCGGACCGAATCGCGTCTGCAGCCTTTACTCTTCCAGCCAATTCTTTCGCATTTTCCAGCAATGCACTTTTCTCATCACCCTTGGCGCCGCCAACCGATTTGGAAAGAATGTTTTGTTCGGCACGCAAAGCTTCAAAATCTACAATCGCTTGGCGTCTTGCCTCATCAGCAGCCAGCAACTGATCGACGAGGCTTGGATCCTCACCACGAACTCGCTGGGAATTTCGAACTGCCTCTGGGTTCTCACGTAGAACTTTTAGATCGATCATGGTTCGCCTTTTCGACTAGTTACTTTTTATTGCTCGAGGATAGGAACCTAGGAAGCGAATCTCATCACAAATTCGTCGAAGTCCTTCTATTGCAGCATGAACGGAAGGATCATCAATGTGACCTTGCGCATCAATAATGAAGTGATAGTGGCCGAGTTCCTTACCAGTGGGTCGGCTCTGAATAAAAGTCAGGTTCACATTTTGATTGGCGAACTCGGTCAAAATTTCTAATAAGGCTCCGGCGTGGTCGATGTCGATAAATGCGGCCAACGAGGTCCGGTCGTTTCCGGTCGAAGGTGACAACTGACCTGGTTTTTCCACTACAACAAAGCGTGTAACCGCCCCCTCGTTCTCGCCAATATTTTCGGCTACTTTCACGAGATGATATTTCTCCGCCGCGAAGGATGAAGCGATTGCGGCATCATAATTTCCGTGGATTAGTCCGGCCGCCGCAGCGGCGGTAGAGGCGGTCTCCATGATTTCTGCGGCTGGCCACTCGCGCGCGATAAAGGATCGACATTGTGCCTCGGCATGTGGATGTGTGGCGATTCGCAAGATCGGCTTTCCCACATTCTCCGGCAGCACCATCAGGGCAAAGGAGACTGGCAGGGTGGTCTCGGCGGCGATATGCAAGGTTTCGCCCGTGGCTAATTCATCCAAAGTTCGGGCAACCACACCCTCTACTGAATTTTCAATCGGAACGAGGGCTTTCGCCACCTCCCCTTTTCGAACCGCATCAAGCGCCGCAGTCACATTGGCGTACGGAATGAGCTCGTCCGAATCAGTGGTGATTTGGCGAAGTGCGGCCTCGGTAAAGGTGCCGGCCGGGCCTAAATAGCCATACTTCGTCATGTCCTAAGAGTAACCGAGCGCCTTTCGTGCTTGTGCCGGCTTATCGCTCATGATCACATCGACCCCTAATTCGGCACAAAATTTCACATCATCATCTTCATTGACGGTCCAGACATACACTTTTTTATCGAGTTTATGCATTCGCTCGACTAAAGCCGGATCCCGGCGGAGGGTTCGAAGACCAGGGCCGATAATCGGCGCCGTATTCGCCCGAGCCAAACCGAGTGAATCCATGAGAAATACTCGGTCGAACGCAGCCCGTTCCAGTCTAAACATAGCCATTTGAGAGAAAGACATGATGGCTATCGATATCCCACTCGCCTCGATCTGAGCGCGCCGTTCCTCTAAAAAACGAACCACCATTTTTTCAATCAACCCCCTGGTGGGAACTGGATGCTTGGTTTCAATCGCCAAGTTCTTTTTGTGGGTGATTGCTAAATCAAAGAGGGTTTCAAGTTTGAGGGGGGCGGCAAATTCCAAATCCGCCAGAGTGGCTTTGGAAATAATCAGATTTTTATCCCGAGTTCTCCCAGTATTTGAATCATGCCAGCAGATGATTTCCTTATCTTTCGTCAGCCGCACGTCGCATTCGAAGCCATCAGCGCCTTGATCAATGGCAGCCTCATAGGCCTGAAGGGTCATTTCAGGAAAATCGGCGCTTGCGCCGCGATGTCCGTAAATCAACATGTGCGCGAGAGGGGATTTGAACCCCTACATCCTTGCGAATACACGGACCTGAACCGTGCGCGTCTGCCGTTCCGCCACTCGCGCTTCTTGAAAGCGAGATTAGCACCGTTAGGCTATATACCTAAAGCGCAGCCACTTGGCTGCGTGATTTTCCTTCAGCCCGTGCCCCTGCCAGCCCAAGGAGGTCGTGATCTATGTTGGTTTTTAAAACCATCGCGGAATCAGACTTGGGTTTGGTGCGAGAGGGAAACGAAGATTCTGGATTGGTCACTAATCGACTGGTTGCAGTAGCAGATGGCATGGGTGGCCATGTTGGCGGCGAAATCGCCTCCACGATTGCCATCAAAACTTTAGCCCAATTGCGCCCAATATTGAACGACTCCGAGATCGATATTGACTCGCGAGAAGATTTGCTTCTTAACATCACATATGAAATCGACAACGAAATATCAGCCCATGCAAAAAGAGATCCGCAATTGGCTGGAATGGGAACGACCCTCACCGCACTTCATCTCGGCGCCGATACGGTTGAACTTCTTCACGTGGGTGACTCAAGGTGCTACAAATTTGGCGATGGAAAGTTAACCCAACTCAGTCACGACCACACAGTCATTCAAGAGCTTTTGGACCAGGGCCGAATCACCGCGGAAGAAGCATTTGATCATCCACAACGCTCCTTGTTGACTCAGGTTTTGATGGGCACTTCAGGGATTGATCCAGTATTGATGATTTACCCTGCAAAAGTTGGTGACCGCTTTCTCTTATGCAGTGATGGACTCTCAGCCGTCCTCTCCGAACATGAAATAGCAAACATTTTAAAGAATTCACCGGAGGCCGAAGTGGTTTCTGATCTCATCCGAGAAACCAAAGCCAAAGGTGCGCCAGATAATGTCACGATTCTTTGGCTAGAAGTTATCGAGGGAAATTCCGCCACTGACCGTGCGCAATTAATCGGGGCCGCGCATGAGTAAAGTTTTAGGCGGTCGCTACGAACTCGGCGAGATGATCGGTACTGGCGGAATGGCTGATGTATATATCGGCGAAGATTTACGTCTCTCCCGCAAAGTCGCAATTAAAATTCTGCGCAGTGATTTAGCCCGAGACCCATCTTTTCTCGCCAGATTCCGAAAAGAAGCATTAGCGGCGGCTGGACTTAATCATCCGGGAATCGTTGCTGTTTATGATTCTGGTGAAGAAGGATCTAACTCCTACATTGTTATGGAATTAGTGAAGGGGTTGACATTACGCGAAATCATTCATGGCTCAGAAAAGTTGACCGTGAGGCGAAGCTTGGAGATTGTGGCTGGAATTCTTGAAGCCCTAAGTTATTCCCACGCCAACGGCATTATTCATCGCGATATAAAGCCTGGAAATATCATGGTTACTGATGAGGGTGACGTGAAGGTGATGGATTTCGGAATAGCTCGGGCATTGGACGACATTGGCGCCACAATGACCAACACATGGAACGTGGTCGGCACCGCACAGTATCTGTCACCAGAGCAGGCGACGGGCGAGGTTGCGGATCGCCGGAGCGATATTTATTCTGTTGGATGTCTGCTGTATGAAATTTTAACTGGGCGGCCGCCGTTCAGCGGTGACACCCCAGTCTCTATCGCTTACCAGCATGTCTCTATGCCTTTTGCCCTGCCTTCTGAAATCATCCCGACGCTGGATGAAAGTTTTGATTCGATTATTTCCATAGCGTTGGCTAAAGATCCAGCACATCGATATCAGAGCGCCGCAGATATGTTGCAGGACATAAACCAAGTGCTCAAAGGCCAAACTGTTGCAACTCGAATTATTTTGGCTCCAACAAAAGTGAATATAAAGCGACGCTTGATTATTGCAAGTTTGATTCTCGCTTTTGCCGCAGCAGTGGTTTCGGGAACGATTTTGAGCATTCATAAAACTCCTCGCGTAGTTGCCACCATCGTGGTACCGAACGTGCTCGGTTTAACTCAAGACCAAGCCACTGGATATTTGGGAAATTTCACCGTGACCATTGCTCACGCCGTTGATCCAACTATTCCCAAAGGTCGAATCGCCAGACAATTACCTGTTGCCTCAACGAAAGTTGCGCCAGGCAGTTCGGTAACTTTGACGCTCTCTGATGGCCCAGGAGAGACGACCGTCCCGGTCAATCTTGTCGGTCTGACTTTGACTGAAGCCAGATCGCTCTTAGCCTCGGCTGGCTTGGTGGTATCTCAAACACTTCCGGTTGATTCAAATCAACAACCCGGGGTCGTCCTTGCAGTTACACCTACGGGAGGCAGTTCACTTCCTGCTGGAAGTGGTGTCATCTTGCAAATTGCTAGCGGGAAAATTCAAGTGCCACTACTGGTCGGGCTCACTGAGATCGAAGCAAAGACCTTGTTAACCCAGGCTGGTTTCCAAGTCGTTTCCATTGATGCAACCGATGAAACTCAAGCGGTGGGAAATGTTTTGGCACAAGCACCAGATGCTGGAACTACCTTAACAATCGGAAGTTCTGTAACGATTACCGTTAATCGGGCCCAGAGTTAGTTTTTATTAACGACGGGCGACAACCCTTCGGATCGTGCTCGTGCACCTAAATCACCACACGCCACCAACCAGTTGCCCAACATTTGGTGACCAAATTCTGTGAGCACCGATTCTGGATGGAACTGAACTCCGGAGATGGGCAACGTTTCATGTTGGATGCACATGATTACTCCAGTATCTGTGCTGCCAATGACTTCCAATACGGCAGGCAATGTGTCTGCTTCGATGGCAAGTGAGTGATATCGCGTGGCAGTAAAAGGGTCAGCGATATCTTTTAATATGCCAGCGCTCTTATGATGAACGACTGATGTCTTTCCATGGAGCAATTCAGGTGCTCGTGAGACGGTCGCACCAAATGCAACGCCAATCGCTTGATGTCCGAGACAGACACCCAACAGTGGAATGGCATGCGCGGCGCAATACTTCACGAGTTCAATGCTGATACCGGCACTTTCTGGGGTGCCAGGTCCGGGGGAGATGAGAACGCCATCAAAATCAGAAGCACGTTCGACTAAAATCTCGTCATTTCGAACCACTGTGCAGGTGGCACCAATCTGGGAGAGATACTGAACCAGATTGAAAACGAAGGAGTCGTAGTTGTCTACGACCAGGATTCTTAAACCGTCCATTTCCATGGCTTTATTGTGGTGTAACCTTCGCCCATGCCTAAATCGAGAATTCGGAAGAAGGAGAAGGCCTACGTCCCTCCTGAGGTCTTGAACGCCAAGCCGGTCCGGCTAGACAGCCCTTCTTGGTTGGCGCCAACTATGGTCACCGCTTTCCTGGTCGGCCTCATTTGGATCGTCATCTTTTACATCAGCTCTACCAAGTATCCAGTGCCCAGCATTGGCGCTTGGAATATGGTGATTGGTTTCGGATTTATCGGAACTGGCTTCATGCTCGCCACAAAATGGAAGTAATTCTTCTTTATTCGCTAATTACAGCCATGTAATTCTCCACATGGTGGATAACTCCTGTGGATAACTATCTTTGCCGGGTTGCGAAGGTTTTTATTAAGTAGGCCGCAAGCGCGCCGCCGGCCAAACCTCCCACATGGGCATGCCAGTCAATATTTGGGATGGCGAAGGTCAAGAGCAGGTTGACCACAATGACACCGCCAACGCTGCGGTACTCCACACCCATCCGACGCCCCGTGACCAGCATGGCGGCAAAGAGACCAAATATCGCCCCTGAAGCGCCGACTGCTGGAACATTTTCCGGATTGAAGAAGAGCGAGGCGGCTGAGGCGGTAACAAGTGAGGTGATGAAAATGATCGAATATCGAAGTCGACCATAGAACATCTCGACGGGTAGGCCAACCGAATAAAGCGCCAACATATTGAAAATCAGGTGGGTCCAACCGCCGTGCGTGAGCGCCACAGTAATTAGCCGCCACCATTCGCCGGTGGCAACCCCATGAACCGCGCCATCGCTCAAAATGGCACGTCGAATAAGGAAGAGCTGTTCCTGAACTGGCGGATTAGTCAGTGTTGGAAAGTAGGCAGCAATCAAGAAACAGGCAGAGATAAGAATGATGAGTGAGGTAGTGAGCGAACGCTGCACTCTCATGGCAAAAGCCTATTCAGTAATGGTTACAGAGTTGATCGTCACGGCTTGAATCGGACGATCTTGTGCACCAGTCTTTGTGGTTGCTATTGCGTCCACAACCTTCTGAGATGCCGCATCTTTCACTTCGCCAAAAATGGTGTGTTTGCGATTTAGCCAAGTGGTCGGCGCAACGGTAATGAAAAATTGTGAACCATTAGTGCCTGGACCAGAGTTAGCCATTGCTAGAAGATATGGGCGATCGAAGACGAGTTCACCGTGGAATTCATCAGCAAAGCGGTAACCAGGTCCACCAGTGCCAGTGCCGAGCGGATCTCCGCCTTGAATCATAAAGTTGGAAATAACCCGGTGAAAGACGGTGCCGTCATAAAGATTTGCGGTGCTCTTTGCCCCAGTGCGGGGGTCAACCCATTCGCGAGCGCCAGTGGCAAGTTCAACAAAGTTGGCCACGGTCTTTGGTGCTTGGTTGGGAAAAAGTTCGACGGTGATGTCACCGAGGTTCGTATGCAGCACAGCAGTAGACATTTAGGCTCCTTGGAAGTGAAGAGTGGTGAAATCTTGGGTTAATGCGATGAGAGAACTTTACGGCATGCAGGCGTGAAGTTCTGACCGTGAAAAAGACGCTTTTTCGCTAATTTCGAACAAAAAGTTCCATAAATTGTTCGACCGGCAAATTTGCTAGAGCATCAAGCTCCAGAGTTTTGTCGGAAATTTGCGCTTGGTGAATCGGGTCAAAAATGCGCGCCAAGTTCTTTTTGTATTTTTCAACAAGTAAAGGCATACCTTCTGCACGCCTGCGTTTATGGCCAATCGGATATTCCACAAGAATTTCCGCGGTCGAAGTTCCGTCAGTGAACTCGATTGTTAAGGCATTTGCGATCGACCGTTTTTCCGGATCATGATAATCACGACTGAATTGTGAATCCTCAACGCAGAAAATCTTTTCGCGAAGCGTGTCAATTCTTGGGTCTGAGGCGACCTCATCTTCATAATCGTTCGCTGTCAATCTCCCGAAAATAAGTGGCACTGCAACCATATACTGAATGCAATGATCGCGATCTGCCGGATTATTTAATGGACCTTGCTTGTCAATGATTCGAATACATGCTTCATGAGTTCTGATCGTAACCTTTTTAATGTGATCAGGATTCTTGCCATTCTCCGTCATCCAGCGATATAAAGTGAGTGCCGCTTCACATGCGGTTTGTGAATGAAATTCGGCGGGGAATGAAATTTTGAAGAGGATGTTTTCCATTACATAAGAACCATATGGCCGCTGGAATTCAAAAGCTTTTCCCTTAAAGGAAACATCATAAAAGCCCCAGGTTTTTGCAGTGAGCGCTGACGGATAACCCATCTCCCCCGCTCGGGCCATCAAAGCCAAACGCACGCCTCGTGAAGTCGCATCCCCTGCAGCCCACGATTTTCTCGAACCGGCATTAGGAAAGTGGCGATAGGTGCGGAGCGCCTGGCCATCTACCCAGGCCAGGGAAACTGCATTTAAGGTCTGGTTGCGAGTCAACCCCATAAGTTGGGAGACGACCGCAGTTGTTGCAACTTTTACTAAAAGAACGTGATCAAGACCCACCTTATTAAAAGAGTTTTCTAAAGCAATGCAGCCCTGGATTTCATGCGCCTTAATCATGGCCGTGAGTACATCTCGCATGAGAAGAGATTTTGCGCCACTCCGAGAAAGCCATTCAGCAACCGCCAGAATTCCACCAAGGTTGTCTGAAGGATGGCCCCATTCTGCGGCCAGCCAGGTGTCGTTGAAGTCCAACCATCTAATCGCCGCGCCAATATTAAACGCGCCTTGAACTACATCGAGTTCGAAATTTGTTCCGGGGACTCGCACCCCATTAATGGCGCTGACCCCTGGAACGATTGGCCCAAGAAGTTTGGTACACGCCGGATACTCCAGGGCTTCTAAACCGCAACCGATCGTATCAAGTAGACAATAGTGTGCAGTTTCGAAGGCTTCCAGCGAAGAGATTTTGTAGTCCAAGGCATAGTCAACGATGTCAACAATAACTTGATCAAACTCTTGATGAGTGGCCACAATGTTGCTGCTCAAAATTTTTCCTAACGTTGGGAAAGCGGGGTGAAGGTTTGATCTTCTGGACCGATATAAAGTGCACTAGGTCGAATGATTTTATTGTCAATGCGTTGTTCAATCACATGTGCCGACCACCCCGAAGTCCGAGCAATCACGAAAAGTGGCGTGAAGAAGGAAGTGGGAATCTGCATCGCCTGATAAGCCACCGCTGAATACCAGTCAAGATTGGGGAACATGGACTTGATTTCCCACATAACTGTTTCTAACCGCTCCGCATTTTTGTAGAGAAGGGGTTGATCCACACTTAACTCCAGGGCAACTTTCTTGATGATGTCACTTCTCGGATCGGCAATGGTGTAAACAGGATGGCCAAATCCGATAACAACTTCTTTGCGCGCCACACGCTGACGAATATCACTCTCGGCTTCATCGGGATTTGAGTACCGCTCTTGCACCTCAAGGGCAACCTCGTTTGCACCACCGTGTTTGGGTCCTCGAAGAGCTCCAATCGCCCCAACGAGTGCAGAATAAATATCACTTCCAGTACCTGCAATTACTCGCGCTGTGAAAGTTGATGCATTGAATTCATGTTCCGCATAGAGAATGAGTGAAATATCCATGGCTCGTTCCCAAGCCGGCGGAATCTGCGTTCTATGTAACAAATGAAGAAAATGTGCCGCGACCGAATCAGTATTGCTCTCTTCATTTATTTGAATGCCGTTAAAAACGTAGTGGTACCAGTACAAGAGAATCCCAGGTTGAATCGCGATAAGTCGATCTGCGATGTCTCGTGCGGCTCCATGATCATGCAAAAGTGATTCAGGTTCCAGAGTCCCCAGCATAGATACGCCAGTGCGGAGCACGTCCATAGGATGAGTTTCTTTGGGTAATTGTTCTAAAACTTTCTTGAGTGGCGCTGGTATTGACCGCAAAGACTTTAATTTCGATTTGTATGTGCTCAGTTCCGCGAACGTTGGAAGGTGACCATGGATGAGTAAGTAGGCAACTTCCTCGAAGACGCAATGTTGTGCCAAATCGCCGATATCGTAGCCACGGTAGTGAAGATCATTTCCAGTTCGGCCTACAGAACATAAGGCAGTGGAGCCGGCAGGAACCCCAGAAAGGGCGACTGACTTCTTTGCCTTGAACTCGGTCATGATTGCTCTTCCTGAAAGCCATCTAAAATCTTTTCGTACGCGTGATAGTTAATGCGCTCGTAGAGTTCTTCTCGGGTTTGCATAGTTGATAAAACCCCTGCTTGAGAGCCCGTCCTTCTGATTGATTCATATACGTTTTCGGCTGCCTTATTCATGGCTCGAAATGCACTGAGTGGGTACAAGACAATATCCACGAGATTTCTTTCAAGTTCTTCCAAAGTAAATAGCGGTGTTTTCCCGAATTCAGTTATGTTTGCCAAAATCGGCACACTCAATTCAGTTCCAAAAAGTTTATAGGTCTCAAGGTCGGTTATTGCTTCGGGGAAAATCATGTCCGCCCCGGCGTCAACATAGGCGAGCGCTCTTTCTAATGTGGCTTCAACCCCTTCATTTGCCAGCGCATCTGTTCGAGCCATGATTGTGAAATTTGGATCGGTCCGCCCGTCGACTGCAGCTTTAATGCGATCGCACATTTCATTAATCGACACCAATTCTTTATTAGGTCGATGGCCGCATCGCTTGGCCCCTACTTGATCTTCAATGTGCAACGCTGAGGCGCCCGCCTTGATGAACTCCTTAACGGTGCGTGCAATATTAAAAGCCGAAGGTCCAAAGCCTGTGTCCGCATCCACGAGCAGAGGCAGGTCGCAAACATTTGTGATTCGACGAATATCCGTTAAGACATCGTCCAGAGTGGTAATCCCTAAATCTGGAATTCCCAATGAGCCCGCCGCGACACCGCCGCCGGAAAGGTAGATGGCTGTATATCCAGCACGTTTAGCAAGCAGGGCGTGATTTGCGTTGATGGTGCCGACAACTTGAAGCGGTTTCTCGTGCGCCAGCGCTTCTCGAAAAGTGGTCACTGTGAGGTCCAGCCACCATCCACAGGAATGGCAGCCCCCGTGATGTTATGCGCGGCCATAGAGCAGAGGAAAAGTGCAACTTGTCCAATGTCATCTGGGGTAGACATTCGCCGCGAGGGTTGCTTCTCTGAAAGCAGATCCGCAATACCTGCCGCACGATCGCCGCCAAATTGTCGAACTCGATCTTGGATTTGCGGTTCAATTAAGGCTGTCTCTACCCATCCAGGACAGATCGCATTGACGGTCACGCCACCTGATTCTCGGGTGCCAACCTCGGCGTATTCCAAAGCCGCAACCCGAGTTAAACCCACGATTCCGTGTTTGGCCGCCACATAAGGCGCCTTCGCCACCGAAGCAACCAGGCCATGTACCGAGGCGGTGTTAATCACACGGCCATAACCTCGATCGGCCATCTGGGGGAGAAGTAATCGCATAGTGTCAAAAGCAGAGGAGAGATTGATGGCGAGAATCTCCTCCCATTTATTTCGAGGCATAGTGGCGGTAGGAGCAGTGAATTGAATGCCCGCGTTATTGCACAAAATATCAACTGGTCCGGAAGTCAAGATCTGCGCGATCAACTCCTCAGTTGCAAGGCTGTCGCGCAGATCAGATGTGAAGTTTTCAACCTGCCCCGCCCCTGCCTCTTTCACCGCAGCAACCGCTTGATTGATGGTTTCTTCGTCGGCCAATCCATGGAGAACCAAATCGGCTCCCTCGCGTGCCAAGGCGGTGGCAATTCCTAAACCAATTCCTTGAAAGGATCCGGTAATAAAAGCTCGACGACCTGCCAGTGCACCCATAGTTAGATCCGATCTCCATAAATCAACTGGGCACAGGTCTCGGCGCCAGAGGCTTTCAACAAAATGTCGTAATGGTTCGTATCAGGAACGACGAGCAAAGAGAGCATCGGGTACGTTGGAAGTACCTGGTCGAGTATGGCCATCGGATAGAGGCCTCCTGGCTCGTTGAGAAGTCCGCGCTCGGCCTTTATAAATAGCACTTTCTCTCTCAGCCCCAAAAGCGAGTCGACCAAAAGGCTGTCGCCGAACATGTCTTGATTGTCGCCGACCACCGAATCGATAGTGGTTGCCGGATGAAATTCTGGAGCCTGCCCGCGAAGATCGAAATCAGCGTATTCATCCATTGCTGGGCTCCAATTGTTTAGGAACGCCGGTTGCACTTTCCAATACTCTCGATACTCCGCTTTGGAGGAAAATCTTGCTGATAGTCGGCTGAGTGCAGGGCCAAGTATTAAAGGCAGGACTTGTTCAATAGTCATCCCAGGTGGCAACGCAAGTGGAATTCCACCGTCGATCAGGACTGTTCTTGCAACTCGATCAGGGTAAAGACCAGTCAGTGCGACGGCTACGAACGCCCCCATCGAATGACCTATTACATCTATCGAATCCAGACCTAGAAAGTCCAGAACGGCGATCAGATCTTCGGAGTGCGCACGCATGCCGAAGGGTCCAGGCAAGTGGTTTGAATCACCTCTGCCACGTAAATCGACCGCATAGGGCACGCAACCCCGGGCGATTAACGATTGTGCCAAGAATTGAAAAGCTCTATTTGACGAGGTGACGCCGTGAAGCATTATTACTGGCTTGCCATCACCTGCTGGACCAAATCGAAAAAGCGCCAGGTCACCACCGGCAACTGGAACCAAAAATTTCTCCGTTGGTAAAAATGGAGCGAGAGCCATAACTGGAGGATAGTCTCGAAGGAATTGAAAGTGCCAGAAAAGTTATAAAAAAGTACTGAAGGTTTTCGCCACGACGAAAATTACGAGGCTATACTCAAAAACCACAATTAAGCCAGTTGGTATGCGATTGGCTTTCCTCAATTATTGGGAGACAACTAAATGAGAATCCGTTCAAAATTTACTAGCGCGGGAGTGGCATTTCTTTCCCTCGCTATTGTTGCGCCTGCTGCGCTCACTGCTCCGGCACGTGCTGCTGCAGATATTAAGATCGGTGTCATTACGGCCACTTCTGGCGGCTTGAAGTCATATGGCGACGCGTACAACGCGGCCTTTGACTGGGGTTTGAATTACTACACCAAGGGCACCATGATGATTAATGGCGCAAAATTGGTGGTAACCAAGAAAGATGATGGTGGTCTCCCAGATGCCGCAACTGCAGCGTTTAAAGACATGGTTGGTAATGGAACCAAAATTATCGTCGGAACCGCGTCTTCTGCAGTTGCGCTAACTCTCGCTCCGTTGGCTGCCCAAAACAAGGTGCTTTATATTTCTGGGCCGGCAAAGAATGATGCAGTGGTTAATGCAGCTAATAAGTATGTCTTCCGTTCCGGAAACAACTCAAGCCAGGACTTGGCTCCGCTCGCGGGAATTAGTCCAATTAAGGGAAAGAAAGTTGTGCTCTTTGTTGAAGATAACGCTTTTGGCGCCGGAAATATCTTCGCTGCCGAATCTTTACTTGGTCCTAAGGGCGCGGTTTTCCAAGAGATCAAAGTAGCAACTACGGCTACCGATTTCACTCCCTATGCCAAGAAGGCTGCTGATGCCAATGCTGCCTACACCTTCATTGCATGGTCAAATGCGCTCACGGCCGGCGGAGTATTTACTGCCCTCAAGCAACAAGGCGCATTTGCCCACAGTCGTCCAATCACTGGATTGGCTGGAGTCGCTTCTTACGATATCTACGGCACGATTTTTGATGGTACAAATGCAATCTTGACCAACAGCTATTTCCCTGGCGTTTTTGCTAGTGCTGCTGCATCTGATCTTGGCAACGCTTATGCCAAGAATAATCAAACACAAGATCTCTTCACACCAACCGGTGCTGATGCGGCTCGAATGGTCGTTCGTGCGCTGACTGGCAATGCGGGAGTCAATATTGATACCGCAATTACTAACCTCGAGGGCTATACCTGGCTCGGAGTCAAGGGTCGTATGTTAATTAGCGCGACAACGCATCAACTTGTTCAACCTATGTTCTTGGTCTCCCTGACAAAGTCTGGTGCGCATTACACGCCACACTTGCTGCGAACCATCTACAACGTTGGCCAATAGTCACTAACTAGTTAATTGAAGAAGCCTGGCACTTATGAAGTGTCAGGCTTCTCTATTCCGCTTTAAGAATGGTACTTTCGATATCCGAAAGATCACGATGGGGTGAAGAGTGAGCAGTGCTTTAAGCGTCAACGATCTCAGTTTGACGATTGGTGGTGCCAAAATCCTTGATGGCGTGACACTTTCGGTGGCTGAGAATGAAACATTGGGAATTATTGGTCCCAATGGTGCTGGTAAAACCTCATTCTTCAATTTACTTTCCGGACTACGGGCTCCAACTCGGGGCGAAATCTTCCTCTCCGATCACAATGTCACTCGCAAAGCGCCATATGAACGGGCGAATTTAGGCCTGGCGCGCACCTTTCAAACTTCCAGCATCTTTCCAAATTTATCTTGTTTAGAGAATGTCAGAATTGCGGCGCAGGCGGCCAACAAGCAGTCGTTAAATTTTTGGAAGAGCGCCTACTCGTTTCATGATGTAGTGGCCAAAGCTCATGAAGGTTTACAGCAAGTAGGACTAGATGCCCGAGCCATACAAAAGGCAGGATCGCTCTCCCATGGCGACAAGCGTCGATTAGAGATTGCCATTATTTTGGTGTCGAACTCCCAAGTCGTCTTGCTTGATGAACCGATGGCTGGAATGAGCGTCGAGAATGTTCCGGAGTTAGTGGAGATTATTCGTTCGCTCAAAGAGGTGCACCATAAAACGGTTCTCATCGTGGAACACCATATGGAAGTTATCTTGGGTTTGGCAGATCGAATCGCGGTTTTGAATTATGGCGAACTCCTAGTCTGCGATACGCCAGAAAATGTCATTGCAAATCCAATCGTACAAAGCGCCTATATCGGAGAAGCGCTGTGAATGCCCTGTCGGTGCAGAACTTGCACGTTAAAATTAATGAGTCTCATATTCTTCACGGGGTTTCCTTCGAAGTGCCGAGCCACTCGGTAACAGCACTGCTCGGGCGTAATGGGGTAGGAAAATCCACCACTTTGAAGGCAATCATGGGTTTATACCCTTCCGAGGGCTCGATCTCCCTTAATGGCGAATCAATTGCGAATAAATTGACGTACAAGATTGCACAATCAGGGGTGGCTTATGTTCCAGAAGATCGCGAAATTTTTGCCTCTTTAACAGTGAAGGAAAATATCACTCTCGCCACCCGTGACGATTCCGATACAGCCCGTCAAGAACTGATCTATACCTTGTTCCCGGAATTGGTTTCTCGGTCCGCACAGCGAGCTGGAACACTCTCTGGTGGGCAACAACAGATGGTTGCCATCGCACGAGCATTAGTAAATCGAAATGAAATTCTCCTTATCGATGAACCAACAAAAGGATTAGCTCCGAAATTGGTTACTGAGGTCGCCGATGCACTGGGTAGGGTTGCGGGAGAGACCACTATGTTGTTAGTGGAACAAAATTTGCCATTGGTTAAGCGAATTGCCCAGCACATCATCGTTATGGATCAAGGGCGCATTGTTTTTCAAGGCGATCCGGAATATCTGCACGACCCGGAGTGGGTTCACACAATGCTTGGTGTAAGTGGGGCGCATAAATAATGGACACTTTCCTCCTGATTGGAATAACCGGAATTGGGTTGGGGGCTCTTTACTTTCTCGTGGCCTCGGGGCTCTCGTTGATTTATGGCTTGATGGGAGTTCTTAATTTCGCCCACGGATCATTTCTTACCGTTGGAGCCTTTTTTGGACTCTGGTTTTCTACTCAAGTAGTACATGTAAGTAATACCTGGACTTTCATTGGCGCGATGCTGATAGGAGGAGTCAGTGCAGGGCTATTCGCTCTTCTCGTAGAACGAGTTGTCATTACCAAGTTATATGAACGGCATATTGATCAGGCGTTGGTGACGGTTGGAATTGCGTTGGTAGTGGGGGCGGTTCTTGCGGGTTGGTTTGGAAACGATCTTCGTCTTCTGCCTACCCCACCTTGGTTTATTAACACTGTCAACATTGGTTCTGCCCACATCCCGGTCGATCGCTTTCTTTATATCGCCGTCGCCGTCATTCTCCTTATTTCCAATATTGCGCTGCTTCGATTTACTCGAATCGGTCTGATCATACGAGCCGGCGTAGAAAATAGAAGGATGGTCACGGCGCTCGGAATTAATGTGCGCTTAGCGTTTAGCACCGTCTTCTTTCTTGGTGGTTTCGCCGCAGGTGTTGGCGGCGTTCTTGTCTCCGCCTATTCAAATGGTGTCTCCCCATTAATTGCCGGAACCTATTTAATCTATGGATTTATCGTGGTTGTTATTGGGGGGATGGGTTCAGTTCCTGGCAGTTTTCTAGCAGCGATGATTATCGGAGTTATAAAGCAATACGCCAACTACTACAGTCCTGGACTAGGCGATTTCGTCGTGGTATTTCTCCTCGCCGGCGTATTACTTGTGAGGCCGCAAGGTTTGTTAGGCAAGGTGAAGGCATGACCCTGCGCTGGAAATACTCTCGGCCATTATTAGCAATTCTCGTTGCTCTTCTCTTTTCAGCACCCTTTTTGGGCAGCAACCCCTTAAGTCATCCTGGCCTTCAGCAGACAATGGCGGTTGCATTTCTCTATGGGGCGCTTGCTCTGACCTATGACCTACTTTTTGGCTATACCGGGCTGCTTTCTTTTGGGCATGCCTTATTTTTCGCCTCCGGGATGTACTTCGCAGTCCTTTTTATCAATCATGATGTTTTGGTGTGGTGGTTGGCCGCAATCGCGGCTGTGGCGTTGTCAACCATCCTTGCGATCCTCATAGGCAGCGCCTCGCTCCGAACTGGCGGCATAACTTTTGCTATGGTCACCTTGGCCTTTGCAGAGGCAGGTCATGTTGTTATTAGTAGGAACTTTGGTGGGTTGACCAACGGTGAAAATGGAATTGCGCTCAATGCCGATAAGGTGCCGCAAATCTTTATAGGTGTTTTCAACACGAAATACCTGTTCTGGATTGCGTTGGCGACCTTGGTTTTTGTTTACCTCGTCATTTGGTGGCTCACTGAAAGTTCCGCCGGTCGCGTTTTTGCCGCGTTGCGCGACAACGAAACTAGGGTCTCCGTCTTGGGGTTAAAGCCGTCACGTTTTAAATTGCTCTCTTTTGTCATTGCCGCATCTCTTGCTAGTTTTATCGGCGTCGTGATGTTGATGGTCAGTGGCAGCGCCGCACCTCGTTTTGCCTCCTCTGATGTCACCATAAGTTTGCTCTTAATGGTCATCCTTGGTGGCGCAATCACTCGTTGGGGCGCGGTGATTGGTGGCATTATCTATTCAGTGGCCACGACTCGGCTACAAGATTTCAGCCAATCAACGGCTTTGCACTCTATCCCGCAAATTATCAGGGGTCCGATCTCGGAACCGACTTTCACTTTAGGCCTTATTTTTATTTTCGTGGTGATGTTCGCTCCTGGTGGCCTATCAGGTGCTTACTATGCCCTACGCCTTAAAGTGATTTCTAGAAAATAAAATCTGCCGATGAATCAACCTTTATGGACACCCACACAACCGGGGGAAACCTATTTGGGACAATTGCAAATAAAAAAAGGTTTGCCTAGCTACGAAGAACTTCACCGATGGAGCATTGAAAATGTTGGTGAGTTTTGGTCTGAGGCTTGGGATGAGTTAGGGATCATTGGCGACAAGGGTGATTTATATTTCCAACCTGGTGTTGATTTCATTTCGTCGAAGTTCTTCCCGTTTGGTCGTTTGAATATCGCCGAAAACTTGTTAGCTCGGGGAAAAGCCGAAGATATTGCCATCGTCTCGATTCTCGAAGATGGTTCTCGGACTGAAATCTCCTGGCGGCAATTGCGAACTCTAGTTGGCGCGACTGCGGCGGCCATGCGTGCTACGGGTTTAACAACTGGCGATCGAGTAGCGGCTTGGTCACCAAACATTTCTGAGGTTGTCATATTTGCCCTTGCCGCCTTAAGTATTGGCGCCATAGTCAGCACGGCATCCCCCGATTTTGCGCCACACGCGGTGGCGGATCGTTTCGGGCAGATAGAACCCAAAATTCTCCTTGCCGCCGACTCGTACAGTTATGGCGGAAAATTCTTCGATTGTTCCGCAAAAGCGGAGGAGATTATTGCCCTACTGCCCTCGCTCACTACCTCTGTTTTCGTCTCGCAATTTCATACTTGGATTGCCCCATTTATGGGCAGTGATCTGACTTTCACTCAGCTCCCATTCGACCATCCCGCATTTGTGCTTTTTTCCAGTGGGACCACTGGCAAACCGAAGTGCATAGTTCATAGCGCCGGCGGGGTGCTTTTAAAGGTTGCTGCTGAACATAGGTACCAGTTCGATATCAGACAAAACGAAAAGATATTTTTCTTCACCACGTGCGGTTGGATGATGTGGAACTGGCTCACGATGGCTCTGGCCGCTGGCGCCACCATTATTCTCTTCGACGGGGCGCCAATGTTTCCAACCCCGGCACGTCTGTTCGACTTGGCCGTTCAAGAAAAAGTGAATTTCTTTGGAGTCTCTGCCAAGTTTATTGACTCGGCACATAAAGAGAATCTCGCACCGATTCACACTCACGACCTCTCGAAGATTCGAATTATCGCCTCTACTGGCTCCGTTTTAAGCCCAGAGAGTTTTGAATATATTTATACTGATGTAAAGGCAGATGTGCATCTCGCCTCTCTATCCGGCGGCACTGATATTTGTGGTTGCTTTGTAGCAGGCGTTCCCACTAATTCGGTCTATCGAGGGGAAATCCAGGGCGCTTGTTTAGGTATGGCTACTGAAGTTTTTAACGAAAATGGTCAACCCGCGGACATTGACGAAAAAGGTGAATTGGTCTGCACTGTTCCCTTTCCATCGAAACCACTGTCGTTCTGGAATGATCCCGAGGATGTGAAATATCGATCGGCTTACTTTGAGGGCTTTCCTGGAGTATGGACCCACGGGGATTTCGCGGCAAAGAGTCGGCATGGTGGTTTCACCCTGTATGGGCGAAGTGATGCAACCTTAAATTCCAAAGGGGTTCGTATCGGAACGGCAGAGATTTATCGAGTAGTGGAAACCTTTCCACAAGTAAGTGAAGCGATGGCCGTCTCCCAAGATTGGGAGGCTGATACCCGCGTCATTCTTTTCGTCACTTTAAAAGCGGGGCAGAACTTTGATGAGAATGTGGCAAGAGAGATTAAGGTGGCGCTCCGGACTCAAGCCAGTCCTAGGCATGTGCCAGACAAAATAGTTGTCGCACCAGAGTTGCCACGGACAAAGAGCAATAAATTAGTGGAACTCGCAGTTGCCGACGTCATCAACGGGCGCGTGGTTAGAAATCGCGATGCATTAGCCAATCCGCAGGCACTTGATTGGTTTAAGGATTTGGCAGA
>JBAXOT010000032.1:0-20013 GCA_037133095.1 Actinomycetes bacterium
CATTTGTGCCCCGAGTGGGGGTCGAACCCACACTTGGAGGATTTTAAGTCCTCTGCCTCTGCCATTGGGCTATCGGGGCGGTGCTCGATTGAAAGCTCAAAAGAGCGCGCGATTGGCGAGTCTAATGGAACAGGCTAAGTAATAACTAAAAGAAGATCGCCAGCAAGAACATCTCGCTGGATGGGTACCATTTCTGAGCGAGGTATTCGTACTGCTGCCAGAATCTTGGGAAAGGTCAATTGAAATTCGCGACCACAAATCCCGCACACTGAGTTCTTTACCATTCATCGACTTTTGGCGTACGCCAATCGCCTAAAAGTCCGCGGTTTTTTACCTTGCTGCCTGGGCAATTAAGGTTCTTGACGTGCTCTCCGCGGCGGAAATTTCGGACGCGGATTGTTCTGGCGTTCCCGCCGCACGGACCAAGACGATGAAAGGTTTTCCAGTCGTGACCAGGCTCGACTTAGTTCCGTATGTGAGCCATCTATACACAAACAGCCCGGCCGTCCTGTAAGTAAGCACTGTGGAAGAGGGAGCTAATCCGGAAAAACCTGCGGGGCAAGATTTATCTCGAGTCGTAGGAACTACCCGAGAATCAACCCACTTCCCATTGATCAATTGCTGTAATTTCAATTTCGTGACATTCGAAGACCAGCATTGATAAGGCAAGTGCGCGATTGCTCCGACAATGCAAATTTCGCCACCAGAGGGACAAAGATCCCGAGAAAGATCGCTGCGAACCACCACTCCATTGATAGAGGCAGTTCCGTGGAACGGACCGGTTGACACGGTCTGGGTCACAGTGAAGGCAGAGCCGATTTGCCAATCGCTGGGAATGTCAAAAGCACAATGGAAATCGGAGTACGCCTTTGAGGCGGATGTAGGGAAACTAGTCGTAATGGTTTGGCTTTTATTTTGAATTGAACACGAGACGATACTTAATGAGTTAAGACTCAGCCCGGGCCAACTCCATGAGAATTCCGGAGAAGGTTTTCCTGCAACAACATAAGGACTGTGATCGCTCGTTATTGTCGAGCCAAAAAAGCCGCCTGGGGTCGTTTTGCTCTGGTCTAAAGTCGATGAAACCTGCGTGTTCCAAACGGGCAGCTTTGAGATATCCAGCGAGACCTTATTACCACCGAAATAATTACTTCGGCTTTGATCGATGGTGATCGCGGTAGGGGCTCGTTCTCTGCCGCTGCAATCTGAGCCCAACATTAAATCGGTGTTGTCCATGCAGACATGAGGCACCGAGAAACTATGGAACATCTCATGGACAAAAGTGGAGGACAAATAGTTCACACCCAGTTGTCCCGTTGCGGCACTGAAGGGAGGAACCCCGCAACTCGAACTGCTGAAGCCAATCCCCCAATTGCTTTTACCCATGGTGGCGTAACCGCAAAACGACGAACCCAGCGAAACATTGAGATAGAAGAAGTAACTTTTTGGATTTGATGAGGGTGCTTGGGTGGCTGCGTATTCGTTTATCAATAGTGGACCGGCATCTCCGACTGAGGAATCCGAAGTAGTGACACTCTTCTTAGAAAGTTCGGCCACGGTGTACTGGCTCTTTAAGAATGTGATGTCGTACTTGCCTTGATAGGTGTCGATAAGAAGGTGCTTGCCCACTTGTTTATCAAGAAAAGTCTTCGCGCCGTTTAAGAAGTCCGTGACGGCACCATTGGTGTCTAGATTTTCATCCGGTGAATCTTTTGGAACGACGTAAACGACGTGGATTTGAAACCCTGAAAAATCGTCAGGTTGATCAATTGTCGAGCGAGTATTCGGTTGATCCGCCTGGGCGGAAATTGGACTTAGCCCAAGGCTTAACAACGCGGCACCGATTGCCAGGAGGGTGAGGCGTTTTTTCACCCTGTAATTATCGCGGTGCGAAGGGCTGTGTCCAACATTGCTTCGGTGAGTTTGCCCGTAAAGGTGTTCTGCTGGCTCGGGTGATAACTACCCACGACCAGACGGGTAATTCCATCGGGTCCGACTACCTTCGTAACTGCGCCGTGACCAAACTTCGGTCTGGGGCTGGCGACTTCAAAATCCAAATGCTTCAGCGTGCTTAAAATTCCAGTCCAAGCAAAACTGCCCAGGGCTACGAAACTGCGCAGAGTTGGAAGCATTAATGAGATTTCCTTCTGCAACCATGGCGCACAGGCTGCCTTCTCTTCGTTTGTTGGTTTGTTATTTGGCGGGGCGCAATGGACGGCGCAGGTAATCCGCACCTGGAGCAATTCTTGGCCGTCATCGCGTGAAGTGCTCGTGGGAATTTTCGCCAAGCCCAATCGGTGTAAAGAACCGTAAAGCCAATCACCTGATCGATCGCCAGTGAAGACCCGACCGGTTCGATTAGCCCCATGGGCACCTGGGGCCAATCCAACAATCATCATTGACGCATCAGACGGACCGAATCCAGTTACTGGCTTGCCCCAATACTTCTCATCTTCATAAGATTTTCTTTTTGTCATGGCCACCTCTTCGCGCCAATCGACCAATCTGGGACAGGCTGTGCATTTCACAAGTGCTTTATCCAGCGCAGCAAGGCTAGACAAGGGACCAAGCCATTCCATCGAGAATATCGGTCTCGCAGGCAATGTATTCATCGGCACCAGTGGCCAGCATTATTTGTGAAAGGACAAGAGAGCCAGCTGTAATGACATCTACCCGGCCGGGATGCATATAGCCAAGCGCCGCAATCTCTTCGCGATTCATGGCGGCGAACATTTCTGCTGCTGCGTGAACTTTGGTGGCAGAAATTCTCGAAAGGTGAATCGCATATCGGTCGTATTCGTCTAAATCGAGAGCGGCCGCCGCGACTGTCGTTGCAGTTCCTGCCACTGCAATCAATGTGGATGGCGATCGAATCGGAACGACTTCGGCCGCCAGTGCGATCGCGGTGTTGATATCCAACTTTGCCGCAGCAATTTGATCGTGAGTCGGAGGCTGAGAGACCAGGTGTCGTTCAGTCATTCGAACGCAGCCAATATTTACACTTCGCGCAAATTCGACACTGGACGATCCATAGACAAATTCTGTAGATCCGCCACCAATATCTACAACTAAAAAAGGCGCTTCATTGTTCGGCACTTCTTTGGTCGCGCCGATGAATGACAAGGAGGCTTCTTCTTCACCCGGAATGACTTCCGGTTCAACGCCTAGGAGATCGCGTACCCCGTCAATAAAGAGATGGCGATTGGTGGCATCGCGTGTGGCGCTGGTGGCACAGAAACGAATCTTCTCAACACCTTTTGCACGAATCTGATCCGCATATTCGGCCACCATCTTGAGGGTGCGTTCTATTGCGGCTGGATCAAACTGTTGGGTTTGATCAACGCCTTGGCCAAGGCGAACGATTTCGGTTCGGCGAAGAACCTCCCGAAAATTTCCATGAGAAATATCGGCAATCAATAGTCGAATTGAATTAGTCCCGCAATCAATTGCAGCAACGCGAGCCATCTTTATTCAACTCCACAGCAGGGGTCGGCCAGCCACCACTGTGGCAAAGCAGCAAGTGCCTCATCGCCCAGTGGATTGACATCGGGACCCGCTGCTAAAGAATGAGCAACCAGTGAATGCAGACATTTAACGCGATCTGGCATTCCCCCCGCCGTAATGCCTTCCACTTCCGGAACCACAATTCCCAGGGCTGCTCGAGCAGCTTGGTAATCCTCATGCGCGGCAAAATATCGGCCCGCTAATTCAGTATCGGTCTCAAGACGAGCCGTCATTTCGGCCATCATTCCGGTCGTCTCTAAAGTCGAAATTGCACCTGTTAATCGCGGACAAGTGGCGTAATAGAAAGTAGGAAAAGGCGTGCCATCTGACAACCGAGGTGGGGTCTCCACAACATCGGGCTGCCCGCAAGGACAACGGTGGGCAATGCGGTGTACGTCGCGCGGAGTTCGACCAAGTTGCAAGGCGATAGCGGCTAAATCTTCGGCCGTCGGCTGATCGCTCATGGCGTTCCTAAATTCGTACTGGTTATTGAGGAGATGACTCTGGAGTACCACGGCAAGCCCAACGGAATTTGTTCCGAAACTGGGGCAGCCGGCGTCTGAGCAACTGTGGTCGACTTCGGTAAACCTAAAATGATGTATTGCCGTTCGCCCGGATAAACAAAGTGCAGCCGAGTACGTGCTTGTTGGGCAACATATGCCGGATCATTCCAGAGGGCTAATTCTTTCGCGGCCGCTTGAAGTGACTTGGTGTTCTCGGCCAGTTGTGATTGCAACGCATTGATCTGCGCCCGTTGGGCAAAATAACGCTGCAACGGAGGTGCCAAAGTAATGGCAAGAACTAGGAGCACCGTCCCTACGGCGAGGGAACGACCAGAAATCCCCCTTCCCTCATTACGAGAGAAGAGGGATTCCTTAGGAGTCGCCATGGCTAAATTATTAGCCGTTAAATCGTGGAAATGCGCCGCGACCTGCATAGAGTGCCGAATCGCTCAGCTCTTCTTCGATACGAAGCAGTTGGTTGTACTTGGCCACGCGCTCGCTGCGAGCAGGTGCACCGGTCTTGATCTGGCCACATTCGAGCGCGACGGCGAGATCTGCGATGGTCGTATCTTCGGTCTCTCCCGAACGGTGACTCATCATGGTGCGATAGCTGTTGCGATGGGCGAGAGAGACTGCATCCAAGGTCTCGGTCAAAGTACCGATTTGGTTGACTTTAACGAGGAGCGCATTCGCAGTCTTGGCCTTGATGCCACGTGCCAAACGCTCTGGGTTAGTCACGAACAAATCATCGCCAACGAGTTGAACTGAGGAACCTAGGAGTTCGGTCATCGCTGCCCAGCCGGTCCAGTCATCCTCATCCAAAGGATCCTCGATGGAGACGAGTGGGTATGCCTTCACCAAATCTGCGTAGTAAGAAATCATCTGATCAGAAGTGCGCTGTGAACCTTCGAAGGTATAGAAACCATCTTTATGAAACTCGGTCGCAGCAACGTCCATCGCCAAGCCAATTTCTGAACCTGGTTTGAATCCAGCCAATTCAATAGCTTCGAGGATGAGGTCGAGCGCCGCGCGGTTGCTCTCGAGATTTGGTGCAAAGCCACCTTCGTCGCCGATGCTAGTCGCAAGACCCCGCTTCTTCAGAACTGACTTTAGGCTGTGATAAATCTCGGCGCCCCATCGAAGGGACTCCTTGAAAGATTCAGCACCGATTGGTGCAACCATAAATTCCTGAATATCAACGTTGGTGTCGGCATGCGCGCCACCGTTGAGAATGTTCATCATCGGGACTGGCAAGGTGTGGGCATTTGGGCCACCGATATAACGAAAGAAAGAGAGGTCTGCGCTTTCAGCAGCAGCACGAGCAACAGCCAGCGAAACACCGAGAATTGAGTTCGCACCGAGGCGACCTTTATTTGCGGTGCCATCGAGGTCGAGCATCTCTTGATCAACCAGGCGTTGGTCCTGAGCGTCGTAACCTGTCACTGCAGGAGCGAGTTCGTCGTTAACAAAATTAACAGCCTTCTCAACACCTTTGCCACCATAACGCTTGTCGCCATCGCGCAGTTCAACGGCTTCGAATGCGCCAGTTGAGGCGCCGCTTGGAACAGCAGCCCGGGCGCTGGATCCATCTTCTAAAACAACTTCAACTTCTACAGTTGGGTTTCCGCGGGAATCAAGAATTTCGCGAGCATGTACGGCTTCTATTAGTGCCACTGTGATCTCCTGAATGTGTAGTTGGGATAATTCTATCGGGTCGAGTTTTCGATCTTCTGTGCATATTCCTTTGCGGCGCCTCGCAGCGCAGCCTCGGAATCCAGACCCAGCGACACTGCCTGATCAATGATTCCTAAAAGTAACTCTCCAAGTTGAGCTTCGGAGGTTCCGGGGGCTAATTTCACCGAGTGTTCTACTGGAATTTCCAGTCCGAACTTTTCGGCTCGATAGAGCAATTTTGATGCCAGAGCCAAGGCGGGTTGACCCAAGGGAACACCTTCGGTTGCCGAGGTTCTGCCCTTTTCTTGCGCCTTAATGGCTTCCCAATTTTCAAGCACTTCAGCGCTGGATGAAACTTTGGTATCTCCGAAAACGTGTGGATGGCGCCGAACTAGTTTGTCAGCCACTGTTCTGGCAACGTCTTCTACATTGAATGGTGATTGCGAATCATCTTCAGCCATTCGGGCGTGAAAGAAAACCTGCAACAAAACATCACCGAGTTCTTCTTGCATGGCTTCGCGATCGTTGCTCTCGACGGCCTCCATATATTCGTAGGACTCTTCAAGAAGATACTTCAACAAGCTCTCATGAGTTTGTTCGGCATCCCAGGGGCAACCGCCAGGCGAGCGAAGTCGATCCATTACCTCGCGAAGGCGAAGTAATTGCGAATCAGCCATCAAAACTATTGAACAGCGCCAGCGGTGGTATCTACCGCAACAACGTTGGCAGCCACTGGATCCCACTTGCCGTAACGAGGATTGACCGTCACCTTCAAGCGTTTGGCGGTTGCAACGACATAAGCCTGAATTGCAGTGCCGGCGTTTGCGGTGGTTGCGCCCTGCGAAACTGCGAGCGCAGTCAACTTCTCGGAATAAAGAACGCTGTTGAGATACATTGGGAAATCGATCGATGCAATTCCGGCGCCAACGAGAGCCTTAGGAAGTGCGGCCTCACCACCAACCTGGGCGACGATCGAGGCTCGACGAGCTTGGACCTCAGCAGGAGTTACGACGAGTTTCTTTTCCGCAGCAACATCTGCCAGGAGAAGGGAGATTAGATGGAAGCGAAGTTCGCTGCGATTGAGGGTTTCACCAGTATCAAGAGTCATGCCGGATGTGGAGACTTTGGCACGTTCCGCCAAGATGGTATCGATGCTCTTTTGCACGGTGGTGATCGAGATATCCGTCCCGCCTACAGAAGCCGCGGAAGTCATTTGTGAACACCCGGTCAAGAGAACCAATAATCCTGCGCCAACTAGGGCAACAATCCGCTTCACAAAAAACTCCGTTTCAATATTCGATTAAATTCGCTTCGCTGCGAGCGCGGGGGCAATCACGGAATGAATGACCTCGAATGCCCACGGCAAGACCGAAGTATCCCCTATTTCCTCACTACCAATCCAATTTGGAGCCAGTCCCCGAGCCACCAAGGCTGTTGCGGTCGCGGTTTTGTAAAGCGAACCAGGATAAATCCGTGCCAATCGCATCTGAGCCGATTCTGGGAGCACAACAGGAGCAATTCTAAGGTTCTTCCCCTGTAAAACCACCTCAGTAAGACCATAACTCTTGGCCAAGACTCGTAGGTGGGCTACTTGCATCAAGTTCTCCGCTTCCAAGGGAAGTGGGCCAAATCGGTCGGCAAGTTCCTCCTTAACCGCGTCCAAAGCCGAATCCTCAGTGGCATCAGCCATTCGACGATAGATATCCAGTCGCAGCCGTTCGGAAGGCACATATTCCGTCGGCAAATGAGCCGTAATCGGCAATTCGAGTTTGCACTCCTTTATTCGAGGAGTCTCTTCAATATAGCCACTCTTAAACTCCTCAACAGCCTCTCCAACCATTCGCATATAGAGGTCAAAGCCCACTTCGGCGATATGTCCAGATTGTTCGCCACCCAACAGGTTTCCAGCGCCCCGAATTTCCAGATCTTTTAGGGCAACTTGCATTCCCGAACCTAGGTCGGTGTTGGTAGCTAAAGTCGTCAATCGATCATGGGCAATTTCCGTGAGCGGTTTATCGCCTGGGTAGAGGAAATAGGAATATGCGCGCTCGCGGCCACGGCCAACTCGGCCACGCAATTGGTGCAACTGCGAAAGTCCAAAGACATCGGCGCGATCAACGATCAAGGTGTTGGCGTTGGGAATATCGATGCCGCTTTCAATAATCGTCGTGCATACCAAAATATCGAAATCGCGTTCCCAAAATCCTAAAATCACATCTTCTAAAGTTCGCTCGTTCATTTGACCATGGGCAATCCGAATTCTGGCCTCAGGCACCAACTTCTTCAGATGTTCTACAACGCGGTCGATCGATTCCACCCGATTGTGAATATAAAAAATTTGACCGTCGCGTAAAAGTTCGCGGTGGATGGCTGCCTTTATCTGCTTGTCATCGTATGGACCGACATAGGTGAGCACAGGGTGGCGCTCTTCCGGCGGCGTAGTGATATTCGACATTTCTCGAATTCCGGTGATTGCCATTTCCAAAGTCCGAGGAATCGGTGTCGCCGACATGGAGAGGACATCAACGTTTGTTCGAGTCTTTTTCAATTCTTCCTTATGTTCGACTCCGAATCTTTGTTCTTCATCAACAATAACCAAGCCAAGATCTCGAAACTCAACATCTTTGGAAAGTAATCGATGAGTACCAATAACCACATCAAGAGAACCTTTTTTTAAATTTTCAAGAATGTCGCGTCCCTCTTTAGGAGAATTGAATCGCGAAAGCCCGGCCACTGTGATGGGAAAGCCGGTATATCGATTAGCGAAAGTGGTGAGGTGTTGCTGCACCAATAATGTTGTAGGAACGAGCACGGCCACTTGTTTTCCATCTTGAACTGCCTTAAAAGCCGCTCGAATTGCAATCTCGGTTTTGCCATATCCAACGTCACCACAGACGATTCGATCCATGGGATGGGACCGTTCCATGTCACGCTTTACTTCTTCGATAGTCGCCAGTTGGTCGGTAGTCTCTACATAGGGAAAAGCTTCTTCAAGTTCTCGTTGCCAAGGGGTATCTGGAGAAAACGCAAAGCCTGGCGCCGCCATTCGCGCCGCATAAAGTTGAATGAGTTCGGCAGCAATTTGTTTGACTGCTTTACGTGCTCGCTTTTTTGCATTCTGCCAATCGGCGCCGCCAATTCGGTGAACCGATGGCGCTTCCCCGCCAACATAACGAGTAACTTGCTCCAACGTGTCGGTCGGAACGAAGAGTCGGTCTGCAGGTTGGCCACGTTTTGAGGCTGCGTATTCAATGACAACATACTCGCGCGAGACTTTCCCGACAGTTCGCTGTACGAGTTCAATGTATCGACCAACGCCATGTTGTTCGTGAACCACATAGTCGCCGGGCTTAAGTTCTAACGGATCAATCGCCTTCTTGCGCCGTGAAGGCATGCGAGCCTGATCTTTCGAAGAAGACCGTTGGCCAGAAATATCTTTTTCGGTGACGAGTGCGATTTTGTATTCGTGGGAAAGATATCCGTGTTCAACATGGCTGGTCGTCAGATAAATCGCATCACGTGTTAATTGCGATTGCACCTCGGCAATCGTTCTCGACGGCACATCGGCATCACGCAGCAAAACTTCATACCGCTCCAAAAGTCCAGGACCGGTTGCGGTGAAAATTACTTGATAGCCCTCGCCGAGCCAGGACTGCATATCTGCAATCGAATTCTCGATCTTTCCCGAGTAAACAGGGATTGGTTCGAGCGAGGTAATTTCATAAGCATCTTCAACATCGGCGGCATAGAGATCCAAAGTTCGCCAGAAAATTCCCTTGGCATCTGCGCGTTCACGCAAAATTTCCATCGGGTAATACCCACCAGATTCAATCTCTTCCGTTACATCGATCGGAGCGGTGCCGCCTAGTGCCGCATTCGACCAGGATGCTTCCAGAAATTCCTTGTTGGTCTCCATAAGATCCAAAGCTCGCGATGTGATGCGAGGGGAATCAATGAGGAAGAGTTCAAATCCTTTGGGTAAGAAATCCAGCAGGCTTTTAGTCTCTGGCTTGAGCAACGCCAACAGCGACTCCATGCCATCTACGGATATTCCTTCGGAAAGCTTGTGGCACATCTCTTGTAACTGTGGAAATTCGGCCGCAATGTACGTCGCGCGTTCCATGACCGATTCGGAGAGAAGGAGTTCGCGGCAAGGGTAGATCGTCATGGCGCCAGTGACTGGTGCGAATGTTCGCTGGTCTGCCACGGTAAAGAAGCGCAACTCCTCTATCTCATCACCAAAAAAATCGACTCGAATTGGGTGTTCTTGATCAGGAGGAAAAAGATCCACAATTCCGCCACGAACGGCGTAGTCACCGCGTCGCTCGACCAGGTCAGTCCGGGTATATCCGAAGTAGTGCAGTTTTTTAACTAAATTTTCAAATCCGACTTCTCGTTCGATTTCAAGAACCAACAACTCTTCTTCCAGCAGATCACTGATTATTGGCTGTAACAAGGCTCGAATCGATGTGAGTACAACATGGGGGCGGTCAGTCGAATTATTGATGGCGCGCAAAGTCTTGAACCGTTGGGCAACGGTGTCGCTTTTAGGACTGAGTTTTTCGTGCGGCAACGTTTCCCACGGCGGAAATTCCACAACTAAATTCGCACCGATGTAACTGCGGAGTTCATCTGCCAACTCCTCGGATTTACGAGAAGAGGCGGTAACCACCAAAAGTGGGGATTTTTGGGCAGCCGAAGCCAAGACCAATCCCTGGGCAGAGGGGGTAACCACAATCGTTGCCGCATCTGCCGGGGCTATCTCAAGTTGTGAGAAGGCTCGTAGCAATGACATTTGCCCCCATTCTATTGGAGTCCCTGTGAAGATTAGGTACAGGTCCATTCGGGAATCTGTAATGATTGCCCGGTGAGTAAAGCCCTGAGCGCCAGTGAGGCCCTATCCCCTGAGGTTGATCCGCAGGACAATGCGGATTTGCGCAGCGATGTCCGTCGCCTCGGCGACCTACTCGGCGCCAGTCTGATTCGCCAAGAGAGCCAGGAGTTGCTCGATCTCGTCGAAGCTGTTCGGAAAGCCGTCCGAGATGGCAAAGGCGATGAAATTTTGGAGAATCTTTCAGACCGCGAGAGCGTTCAGTTGGTTCGCGCTTTCAGTACTTACTTCCATTTGGCCAACGTTGCAGAGCAAGTTCATCGCGCCCGAGTTCTGGCCGCTCAAAGAGCCGCAGGAGGATCTTGGCTATCTCGAACCGTCGATCGCATTATTGATGTTCAGAATGAGACCAAAGAATTTACGCGAGATGATGTTCAAGGTTGGATTGATCACTTCTCGGTTCGTCCAGTATTTACCGCCCACCCAACCGAGGCTGCGCGCCGTTCAGTGCTTAGCAAGATGACCACCATCGCCAACCTCCTTGATCAACCAACTTCTGGCGTTCGCGATCGACGCTTGGCCGAAGCCGTGGATTTACTGTGGCAGACCGATGAATTGCGCCTCGGTCGACCGGAACCACTCGACGAAGCGACCAATGCCTTGTATTACCTGGATGACTTATTCAAGATGACCATTCCAGAAGTTCTCGATGATTTTGCGCGTGAACTCAAGCGAATTGGTGTCACGGTTAACCCAACATCTAGGCCATTGAGTTACGGAACTTGGATCGGGGGCGACCGAGACGGAAACCCACACATCACTCCTGAAGTCACTGCGCAAGCCATTGTTTTACAGACTGGTCACTTCATCCGAGTTCTGCTTTCGGTTTTAGATGAACTTCGTCAAGCACTTTCAGTATCGACACGTATTGCTGGCGCTTCTGACGAGCTCAAAGCATCCGTTGCTTTTGATCTCACGCAACTGCCTGAAATTGAAGAACGCTATCGCCGTCAAAATGTGGAAGAGCCCTACCGGCTCAAGGCCACGGCCATTCGCCATCGTCTGCTGTTAACTCAACGCCGTCATGCTGCTGGCAATGACCACGTTCCTCATCGCGACTATAAAGATACCGCCGAACTTTTGACCGACTTGGAAATGATGCGCTCTTCTTTGTTACAGCATCGCGGAGAATTGATCGCCACTGGTTTGCTTGAACGCGTAATTCGTACCGTCTCCAGCTTTGGTCTTACTCATGCCACTATGGATGTTCGGGAACATTCCGATGCCCACCACGATGCGCTCTCGCAAATTTACGGCGCCTCCTATGACAATCGCACTGCGAAACTCAATGAACTTTTGGTTGATGCATATGTACCGGTTTCGCTCGATCACTTGGATCCCATAGCGACCAAAACATTAAACGTCTTTCGCACCATTAAAGATTTGATTACACGATTCGGTCCAGAGGTCATCGAGACTTACATCATTTCCATGACAAAAAGCCATGAAGATGTTCTGGCTCCGGTCATCCTCGCTGAAATTGCAGGTCTGGTAAATCTTGGCGAAAAATCGCCTTATGCGAAAATTGGTTTCGCACCACTTCTCGAAACTGTCGCTGAACTTCGGGCTGCCGATACCATTTTGGATAGTTTGCTCAGTAATAAGCAGTACCGAAAACTGGTGACACTTCGTGGCGATATTCAAGAGGTGATGCTTGGGTATTCTGATTCCAATAAAGATGCGGGTATCGCAACCTCACAATGGGAAATTCATAAAGCCCAACGCAAACTTCGCGATGTAGCCTTCAAACATGGCGTCAAACTTCGCCTCTTTCACGGTCGTGGCGGTTCTGTCGGTCGTGGCGGCGGTCCCACATATGACGCGTTAATTGCCTTGCCTTGGGGTTCGATCGATGGCCAGATCAAGATGACTGAACAGGGCGAAGTGATCAGCGACAAATACGCTCTTCCCGCCTTGGCCCGAGAAAATGTAGAACTTCTTATGGCGGCGGCTCTTGAAGCCACGGTTCTTAATCGGGCTCCTCGTCAGACCGCCGGAGATCTCTCCAAATGGAATTCAACGATGGATGTGGTCAGCGATGCATCCTTTAATCGATATCGCTCACTCGTTGATCATCCTGATTTGCCTAGATACTTTTATGAATCTACTCCGGTCGAACAACTCGGCGATCTCTTCCTTGGCTCGCGGCCATCGCGCCGGCCAGATGCCAGCGGTGGCTTGGGTGGTCTGCGCGCGATTCCTTGGGTTTTTGGATGGACACAATCCAGGCAAATCGTTCCGGGTTGGTTTGGCGTTGGCTCTGGGCTCAAAGCCGCGCGCGAGGCGGGCCATACCGACGTCATGGAACATATGTTGAAAGATTGGCACTTCTTCAAGACCTTTATCAGTAACGTTGAGATGACTCTCTCTAAAACCGATTTGGAAATGTCGCGTAAATACATCGACAAATTAGTTGACCCAAGATTGCATCATTTTCTCGACGGTATCGAATCCGAATATGAGTTAACCAAGAACGAAATTGCGCTTCTCACACACAAATCTGAATTACTGGGAGATCAACCAATCTTGGCCCGCACGCTACAAATCCGCGATGCCTATCTGGCACCACTTCATCTACTTCAGATCAGCCTCTTGCGTCACGTTCGAGAGCACGGTGAGAATACTGATCCACTGATTCGCCGCGCGCTCTTGCTCACGATAAATGGTGTAGCGGCCGGACTTCGAAATACCGGCTGATTACTTATTGAACTTCTGTTGAGTCTGTTCTAAGCCGATTTCGATCAAACTTTCAATAGCCTCGGCGCCTCGCGTCACAAAATCTTCTAGGAGTGCGCGCTCGACGCTGGCAAAAGGTTTAAGGACAAAATCTGCCGGGTCTTGTCGGCCCACGGGTCGGCCGATACCCATCCGAAGCCGATAATAATTTGGCGTGCCAAGGTGGCTGGTCAGACTCTTCAAACCATTGTGGCCATTGTCGCCACCACCTAGTTTCAACCGAATGGTGTTGTACTCGATATCAAGTTCATCGTGAATCGCGACGATGTGGGCGGGATCCGTTTTGTAAAAATCAGCCAACGCTCTGGTAGGTACACCACTTTCATTCATAAAGCCGCGGGATTTAGCCAACACGATTGGATGTTCACCGATTTTGATATCAGCGATTTCGACTTTGGATTTGTGAAGTGAAAATTTGGCGCCAGAATTGCTAGTGGCCAGATGGTTAATAACCATCTGGCCAATATTGTGACGAGTATTGGCATATTGGTCGCCAGGATTTCCCAGCCCAATAACAATCCAACGTGTCATGCCTTAAATGCTACTTACTTTGAAGCTGTTATTGCTGGAGAGTCAGTTAATTAGCCGCAGGAGTTGCTTCGGCTGCAGGAGTTGCGGCCTCATCTCCTGATGGGGTGGAGCGCTCGGAGAGGTGAACCACTGGCATATGTGGATCTGAAATCAAGGTAGATCCTGCTGGAAGAACAACATCGGCTGCGTAAAGAGTGGTGCCGGCTGCGACGCCAGTAAGGTCGAGGTTCAAGAAGTTCGGAATGGAAGTTGCTTCGGCTTCGATCTCGATGACGTTGCTGACGTGCTCGAGAATTCCATCTTTGGCTTGCTCGCCAATGGTGTGTACTGGAACTTCAACAGTAACGCGCTCGCCGCGGCGAACTAAGACCAAGTCCAGGTGTTCAAGTTGCAAGGACAATGGGTTCTTTGTAACAGACTTTGGCAATACAAGTTCTTTCTTGCCGTCAATAGTGAGATCAAGTAGAACGTTCGATTGCTTCAAGGCTGCGCCGAGTTCGCGAACCGGAAGAGAAACATGTTGTGGAGTTTCACCGTGGCCGTAAATAACGGCTGGAACTAAACCAGCACGACGATCGCGACGTGAAGCGCCCTTACCAAATTCAGTACGACGGTTTCCCGTGATTGCAATCTCTGCCATTTTCTTCTCCCTTTAAACCAGACATACGCGTCCCAGGAGAGCAACCCGTCGATTACGGATATTAACTATCCCTCGCCGGAACGAAGTCTTAGGGTACCGAACAGGGGCTGCAAAGGCCAAATCAGGGCTCAAATTAGCCTTCGCCGTTGAGCAGAACCTCATCCAAAACTAAATTCACCAACCTAATCCAGGCCGAAATTTCAACTCGGCTCTCGGAGAGTAGATCGATGACGGAACCAAAATTATAGGCCTGCAAGAACATGGCCATCGCGAGAGGATCTAGTTCTGGGTTGGCCCAACCTCTTTTTTGAGCGCGAGTGAGAAGTTCAACCAGGGCGCTGTTAATTCTGCTTTGAACTTCGCCTACGTGCTCGTGCATCCTTGGGCTCGCCAGAGCAAGCGCCACAACCTCTGCTTGGGCCAGTCGAGACTCATTTAACTGGGGTTCAACCTTGCCATACATAATCTGTGGAATCTTGGAAAAAAAATCCGCCTTCGTTTCCGAATTTTCAAATGCTGTGTTGAGCTCAGCAATAGTTTCTGCCGCCGTATGGTCGTAAATCCTTACCTGGGCGACTTCGATCAGTTCGTGAAAATCTTTGAAGTGGTAATACATGGAGCCTTTGGAGACTCTAGAAGCTTCGAGTACAAGATCGCTGGTGACATTTGGCCAGCCTTTAGTTTGGATCAGATCAACCGCAGAATTGATCAAAATTTCCTTTGTTGGGTGATCCTCAATCATGCGCTCTCAACCCCTAGGAAAACCTTTTCAATAACCAGATCGACAATGTGAAACCATTTCTCTTCGTCCATATGTGTGGGCGCAAATTCATCCAATACTCGACCGATTGTGTACGCCTGGACGAAAATGCCCATGGCACGTGGATCCACTTTTTTACTGCCCCACCCTCGCTCCTGAGCCTCTCGAAAGAGGTCGGCAAAAGAATTGGTAAGGCGCTCTTGCTCGCTCGCGAGAATCAATCTCAGTCGGGGAGAATGGACGGCGACCGCCAAGGAGCGAATTCGAATATAGCGCGTGCGCTCTGACGCCTCGTTCTGAGTTCGACGAGTCAATCCCCGTAGGTTCGTCACCAGATCCTGTCTCGAGTTGCAACTCTTGAGCAGGAGTTCCATGATGGTGATGGTCGAATTTACATATTCGGAGACGAGATAAACCTTGGATAATTCAAGCAATTCGGAGAAATCTGAAAAATGGTGATACAACGAACCTTTAGAAACTTTAGATTTTTCTAACACCATATCGCTGGTGACCTCATCGACACCGAGCGTGCCAAAGAGCGAGATAGTGGCTTCAACCAAAAGTCGCTTGGTTGGATGAAGTGACGAAAGCAATTCTTGTCCCCTAACACTGCCCCGCAGTTTTCCTACTCTCGGTAAACACCAAGCGAAGATGTGCTATTAAAAAAGAAGTCCGTAAGAGACCGATTTAAAACAATGAAACTTTAGTCTATTGTGAGGTTTTCGCCAAGTACTCGTTAGCCATTGAGAATCACGCTGGCCAATAAGCCATCAACTAGGTAATTCCACTCCGTTGGATCTAGTTTTTCAGTAGAGAGGCTTCCTATGACGGAGCCGACGTTATAGGACTGCACAAAAATGCCCACCACTTCCGGGTCGAGATGGGGATTGCCCCAACCCTTAGCAACCACCTCTTGGAAGATTGCGGTCAACCCACGGTTAATTCTGAGCTGGACTTCACCAATATGCGACTTCATTCTGGGGCTGTTCCAGCCGATTGCCATGGCATCGATTCGCGCGAGCCGGGAAGCGGTGATTTCGTACCCCACATTTCCATGGGTAACAGCGCGAATTTTTGAGAGAAAATCTTCCTTTGATTCTGCGCTTGTCAGGGCACTCTCGAGTTGGCTTAAAGTGTTTTCCACCATCTGGCTAAATATCTCAACCAATGCGACCCCAATGAGATCTGGGAAGTCTTCAAAATGGTGGTAAAGCGAACCTTTTGATATGCCGGAAACTTCCAGTACCCGGTCGCTGGTGACACTTTGCCAACCGTCGTCGCGAATCATCTGTACCGCACACTCGATCAATGCAATCTTGGTGCTGTGATTCTGGGTCATACCGTCACCGCCGGGAAAAACCAGGTCTCGAAAATAAGATCAACGACTTGATTCCATTTTTCAGAATCCATTCGTTGGTCCGAGAAATCATCAATGACTTTGCCGATTGTGTAAGCCTGAGTGAAAACACCGAAGGCTCGAGGTGAAATGTTCTTATTCCCCCAACCTCGCTCTTGAGATTCTCGGAAGAGGTCGGCGATGGCCGAAGTGATGCGCTCTTGCTCGACGGCCAACAGTTCGCGCGTTCGTTCACTTCGGGTTGAGGTCGCTATGGCTTGAATTCGAACGTAGCGCATTCGCTCCAACTCAGGCGCGCTGGTTGCTCTGGTCACTTCTTTCAAACCCGCGAGCAAATCTTCTCTTGATTTGACGACGAACAACAATTGGTTGATGTTATGGACGGTACTGTCGGCATACGCAGAGAATAAGAAAACTTGTGCGATTTCCAGCAACTCTGAAAAATCTGAAAAATGGTGATAAAGCGAACCCTTAGAGATTCCAGATTTTTCCAGCACCAATTCGGTGGTGATCTCGGAGACACCACGAGTTTCGAGCAACATCACAACTGTGTCGACCAATGTTTTTTTGGTCGGGTGAAGTGCAGCGAGCAATTACCTGTCCCCTAACGTTGCCCCAAAACAAAACTGGTCTAGCTGTGTCCGTCAAAGAGGCTCGTCACCGAACCATCTTCAAAAACCTCTCGGATAGCACGTGCAAGCAGTGGTGCAATAGAGAGCACTGTCAGATTCTCGAATCGGCTCTCTTCTGGAATTGGCAAAGTATCAGTAACAACAACTTCGCTCACCCGAGAACTCTTCAAGCGATCCACAGCTGGACCCGAAAGCACTGCATGCGTTGCCGCGACGATAACATCCTTTGCGCCTTCATCAAAGAGGGCATCCACCGCTTTGGTAATAGTTCCCGCAGTATCAATCATGTCGTCGATAACCACACAAGTTTGTCCTCGAACGTCACCTACAACACGACCTGTGACGGATTCGTTAGGAATTCGTGGGTCTCGAGTTTTATGAATAAACGCGATTGGTACGCCGCCGAGCAAATCAGACCAACGTTCAGCAACACGAACCCGACCCGAGTCTGGCGAAACAATGGTCAAACGAGAGCGGTCCACTTTGCTGCCGACATAGTTAGTCAATAATGGCAATGCAAAGAGGTGGTCAACTGGTCCATCAAAGAAGCCCTGAATTTGTGCGGTGTGTAAATCCACAACCATGAGGCGATCCGCGCCTGCAGTTTTAAAAAGATCAGCCATGAGGCGAGCAGAAATTGGCTCGCGACCACGATGCTTTTTATCTTGACGTGCATAACCATAAAAAGGGGCTACAACAGTGATTCGTTTCGCGGATGCTCGCTTGAGCGCATCAACCATAATCAGTTGTTCCATAATTTGTTTGTTCACTGGCGCGGCATGGCTTTGAATAACAAAGGCATCACTGCCGCGCACACTCTCTTCAAAACGAACGAAGATTTCGCCGTTGGCAAAGTCATATGCCGAAGTTGGTGTCAACGGAATTCCGAGTTCAGCGGCCACATCTTCTGCAAGCTCTGGATAGCCACGTCCCGCAAAAAGTCGCAGTCGCTTTTCAGAAGTGAGTCGAAGTTCGGTCATTCAGATGCCCCATTTCCCGGTGGTGTTACTGACTTGTCATCAATCGTGGTTCCTGCACGTTCTGCAGCCTGTGCTGATTTACTCCCCGAGCGCTTGCGCAGAACCCATCCTAAAATATTTCGCTGCTTGGCTCGAGCAACTGCCATCGATCCGGCTGGCACATCTTCATTGATGACCGATCCTGCTGCAGTGTAAGCCCCGTCGCCCACGGTGACAGGTGCGACTAAGACATTGTCGCTGCCGATACGGACGTCATCGCCGACGAAAGTTTGATATTTGTTGACACCATCGTAATTCGCAAAGATCGTTGCCGCGCCGATATTGGTGCCTTTCCCAATCGTTGCGTCTCCCACGTACGACAAGTGCGGGACTTTGGACCCTTCGCCTATGCTGGAATTCTTAACTTCGACATAGGCACCAACTTTTGCAGACGGTCCCAGAACGGTGCCAGGGCGAATAAATGAAAAAGGACCAACCGTTGCATTCGGGCCAATGGTTGCGCCAGTTACTTGAGACTCAACTATCTGGGCATCGCGCGCTACTTCAGCATCGATGAGTGTCGAACGTGGTCCAACTACCGCACCTGATGCGATCGAGGTCTTTCCCGAGAGTGCAGATCCCGGGTAAATAGTCACATCCTTTTCAATCGCCACATCTATATCAATCCAGGTAGTAAATGGATCAATTATGGTGACGCCATTTTTCATATGTTGGTCATTAATTCGATCTCGCATACAAGCGGCGGCTTCGGCCAATTGGGTGCGATCATTGATTCCCAAGGTCTCGGTGTAATCATTGGAAAGAATTACGGTGGCACTGCCATCATTGCTCTTTATAAGGGCTATGACATCGGTTAAGTAAAGTTCGCCTTGTGAATTATTTGTTGTCAACTGAGCAATTGATTTTCGTAGGGCTGTGAGATTGAACAGATAAACCCCGGTGTTTACTTCATCGACGCTTCGCTCTTCTTCTGTGGCATCGCGTTCCTCAACTATGTGATCGATATTGCCATAGTCATCGCGAATAATGCGCCCATAACCAAAAGGATCAGGCAACATCGCCGAGAGGACAGAAGCGTCACTGCCCTGCGCAAGGTGGGCTCGAAGAAATTCTTGCAAGGTATCGGGACTGATTAATGGCGTATCGCCAGCCAAAATTAACACGGTGCCATCAGTTGAAATATCTTTTAGTGCAAGTTGAACCGCATGACCTGTTCCATTGCGCTCGGCTTGGAAAACCGAGATGGCTGCAGGTGCGATTTGCTGCAGTGTCGATTCCACCGCTTCGCGATGTGCCCCGACAACTACTCGTACTTGATCGGCGGAAAGAGCATCAACGGCTCGGAGCACGTGTTGAATAATTGGCTTGCCCGCAATTGGATGAAGAACTTTGCTCGTGGCAGATTTCATTCGGGTGCCTTCACCTGCGGCGAGGACGATCGCAACTTCAAGGTGGTCCAACTGGGCGGCTCCTATCAGAATGGTCGATAGTGGGCGTAAAACGTGCTCTGGGTGCCTAGCCTACTTTGCCGGAGCGAACCTTTTGGCTCCGCCACCTTTTACTCGGGTGGCTTCGCCATTTTTACCAAAATGGCTCCGCCACTAGTACTTCGGGTGGCTTCGCCATTTTTACCAAAATGGCTCCGCCACTAGTACTTCGGGTGGCTTCGCCATTTTTACCAAAATGGCTCCGCCACTAGTACTTCGGGTGGCTTCGCCATTTTTACCAAAATGGCTCCGCCACTAGTACTTCGGGTGGCTTCGCCATTTTTACCAAAATGGCTCCGCCACTAGTACTTCGGGTGG
>JBAXOT010000033.1:0-19876 GCA_037133095.1 Actinomycetes bacterium
ACAGGCTTTGCAACAACCTTTACTGGTGGCTTGGCAGCAGCATCAAGTTTGCGGGCGCCAGAAATAACTTCCTTCAAAGCCTTTGCAGGAAGGAAACGAACCTTCTTGCTGGCTTTGATTTGGATGGTTTCGCCAGTGAAAGGGTTACGACCCTTACGAGCGGCGCGATCAACCTTCTTGAACTTACCGAAATCGTTGATCATGACGTCTTCACCCTTGGAGATGGTGCGAACGATGGAATCAAAAACAATGTCAACTGCACGAGCAGTTTCCTTCTTGTTGTTGTCAAAATGTGGAGCCAATAGCGCGATGAACTGGGCCTTGTTCATTAATTCCCCTTATTTGCGTGTAAATGGCAGGCATTCGCCTGTAGTAAGAAGAAATCTACGCAAGCAAAAGCAGTTCACAGCACATCTAATTCGGTGTGTCGCGTAAATAAACCCTAAAAACTAGTGTTTTTCCGCATAAAAAACGCTTTTTATGAAAGTGCTGGCAATGTTTTTGGTTTGTGGGAAGGTCTAGAAGATTCAAATTCTGAAACCAGGTCAATGTTTTTTAGGGTTAAGCCAATGTCGTCGAGACCTTCCATCAAGCGCCATCGGGTGTAGTCATCAATCACGAAGGAATGTGAATTTCCGCTAAATTCCACTGTTTTCAAGGTTAAATCAACGGTAACAAGAAGTGTGGGATCTGATTCAACCGCACTCCATAATTGCTCGATAATCTCTTGATCGAGGACAACCGTGAGCAGCCCAGCTTTCTGAGAATTGCCTCGGAAAATATCGGCAAAGCGGCTGGAAATAACAACTTTAAAGCCATAATTCTGCAGCGCCCAGACCGCGTGTTCGCGTGAAGAGCCAGTTCCAAAATCTGCGCCAGCAACAAGTACGGTTGCGCCCGAAAATTGGGGTTGATTCAGAACAAAGTCTGGGTCATTTCGCCAGGCACCAAAGAGTCCATCCTCAAAACCGCTCTTTGTTACGCGCTTAAGGTAAACCGCCGGAATGATTTGGTCGGTGTCAACATTGCTGCGACGAAGTGGCAGAACCGTTCCACTGTGGGTGGTGAATTTATCCATGATGGTCTCCTTACAAATCTGCTGGTGATGAGAGGGTGCCGCGAATTGCCGTTGCGGCAGCAACCAGTGGGCTCACGAGGTGGGTTCGACCACCTTTGCCCTGACGTCCTTCGAAGTTTCGATTACTTGTGGAAGCAGCGCGCTCCCCTGGTGCCAATTGATCAGGGTTCATACCCAGACACATTGAACATCCAGCATTACGCCACTCGGCGCCAGCGTCTATAAAAATCTGATCGAGACCTTCAAGTTCTGCCTGGGATCGAACCCGAACCGAGCCAGGAACAACCAACATCCGAACTCCAGATGCCACTTTATGGCCCTTGAGAATGTCGGCCGCGGCCCGCAAATCTTCAATACGACCGTTAGTGCAGGAGCCAAGGAAAACGGTGTCAACTTTGATGGATTTCAATGGCGTGCCGGCCTCAAGACCCATGTAGGTCAAAGCGCGTTCTGCCGCTCCCTGGGCCCCCTCATCGGCAAAGTCACTGGGGAATGGCACGTTGGAACTAAGTGGCGCACCTTGGCCTGGGTTAGTCCCCCAGGTTACGAATGGCGCAAGATCAGCCGCATTAATGGTGATCTCTTTATCGAATACCGCGTCAGCGTCCGTTTCCAAACTCTTCCAGTATTCAACTGCAGCATCCCAATCAGCACCTTGTGGCGCGTGTGGCTTGCTCTTTACATATTCAAAGGTGGTCTCATCTGGTGCAATCAAACCAGCGCGAGCACCAGCCTCAATCGACATGTTGCAAACGGTCATTCGACCTTCCATCGACAAAGCTCTAATAGCGCTGCCGCGATATTCAAGAACATAGCCTTGACCACCACCAGTGCCTATTTGCGCGATGATTGCCAAAATAATGTCTTTACTTGTTACGCCAGCCGGTAATTCTCCTTCTACGTTGATCGCCATCGTCTTTGGGCGAATCAAGGGAAGTGTTTGAGTTGCAAGTACATGTTCTACTTCGCTGGTTCCGATACCAAAAGCGAGAGCGCCAAATGCACCATGAGTTGATGTATGTGAATCACCACAGACAATTGTCATCCCCGGTTGGGTAACACCTAATTGCGGACCAACGACGTGGACGATGCCTTGTTCGGCATCTCCTAAAGAGTGGATACGAACACCAAATTCGGCACAGTTATTTCGCAAGGTATCTACCTGCAGTTTCGAAACTGGATCAGCAATCGGAAGATTAATATTTTGAGTAGGAACGTTGTGATCTTCAGTCGCCAAAGTCAGATCGGGACGACGTACTTGTCGACCGGCCAAACGCAATCCATCGAATGCCTGCGGACTGGTGACTTCATGAATCAAATGGAGATCAATGTAAATAAGATCAGGTTCATTCTCTGCACTGCGAACGACATGATCTGCCCAGATCTTCTCAGTTAACGTTTTACCCATTTTTCCCTCACTTCTGCCGACCTTTAGTTTCGCACAAATATTTCTTGCGAATATTTGCGTCTCAACAGATAAGATGGCAGTATCAGATTGTGGAAAAGAAGAATAGCGGAGTTGGTGTCTTAGATAAAGCCGCACGGATACTTTCAACTCTTGAATCAGGTCCCCATTCCCTCTCCGAACTGGTCGCGGTCACCGGTATCGCTAGACCCACAGCGCACCGCCTTGCAGTGGCTTTGGAGTTCCACCGCCTTGTAGGACGCGACTTCTTGGGCAGGTTTGTCTTAGGCGCACGTTCGGCTGAATTAGCCGCGGCGGCTGGTGAAGATCGTCTCCTGGCCATCGCAGCCCCTGCCCTCGCCGCCCTTCGCGATGCCAGTGGTGAAAGCGCACAGTTGTATCGCCGCCAGGGAGACCAACGAATCTGCGTTGCAACCGCAGAACGTCTCTCCGGACTTCGCGACTCAGTTCCCGTCGGAACGGTACTTACGATGCAAGCAGGATCTGCCGCACAAGTCCTGCTCGCATGGGAGGAACCCGATCGACTTCATCGTGGTCTCACCAATGCGAAGTTCACTGCCGCCAGTCTCTCTGCCGTCCGCCGCCGTGGTTGGGCTCAATCTGTGGGCGAGCGCGAAGCCGGAGTTGCATCTGTTTCAGCACCTGTTAGAGGTCCTAACAACAAAGTTATTGCGGCAGTGAGCATTAGTGGACCAATGGAGCGTCTAGGTCGCCAACCAGGGCGAATTCATGCTGCATCAGTTGTTGCTACTGCAGCGAGACTGAGCGAGTATCTAGCAAAGAAATAGATTGAGGCTTTTTAGATTTCTTTGAGCGAATACCGTTGTATGAAGTCTTGGTCTATACGGCTCATTGCCTCAGCCGAGAATAAGTACCCCGTTCCTCGCATTGCACCCGACTCTTTATATGTCGGCTCATCGGGGACAAAGAGTCGAAGGCCAAATCCACGGGGAATTTGAGTTTTTCCCACAACTAGATCACCATAAAAGTCGTATCCATAAGCCGATCCTTCACCCGTAAAAAAGTCGTCGATGACGGCAACGAAAGGTCCACCCCAAGCAACAAGATGGTTGAGTTCGGAAGCCAACGGCAAGGACTCTTCCCAGTGGGCATCAAGATATGCAAAGACGCGATCCTGATGCGGGTCGAGCCCTCGAAGGATTTCCCGCAAGCGCTCTGCTGAATCTCCCAGATGCGCGATGATGGCGCAATCAGAACCAAGAGCGCGGAATCTATGCGAGGACTGAATAAATAATTCGGGGTTGGCCTCGATGGTGTGGGTAGGCACCTCGGTCAGCTTAAAGAGAAATTCCGTGGTTATCCCGCGATAAGTACCAGTCTCGATATTGACCGTTGGCGCGAAGTAACCAAGGAGTTCTTTGACGGCCCGGGCTCTTCGAAGTTGCCCATTGAAAGGCAAATCTGACCACTTTTGCCGTCCAATCCAAGGATGCAAAAAGGTCGAGAGAAGTTCGTCGGATGAGCCGAATAATTCAGACATGGGAGAGATGGTAGCCCCGAAGGGATTCGAACCCTCGTAGCTGGCTTGAGAAGCCAGAGTCCTAGGCCGCTAGACGACGGGGCCCTAGTACATTCAGTAAAACGCTTGCTGGGGTGAAACTGGTAAAACTGCTACCGCTGGGGTACCAGGACTCGAACCTAGACAAGCTGAACCAGAATCAGCTGGGCTGCCAATTACCCCATACCCCACCAGAACAAAGTGCGAACTGGAAGAGCAAAGGATACCTTGAAAAAAGGTTAGCTTTGAACGGCGGCTGCCAGTCTGGCGAGTGATTTCTCTCGTCCGAGGAGCTCCATCGACTCAAAAAGCGGTGGTGAAATGTGGCTTCCGGTGACCGCTACCCGGACGCCTCCGAAGGCAATTCGCGGTTTCAGACTCAGACCTTCGATAAGGGCGGAGCGGAGGGCGGCCTCAATCGCATCATGGCTCCACTCCCCTAAATCCGCCAGGGCGGCATGAGCACTTCTGAGGACTGATTGAGACTGGTCATCAGAAATCTTAGGTAGTTCTTCAGCATCGATTGCAAAGTCGGAGACAAAAAGGAATTTTAACATTGCTGGAACTTCGGCCAGATTGGCGATGCGCTCCTGGATGATCGGCAGGGCCAACTTAACTAGCGCAATTTCAGCGTCGCTACCGACGATAATTCCGGCGCGAGTCAAGAACGGCAAAGTACGGGCTAGGAAATCTTCGGGGTCTAAGGCGCGAATTTTGTCGCCGTTGATCGCTTCGAGTTTCTTCATATCAAAGCGCGCAGGGCTGCTGTGGACTCTTTCAACCGTGAATAACTCTGCGATCTCTTCTCGAGAAACATCTTCGCGATCATCACCTGGTGACCAACCGAGAAGGGCGAGATAGTTACAAATCGCCTCCGGCAAATAACCAGCATCTCGATACCAAGCAATAGAGACTTCGCCATTTCGTTTGGAGAGTTTCGCATTGTCTTGACCCATGACGAAAGGCAAGTGAGCGAACGCCGGATAATCCTCACTCGCAATTCCCATGGCCTGATAGACCCGAATTTGGCGCGGCGTGGATGAGAGAAGATCTTCACCTCGAAGTACGTGAGTCACCTTCATGAGAATGTCGTCAACGGCTACGGCCAAGGTATACAAAGGCGAACCGTCGCCGCGGACCAAAACAAAGTCCGGAACAAAATTGTGATCAAAGGTAACTTCGCCACGAATTAAATCGGTAAAAGTGGTTTCACCATCAGGCATGCGCATTCGGATAACAGGCTTGCGATCTTGCGCGAGGAACTCGGAAAGTTCCGACTCAGAAAGGTTGCGGCATTTTCCGTCATAGCCAGGTGCCACGTTTGCGGCGCGCTGGGCTTCACGACGCGCCTCAAGTTCTTCCGCACTGCAATAGCAGTAGTAGGCATCACCTTGGTCGAGAAAAGTCTGTGCCCACTTTGCGTAGATATCCATTCGCTGGCTCTGCAAGTAAGGTCCGTAAGGTCCGCCGACTTCGGGACCCTCATCCCAAGTAAGACCCAACCATCGCAAAGTATCTACGGCCGCAGCAATGTATTCGTCAGTGACTCGCTCACGATCGGTGTCTTCGATGCGGAAGATAAAAGTTCCACCGGTGTGGCGGGCATAAGCCCAATCAAAGAGCGCGGTTCGGATATTTCCGACGTGGAGATCTCCGGTTGGTGATGGTGCAAAGCGAACACGGACTGGGCGATTATTTGGCACGGGCTGACACCTTATTCTTCAATGAGCCGATTCCTTCTATAGTGACAACTACTTCAGATCCTTCTTGCATCGGTCCAATCCCCGCCGGAGTTCCAGTAAGAATGACATCGCCCGGTAGAAGCGTCATGACCGAAGTAACGAAGGCAATGATCTCTGGGATCTTAAAAATCATCGAAGAGATTGGCTCGGATTGTTTCACTTCGCCATCTACCGAGGTAGTAATCATCTGCGATTGCGGATCAAATTCGGTTTCAATCCACGGTCCAAGCGGACAGAACGTGTCGAAGCCTTTTGCGCGGGTCCATTGCCCATCGCGTTTTTGCAAATCTCGCGCTGTGACGTCGTTGCCGATGGTGTATCCGTAAATGACGTCTCGATACCGTTCCACCGGAACGTCTTTGCAAATTCGGCTGATAATGATGGCGAGTTCGCCTTCGAAATCAACGCGCTCGCTCATTCGGGGCCACTGAATGGTTTCGTTTGGCCCAATGACCGTGGTGTTTGGCTTGATGAAGATTATTGGTTCTTCCGGAACCGCAGAATCCATTTCGGCGGCATGGTCGGCATAGTTCTTTCCGATACAAACGACTTTGCTCCGCGGGATGATTGGGGCAAGGAGGCGAACGTCGGCCAACCCAACTTTGGTCTCCGTAGGAACAATCCCGGAGTACATCGGATCGCCTTTGAGAACCAAAATCTCATTGTTGGCGTTGAGAATTCCATAGGCCGGGTCAGTACCTAAACCAGTACTTGGAGATGGGGCAAAACGGACGATTCTCATGCTCAAACCTTATCGTTAAAGCAATTCCAACTCTTCGCCGCTGTTAACCCAGTAAACAGTTGCGGTAGGCGAGAAGCTCTTTACTCGCGCCAAGCTTTCCTTCGCAGGTTGGAGCCCCACGACGACAATCCCCTCAATCCCAGTTATTTGACTTGCCAGCGCCACAACTAAAACGGCGTGAATTGCATCGACGTTAAAATCTTGGATCGAGACTGGGATTGCGACATAGGTCCGTCCGGTTTCGTCTCGAAGCGCGGCAGCAGAAGACGATTGTGATCGTGCCATTGTTGCTTTGGCGAGGGTGGCGAGCTTGAGATCTTCGGGATTACTGCTCATGCATCTCCTCCTTCGCATCGACTTTCTCATCACTGATTCGACTAGCCAGAACCGTTCCGATTCGATGTCGACGGCCAATAGGGCGTTCAGCAGTTATCTTCCAACCGTGGATCGAAATCGTGCTGCCAGGAATTGGAACTCGGCCAAGTTTCTTTGCAAGAAACCCGCCCAAGCTATCGACATCTTCGCGCTCTTCTTCCGTCAATTCCAACTCAAAAGCATCAGAGAAATCTTCTACGTGTAGCCGAGCTGATAGCCGCGCGGTATTGGCATCCAACCACTCGATCTCTTCTTCACTCTCATCATATTCATCATCAATTTCACCAACGATTTCTTCCAAAATGTCTTCGATGGTGATCAAACCTGCAGTCCCGCCGTACTCATCAATAACGATGGCCATGTGGATTTGATCGCGTTGCATCTCTTTTAACAAATCTGCTGCGGTTTTGGTCTCCGGCACAAAAGTCGCAGGTCGGAGATGCTGTTCGACCCTTTCCGTTTGTTCGGACTCATGGTGTTCGTGAACTCGCTTTGCCAAATCTTTCACATAAGCAATTCCAACAACATCATCTAGGTTTTCGGTGATAACTGGAATGCGGGTAAAGCCGGAACGAAGTGCCAATGAAAGACCTTGGCGCAGGGTCTTTCCACCTTCAATCCAGACCATATCCGTGCGGGGAACCATAAGTTCGCGCACATGAGTCTCGCCGAGGTCGAATACCGAGTGAATCATTTCGCGTTCTGATTCTTCTACCAAACCACGTTCGCTTGCTTGATCGACGAGATCTCGAAGTTCGGCTTCACTTGAAAATGGACCTGTGCGAAATCCTTTTCCAGGGGTGATTGCATTTCCGATAAAAATCAGCAAAGTCGTCAGAGGTCCCAAAATCTGCGCCAATAAATCAGCGACGATGGCAGCCGGTCTTGCCCAAGCCATCGCGTGCTGTTTCCCCAGCGTTCGAGGTCCAACCCCAACCACAACATAAGAGAGAAGTACCATCACCACGATCGCCGAGAGAATACTCAATCCCCTATGGTGGGAACGCAAGAGAAATGCATTAGCGACTAAGACGGTTGCGGTGAGTTCGCAAGTCTTTCTAACGAGTAACAAGACGTTGAGATAACGATACGGCTCTTGGATTACCTTCAACATGCGTTGGGCTTGTTTTGGCTTATTCTCGATGAGATCGTCCACAATAACTCGAGAAATCGAGTTCAAGGCTGACTCACTGCCGGCTAGGAACCCAGCAAAAAGTAGTAATGCAATAACGATCAATACTGTTACTACATTCATGAGGCTCGTCTCCAGTTGTTGAGAAGTTCATCTTGTAGCGCAAACATTTCTTTCTCTTCGCTGGACTCGGCATGATCAAAGCCAAGAAGATGAAGTACGCCATGAACTGTCAAGAGATGAAGTTCGTCCGCGAGAGAGTGATTTTTTGTCGCTAACTTGGCATATTCAGGACAGAGCACGATATCGCCAACAATCCCCGGCCCGTCGTTAATACTGTTTGGTTTCATCTCATCCATAGGGAAAGAGAGAACGTCGGTTGGGCCAGGTAATCCCATCCACTCGATGTGTAAGTCGGTCATCACCTCTTCGCCAACGATTCGGATATTCAACTCGGATTCGGGATGAATACCCATCTGCGAAAGCGCAAACTCTGCTAGTGAGATTATTGCGGATTCGTCACACGCAATTCCGGATTGATTCGAAATGTCTATGTTCATAGTTATTACTTGCTCGCGCAAGAATTAACGATCACCAGTCCCAGAACGAAGGGTTCGAGTAGGCAGTTGAGATTTTTGCTCATCAAAGCGGCCATAAGCGCTGACGATGTCACCTACAAGTCGATTGCGAACCACATCTTCTGCAGTCAGTTGCATAAAGCAAATATCGTCGACGCCATCAAGAATGTCATGCACAACGCGAAGACCAGACTGGGTGCCGTTAGGAAGATCGACCTGAGTCACGTCGCCAGTTATGACCATTTTTGAGCCAAAGCCCAATCGAGTGAGGAACATCTTCATCTGTTCGGCCGAAGTGTTCTGAGCTTCATCCAAAATCACGAACGCATCATTAAGAGTTCGTCCGCGCATATAGGCCAACGGTGCAATTTCGATGATTCCTGATTGCATCAGGCGAGGAATTGATTCCTGATCAATCATGTCGTGGAGGGCATCAAAAAGTGGGCGCAAATATGGATCAATTTTTTCTTGCAACGTGCCGGGAAGAAAGCCCAATCGCTCACCCGCCTCGACCGCTGGACGGGTCAAAATAATGCGATTCACCTGTTTGGTTTGGAGCGCTTGAATCGCCTTGGCCATAGCCAGGTAGGTCTTTCCAGTGCCCGCGGGCCCCACGCCAAAAGTGATGGTGTGGCTATCGATGGCCTCAACATACTTCTTCTGATTGGAAGTCTTAGGGCGAATCGTTTTGCCACGATTGCTTAAGATATTTAGCGAGAGAACTTCACCTGGATGTTCAGTCGGGGTATGACGAATCATTGCAATCGAGCGTTGAACCGAATCGATGCTCAAAGTTTGACCGGCGCGAATCAGGACCAGAAGTTCTCGAACCAGGGCTTCAAATTGACCGACTTGGGCGAGATCACCTGATGCAAATATCTCATTGCCTCGGACAGTTATGGAAATATCGGAGAACTCTTCCTCCAGTACCCGTAAGTGTGCGTCGTGTGGGCCGACGAGTGCGACCATAGAAATGGCAATCGGGACAGTTATCAATGCGGGTTCCATTGCGGATGAGTCTACTTTTAACCGGGCGGCCATGCGAACTCTCTGCCACCTAAAAGATGAAGGTGAGCGTGGAACACACTCTGCCCGGCAGACTCGCCGGTGTTGAAGACCAGTCGATAACCAGTCAATGCTTCACTTTCAGCCAAATCTCCGGCGACAGTCAGAAGTTCAGCAGCCACGGACGGCGCGTTCATTGCCAAATCAGCTGCGTTTGGAAAATGGCTTTTTGGCACAATCAAAATATGAGTTGGCGCTTGTGGTGAAATATCCCGAAAAGCGACGACAGTGTCGGTGGCATAGACAAAGTCGACGGGGATTTGCCCCGAAACGAATGTGCAGAACAAGCAATCCATAAGAAAAATACTAATGCTTTACCTTTGCTTTACCTTGTTACCAACGCGAGATAAGGGCTTGAATTGCCGCCAAGGCAACTGCGCCTGCGTGAGCCGAACGGAAAACCGGTTTTCCCATGCCCACAATTTTTCCACCGTGAGCGGAGATTTCCTCGATCTCGCGTTCTGAAATTCCGCCTTCGGGACCGATAATCACAACTATCGATTCGACTTCACTGATTTCCTGCGAATGATGAGCAAAATATTCGGAAAGTCGCTCGAAGGCCGCTTCGTGAAAAATCAGGATTAACGATCGAGGAAAAAATTCTTCGGAAATTGTCGCTGTTGAAATCGGTTGGTGAATCCGGGGAATGATGCTCCGGCGAGATTGCTTGCTGGCAGCGGTTCCAGCGTTGCGCCATTTAGCCAAACTTTCGGAATTCCACTTCGAGATTGCCCGTTCAGATTCCCACGGATGGATCTCGTCAACACCAGCCTCGGTCAATAACTCGAGAGTCTCTTTAAGGCGATCCGACTTGGTGAGTGCTTGGATGACAATAAGTTTAGGTTTGATCACAGAATCTGATCCGCGCTCTTCAATCGAGAGCGTAAAACTATTCTTAGCAATTTCCGAGATAGTTCCAATCGCCCATTCTCCCGCACCGTTACTTATCGCGAGGCGCTCGCCTGCACGCATTCGCATAACTGTGATGGCGTGGTGGGCTTCATCGCCCGAAACTACCTGAGTCCGGCCACTGGAGATCGAATCGACGAAGAAGTATGAGAGCATCAATTACCGATTAAATGCATCTCTAACGCGACTGAAAAATCCACTCTCCGAATGCTTCTCTCCCCGCTTATGAATTTCAACATCGCCATCTTGCTCGCCTCGAAGGGTTGCCAATTTTCGCATCAGCTCTTCTTGGTCCTTATTTAACTTTGTCGGAATTTTCACTTCGATGTGAACTATCAAGTCGCCACGGCCGTTGCCACGTAATTTGGTAATTCCTAAATCTTTCAAGGTCACATTCTCACCACTTTGAAAACCAGGCTTTACATGCACGGATTTAGGACCGTCGAGAGTCTCTACCTCAACGGTGGCTCCCAAGGCAGCAGACGTCATCGGAATCGAAATTGAAATATGGAGATTATTTCCTTCGCGCACCAATGACTCATGCGGACGCTCTACTATCTCAACATAAAGATCCCCGGCTGGGCCACCACCAGGACCAACTTCGCCCTGCCCAGAAAGTTGAATTCGATTTCCGGTCTCTACCCCTCCAGGAATCTTCACTGTAATCGTTCGGCGCGAGCGCACCCGACCATCCCCTGCGCACTCACCGCATGGATCGGCGATGACCGAGCCATAACCCTGACAATTGGCGCACGGACGTGAAGTCATAACCTGTCCAATAAATGAACGGGTCACTTGTTGGGTTTCGCCGCGACCCTTACAAATTTCACAAGTTTTAGGCTTGCTGCCATGTGCACAGCCGTTGCCGCCGCACTTCTGACAGACCACAGCGGTTTCTACGTTAAGTTCTCGTTCGACCCCAAAGCAGGCTTCCGAGAGATCAACTTCCACCCGAATCAGCGCATCTTGTCCAGGCCGCATCCGAGTCCGCGGGCCACGAGATGAAGCCCCGCCACCAAAGAAGGCATCCATGATGTCGCCGAACCCAAAATTGGCGCCGCCAAATTGCGAATAGGGATCGCCACCTAAATCATAGGTTTGACGCTTTTCCGGGTCGCTCAATACCTCGTAGGCCGATGTGATGGATTTGAATGTTTCTGCGGTTCCCGGATCCGGATTAACGTCAGGGTGATACTCCCGGGCCAGCTTTCGATACGCCTTCTTGATTTCATCAAAGGATGCGTCTCGGGAAACTCCCAAGGTGTCGTAATGATCTGACATTAATTAGCCTCACTCAAGAAGTGTCCGATATATCCAGCCACGGCATTCACCATGGCCATTGAACCTGCGTAGTCCATTCGAGTAGGACCCAATATCCCTAAAGCACCGAGGGCGCCTTCATTATTCCCGTAACCCATGGTTACTAAGGAAGTAGTCTGCAAGCCTCGCTCGTTCTGCTCATCGCCAATACGAACTTGAACCTGGTTTCCAGCATCCGAGAGCAATCGAAGGAGCACTACTTGTTCTTCCAAGGCTTCAAGGACCGGCAAAATGGTGGTCGTGAGTTCCTGTCCGGAACGAGCCAGGTTTGAGGTGCCAGCCAGAACTACTTTTTCTTCCGGACGTTCAACTGCAATTTCGATTAATGATGCGACGATGACTGCGATGCAATTTCGATCCGTGGCGGCAAAGGTGTCGGTAAACCCTTCTAGTTGACGCGCAACTCCGGAAAGTGGCTGCCCTTGTATGGCGCGGTTCAATTTATCGTGAACCTCAGCAAGAACATCTTCTGCAATATCACAAGGCAGCTCGATGGCTCGTTGATCAACTCGACCACCATCAGTAATCAGAACCATCATTGCTCGGGAAGGATGCAGGAGTACTAACTCCATGTGTCGAACTCGAGATTTAGTCAAAGATGGATACTGCACCACGGCTACTTGCTTGGTGATCTGAGCAAGAAGGCGAACCGTACGCGCCACAATGTCATCAACTTCAAGCGCACCCTCAAGAAAAGTCTCGATCGCCCGACGTTCGGGATTTGAAAGCGGTTTAACCTGAGCCAACCTATCTACAAATAACCGGTATCCACGATTGGTAGGAATACGACCAGCACTGGTATGAGGTTGGGTGATGAAACCGGCCTCCTCTAAAACCGCCATTTCATTTCTAATGGTGGCTGGTGAAACGCCGAGTCCATGGCGAGCCGCAATAACTTTTGAGCCGACCGGTTCTTCAGTGGCAACATATTCCTCGACGATGGCACGAAGGATTTCAAGTTGGCGATCTTGCATAAAACGACTCAGACAGTGACGAGAACGATAGAGAGCAAGGTGATGAGCAAGAATGGTGGAAAAGCTACTGCCAATTTCTTTGCCCGTGAATGCAGGTAAATCGAGCCTGCCATCGAGCACCACAAGAAGGCAGTGGCGAGCCAAGTGAAGAGCGAATCCGGGTAACGCAATCCGAAAATTAACCCTAGGGCAGCGATACCTTCCAACGCTCCTACCGCCCGTGCAATCAGATCTTTTACGCCAAGATCTCGGGTGCCTGATAACCCCTTTGGGCTGCCTGCGAGCTTGGAAAGACCCGCAATAATAAAGATAAGCGCCAAGAGCATTACCAAGATGTTATGGGTCAGATGCATGTCTCAACCTTACTACGCAAGGATTTCGCGCACGATTCGGTCTGCGAGCAACCGCCCTGAAAGTGTGAGACGAATAAATCCTTGGCTCCAACCTTGCTCGTCGAGATGACCCTGTTCCATGAATGTCCTAATTCTTTGGACTTGTTCTTCGGTCAACGAAGCCTGCGCGATCCCCGCAGGCAGTCGAATCGCCAGCATTACACGCTCGCTCTCGCGTTCCTGCGAAGTCAAGATCTCACTGGATTGCGCAGGGTCTATTCCCTGCGAAAGTCGGTCGGCATAGGCCGAGGGATGCTTCACATTCCACCATCTTTTTCCATTGATATGGGAATGTGCGCCAGGACCCAACCCCCACCAATTCTTGCCTTCCCAATACGCGACATTGTGGCGACAATGCGAACCAGGTTTTGCCCAATTGCTGACTTCATACCAGTGCAAACCCGCCGCCGAAAATTTCTGGTCCGCCAATAAATATTTATCTGCTGTTTCATCTTCATCTGGCATGACCACATCGCCACGGCGAACTTGGGCCGCAAATTTTGTTCCCTCTTCGACGATCAGTGCATAAGCGGAGACGTGAGAAATGGGCAGACTCAGGGCTTGATTGATCGTCTCTTCCCATTCTGCAATTGTTTCGCCGGGGGCGCCGTAAATTAGGTCAACACTGACCTCGTCAAAGCCGGCCGTTCTAGCCCAATTTGTGGCTTTAACAACATTCTCTGGGTTATGTGTCCTATCCAGAGTCGCCAATACATGGGGAATGGCAGATTGCATGCCAAAGGAAATCCGATTGATTCCAATGGTTCGGAGTTCTTCCAATTTTTGTAAGGAGACTGTGTCTGGATTTGCTTCGATGGTGATTTCGCAATCATCTGTGAAACCAAAACGATCTCGAAGTCGATGTAACACCTTCGAAAGATCAGATGGCTCCATCAAGGTAGGAGTTCCACCGCCAAAAAAGATTGTGGGAATTGGACCAGAGTCGGGGACGAGGTCGCTCTCTTTAAGAAGCAAATCAATATAACTGTGGGATACCGCGGCGAAGTCGCCACCAATGCGAAGTTCGGAAGGCGTATAGGTATTGAAGTCGCAGTAGCCACAACGCTTTACGCAGTATGGGATATGGACATAGAAAGAGAGGGTCTTGTTCAAACTGATCTCCAATCTTTCTCGAGAAACAATAACTATTTTTTCCAAATGATTTATCGCTACCCGGTTGGTAATTCGCCTTTAAATTCCAAGATATCTGGATTGGCAACCAACTCGCTATAAAAAGTTTCGGCAGTTCGCGGAATGAAAGGCTGATCGGCAATTCTGGAGAACTTCATATCAGTGCCTTCCAGCCTATGTAGAAGAGTTAATTTCCAGCTTTACGTGCGGCTTTAATCTTTTCGATGTCCGCGTCCGTTGCAAGAGCCGCTACGAAAGCTTCCTGAGGAACTTCAACGCGACCAACCATCTTCATGCGCTTCTTGCCCTCTTTTTGCTTATCCAGCAACTTACGCTTCCGTGAGATATCGCCACCGTAGCATTTTGCCAATACATCTTTGCGAATGGCTCGGATACTTTCACGAGCGATAATGCGAGAACCAATGGCCGCTTGAATCGGAACTTCAAATTGTTGTCTTGGAATGAGCTCACGCAATTTTCCAGTCATCATCACACCGTATGCATAAGCCTTATCGCGGTGCACGATTGCACTGAATGCATCTACTGCTTCACCCTGTAACAAAATATCAACTTTTACTAGATTGCCTTCTTCGTCGCCCTTTTCCTCGTAATCAAGCGATGCATAACCCTTAGTACGAGATTTCAATTGATCAAAGAAGTCGAAAACAATTTCGGCAAGTGGCAAGGTATAACGAATTTCAACACGATCTTCAGAGATGTAATCCATGCCGAGTAATAAGCCACGACGTTCTTGGCAGAGTTCCATGATCACGCCAATGTATTCAGATGGCGCCAAGATAGTTGACTTAACGATTGGTTCGAAAACGGCCGCAACTTTTCCATCAGGAAACTCTGATGGGTTTGTAACGCGAACTTCTTTGCCGTCTTCCATTTTTACGTTATAAACCACGTTTGGCGCAGTTGAAATAAGATTTAACTTTGATTCGCGTTCTAAACGTTCACGCACAATTTCCATGTGAAGTAAACCAAGAAAGCCACAGCGGAATCCAAAACCAAGAGCCGCAGAACTCTCTGGTTCGTAAACTAGAGCAGCATCATTGAGCTGTAATTTATCTAGCGCTTCGCGAAGTACTGGGAAATCTGCGCCATCTAATGGGAAGAGACCGGAGAAAACCATTGGCTTTGGATCTTTATATCCGGCCAATGCAGTCTTTGTTGGATTGTTATATGTCGTAACCGTGTCGCCCACACGTGATTGGCGAACATCTTTTACGCCAGTAATTAAATAACCTACCTCGCCAACGCCTAAACCCTTACTTGGCAGCGGTTCCGGCGAGATGACGCCAACCTCAAGCATCTCGTGGCGCACGCCGGTTGAGAACATTTGGATTTGGTCTCGTGGTGAAAGATGGCCATCGACCACACGAACATAGGTAACTACGCCTCGATAGCTGTCGTAAACCGAGTCAAAGATAAGAGCGCGCGCAGCTGCATTTGCATCACCTTTAGGAGCTGGAATCTGGGCAATGATCTGATCGAGAAGTTCTGCAACGCCATCGCCAGTTTTTCCAGATACACGTAAACAATCTTCTGGTTGGCAGCCAATTAAATTAGCCAGCTCTTTGGCAAATTTTTCAGGCTGGGCGTTAGGCAAATCAATTTTATTTAAAACTGGAATGATGGTTAAGTTATTTTCCATCGCTAAATAAAGATTAGCTAGGGTTTGCGCTTCAATTCCTTGTGCACAGTCAACAAGTAGGACCGCGCCTTCGCATGCTGCCAGTGATCGTGAAACTTCATAGGTAAAGTCAACGTGACCAGGTGTGTCGATCATGTTCAAGATGTATTCCTGGCCATCGATACCGCTGCGCCATGGCAGGCGAACCGCTTGCGATTTAATGGTGATTCCGCGTTCCCGTTCAATATCCATACGATCGAGATACTGGGCGCGCATATTGCGTTGGTCTACGACTTCAGTAATTCCCAACATTCGATCGGCAAGTGTGGATTTACCGTGATCGATATGGGCGATGATGCAAAAATTACGAATCTGATTGACATCAGTGGAACCAGGTTGTGGCGCTTTTGAAAGTTCTATGGCAGGCATTTAAGACCTACCCCAAAATGCGATCTGCCGGAAGTTACAAGAATTAACGAGCGCTGGTTTTGTTGGCTTGCTTTGCCATGGCTGACTTGCGGTTGGCAGCAGCATTTGCATGGATAACGCCCTTAGTAACAGCAACGTCGAGTTGCTTGGAAGCCAGACGAAGTTCTTCAGCAATGACCTTTTGATCGCCAGCGGCGACGGCATCACGGAAACGGCGAATCGCAGTCTTGATCGAGGAACGGGCAGACTTGTTACGAAGCTGAGCCTTCTCGTTGGTCTTAATACGCTTGATCTGAGACTTGATATTTGCCACGTAAAACTACTTTCTTCCGGTTTCGCACTCTATCCCCAGGTGGGATTAAAGGTTCTTCATATCTTTACTTCCTTGCGCCCGTAGCGAACCACTGGGCTAGCGGGCAAGGTTATCAGGCTTAGCCCCTCGCGCTCAAACTGACGGATTCAATCAAGAGGTTAGGGAGATCGCCAACCGCTCCAAGGCGAAGACCGGGTCCGAAACCGCCCCTTTGATGTCGGCATCGGCCTGTGCCACGCTGATGACTGCCGCCGCGAGGGTGGTCGGGTTCCAGGAAGCTAATTGGCGCCGGGCTTTCTCAATCTGCCAAGGCGGCAGACCCAGGCTTGAGGCTAAATCAAAGGATTTGACCCCTCTGCTGCTGCCGGAGACCTTAGCCAGGGTACGTAGCGAACTCGCCAGAGCGCTGATGATGAGAACCGGGTCAACCCCAGTTGCTAGAGCGTTTCGTAAGGTCACCAAAGCCTGGTCCCGATTTCGATCCATTATCGCGTCGGACACGTCAAAACCCGTGGTCTCAATCCGACCTTGGTAGTACCTGGCCACATCGTTTTCTTCAATCTGCCGACCGGCCAAAACATCTGAGGCGAGTTGAGAACAAGCACCGCCTAATTCCCGCATATCGCTGCCGAGTGCATCGACCAAGGCTTGGGCGGCAGCTACCGAAATCTTTCGACCCAACCGGTTGAACTCCCCGCGGACGAAGTCAACTTTGTCGCCCTCTTTCTTAATGGCATCACAAGCAATTAAGCGAGGTGATTCTTTCTTCACCTTATCCACAAGTGCCTTACCCTTCACTCCCCCTTTGTGCCAGAGGACCAGAGTGACTTGTTCATCGGGATTGGCAAGATAACTGGTGATCTCCTCCTGAAGAGATGAATCCAAATCTTGAATATTGCGTATGACCACGATTCGGTTCTCGCCAAAGAGTGAAGGCGCTAATGCATCAGTAATTGCGCCGAGTTCTATTTCAGCGGCATCAAGGTAACTCGATTGTGCCGAAGTATCCGTAGAAACCACATCTGAGATCGCTCGATCCGCAAGTAGCTCCTCCGAGCCCTGCAAGAGAACTAACCCCATGAAATTTGCCACCATTCCCGTTTCCGAGTTCTGATTCTAAGGGCGGGGTCAATCGCGACCGCCCCATCCACATCCGTTCGAAGAACCACAATACCTCGCGAACGAAGGGTGCTGATGGTCTGCGGCGAAGGATGACCATACGAATTGCCCTTCCCGACGCTAATCACCGCCAAACGAGGCGACAACGCATCCATCAAAGGCAGGTATTGATAGGCAGATCCGTGGTGGCTGACTTTCAAAAGATCTACTTTGCTAACTAATCCACTTTCAAGAACCGCCTGTTGCGCCTCGGGTTCGATATCGCCGCCGGCAAAGATGCGGAAATTATTGATAGTGATAGTTAAAGCGATACTTGCGTTGTTTATTGTTGAGCCATCGCCTGGCAGAGCCGCGAATTTCGTCACGCTCTCCAACGGCCAGAGAACAAGTATGTGAATGTGTTCGCCAGGCGCATCAAAATCCACTGACTGACCTTGATGGACGACGGTCAAAGGCAAGCCATTGAGAAGGTGCAACGTCAGTTGATATTCAACTAACGGCTGATTCAGATTGGAGACCCACACATGGCCAACCTTTCGGCCATGCAAGACACCCGCAAGACCCATCACATGGTCGGCATGAAAATGCGTGAGGACCAATAAGGCAATCTTTGTAATTCCCAATTGCGCCAAACATCGATCCATCAATGTCGGATCGGGACCAGTATCGAGAACTATCCCCTGACCCGCCCCCAGATTTATAACCGCGCCATCGCCTTGCCCCACATCACAGTTAACAAATACCCAATCTCTGCCTGGCCACGTGAAAGCGTGAATCGAATAAGAAATCAGAGCGATCACCAACCCGAGAACAAAGAAGGCTTTTCGTTTTCGAAAGAAAATCCAGAGACCAATCAGAAATATCCCCGCGCCCATAAAACTCTTAGGGACGACCAGAACCGGAACTTTGGAAAGAAATCGCGCGACGAGGACAACCCATTCCGATATTGGATTAATCAACTTCACGAGCAGGAAGGCAACGCCAGGTATCGGCCATGCAATCAGGGCAGATACAAAACCCACCACGGTGATCGGACCAACCACCGTCCCAACGAGCAGGTTTGCTGGGATCGACATCAGAGAGAGTTGCCCCGTCATTCCAATGATGATCGGCGTACAAAAGATTGTTGCTGATAACGGAATAGAAAGCAGAGAAACCCATCGCCGTGATTCCAACTTTTCTTCAATCACCGGTGCCAGAATCAATATTCCTGCTGTTGCGCTGACAGACAAGGCAAAACCCGGATCCACTGATTGGAAGGGATCGAAGAGCAGTAAGACGGCAATGGCTAACCCCAAAGCAGGCAGTGGTGAGGATCTTTCGCCTCGGCTTCGTGCAATTAAAAGAACCGCAGTCATGACGCTAGCTCGCAAGACCGAAGGCGAAGGTCGAACCAAAACAATAAATCCTGCGAGAAAAATCCCGGTCACAATTATTCGCTTGCGATACGAGCGCACTAACCATTGCATGACCCAGAGGAGAAATCCCGCAACGATCGCAAAATTTTCACCGCTCACTGCAGTCAAATGAGTGAGACCAACCCGCTTCATTTGGGAGACGAAACCTTGATTCTCTAATGACGTATCCCCAATGACCAACCCAGGTATCAGCGCACCTGAGTCACCGGTCAGACGCTTATTGACTTCGCGAAAATGCCTTCGAATAGAACCAGCCAACTGTTGATACCAGGGAGCAGCACGTATGAGTTGAATCTGTCCATTACTTTGCAGGTTTGCCGCAAATTTCCTATCTTTCGAGAGCGAAAGCGCACCGCTCAGTGCGATGACCTCACCAGGCAATAAAGGTGTTTTAGATCGAGTAAAGACTCGCATCGGAATTCGCGTTGAATATCGCAAGCCATCAGAATCTATCGAGATCGTACGAATCAGAAAACTCTTAGTTGGTGCCAAAATATGCGAACCAATTACACGGGATTGACCAAGAACCGGATCGGTGCGAACACTTGCCACGACATCGACCTTGAGATGGTTTC
>JBAXOT010000034.1:0-18475 GCA_037133095.1 Actinomycetes bacterium
GAGCGAGCTCACCAATTTTTCTGGTTGGGAAAAATTTGGTCTCAAAACAATTGGTTCGGGGACAATATGGGAGATTCGGGCTGCGAATCCGCCAAGTGCAGGGGTGTGTTCGAAACTATTCGTTGACAACGGAATAACCGGAACACTTACAGTTAACTCGACCGTCTATTCATCCGACGTTCCATCATGGAGTCAAGCAACCCACTCATTTACATTTAGTGTTGGATCCACACACCTCGACGAAAACGGTCAAAAGAACCGTGGCTTTTATCAACTTACTCTGAAATCAGAGATCGTTAAATGCCTTTGGGGTCCTGATGCCACTGGCGCAAGCGCAGTGGTGCAGATTGTTAGCGAAGATGGTTCGTCTCAAGTTGCAAGTACTAGCGTTCGCGTTCAAGACGGGACCTTTTATTTCACCGCCGCCAATTTTGAATACTCCAACCCAAAATTAAAAATAACATTTAAGAAATTCGTTGTGCCTGTCAAGAATATAACTATTACATGTGTCAAAGGTAAATCGACTCAGAAAATTTCCGGAGCCAAACCTGTTTGCCCTTCCGACTGGAAAAAGAAGGCTTAAATCAGTTTAGAAAATAATCGTCCGTAACCCCACGACAAAAATGCGATCTTCTGCAAATAGCTTTACGGCTCGGGCAAGGACTCGACGTTCGATGTCACGGCCGATTGCGATCAATTCTTCAGTAGAAGCCGCATGCGAAACATGAGAGACATCTTGTTCGATGATGGGACCTTCATCTAGATCAGCGGTGACGAAGTGCGCTGTGGCACCGATGATCTTCACGCCTCGGGAATGTGCCTGGTGATAGGGCTTGGAACCTTTGAAGCCAGGAAGGAATGAATGATGAATGTTGATGATGCGGTTAGGAAGTTTTTCGCAGAAATTTTCAGAGAGGATTTGCATGTAGCGAGCCAAGATAACGAACTCCACATTTGACTCTTCGACAATTTTCAGAATGTCTCGTTCGGCCATCTCTTTGCCGATGGCTGAAAGTGGAAGATAAACAAATTTCAAACCATGCGATTCCACCAAGGTTTGTAATTTAGGATGATTAGAAACCACCCCAACGATGTCAATCGGCATCTCATTGAGTTCACTAAGGAAGATGAGTTCACGAAGGCAATGGCTTTCAGTGGTGGCGAGGATTAGAGCGCGTTTCTTTGCTTCATAAGGACGAATCAAGAGAGTTGGGTGGAAATCACCGAGTTCAGCACGAAGGATGGCTTCGGCCTCATGAATTTCCATTTCGGAATCAAAGCGAGTCCGCATGACAAAGGTGGCGGTTTCCGGATCGGTGAACTGTTGGTTCTCGATGATGTTGCCGCCACAGGCCAAAATCGCCGAGGTCATCGCATGAACGATGCCGGGGCGATCTTGGCACTGCAGAGTTACTAATAAATCCATGAAACTCCTTGCTCAGGTCCTAATGAGCAATGGTAAAGCGTTTCATGGCCTTAGGCGCCCACCAGTTCCTTTCGCCAAAGAGACGCATCAGGGCCGGAACCAATAGCGCGCGGATCAATGTGGAGTCCAACAGGATTGCGAAGGCGACACCGAAACCGAGGGTCTTGATGTTGGTTACGCCACTGGAGAGGAAGGCGGCGAAGACAACAGCCAGGAGAAGTGCGGCTGCGGTAATAATGCGAGCCGATCGTTGTAGACCGGTCGCGACCGCTTCGATATTGGAACGACCAGCATCGTGCTCTTCCTTAATACGGGAGAGCAAGAAGACCTCGTAGTCCATAGATAGACCGAAGACGACGACGCAGGTCAAGATCACCATGGAGGTATCGATAGTTCCGGTTTTGGTGAATGAACCGACCAGCCAGGACATATGTCCGCCGATAAAGATCCACGAGAGGGCACCCATCGTCGCGCCGAGCGAGAGCATATTGAGCAGAACCGCCTTGATCGGCAGGATGATGGAGCCAGTAAAGGTGAAGAGAAGTATCAAAACCATCAAAGCAATCCAGCCAAGTGCCCACGGCAAGGTGTGAGAAATTCCAGCCTGAGTATCTGTGTAATCGGCTGCGGTACCACCGACCAGAATCTTGAGCGGCGTCGGGATCGCCCGAACAGCATTGATCATCGCCTCTGCTTGCGTTGTTCGAGATCCGATTGAGAAGGTCGCCGAAATGCGGGCATCGTTGCCGACGATTACTGGAGCGGAGACCGCCACAACATTTTTCACTTTGGCAAGATCTGCAGAGAATGTAGTCAACTGATTTTGATGAGCTGCGCCGCCAGGAACCACGATCTCGATGGGATTAGCGCTCTGTCCATCGAAACGTTCGATGCTAACCGCCGCCGCGACCGCAGCTTGGTTGCTCGCTGGAAGTACTCGACTGTCTACTTCAGAGAAGACAATGTTTTTAATGGGGGTAGCCAAGATGGCAAGTATGAGGAGCGAGAGAGTAACAATCGCGACTGGTCGCTTCATAACAAAACGTGCGGTCTGCGCCCAACGTCCATCTTCTTTCGGAGTGATGGCGCTCTTGCGAACAACGAACTTATCGATTCGCGTTCCCAACATGGCGAGGATGGCAGGTAGTGGAATTAAGGCGCCAAAGACTGCCGTGAATACCACGCCAACACCGGCATAACCAAAGGATTTAAGGAACATGAGAGGGAAGAACATGAGTGACGCGATGGTGACTAGAACGGTTAGCCCCGAGAAAAATACGGTTCGCCCAGCAGTCGCAACTGTTCTAACAATGGATTCCTCGACAGATTTACCGGAATGTAACTCTTCTCGAAATCTATTAACGATGAGGAGTGAGTAGTCAATGCCTAAACCAAGACCCATACCTGTGGTGAGGTTAAGGGCGAAGATGCTGACGCCAGTTACCAGACTGATGAGATAAAGAATCAAGAAAGTTCCGAGAATTGCGCTCATGCCCACTACCAATGGCATTGCTGATGAGATCAAACCACCGAAGATAAAGAGCAGGAGCAAGAAAGTTAAAGGAATGGAGATTGATTCGGCGATTGCTAGATCCTTGGAAATCTTGGTGGTGATTGCATAGTTAATTGTGGAGAAGCCACCAACGTAAACGCGAAGCGATTTAAATGTTCCGTCGTATTTCTTTTGAACCAGTTTCGCTAGGTCTGTTGAGGCCCCCGGATCGGATTCAGTGGTGTAGACAAAGAGGTAGCCGGCCTTGCCATCGACGCTCTTGAGGGCGGCTGCGCCACCCGCAGACCAATACGAGAGAGTTTTTGCCACTCCGGATTCAGCAGCGATTGCTTTTTCTAGGTTGGCTACATCGGCAATTGTGGTCGGATCAGTGACCGATGTTTTGCTGTCGACGACCAAAACGAGGGCGGGATCTTTGACATGAAAAGTTGAGGTCAGATAATTATCCGCTTTGGTCGATTGGCTAGCAGGGTCGTTATAGCCGCCGGCGCTGAGGCGAGGAAAGAGCAGTGCCGAACTGGCGCCGCCGATAACAAGTACGGCGATAAAAAGTGCCAAAACCGCTTTCCGGCGGCGGACGAGAGTGTGGCCAAGTTTCTCAAACATATCTGATAAACCTTTCAATTCTGGTCGGTATCTGAACAATGCTCAGATTATGTCGTGTCAATTTGAACACTGTCAAGTTTCGCGAGATACTTACGGCATGTCTCTCACAGCCGAGCGGGTCGAGAAGCCCGGATACCACCACGGTGATCTCCAAAGCGCGTTGCTTTCCGAGGCAATGCGATTGGTCGCCATAAATGGGGCAGACCATGTTTCGATGCGCGAAGTGGCGGCAAATATCGGGGTCAGCCCCTCTGCCGTGTATCACCACTTTCCCGATAAGGATTCACTTCTTGGCGAAGTCGGTAAATTGGTTTTTGAGAATATGGCCACCTTCCAAGAAAACGCCATGGCGCAATTTCCCGGAAAGTCTTTGATGGCCGCTCGGAAACGATTCCGCGCTTGCGGTTACTCCTATGTGGAATTTGCCCAGTCGAACGCCAACCTCTTCCGACTCTGTTTTGGACCGTTGTGTGTCGGTGACCATGAAAGCACCAAGAACGACAACCGAGCTTGGAATTTGTTGGTGACTTCTCTCGATGAGATGACGGCATTGGGTCAGGTACATCCAAAAATTCGCCCCATGGCCGAGATTCTTGCGTGGACATCTATTCATGGAATGTCGATGTTGATTTTGGATGGCTTGCTGCCAGTCGAAGTTGTAGACGTTCTATTGGACTCATTGGAACTATCCCTGAAGGGAGTGAAATGAGCGACCCAAAGTTATTGCCAGATATCACCCAAGACGAGATTGAACGTGAACCAGATACTTCGCGAGATGCTGAGATCGCGGCCGATAAGCCGCCTCACCACGAATAACGGTTAAGAAGCCGAACTTTCGGTTTTGGGTGCGGCAGCAGGAGCAGGTGGAGCGGCGGGCGCCGCAGTTGTCGATGTCGATTCTGTTTTCGTGCCGTTTGTCCGGGAATCAGTCTTGTAAAAGCCCGATCCTTTAAAAACAACGCCAACATTGGAGTAGACCTTCCTCACTTCGCCCCCACATTCAGGGCAAATGGAGATAGCCTCGTCCGAGAACGCTTGAACCATTTCAAATGCATGGCCACAAGCGTTGCAGGCGTATTCGTAGGTAGGCATGAGCAGTAGTGTAAAGATGTGAGAAGAGAGGGCCAAATGAGCGTGCGCACACGGATCCATCAAGGAATCTTCATAAGTCTGGGAGCCGTCGCAATTTTGCTGACCTCCCCCTCATCCGCGATGGCAAATTCGATAGTCAGCAGCAGCCCTAGTGCAGGCAGCGTCCTGGTCACGGCGCCAAACGCCGTCACAATAACAACGGCCGCATCCCTCATGGATCAGGGAAATACCGTCACGGTGACCGATTCCCAGGGCGCTCGCGTCGACGATGGATCCTTGGCTATCAGCGATGTCACGGCAATTGTCGGAATGAAGCCCATCACCCAAACTGGCGTGTACATGGTCTCCTACAACTTGCTGGCATTAAATGACACGCCACTTACCGGGACGTTTACCTTCGTCTATAACGCACCCGCCGTGATCACGACTCCCACGCCAACTGCGACGCCGACTCTGTTGCCGGTGCCCTCGACAAATACGTCGACTGACAGCTTGATCATCGTGCTGTTGGTCGCCTCGGGCGTCATCTTCTTGTTGTTGGTTTGGTATGCGATTTACATAATTCGAGAATTCAAAAACAGAAAACCGAAACGTAAATAAAGGTGCGCTAAATGCATGTTGCAGTGGCCACTCACTTTCCGCAGGTCAGCCCTGTGGTCGAAACGTTAATCCCTGTTGTTAAAGATTTGGGTTTATTTGCCGCAATTACCGCCATTGGGCTCTTCTTCGCAAACAGTTTTCTCATTGAGGAACGACATGGATTCCTTAGCAAAGAGGGGATTCGAATTCGGAATCTGGCTCGGTTTGCAGTACTGGTTTGGTTTGTTTGCCTGGTTGGAAATGTGGTTTTGGAGATTTCCAACTTGTTGGCGCAGAGCATTGCTGACTCGTTGGATTTCACCATCTTTCGATCCTTCGTTACCCAAACCTCGGTGGGCCGAGGCTACCTATTTGAATTGATTGTCAGTGCCTTGATCCTGGTGGTTCTCCCCACCGTGAAAAAAGTTGGTGGCAGCATTTTGGTATTGGCTTCAGCAATGTTGGCACTTTTAATACCGCTGTTCCAAAGTCATGCCAGCAGTGCAGGAAACCATGGGCTAGCAATTGGTTCCATCATTTTCCATGTCGGAGCGATTGCATTATGGGTGGGTGGGGTCATTGCTTTAGTTGCTATCGCGCCAAAGGAACGGGCTTTGGCCTTGCCGCGATTTAGTGCTGTGGCTTTTTGGTGCGCCATCATCGTGGGCATCAGTGGCGTTGTGAATGCCTACACCCGATTAGATTTTAAGGGTTCGTGGAATTCGCTGTATGCAGTTCTAGTTGGACTGAAAGTGATTCTTATGATTGTTTTGCTCGGCGTGGGATCGCGTCATCGCAGATACTTGTTGGCCAAAAATGAAAATGCAAAGAATATTTTTCAGTTATTGACCGCAGAGATTTTTATTATGACCATGACGGTCGCGGTTGGTGGCTGGTTGTCGACCTCTTCACCCCCACTTCAAACGCCGCAGGCGAGCCTCAATCCCAGTGCAGGTCTAGTTGTCACTGGAATCGAACCCGTGAGTGCGCCATCCTTTTCGAGAATCGTTTTCTCCTACGTGCCGGATGGGGTTTTTCTCGGGCTTTTGATTCTGATCACCGCCCTCTACATAAAAGGCGTGGTTATTTTGTCGCGTAGGGGAGATAAGTGGCCCGTAGGTCGAACTGTCTCATTTGCGCTCGGCATCGCCGCCGCGGATTACGCGACCAGTGGTGGCATTGGGGTCTATGCCCACTTTGCTTTTTCCTATCACATGGTTGCTCACATGATTTTAGGGATGATCGCACCAATTGGTTTTATTCTGAGTGCGCCGATCACACTGGCGCTGCGTACTTTTCCCATCGGTCGGACTTCCGAGGAACGCGGAATCCGGGCGACTTTGCTCGCGTTTTTGCATTCTCGCTATTCGATGACCATTACTAATCCCATCGTGGCGCTGACGATTTTCGATGGTTCACTTTTTGTGCTGTATATGACGCCTCTTTTTGGCCATCTCATGCAGAGTCACTCTGGCCATGTTTTGATGAATATCCATTTCCTTTTGGCTGGTTTTCTCTTCTTTCACGTCATCGTCGGGATCGATCCAAATCCCAATCGTGTGCCCCACTTGGTCCGCATCATCTTGTTATTCGGCGCCATGAGTATGCACGCATTTTTTTCCATTGCCTTGATGTCGAATTCAACGTTAATTGATCATGGTTATTTTGCTTCGATTCATCGAACCTGGAACGTGAATTTACTTGTTGACCAACACAATGGTGGCGCTCTTGGCTGGGCAATGGGAGAAATCCCGATATTAATCGCCTTAATAGCAACTTTCATTCAATGGGTTCGCGATGATTCGCGCGAAGCAAAACGGTTGGATCGCGCCTCGGATCGCGCGGTCGCTATGGGCGAAGATGACGAACTCGCCACCTACAACAAATATTTGGCAGGTTTAAACCAACGCGATCTGCACGACTCGGGAGGTAGTTGACCTATGGAAGCTCTGATTGCACCGGAATACGAAGAATTGCGGGAAAGCGTTCGGTCGCTCGTCGAAAAGAAGATCTCGCCTTTTGCGCATGATGTAGATGAGAACGCCAGGTTTCCGGAAGAGGCATACCAGGCTTTGCAATCGGCTGATATGGCCGCCGCACATGTGCCTTCGGAATATGGCGGCCAAGGTGCGGACGCATTGGCAGTTGCCATCATTATTGAAGAGGTTGCCCGAGGATGTGCATCTTCATCTCTCATCCCAGCCGTAAATAAATTGGGTTCGATTCCAGTCATTCTCGCTGGAAACGCAGAACAGAAAGAAAAGTACCTTCGCCAATTGGCGGCAGGCAAAGGATTCTCCTATTGCCTCTCGGAATCCGAGGCTGGCTCTGATGCGGCGGCGATGAAGACAAAAGCTGTTCGCGATGTAGATGGCTGGATCATTTCAGGCAGCAAGAAGTGGATATCAAATGCCGGTTTTTCCGATTTCTATACCGTTCTAGCCTCGACAGATTCCACACTTGGTTCCAAAGGAATTACTGCTTTTGTAGTCGAGAAGAGCGATATCGGAGTTTCTTTCGGTGCGCATGAAAAGAAAATGGGATTTCGAGGATCACCAACCCGAGAGGTTTACTTCGACAACGTTCGCATTGGAGATGATCGAAGGCTCGGCGAAGTGGGATCTGGTTTCGCCTTGGCCATGCGAACCCTTGATCACACCCGCATCACTATTGCGGCGCAGGCTCTGGGTATCGCACAGGGTGCCTTTGAAGCGGCAAATGCTTATGCCCATGAACGCCAGCAATTTGGCAAGGCCATTTTTGATTTTCAAGGCGTGCAATTTATGTTGGCCGATATGGCGATGCAGATTGCGGCGGCTCGCCAGTTAACTTATCTGGCGGCGGTGAAGAGCGAACGCCAAGACGATGATCTGACTTTCTACTCCGCAGCTTGTAAATGCTTTGCATCTGACGTAGCCATGAAAGTGACCACGGATGCGGTGCAAATTCTGGGTGGGTACGGCTATGTCAGTGACTTCCCGGTCGAACGAATGATGCGCGATGCAAAATTAACTCAGATCTATGAGGGGACCAATCAGATTCAACGAATTGTTATGGCTCGTCATCTCTCTGATTTATAACGCCAACTTCTCATTCAGTGGGCAAACCGCGCCAAGATATGTGGTGTGGCCGCGGCATCGAGCTTTTGATCGTGTGTTTCGGTCGGAATATCTATGCCGTTCATTTCGCCAAAATGCACCAACCCAACTTTCCACCCTGAGAATTTCGAAAGCGCACGGTCGTAAGAACCACCACCTTGTCCCAAGCGATTTCCAAGTCGGTCAATGTGTAGGGCAGGAACAATCACCACCGAAATTAAGGTCATCTCTTCCGGACCGATAGCGACCCCTTTGGGTTCAAAAATCTTGCCCTTCTTGGCTAGATCGGTTTTCGCACCATTCCACGACACCCATTCCAAGTCGTGGTCGGGCAACAACCGTGGCAGATAAAGCTGCTTCCCAGTTCGCAATAATTCTTTGTTGATATCTTCGGTTGAAGGTTCGAAGTCGTACGACAGGTAGGAGGCAACATGGGTTGCGGTAATAATTTCGGGAGCGCGCAGAATATGCAGCCATGAATCGGGCATATATTTCAATTTCCGATCGTGACGTAACCGTTCTCGTAGCGCTTGCTTTGATTCCATTGTTTACCTTCAGTAGCAAGTAGGGTTTAGGCATGAATAGTTCAGTCAGCGAATTGCTGAATCAACTGCTCGCGATTTCGCATCCTCTCGAACCATTCGATATGCCATTGCTTGACGCACATGGTGCCACCTTGGCCGAGGATATTTACGCAGGCGAGCGCTTGGTTTTGCGGGCAGGTTCTCGAATTCGCTCGACTCAGATCGGCTTGGCCGCTTCCTTGGGTCTCGATCGGCTGCCAACCCGGCCGCATCCTCGAGTCGTGATCATCTCCGCAGGCGATGATTTGGTGGAACCTGGGCTGCCTTTGATTAAGGACGGCGAAGAGTACGAAACGAACTCTTGGCTGCTCACGACCTCGGTTCGCGAGGCTGGTGCAACGGGATATCGCGTTCACACCATTCCAGAGAACCACAGCCAACTGAAGCAGATCGTCGAGGACCAACTGGTCCGAGCCGACCTGATCGTCATCTCTGGCGAGAGCCAAGACGAATCCTTTGCCCTCATCACTGGCGTTCTCGCCGAAATGGGGGAGATCACCGAGATCTTGCCGAATTTGAGCGAGAGCGGGCAGCACAATTTCGGGCTCATTGGTCCTGATAAGACTCCAGTCGTCACCCTGCCCGGAGATCCGATAGGCGCTTTTCTCTCCATCGAGCTTTTTGTTCGGCCAATGATTCGAACCATGCTGGGCGCCTCCAATGTCTTTCGAAATGGTGCCAAGCTCAAGTTGACCGATCCCGTGACATCACCAGCCGGTCGCTCCTCCTACCTTCGGGCAATTCTCGGTGCCAAAGGAAGCGTTACCCCATTGGAGGATCAGTCCGATTTAGTTGCCTTGTCCGATGCGACCGCCTTAATTGCCATCCCGGAAGAAGTGGAAAATTTGGCAGCAGGCGATATCGTCGATGTCATGATTCTCGAGCGGAGCAACAACTAGGTGTCGGAAACGAGCCCATGGCCAGTCCTCATCGAGGATGGCGATCTGACTCTCAAACCATTGCGGATGCGCGATAAACGCGCCTGGAATGATGTTCGTGGCGTAAATCGCGAATGGCTTAACCCTTGGGAGGCGACTAAGCCGCAGGTTCCAGGCGATGATCAAGGCGGATCGCTGCCGACTTTCTACGACATGGTAATGCAGCACAATCGAGATGGCCGGGCTTGCCGATCGATCTCATTGGCAATCTGGCTGCACGCCGACGGTAAAGAGAATTTCGTTGGCCAAATCACTCTCGGGGGAATTATTTTTGGTGCCCTGAGAGGCGCCCACATCGGATATTGGATCGATCAACGTTTCGCCAATCGTGGTTTGACCAGCCGATCAGTCGCGTTGCTCAGCGAATATGCTTTTTCAACCTTGAATCTGCACCGGATCGAGATAAATATCCGTCCCGAGAACGAGGCTTCAAAAAGGGTCGCGGAAAAATGTGGCTATGAATTCGAATCCACCCGCCCCAAGTTTCTTCATATCGATGGCGCCTGGCGAGATCACGTCTCTTATGTAAAAGTAAATCCAGGCATCCTTTAAACCGACCAACACTTCATTTTGAAGAAGAATAATTCGGACATATATCGCAAATGCACACATTTGCAGGCTCAGACAATTATGGTTAGCAATTATGGCGTCCGGATTGATCTACCTCATCATCGTGGGAATGTGGGTCGCCTATTTTGTACCGCGCTGGGTGACTTCTCACGATGAGGCATCTGGTCGCTCGGCCGAGAGATACAAGAGTGCAATGAAGTTGGTGGCTGAGAAAGACCGACCTTCTTTCACCCCTGAGGTAATCGAACCCGAGAAAAAGAAGAAGTTGGTCGCCCGGCGCCGAAACATCCTTGGCTCGCTTTTCGCAGTTACCTTGATAACCGCAATCGTCGTCGCATTTGGCGTTGTTACCTACCTCGCGATTTTCGTTCCTATGTCTGCAACATTGATTTATATGGTGAATGTTCGCCGCCAAGTGGTAGCCGAACAATTGCGGGCTCGCCGTTTGAAGGCGCTGGAACAAATCACAGGTGCCCAAATCAAGTTGGAACCAACCGAACGCATTTCACTTTCTCGCAAGCCAGTTGAAGGGCCAGCCACATGGATTCCAATTGCAGAGACCCTGGAATCAGCCACGGTCACTGTTATTCGTACTGAGGACAAGACTTGGCAGCCAGTTTCAGTTCCTAGGCCAACTTACGTCACCGCGCCAAAAGCCATCACACCAAAGCGCATCGTCGATCCCATTCTTCAATCAGAAATTTTCCCAACTCGAGATGAAATCTTTGATCAGGAACTCGAAGAACAAGCCGCAGTTATGCAAGAGGAATTTACGCGCACTAAGGCTGTTAACGACTAGTGCTAACCTGACAGCCTCATAATTGGGGCTGTAGCGCAGTTGGTAGCGCGTCTCGTTCGCAACGAGAAGGCCAGGGGTTCGATTCCCCTCAGCTCCACTTTGTTAATTCATTTTCATGGGAGGTAGTTAAATGAACATACCTAATTCGCGCGTCGATGCCTACTTGCGAAACGAAAAACGTTGGCCGGAAGAGATGGCCGCGTTACGAAGCCTTGCCTTGGAAAGTGGCCTGACTGAAGAGCTCAAATGGGGTCAACCGTGTTACACCTTGGATGGTAAGAATGTTTTCCTCATTCACGGCTTCAAAGAATATTTTGCGCTTCTCTTCATGAAGGGAGCGCTCATGAGTGACCCTGATGGCTTACTGATTCGGCAGACCGAAAATGTGCAATCGGGACGGCAGATGCGTTTCACCAGTGCCAAAGATTTCACGGCGAAAAAAGCGAAAGCAAAAAAGTATCTGAAGGAAGCAATTGCGGTTGAAAAATCCGGCGCCAAGATTGAAATGAAAGAGCATGCGGCTTACGAACAACCTGAAGAACTCGTTGCACTTTTAAAAAAGAATGCAGCGCTGCGCAAAGCCTTTAATGCGCTGACACCTGGACGCCAACGTGGTTACATTCTCTATTTCGCTGGTGCTAAACAATCCAAGACTCGAGAAGCCCGAATTGAAAAAAGCATCCCCTTAATTCTTGAAGGCAAAGGTTTGACTGACTAGTTTTTTGTGGATCTTAGATCCAACTTGGGAACCACATCATGTTGTACCAAGAGTGGTAAGAAATCACTGCGCCATTAAAAAGTGGTAAGAACCAGAGAAAATTGAGCGCTATTAGGAAGATAAAACCTGAAGCCATTATCTTCCGGCGCCATTGCAGGTTTTCGGGCAATTTTTCGTCCACGAACATTCGAAGACAATAAACCAGCGCCAATATGACGAAAGGTTCAAAAGCGATTGCATAGAAGGTAAACATGGTGCGCTTTTGAAAGAGGAACCAAGGCAAGTAAGCAGCCGTGATGCTGAGCAAGATCAAGCCGCTCTGCCATTCACGTCGGGTAATCCAATAACCAAACAAGGCGAGAATCCCGAAGACACCAGCCCACCAGAGAAGTGGAGTGCCAAGCGCGAGAACCTCCGACGAACAGGTTGGTGCGCCACAAGACTTTGGCGAAGCGTAGAACATGGAGGTTGGACGACCCATGATGAGCCAACTCCATGGATTGGCAGAGTAGGCATGTTTAGTAGTGAGGGTGGCGTGAAAGTTCAATATCTCAGAGTGATAGTGCCACCAAGATCGAAATGGTGCTGGAATGAATGAGAAAGTGGACTTTCGACCATCGGCCCAAGTTCGGTCATAACCGGTCTTGGTAAGGAACCAGCCGGTCCAAGAGAGGGTGTAGGTCATGATGGGAACGATGATGTATTGCGTTCCTCGAAGCAGGAGTTTTTCCTTGAGGGTGATAAGAAATGCTTTATCCCGTTCCATTGCTCGGTTGGTTCGATAATCAACATAGAGAACAAAGAGGAGGTAGGCGGCGATGGAGTAAAGGCCGCTCCATTTGCACGCGGCGGCCAAACCAAAGGAAATACCCGCCAACCAATGGCGGCTGTAAATAAGGAAAAGAAATCCGAGAAGTAAAAAGAACATCAAGTAGAGATCAAGCAGTGCCACTCGCGAGTGAACGAGTTGAAGGCCATCTACAGAAATCAGAACCGTTCCGGCAACTGAAAGAAAATAGTTATTGAAAAGTTTCCTGACGACGAAAAAGAAAATAACTATCGCGATAGTTCCAACAATGGCGGAACTAATCCGCCAACCGAATTCGTTGTAACCAAAAGCTTTGATTCCCAAAGCAATGATCCACTTACCAACTGGCGGGTGGACGATAAATTCGGCGCCATGAGTTTTTGGGTCAATCTCAACGCCATGCAGAAGAAGTGATCGGGCATTCTTGGCGTAATAGACCTCATCAAAGATGAAACCCTTTGGGGTACCCAAGTGCCAGATGCGAAAAATGAAGGCAAGAATTCCAAAACCGGCTGCAGTGGCGAAGTCGCGGGTTCTGGTGGTCATTGCTGGCATAGACCTAGCCTAAAGCCTGCCACAATTAGAGAATGCTGCTCTTGGCCGCCATTCCGCTGGGAAATCCCAAAGATGCCTCGATTTCATTGCGCGAGGCGATTGTTACCGCCAAATTCATTGCGGCCGAAGATTCTCGAAAATTTACCCGGCTCTGTCATGACTTGGACGTCGTCTACAACGCGAAAGTCATCTCCTTTTTTGAGGGGAACGAAATCGAACGAATCGACGAACTCGTCGGCCTCATGATCTCAGGCGAGGATCTCTTGGTCGTGACGGATGCGGGAATGCCTGGAATCAGCGACCCCGGATATCGCCTGGTTCGGGCCGCGGTGGAAAAGAATATTCAGGTTAAAGTCTTGCCTGGGCCGAGCGCTGTAACTACCGCATTAGTTCTCTCCGGGTTGCCATCAGACCGATTTTGCTTCGAAGGATTCCCGCCACGAACTTCCGGCACGAGGCAGAAATGGTTTGCCGATCTTGCCGAAGAACCTCGAACCATGATTTATTTTGAGGCCCCGCACCGATTATTGGAATCTTTGGAAGATGCAGTGTTGGGATTTGGCGGCGAACGCCCAGCCGCCATCTGCCGGGAAATGACCAAGACCTATGAGGAAGTGGTTCGCGGGTCGTTGTCCGATCTTGCTCACTGGGCTGCGGAGAGAGAGATTTTGGGCGAGATCACCGTGGTGGTTCAAGGCTTTGATGTGAATACCCGAACCGTGAGCGCAGACGATTTAGTTCGAATGGTCTTGGACCGAGAATCGGCCGGCGCCTCGCGAAAAGAGGCAATCGCCCTCGTGGTCGCGGAGACAGCAATCGCCAAGCGAACCGTATTTGATGCGATGGTTGCCTTTAAGGGTTCGGCCAAGAATTCGGCGGGTTAGCCAGTTTCGGTAGGGTTGAGCCATGAAGTCCTTTTACCTGACCACCCCGATTTATTACGTGAACGATGCCCCTCATATTGGGCATGCCTACACGACGGTGGCGGGAGATGTCCTCACCAGATGGCATCGCCAAAAGGGCGAGAGTGTGTGGTTCCTGACTGGCACCGACGAACACGGCCAGAAAGTGATGAACACGGCTGCTAAGAATGAGATCAGCCCACAGGATTGGTGCGATCGCCTAGTTAAAGATGCCTGGCTCCCGAATTGGGAAGCCCTCAATATCGCTAATGATGACTTCATCCGGACTACTGAACCACGGCACATGGAACGAGTACAACGATTCCTTTCTGGACTTAAAGATCAGGGTTACATCTACTCTGGCAAGTACGAAGGTCCATATTGCATCGATTGTGAAGAGTTTAAGTTGCCGGGCGACCTTGTAGACAACAAATGCCCGGTTCATGGTCGACCAGTCGAGATGGTCAGTGAAGAAAACTGGTTCTTCAAACTTTCAGCATTCGTGCCACAACTAATCGAGCGTTACAAAAACGACCCTTCAACCTGCGAACCAGCCAGCGCTCGTAATGAGGTGCTCTCATTCCTCGAAGGTGGCGTTTCCGACCTCTCGATTTCGCGTTCTACTTTCGATTGGGGCATTCCCGTACCTTGGGATCTCAATCAAGTTATCTACGTTTGGTTTGATGCATTGCTGAACTATGCAACTGCGGTTGGTCTCGGTGATGATCCGGATTCTGAAGGCGGCAAGAAATTTGCGGCAACTTGGCCAGCCGATGTTCACTTGGTCGGAAAAGATATTTTGCGTTTCCACGCCGTGATTTGGCCGGCGATGTTGATGGCGGCTGGTATCGACGTACCCAAGAAGGTATTTGCACATGGTTGGTTGCTCGTCGGTGGCGAAAAGATGAGCAAGAGCAAGCTCACTGGAATCGCACCATCCGATATCACCAATCACTTTGGGGTAGACGCCTTCCGGTACTACTTCCTGCGGGCGATTCCTTTCGGCACCGACGGTTCTTTCTCTTGGGAGGATATGGGCGCGCGATACACCTCTGAACTCGCCAATGATTTCGGCAACTTGGCGTCGCGATTAACCGCGATGATTGAAAAATATTGCGATGGGAAAATGCCGGCAGTTGCTTCGGATGCAGGTCTCGCATCCGCTCTGGTGACGACTGTGGAGGTCGCAGATGCTGCAATCTGCGCCTTGGATTTCCAGGGTGGCATTACCGCCATTCTTGATTTCTGCAAGAAAGTCAATGGTTTTGTAACTTCAACGGAGCCGTGGCTGGTGGCGAAAGATCCCGATCGCAAAGCAGAACTCGATGCGATTCTCTATAACACTGCTGAATCTCTGCGGGCGCTCGCCGTACTCTTCCATCCGATTATGCCCGAGACCTCAGAGAAATTGTGGGCAAGTCTCGGCGCCGAAAATTCTCTGGGGTCGATCTTCGATCAGAAAATTTCCGATGTAGCTACGTGGGGTCAGTTGGTTCCTGGCACTGAAGTCACCAAGGGCGCAGTTCTCTTCCCTCGGTTAGAAGAGAAATAGAAAAACACTATGGCTGATCGCCACAATCGAGATATTGATCGACCACTGGCGCCACTGCCAGAACCATTGAGTGTCATGTGCGTTGATGCGCACGCGCACTTGGAGATAGTGACCAATTCTGAACCCGATTCTCCTGATATTGCGCGGGTTCTTGCTGAGGCAAAGAGTGTCGGCATTGATCGCGTCGTTCAAGTTGGATATTCGGCAGAACAATCGCAATGGTCGGTCAGGTGCGCCGAAAACTTTCCTGGTCAAGTTCTGGCTGCGGTCGCTTTGCATCCTAATGAGGCGCCGGTGGTTGCCGACCTTGAAAAGGATTTAGCAATCATTGAAAAACTTGCCGAACATCCAAGGGTGAGGGCCATCGGCGAAACAGGTTTAGATTTTTTCCGCACCGCACCAGAGTTGCAAGAGCGTCAGAGTTACTCTTTTCGACGCCATATTCAATTGGCCAAGCGAGTGAACAAAGCCCTGGTTATCCATGACCGTGACGCGCATCGCGCCGTGCTTGACCTGTTGGATGATGAGGGCGCACCAAATAATACGATTTTCCATTGTTATTCCGGCGACGCCGAAATGGCCCGAGAGTGCATCGCCAAGGGTTTCATTCTCTCTTTTGCCGGAACCGTGACCTTCAAAAATGCTCCGGCTCTTCGCGAGGCAGTGCAGATTGTTCCGATTCAACAATTATTGGTGGAGACCGATTCGCCATTTTTGGCACCGATGCCGCATCGTGGATCGCTGAATACCCCAGCACAAATTCCGACGATTCTTCGTGCGATTGCTGCCGAGCGAGGCGAGTCCGAAGATTATTTAGCAGCAGCAATAGCCGAAAATTGCGAACGCATATTTGGATCGTTCGCCTAAATGAGCACGCTTCTAGGAGCCAGTGAGATTCGCGAAATTGCCAATCGAATCGGATTGACTCCGACAAAAAAATTGGGTCAGAATTTTGTTGTTGATGCAAATACGTGTCGCAGAATCGTGAAGAGTGCCGATGTCCGACCAGATGATGTTGCGCTGGAAATTGGCCCAGGACTTGGATCTTTAACTTTGGCTTTATTAGAAAGCGCAGCACGGGTGGTTGCGGTTGAGATTGATCAACGCCTCGCGTCTGCGCTGCCAATCACCGCGGCGGCACACGGTTTCGACATCAATCTTCTGGAAGTCCGCCACCAAGACGCGATGACAATAGAACCCTTGGCTTCTTTACCGACCGTTCTCGTGGCAAATCTGCCTTACAACATTTCCGTCCCGGTACTTCTGCGCGTATTGGAGAAATTGCCCACGTTGCGTTCTGGTGTAGTAATGGTGCAATCCGAGGTGGCCGATCGCTTGGTGGCCAATGCAAATTCCAAGACTTATGGCTCGCCCTCAGTGAAGGCCACTTGGTGGGCTGATATGTCTGCGGCTGGTTCCGTATCTCGATCGATCTTTTGGCCCGTTCCTAATGTCGATTCCTCTTTGGTTAGATTTGTTCGCCACGAAGCGGCCGGTGACGAGGAACTACGGAAAAATACTTTTCAACTCATAGATGCCGCATTTGCCCAACGACGGAAGATGTTGCGAGGTGCCTTGTCCGAAATATTTGGTGGTTCCACCCCAGCGGCTGAGGTTTTGATTCGCGCTGGAATTGACCCCACGCTTCGCGGCGAAGCACTGGTTCTGGCCGATTTCCTGAAAATTGCTCGAACTCGGCAAGAATTGTGAAACCGAATATCCTTTCGAGATGAAGATTAATGGCGTCATCGTTCGCGTTCCTGCGAAGATAAATCTTCAGTTGGCCGTAGGTCCGTTGGGCGCGGACGGATTTCATGAAGTCACCACAGTTTTTCAAGCAATTTCACTCTACGACGAAGTCTCCGTTCGTTATGGCGAAACGGGACAAGGTATCCAGCTCTCCGTTTCTGGGCCAACTGCGCCTGGTGTGCCAGTAGATTCCACAAACTTGGCGGTTCGTGCGGCTGAATTAATGGTGGCACGGTACGACCTGGCCTCGGATTTATCCATTCACTTGAAGAAAGAGATCCCTGTTGCGGGCGGGATGGCGGGCGGCAGCGCTGATGCGGCCGGGGTTCTCGTTGGTATCGATTCACTTTTTGAACTTGGCCTGTCTCGAGATGATTTAGAACGAATTGCCGCCGAACTAGGCAGCGATGTCCCCTTTTCCATTTCCGGTGGCATTGCCATTGGGACGGGTCGCGGCGACCGAATTACTCCAGCCCTCAGCCGGGGCAACTATCTCTGGGTCTTGGCGCTATCGGGCCATGGTCTATCGACCCCCGCGGTCTACAAAGAATGTGATCGACTTCGTGAGGGGATGCAGATTGCGCGGCCTTACATCAGCGAAGCAATGATGCAAGCCCTTCGAGCCGGCGATCCCAAAGCTTTGGGTAAGGCACTTGCCAATGATCTACAACCGGCGGCCTGCTCGCTTCGGCCCGCCCTTCGTCTGGTCCTCGATGTCGGTATGGAATATGGCGCACTGGGAGGAATCGTTTCTGGTTCTGGGCCAACCGTCGCATTCTTGGTCGCCGACGAGGAGAAATCTTTAGATCTTACGGTGGCGCTCAGCGCCAGCGGCGTGGTGGCTGGGGTCATCCGCGCAAGCGGTCCAACCCACGGGGCGCGGGTTATCGAGACCCTCTAGTTTCCCGTTTTGGTTGATTTGCAGTTTTACGAGAGAATTCAGGTTCCGCCATTGTGTAGTGGCTAGCACATGGGCCTTTGAAGCC
>JBAXOT010000035.1:0-17331 GCA_037133095.1 Actinomycetes bacterium
CGAGTTAGGCGAGTTAGGCGAGTTTAAAACCTAAACTGGTCATCACATCGAGCCGACCAGGCACATGCTCTCGCTCTGGTGAAACAAAAGAGGTAATGCCGTCAGTGGTCTTTTCTAGAACAGCATAAGCGACCAATGCTGAAGACAGCCCTTTATTTCGAAACTCCCGATCGATGTTACAGACGTGGAATTCAAAGTAATCGAGCTTTAACTCTCCCGTAAGAAAACCCACAAGCCGATTGTCTTTGTAGGCGCCATAGGTTTCGGTATTTGCACTAAAGAGTCGCGGAAGTAGTTGTTGCACATTTTCGGTTAAGTTGCCATCTAAATACCGAGGGTTATCCGAGCTCGCCATGTGAAGGGCTCGGACCTCCATCGCTTGCGCACCCTCAAGCTTCTCAATTCGATATTGGGCGTAAATCGCCTTGAGATATCGCTCCGTCAAAAGCGATAGATCGAAACCGTCGGATGTGTCAAGAAAATAGTCCTTGTACGATTTTGCTTGACCTTCTTCATCTTGTCTAAAACTGAAAGTGTCGAATAGCGTTGTTTGGAATAAAAATGAGAGCGCCTTAAACTGATGAGATTCTTCGGCCTTGCCGGCTCGTTGCTCGGGTTTCTTTTCAAAGGTAGAAACTGACTGAAGGAGCAAAGCAACTGTCCGGGATTCCATCGCACTATTGCTCCAGCCTTTGGCATCGCAGATATCGACTATGGATGTCCACTCGTTGAGTTCTTGTTCCAGCAAGAGGTTTCGCCGATCTCGCATTCGGGGTGAGATAGTTGACAGATACTTCGCTGTCATCAGGTGCTTAGAAAATACATCGCTCACTTGCCGTCCATCGATTTTTTCGTGAATTGCCTGAACGACTTCGGTTGGAGAATTCGCAGCACGAAAGACATTCACCAATTCCGCAAGCGGCAGCAAAAACTTCTCTTGTAACAGCGCCACGATAGATTGCTCTAAGAGATCAGGAAAATCTTCGAAGTGGTAATAAATTGAACCTTTGCTGATCCCAGAGGCAGTTAAAACCATTTCGAGGGAAACATCAGCAAAATCATGAACTTCAAGTAAGTCCATGGTGACCTCAAACAAGAGGCGCTTGGTGGGATGAACGTAATCATTCTCAGAATGAGGAACGGTAGTGCTCATAAGCAAATTGTAATCGTTCCTCACGGAAACATCATTAGAACATCATGTGAATTTAACCGTTATCCGGTCAAAGTTTTAACCGTTATCCGGTCAAAGTGATGTATTGGCCGCTCGCTTCGCTATTTGCGCTTTCCAGCCTGGGAAGCCGCAGCAAAAGCGAGGATGAGGAAGCCCACGATTACCCAATACATCCTGAGGAAACCCCAACTTTGACCCAGAAATCCCAGCAACGGCGGACCTACCAAAAAGGCGCCATAACCACTGGTGGTGACGAAAGCCACTTTTCGAGCGGAATTCTCTTGTTCCCCAGCTGCCGAGATGAAGAGCGGGAAGCCAAGTGAAACTCCACTGCCCCACAGAATTGCTCCGAAAAATGCGACATAGATCGATGAACCGAATATGAGCGTGATGAGACCTGTCATGCCCACCAAGGCCAGGGCTTGTAACGTGTGGGCGCGCCCGATCCGATCAACTACCTTTCCGCCAAAATATCGGGTGATAAAAATGCTCAATAACAATATTGCGTACGCAAAGCCGGCGACCGTCTTTGTGGTCTTGTAGTCATCCACCATTGCAAGGGTAAGCCAATCGTTAGAGGCTCCCTCAGCCAATGTCATGCCAAAAATTCCGACTGCGAGAAAGATTAAGCCGATCGAGAGCCAATGGGTTCTAATTTTTCGGCCGTCTTCGTGACTGGCTTTGACAACGATGCCATTCCCATGTGGCAGGACTTTAAAGGCGTAAATGGGGACAATAAAACTGAGCGAAGCCAGCAAGACAACTTGTATGAGCAACGAAAACTTAGCGGCTGTTGCGAGAGTTCCGATTCCAGCACCTATGAGCGTTCCCATTGAGTAAGCCGAATGCAACCGAGGCAAAATACTTCGATCGTAGAATTGTTCGATGGCCGAACCATCGACGTTTAGACCTACATCCGTTACCCCCACCCCCACTCCAAAGAAGAACATGAAGAAACCAAATCCAGGTTGGCTGTGAGCGTTAATGGTTACAACTTCACCAATCAACGAAGAGAAGAGAATGAGGGATCCAATTAAAATTGCGGGTCGGGTCCCATTTTTACCGATGAACTTTCCAACATAGGAAAGCGCCAGCATCGAACCAACGGCACCACAAAAGAGAAGCAGCCCGATTTGAGAAGCCGTAGCGCGCAGGAGTTCACGAACCAAAGGCAGACGGACCATGAGTGAAGTGGTGGTTAAACCCAAGACGCCAAAAAAGATTGCAGTAATGCGATACCAAATAGCTAATTTGGAATCCGCAAGATCTTGCCGTTCTATGCGAATTCCCGGAGTTGGCCGAGATGGGATTCTCTATGTTCGACCGCATAGCCAAGAATCTGACTCAAGGTAAGTTCACCATAAGCTTCGTGAAGCCCAATTCGGTCCCAGTCATTCTTGGTACAGCGGGAAAGTACATCGGAATTCACCCGAAACAGCCCAGATATGGCGGCCAAAGAATCGGTTGCGCTCCTTTGGGAGTACTGCAGTCGATCTGGATAGAGCTCCTCATCGAAGTTGGCCAGCGCCGGACGATCCAGAGTAAGAATATGCCAATATCTTGCCGAAAAATGCACATCAGCATCGGCCATGTGATGAATGACGAATGCACGAGACCACCCGCCATCTCTGCCCTGCTCTGAAAGTTCCGCAGGCGAAAAGGAGTTTGCCAACTCAATAAATTGGTTGGAGAGATCTTGATACTTGGCAAGCAATTCCTGGCTCATGATCGAAAGCCTACATAACTTTGCTGTCCACGAGTAAAAATCAAAAAACGATGGATTCCGCCGTCGCAATCTTGCTGGATCGACCCGGCAGCTGATAGTTGTGAAACGATCGATTTAGTTCATCAATTATGGTTTTTGAAGGGATAGGACCATCGTCCCAGGGATCATCCATTGTCGTATGGCCATCTTCAATGATGGTGATGTCGTACCCGCGCTCTAATGCAGCGTGGGAGGTATGCCTGACGCAGAAATCCGTCTGCGCTCCTGTTATAAGAAGATGGTCTATGCCATTTTCTTCCAAAATTTGATCCAAGTCAGTGGATTCAAAAGAACTTCGATAATTTTTTCGAACAATTGGTTCGGAGTCGGCTGGGTGAAGTTCAGGAACTATGTGCCACTCTTCACTTTCAAGAATCAAACCGTCGTCAGAATGTTGAACCCAAATGACTGGAGTTTTGCTGGCACGCGCTTTATCAACCAACAAATTAATATTGGAAATTACTTTATCTCGATTGAGGGCTCGCTCAACAACGCCATTTTGCACATCAATCACAAGAAGACCAGTTTTGCCACGATTGTCAAAAGTACTCATTCACATTCCTTTCGCCGTACACAATGATACAAAATATCTCTCCCAACGTTAGTGCAACGATTCGTCAGCAGCCGTGAAGCGCATTGAGGTGAACGTAGCGGTCAGACCGGCAACGACGGGGGCAGCGCAGTGGGCTCCAATCGACCAGTTGCGCAGTGGGTCAATCGGCAAGACCCTCACAAGATTCCAATTTCCGTCATATTTGGCCCGTATGGTTATGGCGTCACCACTTCGGCTGGCGCGAAAAGTAACTTCCTTGCCGAACCATTCGGGAACTGGCCAAGCCGACCAATCAGAGACCACGTTCGTAACGACAGCACCAATTTGCGGAGCTCCATCACAATATTCAATTCCAGCCTTGGTCCAATGTTCATCATCGGATCGGATTAACAATCCAGCTTGATCAAATTGCTGGGCGAAATTAACTAGGAAGGAAAGTTCGAAGCCACTTTGGTCGGGAAAGTCGAAGAGCAAGGCATGGGCAGAATTGTGAATAAACCCATACGAAGTCGTCCGCCAAAGGTCGCTCTCAGCCTTAGCCTGAACTACCAAAGAACCATCGACTACCTCATACTTTTCTGGTTCGTTAAACCAGGCGCCTTCGGTCCATTGTGGTTGATTCATACCAAAAGAATATCTAGTCGACCTTTACTTTTGGCAGGATCTTTGCCAGTGGCGCAGGAAGCCACCAGTTTGCCGGACCCCACCACTGCATCAACGCAGGCACAAGGGCGGACCGAATGACGGTGGCATCAAAGAGGACCGCCGATGCTAAACCAATTCCGAATTCCTGAATAATTCGCTGACCGCCAAAGACGAAAGCGCAAAATACCGAGAACATAATCGTGGCGGCGGCTGTGATAACTCCACCTGTGGCGGCGAGGCCACGTCGAACGGCTGCCGCATTATCGCCAGAGATCAACCACTCTTCTTGAATTCGTGAGACCAAGAAAACTTCGTAATCCATCGAGAGGCCGAAAAGAATGGCGAAGAGGAATATTGGTAAGAAGGCTTCGACTGGACCGGCCTTAGTTCCCAAAAGTGGTTCACCCCAACCCCACTGGAATGTCGCCACTACGACACCAAATGCCGCACCAATGGAGAGCACATTCATCGCCGCTGCTTTTAGTGGAATGACGATGCTCCGGAAGACCACCATAAGAAGCAAGAAACTGAGCAAAACAACAGATGCAATAAAGAGCGGCAATTTGCCAGTCAAGGTATGACCAAAATCTGCAAAGATTGCAACGATGCCACCGACATAAATATGAATGGCGGAATTCTTCATGGCGTTTGGAATGGTCTGTGTGCGCAAACGATCAATGAGATCAGTCGTTGCTTTAGATTGTGGCGAACTCTTTGGATAGACCGTGATGATTGCGATTGCCTTGTCTGGCGTAATAAATGCCGGTGCGGCTACGGCGACATCGGAATCAGTCCCAATAGCGGCCGTTAAAGCGGTGAGTGGGGCGGTATCGGCACCAGCTGGTATTTGCGCCACCAAGGTCAGCGGACCGGCGTAACCTGCACCAAAGCCCTTTGCCAATAAATCGTATGCAGCCCGAGTTGTCGTTCCCTTGGGATCGTTACCCGAATCAGCAGTACCCAATCGAATACTCAATGCCGGGAAGCAGAGCAATAAGAGAACCAAGGTCGAGGCGATCGTCCAGAGAATTGGTCGACGCTGAATGTTGGCCGACCATCTGGCCCAGCCACCAACTTCAATGTCATGGGTCTCTTTCGATCGTCCTGGGATCGATAGTCGATCCACATTCTTCCCAACCAAACCAAGAAGTGCAGGCAACAAAGTGATTGATGCCAGCATCGTTACCAGAACCGAGAGTGCGGCAGCAATCGCCACGCCGTACAAAAAGGAAACCCGAACAGTAAATAGTCCAAGGAGCGCAATACAAACAATAATTCCAGCAAAGAGAACTGCGCGGCCCGAAGTTTTTACTGCAGTTTTCACCGCTTCCTCGGTACTCAAACCACTATGAATTCCCTGCCTGAATCGAGTAACAATAAAGAGGGCATAGTCGATACCTACGCCGAGGCCGACTAAGGCTGCCAGAATCGGTGCAAATTGTGCTGTCGTAAAAATATGACTTAACAGTGAGACGGCTCCTGATGCAATTCCTAAACCTACAACTGCGACAAAAAGTGGAATTACAGTGGCAACAACGCTGCCGAAAGTTATAAACAAAATGACCGCTGCCGCCAAGAGGGCAATACCTTCACTTGAAGCGGGTTTCGCTTGGCTAGCTTGCTGGATCGATGAGCCAAGTAACTCAACTTGGAGGTTGGCGGATTGAAAACTTTTTGCCGTGGCAATTATCTTCTGCACATCGGCTGGTTTGATATTGCGACCGAGCACATCTAAATGCACGGTTGAGAATGCGATCATGCCATCGGCGCTGACTGCTCTCGCTTGTCCGTCAAATGGCGAGACGACGGAAGAAACGTGCGCGAGCGAAGCAAGTTTGGTATCAATAGGATCGACAAGCGCTGCAGTTAATGGTCCACTCTTAGATGCGAAGACAATCTGGATACTGTCGCCTTTATCTGCCGGCAAATATTTGGTGATCAAATCCAGAGCGGTCTTGCTCTCTGTCTTAGGCAGAGTAAAGGAATCGCTGTAGGCGCTTCCCACCTTTTGACTGATACCTGTGATTGCCAACAAAACAACAATCCAGAGTACGACTGTTATTTTGCGATGCTTATAGACAAAATTAGCTAAACCTGACACCCAAGACCCCCATGTTTAATGACCTGGGAAGTCTAGGGTGCAATTCTCGCGCTTCGCCCGCTCAAAGTTGCACTCAGACACATCAGTGGGCGAATGTGATGGGGATTACCCGAATGTATATGTATAGGCGCGGGTACCAGCGTCAAGAAACCTCAAAGTTAAGGTCCCTTCGATCACATTGTTCGATTCATGGAAGATGTTGTACAGCCGATCCGAATTAACGGTCACCATGCCATTCACGACATCACTGCCAAAGGACCCAGAAAGAAAGGGCTTGCCATTGAAGAGGACTTGAACTTTCGAGCTCTTAGAGCCTACTGGAGGTCGCAAAATTACATAAACATCCGATGCATTGAAATGATAAGTGAGGCTCGAGCCACCAAATGCGGTCGCCGAATCTTGCGAAATTGTCCATTTTCCGCCGAACGCAAAGTGATCAAGCGGCACAACCTTTTGAACCGGAAAAGTCCCGGTCCCATTTCCTACGGTATTGAGTGGATATTGATATTGCATACGGTTGCTGCCGACATACGTTTCTGGTGAGATTTGCCCAATAGGCGTTAAATCAGGGGCAGTTGCTAAGCCGGTCGTGATCGAATTGCCCGCTTCTTTTAAGAGAGTTCGAATCGCGAGTTCAGTTTTATCGTAGTTGCCCTCCCCAAATTCTTCACGACGAATGACGCCGTTCGCATCAATCAAATATTCCGCAGGCCAATATTGGTTGTTGTAGGCGCTCCAGGTGTTGTAACTATTGTCCTGCGCGACTGGATAGTGGATTTTAAATCGTTTGATGGCCGAAAGCACGTTGCCTTGGTCCTTCTCAAAGGCGAACTCTGGCGTATGAACTCCGACCACAACGAATCCGGAATTTTTATATTTGTCGTACCACTGGGTCACGTGAGGCAGGGTTCGAATGCAGTTGATACAGGTGTAGGTCCAGAAATCTACTAGAACAACTTTTCCCCGCAAGGACGCCAAAGACAGAGGAGTGGCTGGGTTGAGCCACTGTGTCAATCCTGTAAATTCGGGAGCAGGTGAGTTGGTATTGAAGAGATCGGAAGTATTACTTGTTAACGTTGAACTTCCCGTTGATTGACCTTTTAGTTTTTTCAATTGATCGGTAACGCCTTTTGATGATTCTATTTTAGTGAGAGCGTTGCTGTAACTTGGAAAAGCGTTGAGCAACTTGGCCTCTAGGGTCTTGTCGTAATTTGTATAGATCGCGACAGCGGTAACGAGTAGCAGGGCTCCAGCGACAATTTGAATTTTTCCGGTGTGGCGAGAAAGAGTTCGCGATTTAACAAGCAGCTTTTGTCCGCCCACTGCAAAACCAAAGAGCGGTATAGAAACTCCGGCAACGTAAAACAGCGTTACGAAGACGACTTGAAGCGAGACTTTATTTGTGGCTGCCAAAGTTGCAATGGAAGCGAGAATTGGTCCCGAGCATGGCGCCCAAACAACACCTAGTGCCAGGCCGGTAATAAAGCCGCCGCGAAAATCCGACTTGGTATTTTTTCCGAGATGACCAAAACGGCCACTAAGTCGACTGATTCGAGACTCCAGTAATTGTGAAAACTTCGGGATGATCATGGAAATTCCGAGGCCGACAAGAACCACAACTGCGAAAAGTCGAAGCACATTAGCGTTTAATCCAAGACTGCTCTCCAGTACCGATATGGTCAAGGTGAAAAACGTAAATGAGAGTGCGACGCCGGCTGTAATTCCCAGTGGCCTGCGCTTACTTTGCGAGAGAGTTACATCAGAGAGCACAATGGGCAAGAGCGGCCAAATGCAGGGGGCCAGGATCGTCAGCAAACCTGAAATGAATGCAACCCCGAGAAGGACGATCACTTTTGTGCCGCCATTGCCTGATCTAAGAAGTAGCGAATTTGGATTGCCGTTGCGGCACCTTCGCCTACCGCCGACGCCAACTGCTTCGTAGAGCCACCCCTCACGTCACCCGCAGCAAAGACGCCGGGAATTGACGTGGCAAAAGTCTGATCTGTTTTCACAAATCCTCGTTCGTCTAAAGTAACAGTTGGCGGCAACCACTTTGTATTGGGATCCAGCCCGATAAAGACAAAAGCTCCCTGCGCTTTGTGGGAATAAAGTTCGCCACTCAATAGATTTTCAATCACGACGGCAGCCAGTTTTCCGCCTTCGGTCGCTTCAAATTTTCGAACGCCATGATTCAGTAAGACGCTCATTTTGGGGTGCTGAATGACCTTCTCCTGCAAATATTTGGACCCTTTCAACGAACCACCTCGCTCGATGACCGTCACATGGTCAGCGAATTGAGTGAGAAATAGGCCTTCTTCTAAACCAGAATTTCCGCCACCAAGCACTACAACTTCCTGTGCGCCCCGATAGAACGGTCCATCGCAGGTGGCACAAAAGTGAATGCCCGCACCGATGAGTTCTTCTTCGCCTTCTGCTTCGGTACGGCGATATGTCGATCCTGTTGCAATGAGAAAGGCTCGAGTATGAATCAGTTGCCCGGTGGAGGTGAGAACTTCAATGCCGCCATTGGATTGCCTGATCGAATCAACTCCGACAGCCTGCAGCATCTCCACCTGATAACGCTGGGCTTGTTGGACGAATCGACTTGCCAAATCCGCGCCGCCAATACCCTCGGGAAATCCAGGATAGTTATCCAAACGTTCAGTGACGCCAGCCTGGCCACCTAGTGCCGATTTTTCGATGACAAGGGTGCGTAAATTTTCTCGAGCGGCGTAAATAGAAGTGGTCAGAGCCGTTGGCCCCCCACCGGCAATAACGAGGTCGTAGTTGTCTTCCTCGGCGGCTCGAACTATTCCAAGCTTTTCCGCGAGTTCATCGTTTGATGGCTCCGTCAGAATTGAACCGTCAGGGAAAATAATGGTCGGAATAATTCGCTTGCCATTATTAAGCTTTTCTACCTCTTCTACCGCCAAAGGATCACTTTCCATGTCGACCCATTGATACTTGATTCGATGTTGACCAAGAAAGGTTTTTGCACGTTTGCAATCTGGACACCAAGCCGCCCCAATAACTCTTATGGTCGTCATTTCATCACCCTCCGATGGTTGTCATAGAACTTTTTTGATTTTGTTAACATCCCGCAATGCGCCATGGCGCACCACTTCTTTGATTGATTTTTACTGCCGTCATAAAAAATGACGTGGCAACCATCCCCCGGACAGCGCTTAATTCGAGCCGAATCACCATGAAGAAGCAGGTCCTCGCACTCCAGAATAAGAGCGAAACTTTCCGACCGTTCCCCGGCTGGGTTAGACCAGGAGATTCGCCCTTGGTCACTCTGCAGAACTTGTGATTTTTTTGCTTGCTTCACCAAATGCTCAAAGCGCATTAACTCCACGTCGGTCGGGTCCAGCGAGAGCGAGACTGCCTCCAGGATCGAACGCATAGCCCGCACGGGAGCGATCAACTGCTCTTCGTCATTTATTGCCTCGAAAACGGTCTCCCATTCACTCACGATGCAATAGTGGCAGGTTCCGTGTAAAAAAACAACCAGCAAAAAGGCTTTTACTGGTTGTTTTTATTGGGAGCGAAATGCCTTTGCAATGGATTCGGCAGCGCCAGATAGTTCGGCCGGAATGATCCAGATCTTGCTCGCCGTGCCATTGGCAATGACGGGCAGTTGCTCCAGATATTTATACGCCAGAACTTTTTCATCCGGATTCGCCTCGTGAATTGCCTTAAAGACCTTGGCGATAGCTGTGGCTTCGCCATCAGCCCGGATGACTGCGGCTTGCGCTTCGCCTTCGGCGCGGAGAATGTCGGCTTGCCGGGCACCTTCAGCGCTCAAGATTTGACTCTGTTTTTCACCTTCCGCTGTGAGAATCGCTGCCCGCTTGTCTCGATCGGCGCGCATCTGCTTCTCCATTGATTCCTGAACGCTGGGAGGTGGCTCGATCGCCTTAATTTCCACTCGATTAACGCGCACTCCCCACTTACTGGTGGCCTCATCCAGCACGCCACGAAGAATGGCATTGATGTGATCACGCGAGGTTAAAGCTTTCTCTAGATCTAGTCCACCTACCGAGTTTCGCAAGGTGGTAACAACGAGTTGTTCAATACCTTGAATGTAATTCTCGATCTCATACGTTGCCGACTTCGCATCGGTGACTTGAAAATAAATCACAGTATCGATGTTGACCACGAGGTTGTCTTCAGTGATAACTGGTTGAGGCGGAAAGGAGACCACCTTTTCGCGCAAGTCGACCAACGGACGTAGGCGATCGATACCCGGCACAATCATGTTCAGTCCCGGAGTGAGAGTTCGATGATATTTTCCAAGACGTTCGATAATTCCGGCATTTGCCTGTGGAATGATTTTGATCGCGCCAACAACAATAATGATGGCCACAACTAAAAAGATGCCGCCAACGATATTTAGAACCATTTCTATACTTCCTCTCGAGAAGTTTTTGGAACAACAATGGCGATGGCCCCTTGAATATCGAGGACTGTTAATTCAGTACCTGCGTCGATTGTGCCTAGGGAACTTTTTGCGGACCACGTTTCATCTTTGAGGCGAATCGTTCCGCCCTCTTTCGTAATATCCGAAAGCGCTACGGCATCCGATGAAATGAGGAGTTCGATGCCTGTGCCTAGAGGCGAACTCTTAAAAAGTACTTTCTTGGCAAAGGGTTTAACAAAGGCGAGCGTTATCACGGCCGTGACTATAAGCGCGATAATCTGGCCGGCAAGATTGCCGCCTATTAGTGCGACCAGGCCAGCGACTACGGCCGCTATTGCAAAGGATGCAAAGACCAAACTAAGTGTCACTATTTCAATGAAAAGTAGGACTCCTGCCGCGGCCAACCAAGTCCAAAAATGCATGTTAGTTAACCGTTTCCCGTACTCGATCAGTCCGCAGGATCTGCGCCACGGAATTGCGTTCGCGCTCTACCTGCTTTTCGTAATAGGCAATTGATTTCTTTCGGGCGGCGGGGCTCCAGCCAAGAATTGGTCCAATAATTTTCGAAATATCCCCGGCAACTGATAATCCGTGATCGACGGTCTCAATCGCAATTCTGGTCCGACGCATGATTACATCTTCAACGCTCATCGCACCTTCGTGGCTGGCCGCATAGTAAATCTCAACTCTTAAATAAGGAAGGTCCGCGGCAAGTGGTTCGGCTAACTGAGGATCTGATTCGATAAGTTCAGCGAGAGTGGAAATTTCGGAACCATATCGATCCAATAGGCGAACCACCTGATCTTTGGAAATACCAAGGTCTTCCGCCAGATATTCGGCATTATTGATTAGAGTCGCGTACCCCTCGGCACCTAAAATCGGAAGTTGCTTCGTGCCCGATTCCTTCACGATTTTGCGAAGATCAGGCGCCGCATGATCAACGGCATCTTCGGCCATCACTCGATAAGTCGTGTACTTACCACCAGCAACGCTGACAAAGCCTGGTTCAGGGTGATCCACAACGTGTTCACGAGAAAGTTTCGTTGTGGCCGTTACCGAAGTCTTTGAAACTAGTGGTCGAAGCCCGGCATAGACTCCCAAGACATCAGAGTATTTTAATTTCGGAGTCAACACTTTATTAGCCTGCGCCAAGATATATTCCACATCTTCAAAAGTAGCGAGCGGTTCGTTTCGATCTCCAGTGAAATCGGTATCTGTTGTACCAACAATCCATTTATCGGCCCAAGGGATGATGAAGAGAACGGAAACCGCAGTCTTGAGAATAATTCCAGAACTGGAATTAATAGCAGATTTCGGAACCAAGATATGGCTGCCCTTGCTCATGCGGACTTCATAGCCTGGAGTCACGCCAAATTTTTCATGAAGCAAATCGCTCCAGACTCCCCCAGCCATGATGGTCACACTTGCCGAGACATCGATACTCTCCCCAGTCGTTGCATCTTTCACTTTGGCTCCGACAACTTTTTTGCCTTTGCGAATCAAAGATTCGCAGGAAGTGCGAGTAAGGATCGTCGCTCCGTAAAGTGCTGCAGTTCGAGCAATCATCATGGTGTGCCGGGCATCATCTACTTGGGCATCGAAATATTGAATGCCACCATTCACGATATCTAGTCGCAGTGATGGCGCGATGTCATGGATTCCTTTTTGGCTGAGATGCTTGTGGTTAGGCAGCGCCCGCTGAAAACCTCGGAGCGCGTCATAGAGCGCCAAGCCAGCCCCGACGTAAGTACGTTCCTTGACTTTTTCGTGCAGCGGATAGAGAAAGGCCACGGGTTTTACTAAATGCGGGGCTTGGGAGGTGACCATCAACTCTCGCTCTTGAAGAGCTTCACGAACCAACCGAAAATCGTATTGCTCTAAATATCTCAATCCACCATGGATGAGTTTGCTCGATCTGGATGAAGTTCCGGACGCCAAATCCTGTGATTCCACTAAGGCAACTTTTAAACCGCGCGAGGCCGCATCAAGAGCAATGCCAGAGCCAGTCACACCGCCACCGATCACCAATACGTCGAACTTTTCAGTCGCCAATTTTTCCAATGCGCGGCGGCGTTGGGTCGGGTTAAGTGCTGACTTGGATGTGGTCATACTCTTAGGATACGGCTTATGCGCTATATAGGTTCGCTGGACCAAGGCACCACGAGTACGCGTTTCATGATCTTTAATCACGACGGGGAAATTGTCGGGCGCCATCAAAAAGAACACCGACAAATATTGCCAATGCCAGGTTATGTCGAGCACGATGCGCAAGAAATTTGGCAAGTAACTCAAGAAGTAATCGCGATTGCCTTGCAGAGCGCCAACCTGACCGGTCTCGATTTGGCCGCTATTGGCATCACCAATCAACGCGAAACCACAGTGGCCTGGGACCGTTTAACAGGCGCTGCGCTGCACAATGCGATTGTTTGGCAGGACACCCGAACTCAGCCTCTCCTGGATCGACTCAGTTCGGCTGATCGTGAACGAATCACGCATTCGACTGGGCTCACCATCGCACCCTATTTTTCCGGCAGTAAAATGCAGTGGCTGATCGAAAATTCCCCAGAAGTGCGTGCCGCTATTGAATCGGGCTCCGCTTTAATGGGGACTGTTGACTCCTGGTTGGTCTGGAACCTCACCGGCGGAGTTAACGGTGGCATTCATATCACCGATGTCACAAATGCCAGCCGGACGCTACTGATGGATCTAGAGACCTTGGATTGGAATCCAGAACTTCTTTCGCTCTTTGGGATTCCTCGTGAAGTGCTGCCCGAAATCCGGAGTTCATCAGAGGTCTATGGCCGAACCAGTTCTGAAGGTCCAGTGGAAGCCGGTATTGCAATTGCTGCGATTCTCGGCGACCAACAAGCTGCCATGGTTGGTCAGGTCTGCTTTGAACGTGGTGACTCTAAAACAACCTACGGAACGGGCAATTTCGCTTTATTGAATACCGGCACCCAGATCGTCCGATCGCATCACGGGCTCTTGACCACCGTATGTTTCAAACTTGGCTCGGAGCCAGTTCACTATGCCCTAGAGGGGTCAGTGGCAGTTACTGGGTCAGCAGTGCAATGGCTGCGCGATCAACTTGGAATCATTTCGCACGCTGCAGAAATCGAATCCCTCGCCGCCAGCGTTTCGGATAATGGCGGGGTTTACTTTGTGCCTGCTTTCTCCGGCCTATTCGCCCCGCACTGGCGCAGCGATGCTCGCGGCGCAATCGTTGGTTTGACCCGAGCCGCGACTAAGGCCCATCTGGCCAGGGCCGCCTTGGAGGCAATCGCCTACCAAACTCGAGATGTTATCGATGCCATGGCCCAAGAAACCGGCGTCACCCTGACTCGGATGCGGGTCGACGGTGGAATCACCGCCAATTCTCTCTGCATGCAGTTGCAATCTGACATCCTCGGTATTGAAATTGACCGCCCCGCAGTCAATGAAACCACCGCTCTTGGCGCGGCGTATTCGGCCGGCCTCGCAGTTAAATTCTGGCAAAGCACTGATGAACTTAAGCACCAATGGCAGATCGCCAATAGATGGCAACCAGATCTTGCGAGTTCACTGCGCACGGAAGGGTATGAAATCTGGAAAAAAGCCCTTGCTCGAACCCTGGACTGGGCTTAAGAATTCATCTGATTGCGGCTTTCTCTATTCTCTTCCCGACCCTTAGAATCACGAGTACGAGCAGTTAGTGGTTTCTAAGGGGCAATAATGAGTGAGCGAAATTTTCTTTCCTGGATAGGTTTTAAAGGCGAGGAAGAGAACACTTCCGCCCCATCCGAGAATGCTGCAGAGCGAATTAGACAGCTCGAGAGTCAACTTGCCGACCTTAGATCCAGACGCGATCTCACCACTCTCTCTGAAGAAGAATTTGAAATATTGGCCACGGAGACCGCGACCACCATTATTAAATCCGCACAACATCGCGAGGCCAAAGCCACCGAAATTGCCCAGAAGGTAAAGACCGAGAGCGAGAAATCGGCAAAGACGGTGCTCGCCAGTGCCGAAGCAAAAGCCACCCAGATCGTGGCGCAGGCCGAGGCAAAAGGGAGAAAATTTGTGGCCAACATGGAGGCCCAGGCTGCGCAGATTCAATCCAGCGCTGAAAGTAACGCCGAAGGTTTGGTCAGCGCGGCCAAACGCGAAGTCTCTAATCTCATGGCGACAAGTCGACGTGAGGCAGACCAACTCATTGCAGATGCAAACGCAGAAGTTGCAAAATATCGAGAGTGGTTGGCCACCGCCGTTGAAGAAGCGGATCGGCTTTATCGGGTTCAGAATCAATCGCTGGCGATTGCCGAACAGGGTATTGCGGCATCGCGCGCCAAACTCACCAGTTCATTCGAAAAACTGGCCGGCTTGCAAGCCAGCGTTAAATCTGAACTCAATGAAAACGGACAACCCATAACAAATGTATTTAAAAAGGCAGCGATCGAGTCGGCAGAAATTCCAGAAGTTGCCGAGCTCCGACCTTCGCCCGTTAAAGCTTCGGTTCGACGCGGCGCTCCAGTTCGTAAGTGAGTAATAACAAAACTTCACATTACATTCCGCCGATTGATGGCCTTCGAGCCCTCGCCGTTGCGGCAGTCTTGCTCTACCACCTTGGCGTCAACTGGATTCCAGGCGGCTTCTTAGGCGTCGATCTTTTCTTTGTCATTTCGGGTTATGTGATCACCCGGCTGATTATCGACACCATCAACGATCGCAGTGCGCTGGATTTACGCAGGTTCTACGCCGGGCGGGCAAAGCGATTGTTACCCGCTTTGATATTTATGATTTTGGGAACCACAGTTGTTATTGCTCTTTGGGCGCCTGAGGCGATGGGTCGATTTCTCGCTGACATTCCCTACGTTCTCTCGGGGACCAATAACTGGCGCCTAGTTTTTCTCCACCAAGATTATTTTCAGGCCATCGGACGCCCGCCATTTCTGCAACACACGTGGTCTCTGGCGGTCGAGTCCCAGTTCTACCTAGTCTGGCCCATTGCGCTGATCGGTATTGCTAAGAAATTTGGGAAGCAGAACATCACAACTGCAGCCCTTGCGATTGCGGCAATTTCAGGCTCGGCGCTCTTTCTCTTTTCCCTTCATATAGATGCGACCAATCAACGCCAAACCAGCCACATTTATTTTGGTACCGATACTCATAGTTTGGGTCTATTTCTAGGCGCCGCGTTGGCGGTCAGTTGGGTGCCCCAAAATTTGAGCCCGAGAATTTCCCAACGAGCCCAGGATTTCGTTGACGGAGTCGGCGTCATCGGATTACTCGGGTTATTGGGAACTTTTCTCTTTATCCAAGAGAGCAGCGCCACGCTATATCGATTGGCATTTCCGTTGGCTGGAATATTTGGTTGCGCAATTCTCACCTCCATAGTGCATCCCGCTTCCCGCTTTGCCCCACTGCTGAGCGCTCGCTGGTTGGTGTGGATTGGTCAACGCTCCTACGGAATTTATTTATGGCATTGGGTAATTTTTCAGGTAACCAGACCGAGCGTGGACTTAGCCGGTTCAGTCCTAGCTCTTAACTGCGCCAGGCTTTTAGCGGTGGTTGCCCTATCTGAAATATCACTTCGTTGGATCGAACTTCCCATTAGAGAGGGAAGAGTCCAAGACTGGTTCCGCGGAATGAAATATCGAACTCCTAAAGTTCGCTTGCGTCAGCGATGGGGAACTTCTTTGGCGACTGGGACAGTCCTCGTACTTTTTATTGCGGTGAGTATTTTCGGAAATCATCGGGCTCTCTCCCGATCCATCCCCAGGGGAAGCGCTGCTTATCTGCCTGTTGGTGGCCAGAACGACTCCCTGAATTTGCCAAGCAACATCTCTCCTTCGAAAACAACTGCGGAAAAGAAAGTACAAGGACTTTGGGTAACTGGCGATTCGGTTATCCTCGGAATTCATAGCAAACTCGAAGCCCATGACCATATTGGGCTCATCAACGCTCGGGTCGGCCGGCAAATTCAAGAACTCACTGATGTCGTTCGTTCAGATCGCTGGCAAATGGTTGGCGCAACCGTGATTCTCGATTTAGGGAACAATAACCATCTCACTGAAAGTTCTGTGGTGGAACTTCTTGACCTGCTGAAAAAGCAGCCAAGAATTATTTTAGTAAACACTGCCGTGCCCAGAAGTTGGCGAGAAGATAACGACCGAATCATCGCCAAAGTGATGAAGAATTATCCGCAAACAACTTTGGTCGATTGGTATGCACTCTCTCAAGGACATCCGGAATTCTTCGCACCAGATGGGGTGCATCTTTCAGATCTCGGCGGAGACGTATATGTCTCCGCGATTCTCGAAGCCCTGAAGTAGTTTCAAATAGCTCGAATGCTCATTCAGTAAAAGTCTTCTAAGCCCAGGTTCCTGGAAGCCCGAATACTTTACCGCTGACAATTTGACCATCGGAGTAAACGGTGGAAACTCGGAATGAAGTCCATCCGCTTGCATTCACTTTAGACACATTGAGCGACAACTGAGAAGCCGGCACCGTAGAGATTAATTTCCAAGATCCAGCACTGACTGACAATTCGATATTGTAATTAGCCAATTGATCGGCTGGAGTCGGTGCTTTCCAAAAGATAGTCGCGCCACCGGTCGTGTAGTGGGCAACAATGGCGACTGGAGCCAAGTGAGTTGCAACGGCGGCGGCAGCCGAATCAGTGGGAGCAGCCGAA
>JBAXOT010000036.1:0-15699 GCA_037133095.1 Actinomycetes bacterium
TCCAAAGCTTCTAGATATTCGATTCGAAACGGTTCGACCAACTCTTTGTGTTCCGGTTCGCTCGGCAACGACTTTTTCAATCCCAATGAGTAATCGGTGATATTCAAGGAATCCATATCGATCAGAGCTGTAGGGAAACCTTCGTCCGAATGCAGAACCAGATATGGGGTGATGACTGGATCGAGAGTTTTCCCGACAATTACTGACATATCCTCAAAATCGATCTCACTGGTCTCTAGATCCGTAATGGCGATGACGCTGGGCACATAGTGCTCACGGGCGAATTCCCAACCGGTCTTCACCTCGTCGGCAAAACCAGAAACTGCGCTCACGATAAAAAGGGCAATATCGGCCGTTTCGAGCAAAACTGGCTGGATTCCCAGGCTTTGGCTCACTTCCGTCGCCTGCGGACCAAGGACGGCAACTTTCGCGCTCAAAATTTCCGCAAATTCTCAAAAAATATTAGGTGGCTCATAGGAGTGAAGCCTACGATGAGCGGGATGCTTCAAGTCTCATTACGTAAACCAGTAACCCGCCTCATCACACCTTTGTGCCGGGCGCTGCTTGGTTTGGGCGTGAGCGCCAATATGGTGAGCGCGGTCGGCGGACTTGGTACCGTGATCGCGGCACTCTACTTCTATCCTCGTGGCGACTTCTTTGTGGGTACCTTGGTGAGCGTCTTCTTCATACTCTTCGATCTCCTCGATGGCACAATGGCACGGTTGTCCAAGTCGGGTTCGAGTTCCTGGGGGGCTCTCTTGGACTCCACACTTGATCGGGTCAGCGACGCCAGTATTTTGGCCGGCGTCTTGCTCTATCTCATTAACGAGTACGACCGACTTTCGACCGTGGTCATCGTGGCATTAGTAGCCGGGGGACTGGTTTCTTATGTAAAGGCTCGTGCCGAGTCCTTAGATATTGAATGTAATGGTGGTTTTGCCGAACGAGCCGAACGCCTGATTATCGCTCTGCTGGCGATCGGATTAGACGGACTCAACGTCCCTTATGTTCTAACAGTGGGAATGTGGACATTGGCACTTGCGAGTGTTTACACCATGGTGGAACGACTACTGATCGTGTATCGCGCGACGAAAAGTTTGTGATGTCACCTGCAAATCTGACTTATTTGGCCTATGCCTTGCTCTGGAAAATTACCCAGTGGTTACCTGAGACTTTCGCCTATCGATTGGCAGATAAGTGCGCAGATTACCTCTTTGAAAAGAACGGCAAGCAGATACAACGACTGCGTTCCAATTACCAGCGCTTCCATCCTGAACTTTCCGACATTGCACTCTCGGCAATGACCAAAGCGGGTATGCGCTCTTATCTGCGGTATTGGTGTGACACTTTTCGGTTTCCGCAATGGTCGAAGGAACGAATCATTTCCAGTGTTGTCGTCGATCGCGAAGAGTTGCTCCGAGATCCAATCGCCGCGGGGCGTGGCTGCATTGTTGCGCTCCCACATGCTGGAAATTGGGACCACGCTGGCGCATATTTTTGCGCCACCGGGATTCCCTTTACAACCGTGGCAGAACACCTCGAACCAGAGAAACTCTTCCGGAAGTTCTTAACCTATCGCGAGAGCATCGGAATGGAAGTCCTAGATCTCAATTCTCGGGTAATCGCGGTATTGGCCCAACGGTTACGGGCAGGCAAATTGGTTGCTCTCGTTGCGGATCGAGATCTCTCGCAATCAGGCATTGAAGTTGATTTCGCTGGCGGTCCAGCCCGGATGCCAGCCGGACCCGCAATTCTTGCGATTCAAACGGGGGCCGACCTCATCAATGCTTATGTGAAGTACGAAGGAAAAGGAATTCGTATTACTTTCGAAGAACCGATTGAAGTTCCCTCTGTCGGTACCCAGTCCGAAAAAGTTCGGGCGATGACTCAAATCTCAGCGACACGATTTGAAAATGCCATCCGGAATTCGACGACGGATTGGCATATGTTGCAACGTATTTGGGTAGATGGCGATTTCATTGATAAAAGTGGAGCAGAGCGATCGTGACTCGAAAACTCAAGATTGGAATGGTCTGCCCTTATGGCTGGGACACCCCAGGCGGGGTCCAGATCCATATTAAAGAGTTAGCCCAGTATTTTATGGCGCAGGGTCATGAGGTTTCGGTCTTCGCTCCGGTGTCTGATGATTCAACGATTCAAGAACCTTGGTTGGTCTCTGCCGGCCGGCCAGTATCTATCCCGTTTAATGGAGCCGTTGCGCGTATCTCTTTTGGTCCGGTTGCTTCCTCGAGGGTGCGGCAATGGATTGCCAATGGAAATTTTGACCTCCTACATTTGCACGAGCCAGCCATACCTTCGCTCTCGCTCTTGGCGTGTTGGTCGAGTGAGGGACCAATGGTGGGAACCTTTCATGCCGCCTCGGCAAAACAGAAAGCTATATATGCCATCGGACCGATTCTGGAACCAGTTCTAGAGAAGTTGACGGCTCGAATAGCAGTCAGTGAAATGGCAAGGCAGACATTAAAAGACCATTTTGAAACTGAAGCCGTCGTCATCCCCAATGGGATCAATGGCGCGAAACTTCGCGCGGCGTCGGCCAATCCACAATGGCAGAGCGGGCGAACAATTGGGTTTATAGGAAGATTTACTGAACCACGCAAAGGATTGGAAATTCTGTTGGCTGCCATGCCGATTGTTGCCAAAGCATTTCCTGATGTGAAGTTGCTTATTGCAGGTCCTGGCGACGAGTCGGAAATATCCAAATCTTTTCCACCAGGGATTCGAGATCGGACCAAGTTCTTAGGTCGGCTCTCAGAAGAAGAGAAAGCCTCGTTCTTCAAATCGGTTGAGATTTACGTGGCGCCAAATACTGGCGGCGAATCGTTCGGCATTATTTTGGCCGAGGCGATGGCTGCGGGAACCCCCATCGTTGCCAGTGATATACCTGCCTTTTCGCAATTACTGGTAGATGGCCAATACGGCGCTCTTTTTGCTTCCGAGAATCCCAAGGAGCTAGCGAGAAGCCTGATTGAATTGCTGCGAGATCAAAAACGTCGATCCGATCTCTCTAGCCGAGCATCTGAATATGCTGAGAAGTTCGAATGGGAGACAGTTGCTGAACAGATTATGAGCGTTTACGAGTTAGCGTTAGTAGGTAATAACGGCGTGAGTTTAGGTTCGGAAAATCGGGTATGGAATCGGAGGCGGCTGCAATGACAAAGACCATCTTTTTAGTTGTTGTATTGGCGCTGCTGTTGTTGTGGTACCTCTCGTTTTCAGCAACTCGCTTGGATCGACTACATCATCGAGTGGAGACCTCTTGGGAGCACTTGGATGCACTTCTGCAACGGCGAGCCGCAATAGCCATTGAGATTTCTCACGAGCCAGATCTAGACCCTGCTACTTATGTTCTGTTGGCGAGTGCAGCCTTTCAGGCTCGCGAAGCCTCGATCATGGATCGCAGCGAAGCGGAGAGTTCGCTCTCACAATCTCTCAACCTGTTACAGAGCGAAGCAAACGACATCGAAGATGCGATAAAGCCAAGTTTGCTTGATGAGTTGAGTGCGATCACCGCAAAAATTAAGGTGGCGGTGAATATTCATCTCGAGGCCGTAAATGCGGTCAAGCATCTGCGTTCAAAATTGGTATTCAGGATTTTCCGACTTGCTGGGCACGCACCGCTGCCTCTTCGATACTCTTTTGAGGATGACATTTTGTGAAACGACTTTTACTGGTTGGAATTTGTGGCTCCCTACTTTTATCTTCATGTGGTGGTGCAACCAAGAGCGCGTCGACCGACAATAGAAGTTCGCCTACTCCCGTGGCGATAAAGAATGTCTTAACCGATTTGCCCGGAAGTAATGGCCCGATTCTGGCGGTTAAAGTAGATGACACCAGACCAGCCCATCCGCAGATTGGTCTAGAAAGTGCAGATATCGTCTATGTCGAGCAAGTCGAAGGCGGTCTAACTCGGCTCGCGGCGATTTACTCGCAAACTCTGCCCCGTGACATCGGACCGGTGAGATCGGCTCGCGTAAGTGATCTCGATATTTTGGCGCAATACGGACGGGTAGGTTTTGCCTTCAGCGGGGCGCAAGCCCTGTTCTACCCACGTATCAATGCCGCGAATCTGGTTAACCTCAGTGCAGACCGAAACAGCGAAGCGATTTACTATCGTGACAACGCCCGTTTTGCCCCGACAAATCTAATTCTCCGGCCACAAGCGCTGATGGACTTAGCGCTGAAAAGTAATCCACAAGCGATTGATATCGTGAAACCCATCGGATTTACCTTTGGCACCTTGCCGAATGTCGGGTCGAAAATTGTCTCGGCAAAGGTCCGCTGGCCCGCGGCAGATTATGAGATCTCTTGGTCGGCTGCAGATATGCGCTGGCACCTTGGTCAGGATGGGCTTCCTGATGTATCCGCATCAGGGATTACTTTGGGTGGAACGAACATCATTATCCAACACGTCGCCATTACCCCTTCTGAATACAAAGACAAGTTCGGCGGGGTCACTCCGTTCAGCAATACCGTGGGCACTGGCACCGCATACCTGCTTCGGGACGGCAAAGCGATCTCCATCTCCTGGTCCCGGCCGGACGCTCTCTCTGGTACCACCTGGACGATGGTTGATGGAACGCCGGCTAACCTCAATCCAGGTCAGACGTGGATTATGTTGACTGATACTCCGGTCAAATTTGTCTACCCGGCGGCCCCCAGTGCCTCAGCGAGCGCACCAGCCTCGCCTTCAAAGTAGACTAGAACCTTCTCCAGGGCGTACCTTCGCAAGAGGGGTTAATTTCCGTCCTTTATTTATAGAACAAACAGGGAGTTTGAGATGTCGGATTCTGCAACGCACGCCAAGTCATCGCACGAGATCGGAACCGCACGCGTAAAGCGTGGGATGGCTGAGATGCTTAAGGGCGGCGTAATCATGGACGTAGTGAATGTAGAGCAGGCAAAAATTGCCGAGGATGCCGGCGCTGTGGCCGTGATGGCGCTAGAGCGGGTTCCTGCGGATATTCGTGCTCAAGGCGGCGTCTCGCGGATGTCAGATCCCGACATGATCGAGAAAATTCAGGCCGCGGTCTCTATCCCAGTCATGGCCAAGGCTCGAATCGGTCACTTTGTTGAGGCTCAGATTCTCGAAAGTTTGGGTGTGGATTACATCGACGAATCCGAAGTTCTGACCCCTGCTGATTATGAGAACCATATTGATAAATGGAATTTCACGATTCCATTTGTGTGTGGCGCGACGAATCTTGGTGAGGCGCTGCGACGAATTAACGAAGGCGCCGCGATGATCCGTTCGAAGGGTGAGGCTGGAACGGGCGATGTTTCTAACGCTACGACTCATATGCGCAAGATCAACCAAGAAATTCGACGATTGACCTCGATGCGCGACGACGAACTTTACGTCGCGGCAAAAGAGCTCCAGGCTCCGTTCGCACTTGTTCAAGAAATTGCCCAAACTGGAAAGTTGCCGGTGGTGCTCTTCACTGCTGGTGGAATTGCAACGCCAGCGGATGCCGCGATGATGATGCAACTCGGTGCTGACGGCGTATTCGTAGGTTCTGGCATCTTTAAATCTGGCGATCCGGCAAAGCGCGCTGCGGCTTGTGTGAAAGCAGTGACTTACTACACCGATCCGAAGGTCATCGCTGATGTTTCGCGCGGTCTCGGCGATGCCATGGTCGGCATTAACGTGGCTGATATTCCGGTGCCCCATCGATTGGCCGAGCGAGGCTGGTAACTATGTTGGTTGGGGTACTCGCACTCCAAGGCGATGTCCGAGAGCACATACATGCTTTTAGTGACCTTCCTGTGGATGTGGTTCCGGTTCGAACCTATGCGGAGATTGAGGGCGTCGATGCCCTGGTCATTCCGGGTGGGGAATCGACGACCATTGCTAAATTGGCTCGCAGTTTTGGACTCTTCGATCTAATTTCGACGCGGATTCGAGCGGGAATGCCCACTTATGGTTCCTGCGCGGGAATGATTCTCTTGGCGGATCGAGTCGCTAATTTGGCCCAAGATCAAGAGACATTTGGTGGCTTAGATATCTCCGTACGTCGAAATGCTTTTGGCCGCCAGGTTGATTCTTTTGAGGAAGACCTTGATGTCCAGGGAATCATCGGTGGCCCTATGAAGGGGATTTTTATCCGAGCCCCTTGGGTAGAGGAAATTGGCGAACAGGTCGAGGTTTTGGCCACTGTTTCTATAAGTGGGGTCACCCACCCAGTGGCAGTTCGGTCCAGACACTTGCTGGCAACGTCATTTCATCCCGAAATTTCAGGGGATAATCGGATACACAAATTTTTCGTAGAAGAGGTCTGTCGCGACCTCTCCCGGATATAGGAGCGCTAAATGTCAGGCCATTCCAAATGGGCAACGACCAAGCACAAAAAGGCCGTTATCGATTCTCGCCGCGCAAAGAACTTTGCCAAGTTGATTAAGGCAATTGAAGTCTCGGCTCGAGCCGGTGGTGCGGATATCACAGGGAACCCAACCCTCTTTGATGCAATCGCCAAGGCGAAAAAGAATTCGATGCCCGCTGACAATATCGAGCGTGCGGTAAAGCGTGGCGCTGGGCTGGAATCTGGTGGCGCCGATTGGCAGACCATTATGTATGAAGGCTATGGACCAAATGGCGTCGCGCTGTTGATTGAGTGTTTGACCGACAGCCGTAACCGGGCTGCTTCCGAAGTTAGAGTTGCCGTGACTCGGAATGGTGGAAACATGGCCGATCCAGGCAGCGTGTCTTACATGTTCAATCGTAAAGGCGTCATCATCGTTGCAAAGTCCGATGCCAGCATCACCGAAGACCGAATTCTTGAGAGCGTTCTTGATGCCGGTGCTGAAGAGGTAAATGATCTCGGGGATTCATTTGAAGTCGTTTCAGCGCCTTCAGATCTCGTCGCGGTTCGAACAGCATTGCAAGGCGCTGGGATTGATTATGAATCCGCCGACAGTTCCTTTTTGCCTTCCGTTTCCGTTCCCTTGGATGCCGAAGGCGCGGAGAAAGTTTTCAAATTGATCGACGCGATTGAAGAGCTTGATGACGTGCAAAATGTGTACGGCAACTTTGATATCTCAGATGAGGTAATGGCGAGCCTCGGTTAGGGATATTCCCAATCTCGCTAGGCTCACCTTGGCATAGCTCTTATTGGCGCTTGCCTGCTTCATCGACGGAAGGGGAGATGCGTGCGAGTGCTTGGCGTAGATCCTGGGCTAACCCGATGTGGTTTGGGTGTCGTCGATAAATCCGCGAATCAAATACTCACCATGGCTGGCGTCGGAGTCATTCGTACTTCACCTGACTTGAGTTTGGAGCTTCGCTTGCTCGAATTAGAGACCGAACTCTTGAACTGGGTCGAGAAATATCAGCCAGATGTCATTGCGGTCGAGCGCGTCTTTTCGCAATTGAATGTAAAGACAGCCATGGCTACCGGGCAGGCTGCCGGAGTGGCGCTGCTTATTGCCGCCCGAGCCGGAATACCGGTCATGATGCATACTCCCAGCGAAGTCAAAGCGGCTGTGACTGGATCTGGACGGGCAGATAAGAAACAGATTGCAATGATGGTGCAACGCTTACTTAAACTCGACGAGATTCCAAAACCCGTAGATAGCACTGATGCACTGGCCTTGGCCATCTGTCATCACTGGCGCGGCTCTGGTGACAATCTCCGTGCCGCGGCGTTGGCAAAAGAGAAAGTTCGATTGAAGAAGCTGGCGCACTCATGATTGCGTCGATATCTGGTCTAGTTATGGCAAACACGGGAAGTACCGCAACGGTGGAAATTGGCGGCGTTGGGTTGCAGATTCAGATCTCCCCTCGCATTTCTGTCGGTCTAGCGGTGGGGGAACGGGTCCATCTCTTCACCTCGCTCATGGTGCGCGAAGATTCCCTGACACTCTTTGGCTTTGAGAGCCAAGAGGCTAAAGATTTTTTTGAACTCTTACAGACAGTTACGGGAATCGGACCAAAAGTTGCCCAAGCCGCTTTGAGCGTCTTTGACGTCAACGATCTTGCTCATGCCATTGTTAATGATGATGGTGGGCGCCTGGAAAAAATTCCGGGATTGGGGAAAAAAGGTGCCGCGCGGGTGCTCTTGGAGTTGAAAGAGAAAGCAGCGCCTTATCTTGGCATTGCAAGGGCTCCGGCAGTGGCGGAACAATCGTGGCGAATTCCGGTTGAAACTGGTTTGGCTAACTTGGGTTTCTCTCCGCGGGAAAGTAAAGAGAGCGTCGATGCGCTGGCTCGTGAAGTAGGAGAAACTGGCGAAAGTATGGAATTGAGCGCTTTGCTGCGTCGCGCCCTGCAGATGAGAGGTCAGGGGAGATGATCGAAGAGGAACAAGATGAAGATAGATTTCAAGAACAAGCTCTTCGACCTAAAACACTGAAGGAGTTTGTTGGGCAAACTCGCGTTTCCGATCAAATCGACTTGCTTTTATCTGCCTCGCGAAATCGCAAATCCCCCGCTGATCACATTCTGCTTTCGGGACCACCGGGATTGGGCAAAACCACACTGGCAATGATTGTGGCTTCGGAAATGGGAGCACCCATTCGAATTACCAGCGGTCCAGCGATTCAGCATGCGGGAGATTTAGCCTCGATTCTTTCCTCTCTCGTAGAAGGGGAAATACTTTTTCTAGATGAGATTCACCGGATGTCCCGACCTGCCGAAGAGTTGCTCTATCTAGCCATGGAAGATTTTCGAGTAGATGTCATCGTGGGCAAAGGCGCTGGTGCGACCGCGATTCCGTTGGAGTTACCGCACTTCACCTTGGTGGGGGCGACCACCCGTGCTGGACTTCTGCCGAGTCCGTTGCGTGATCGTTTTGGCTTCACGGCCCAGTTGGATTACTACTCGGATTCAGATCTTTCTCACATTGTTGAACGAAGTGCATTATTGCTGAACGTGGCCATCGAGAATTCAGCGATAGCGGAGATTGGATCACGTTCTCGGGGCACACCTCGCGTAGCCAATCGATTGCTTCGGCGGGTTCGGGACTACTCTCAAGTTCACGGCACTGGCGAGATAACTTTTGCAGATACCCAATCAGCGCTGGAAATGTACGAAGTAGATCGTTTGGGGCTCGATCGTCTCGATCAATCGGTTCTCGAGGCGTTGATTCATCGGTTCAATGGTGGTCCAGTAGGGATTTCAACTCTCGCGATGGCTATTGGGGAAGAGGCAGAGACCTTGGAGAGCTTGGCTGAACCCTTCCTCGTCCGGATGGGTTTTCTGGCTAGAACGCCTCGTGGCCGGATTGCGACCGCGCTCGGGTGGAACCATCTGGGGCTGGCTGCCCCCGCCAACCAAGAAAGTGGCGCTCCAACGCTCGCGCTTTTCGACACGCCAGCCAATGATGCCTAGACTTGCCCCTCATGTCGGCACAAACTTCTAAAGCGCTCAAATCTCCTGGACATTCGGGACGAAATATCGCCATTCTCTTTCTGGTGATTATCGGTTTCTCGGTCTTGGCGGTCTTCCAAGGCGCAACAAAGATCAAGCTCGGTCTCGACCTTCGCGGCGGAACCAGCGTCACGCTCCAACCTCGAGTCTCCACGGGTGGAAAAGTCACCTCAGCGGCCATTGACCAAGCGGTCTCCATCATTCGCCAGCGCGTCAACTCGCTCGGTGTTGCCGAATCCGAAGTTTCGGCTCAGGGCAGTGGTACCAATCGCCAAATCGTGATTTCGGTGCCAGGTGAGACTGGACGACGCATCGTAGAGTTGGTCGGCCAAACGGCTGAATTGCGTTTCCGCCAAGTTTTGTATGAGGGTGGTCCAAGCGCGACAATCGCTGGCACCGTATCTACGACGCCAAAGACCGCGACCGCGCCAGCAAAGAACGTGGCCACGTTAGCCACAGGAGTTACCGCTGCGCTCAACACCCAATTTGCCGCCCTAGATTGCGCCAAAGCAGCCAATCGTCAAGGTGGCGGAGTAGATAATCCCAACGGGACCATCATCTCCTGCAGCCGCAACGGTGACGCGAAATATATTTTGGCGCCTGCCGAGGTTCTTGGCAGCCAAGTTTCCACCGCAAGTGCCGCGATCGACCAACAAACAGGTAGTGGTTGGTACGTATTATTGAACTTCAATGGTGATGGAACCAAGAAATTTGGCGCGCTCACTACTCGAGTCACAAAATTGACGTCTCCGCTCAATCAGGTTGCTATCGTGCTTGATGGTTTGGTCGTATCTGCACCACGAATCAACGAGGCCATCAATTCGGGAAATGCGCAGATCACGGGCAACTTCACTCAGACAGATGCCACAGATTTAGCCAACGTTCTCAAATATGGCGCCTTACCATTGGCCTTCGATCGTGGCGAAGTACAGCAAATTTCACCAACTCTTGGATCTGATCAACTGCACGCCGGAATTTTGGCCGGGTTAATTGGTCTTGCCCTGGTGCTCATCTATTCCTTCCTTTACTACCGTGGTCTTGGATTCGTTTCCTTCGGTTCCTTGTTGGTGGCATCCAGCATTACCTATCTCTCCTTCTTGCTCCTCGGAAAATGGATTGGTTTCACCTTGACTCTGGCTGGAATTGCCGGCGCCATCGTCTCTATTGGTATTACCGCGGACTCATTCATTGTTTACTTCGAGCGTCTGCGCGATGAAGTCCGAGAAGGTCGATCACTGCGTACCGCAGTAGAGGCTGGTTGGATTCGGGCCAGACACACCATCATCGTGGCCGACTTGGTCTCATTGATTGCTGCCGTTTTGTTGTACTTCTTTGCAGTAGGTGGCGTTCGAGGATTTGCCTTTACTTTAGGTCTCACCACTTTGGTGGATCTCTTGGTTGTCTTCTTCTTCACTAAGCCGCTCGTAACCGTGCTCTCGCGAGTTCCGTTCTACGCGCATGGCCGTCCATTGTCAGGTCTGTCATCCAAAAGCTTGGGTGTAGTAATTGGAAAGGAGGCGTAAGCCATGAGTTCACTATCAGGTCTTGGTGGCCGTCTTTATCGCGGTGAAACTTCAGTCGATTTCATTGCCAAGCGTCGCCGTTGGTATGCCTTATCAGGTCTGGTCATCATCATTTCGGCTGTGGCACTCGGAGTCCAAGGACTCAAGCTCGGCATCGAATTTAAGGGTGGCTCAGCGTTCACTGTTACTTCGCCGTCAGGCACCATTGCCGATGCAAATTCAGCATTAGCTGATGCCGGAATCAAGAGCGAATCTGTCGTTCAGAAAATTGGTTCGGATAAGTTCCGAATTCAAACGGGTGCACTCAGCAATGCGCAATCCAATGCACTCCAAGATGCCTTGGTTAAACATTTCAATGTCAACATCAACACCATTGATACCCAAAGTATCGGACCTTCATGGGGTAAGGAAATTACGCACAAGGCGCTGTACGGACTCATCGGATTTATCGTCGTTGTCATGGGTTATTTGGCTCTGGCTTTCGAACCGAAGATGGCGATCGCGGCCATTGTCGCGGTAGTACACGATGTATTCATTACCGTAGGAATTTATGCCCTGGTCGGATTTGATGTCACGCCCGCGACTGTTATTGGTTTCCTCACCATTTTGGGCTATTCGCTGTATGACACCGTCGTTGTCTTCGACAAAGTTCGCGAGAACACTCGGACAATCACCAGCACTGCTAAGTGGACGTACTCGCAAGCGGCGAACCGTGCTGTCAACCAGACCTTAGTTCGATCAATGAACACCTCATTGATCGCACTTCTTCCAGTGGCCTCTATTCTCTTTGTTGGCGCAGGTCTTCTCGGTGCCGGTACTTTGAAGGATTTGTCGCTAGCCCTTTTCATTGGACTCGCTACTGGTACCTATTCCTCCATCTTTATCGCCACTCCGATTTTGGCCAGCCTCCGCGAACGTGAGCCTGCTATGCAAGCCCTCGCCAAGCGTGTTTCAGTTCGGAATGCGACTATGAACGCAGCAAATTCCACGTCCGTTGGCACTTCGACCAGCGAACAAGGTGCTTCCGCTGTGACAAAAGAGGTACGCGAACGCGGTCCTCGAAATCAACCAAAACGTAAACCTCGACGTCGTTAACTTTTCATGGATGTGATGATTGAGCAGCTGGCAACGCGCCTGCATGCCAATCATCCTTCTGCGTCTTTAGAAGAGTTAGATGCTGCTTTCCAGGCAGCCGCAAAGGCGCACGAAGGCCAAATGCGCAAGTCTGGCGAGGCATACATCACCCACCCAGTTGCAGTTGCCGAGATTCTTGCCGAACTAGGGTTGGATGATGCGACGCTGAAAGCGGCTCTCCTGCATGACACGGTTGAAGATACCAAGATCACCTTGGAGACGATTCGCCGAGATTTTGGAAATGAAGTTGCCGATCTAGTTGATGGTGTTACAAAACTGGACAAATTAACTTATGGTCCCACTGCAGAGGCCGAGACCCTTCGCAAGATGGTGGTCGCCATGTCGCGGGATATTCGCGTTCTGGTTATCAAACTAGCCGATCGACTACACAATGCCAGGACATGGCAATATGTCTCGCCGGAAACCGCCAATCGAAAAGCACAAGAGACTCTAGATATTTATGCGCCTCTTGCTCACCGGCTCGGGATGAATGCCATCAAGTGGGAGCTAGAAGACCTCTCTTTCCAAGTACTGGAACCTAAGAAGTATGAAGAGATCGAGAGATTAGTGGCCGATCGTTCGCCATCTCGATCCAAATTAACTTCAGAAGTTGTTTCACTCATCGAGCAAGATTTAGTGACCGACGGAATTACCGTGGCGAAGGTAATGGGCCGACAGAAGCATCTCTACAGCGTTTATCAAAAGATGGTGGTGCGCGGTCGAGATTTCAATGAGATCTATGACCTTGTAGGCATCCGAGTTCTGGTGGAGAACGTCCGGGATTGCTACGGCGTTCTTGGCGCAATTCATGCGCGATGGAGTCCGATTCCGGGTCGCTTCAAGGATTACATTGCCATGCCTAAGTTCAACCTCTATCAATCTCTACATACGACCGTCATTGGGCCAACGGGTAAAGCAGTAGAGATTCAAATTCGAACCTTTGATATGCATGCTCGCGCCGAATACGGAATCGCAGCCCATTGGAAATATAAATTAAAGGGCGACTCTGAGGCGGCATCCAACAAAGGCACTGATATGGCCTGGTTGCGGCAATTGCATGAATGGCAGCAAGAGACAGAGGATGTCAGCGAATTTCTTGACACTCTTAGATACGACTTACGCACACCAGAAGTCTTTGTTTTCACTCCCAAAGGAAGTGTGATTGCGTTGCCGGCCGGTTCGACGCCCGTTGATTTCGCCTATGCGGTACACACAGAAGTGGGCAATCGTTGTGTCGGTGCAAAGGTCAATGGGAAGTTAAGCCCGTTGGAGGCGGCTCTCAATAATGGCGATGTGGTTGAGGTTGTGACCAACAAACATGAGAATGCCGGCCCAAGTCGAGACTGGTTGAATTTTGTTAAGTCCCCACGTGCCCGTTCGAAAATCAAAGCTTGGTTTTCCAAAGAGCGACGAGAAGAGGCCATTGAGGCTGGCCGAGAGTCGATCGGCCGACAAATGCGCAAGGCTGGGTTGCCGCTTCAAAAAATTTTCGCAGGTCAGGCGATTCTGCAACTCAGTCACGATCTTCGTTATCCAGATATTGAAAGCCTGTATGCAGCAGTCGGGAATGGGTATATCTCCGCCCAATTTGTCATTGAAAAAATAACCGCGAATTTAGGGGAGGATGGAGATTCTCACGTTCAGTCGAGCATTGAGCACCTACTCCTCAATCAAACCCCGGCTCAAGATAGACGCGGAACTTCTGGTGTGGATGTCGAGGGTGCCGACGATCTATTGGTGAAACTTGCCCGGTGCTGCGCACCAGTGCCTGGTGATGAAATAGTCGGATTCGTCACTCGTGGAAGTGGCGTATCTATACATCGAACCGATTGCGTAAATATCGCAGATTTGCGCGAACATCAAGGCGATCGAATTGTTTCAGTGAAGTGGAATCTCAGTGCGAAAACACTCTTTCTGGTGAATATTCAACTTGAGGCTCTAGACCGGAGTCGCTTGCTCTCTGATGTCACTAGAACTCTTTCGGATCAGCACGTCAATATTCTTAATGCGGCAGTTAGCACATCAAAAGATCGAACAGCGATTCTTCGATTCACCTTTGAAATGGCAGACGCCTCGCACTTGGACGCTGTTTTATCTGCAGTCCGAAATGTCGAAGGCGTCTACGATGTATATCGAGTTACAAACAACTAGTTCTTCTTGAATTCAGATAACCCTTTTTGGGCTTCGGCCAACCAAACCTTTCGGGCTTCGGCGGCTTCGCGCGCAACCTTGGCTTTTGCAGCGTTACCTGCGGCATCCGCTTTCGTCGCCTGGAGTTCATAATTGGCAATCGCATCAATCAAACCTTGCACGACATCGTTGGCTCGAGCAATGGCGGTTGGGTCGGTGCGACGATAATGCTCTTGCTCTAACGTATCGAGAGCATCTTCTACTTTGGCCAAACGGGCATCGAGACCAGCGCGTTTACTGCGCTCGGTCATGCCGATCTTCTGCCACTGATCCATTAAATCTCGGAAAGCGCGCTTTCCAGAGGATAAGTCTTTGAACGGAAGAAGTGCTTCGAATTGCACGATCAACTCTTCCCGCTTGGCGAGATTAACCGTCATAGTCTCTTGACGTCGATCTAGGTCCACATTCTTTGCCGCGAAGAATTGGTCTTGAGCAGCCTTGAACTTTGCCCACATCTTCGCATCTACAGCTGGCTTTCCTCGGCCGGTCGCCTTCCAGGCATCCATTAACTCTTTGAACTTGCGGGCAGTAGGCAACCATTCAGTTGAGGTGGCGAGAGCCTCGGCCTCTTTAACAATGGCCTCTTTTTTAGCTTGAACTTCAGTATGGGTGGCCTCTAAAGAGGCAAAGTGGGTGCGCCGACGCTTATCAAATTTGTTTCGTGACGACGAGAAACGCTTCCAGAGGTCCGCGTCTGTCTTCTTGTCCAGGCGAGGGGCAACTTTCCACTCATCGAGCAAAACTTTAAGGCGCTCACTTGTGCTCTTCCAGTTCTCTGAAAGTGCCAACGATTCTGCCTCAACGACGAGCTTCTCTTTGGCTTCGACGGTTTGAGCGCGCTTGGCCTCTTTAACGGCATTCTCAATTTCTTTGCGCTCCTGGTACGCCGCGCGATGGTCTTCAATAAGCGAAGGAATTTGCTCGACCGAAGCGGCGAGCGTGACGAGATCGCCAACACCGTTTAGCGAAGCAACCTGATCGCGCAACTTTGAAACCGCCGTGGCGGCATCGGAGGGCACCATGGCACCACTCTTAATTCGAGCCGCTAGTAATGCGACTTCGGAGGCTAGGGCCTCAAACTTGCGCACGAAATAGGCGAGCGCTTCCTCAGGGGTCTTACCTGGGTAGGAACCGACGGCACGTTCGCCATCTGCGGTTCGAACAAATACGGTGCCATCTTCTGCAACGCGACCAAAGGCCGATGGGTCACCAACCAAAGCTGAGGCTGCCGATACTGCGACAGGTTGAACTGTGTCTGCTGGGTTGATCTCCATAATTACTCCTTTAGTTGCGCGTCACTCGCTGAGGGCGAGCTTCGTTATCGTCATTCTGATGGTGCGAAATGAAATAAAACGAGGTCTAAAGGTACCCTGAACCTCGTTATTGTCGAAAATCTCTTTTCGACGGGAGAAATTGTCGAAAATCTCTTTTCGACGGGAGAAATTGTCGAAAATCTCTTTTCGACGG
>JBAXOT010000037.1:0-14023 GCA_037133095.1 Actinomycetes bacterium
TGTCGAAAATCTCTTTTCGACGGGAGAAATTGTCGAAAATCTCTTTTCGACGGGATAAATTGTCGAAAATCGGCGAAGTGGTCAAACGAATGACCTGAGGGGGAGTTGTCATGCTGGTAGATGTGGTCGTAGCCCCATATTTTGAGACCAATTGCTGGATTATCTCGGCCGGTCCCAACTCCGAGGCAATTGTGGTCGACCCTGGAATTGGTGCGATTCCTACCATGCCCGAGCGAATTAAAGCGGTACTAGCCAAGCACAAGCTCAAGCCAATCGCGACGCTGCTCACTCACGGCCATTTGGATCACACTTTTTCAGTCAAACCGTTGGCTGATGGCTACGGCATCCCAGCCTTGATTCATCCACAGGATCGAATTTTGCTGACACAGCCAGGGCGAGCTCTGACCCCGGGCGGCGAGAGTGAAAAGCTGATGACTGCCTTTGGCGTGACCAATTTTGACGAGCCTATCCAGGTCCGAGAAGTTCTCGATGGTGAAAAAATGTCGCTGGCAGGTCTGGACTTAGTGGTGCGACATGCTCCGGGTCATACGAAAGGCTCGATTGTGATTGAAGTCAATTCAGAGATTCTGATTGCCGGAGATGTCCTTTTTGCCGGTGCCATTGGCCGAACCGACCTGCCGACGGGTTCGCCTCATGCCATGATCGAAACGTTGAAGCAGAAGATTTTGCCGCTTGAGGATGCAGTAATCGTCCTACCTGGTCATGGACGGCAAACTACAATTGGTCGCGAACGCACCTCCAATCCCTACCTGCAGGACCGATTCTTGAATGGGAAGCCACGATGAGATTTCAAGCGCCCAAGGGTGTCAGCGAATATTTTCCGCCGCGCTCTAACGCTTTTGAACGGGTACGGGATGAGTTAATTTCTGCGGCAAAAGTGGCAGGTTTCGCTTTGGTCGAACTTCCAGTCTTTGAAGATACCGAGCTCTTCACTCGGGGCGTTGGCGCTTCAACCGATGTGGTCTCCAAAGAGATGTATACCTTCGAGGATCGCGGTGGCCGGTCTATCACCTTGCGCCCTGAAGGAACCGCCGGGGCTATGCGAGCCGTTATCGAGCATGGTCTTGATAAAGGTCAATTGCCGGTGAAAATTTGGTACTCAGGTCAATTCTTTCGAGCCGAACGCCCGCAAGCCGGTAGGTATCGACAGTTCTACCAGGTGGGCGTTGAGGCCATTGGGTTGCAAGATCCAGAAATAGATGTCGAAGTTATCGCAGCGGCTGACCGCGGATTTAAGAAATTAGGATTGAAGAATTATCGGTTGGAATTGACCTCCTTGGGCGATTCGACTTCTCGCATAGCCCATCGCAAAGACCTCGATGCTTTTCTCCAAACACTTGATTTGGATGAAGCAACGAAGATTCGCGCTGGTCTTAATCCGCTCCGGCTTTTTGATGACAAACGAGAATCAGTTCGCCAGCAAATGGCAACGGCGCCGATTCTTCTCGATTACTTGTCGGAGGAGAGTCGTATCCACTTTGAGACCGTGAAAGCACTTCTCACAGAAATGGGAATCGCTTTCACAATCAACGAGCGAATGGTTCGTGGGCTCGACTATTACACGGGAACAACTTTTGAATTTATTCATCCGGATCTTGGCGCTCAATCGGGTATTGGTGGTGGCGGTCGATACGACGGACTGATGTCCGAACTCGGCGGGGCTGACTTGTCGGGTATTGGATACGGCATCGGCGTAGATCGAGTACTTCTTGCGTGCGAGGCCGAAGGAATTTTTGAGGCGAATCTTCCCTTGACTCCACTCGATCTCTTTCTCGTCCCGATAGGAGCCCAAGCTAAACGTTTTGTGGTCCCCTTACTACAAAATTTGCGTGAATTGGGCGTTCGGGTCGACATGGCATATGGCGATAGGTCGCTAAAAGGTGGCATGAAAGCAGCCGATAAAAGTGGCGCGGTATTTTCCTTAGTCATTGGCGATGAAGAGATGACCAGCGGCCAAGCACAGATAAAAAATATGAAAACGGGCCAGATGCAATCTATTAAGATTGCAACTTCAGATCATGGTCTTCAACTGCGTGAATTCATTCTCGCTTCTCAAGGTTAGGTAGTGCACTCATGTTAAGAACCCACACCGCGGGGTCGCTGCGAAAGAGCGATGTCGGATCTACGGTCACTCTTGCAGGTTGGGTGGCACGACGCCGAGATCATGGTGGGGTAGCTTTTATTGACCTTCGAGATTCGTCAGGTGCAGTCCAAGCGGTTATTCACGATGAAGCCCTTGCTGGCTCTCTTCGTGCCGAGTGGTGCGTTCTCCTCACCGGAACTGTTTCGCTGCGACCTAACGGCAATGAGAACTTAGCAATCCCCACTGGTGAGGTTGAGATTATTTGCGAGAAACTAGAAGTACTGAGCGAATCAGCTGCCTTGCCGTTTCCGGTCGACAGTGGTGACTTGAACACCATTAGCGAAGAAGTTCGACTCAAATATCGCTACCTCGATCTGCGCCGCGAAGGTCCAGCCAAGAATCTTCGGTTGCGATCGAAGGTCACATCTGCAATCCGTGGGGTCATGGATGACCTAGATTTCCATGAGATCGAGACCCCATATTTGACCCGTTCCACTCCAGAAGGCGCGCGTGATTTTTTAGTTCCAGTTCGGCTCCAACCCGGTAGTTGGTATGCACTGCCACAGTCACCACAACTTTTTAAACAGTTATTAATGGTGGCGGGCATGGAGCGTTATTACCAAATAGCTCGGTGCTTTCGGGATGAAGATTTCCGAGCCGACCGGCAGCCCGAATTTACCCAATTAGATATTGAAATGTCTTTTATTGATCAGAGCGACATAATTTCTGTGGCCGAACAAATTTTGGCAAAAGTGTTTAAGAAGGTGGTGGATTTCGACATTCCATTGCCAATCGATCACATGACATACCACGAAGCGATGCGACGATACGGTTCAGATAAACCTGATCTTCGTTTTGGCAATGAACTCACTGATGTCACTGAATTCTTTTCTGCTACCACATTCCGAGTCTTCCAGGCCGAATATGTTGGCGCAGTTGTTATGCCTGGTGGCGCGGCCTCTCCTCGTCGTGAACTCGATGCTTGGCAAGATTGGGCGAAGGCGCGCGGAGCCAAAGGTTTGGCTTACATTTTGGTACAAGAAGATGGATCTTTAACCGGTCCAGTTGTGAAGAATCTTTCGGAGATCGAATCTGCGGGAATCGCCGCGGCGGTCGGAGCCATGCCTGGCGACGCAATTTTCTTTGCTGCAGGTGAACGTAGTTCATCGCTAAATCTCCTTGGCGCAGTCAGATTAGAGATCGGTAAGCGTTGTAATCTGATTGACCAAAGTGCTTGGAAATTTCTTTGGGTTGTAGATGCGCCAATGTTCGAAAAGGTCGATGCTGAAAATCCAACCAGCGGATGGACGGCAGTTCATCATCCGTTTACCGGTCCCAAGCCCGAGTATGCCCAATCTTTTGATCAAGATCCTGGCGCCGCTTTGGCCTATGCCTATGACATCGTCCTCAACGGCAGTGAAATAGGTGGCGGTTCCATTCGTATTCACCAGCGAGAAATGCAGTCTCGAGTCTTCGATGTCATTGGTCTGACGACTGAAGAGGCGAATAGTAAGTTCGGTTTCTTGCTTGAGGCATTTAATTATGGTCCACCTCCGCACGGCGGAATTGCCCTCGGCTTGGATCGGCTCTGCGCTCTCTTGGCCGGTGCCGACTCGATTCGTGAAGTTATTGCCTTCCCCAAGACCGCGAGTGGTGGCGACCCATTAACTGGGGCTCCCACGCCAATTACGGCTGCCCAGCGCAAAGAGGCCGGGATTGACGCGCTCTTGCTTGCGCAAAAAGCGGATAAATAAGGCAGAATCGCGCGGGTGGATTTGCGCAGGTATTTTCCGGCGGTCGTGCTCGTCGCGATCTTGGCTTTGGCTGGCTGTGCGCAACCGAGTCAAAAGTATGCGGCCGATAAAAAGGATGGCGTGTACTTCACAGTTCCCATTTCCTGGAAGTTAATTCCGCAAAAGGCTATCAGCGCCAGGGAAGCTCTTTCGACGGCGACTGGAGCAGCCGATCGTCTGGCAGCCGTCAAGTGGCAGGAGGCATATTCGCCAAGTGCGGCGATAACTGCGAAAGATGTTCTTAGTTTGGCTACGAAAAATCAGCCAATAGTTTATGTTCGAGTTCGTTCCTTACTCTCGGATGAGATCAATGCCGTCTCGTACAACTCATTGCGCGACATCATCGTGCCTCTGACTACATGGGCAGCAGGAACCGACGCCACTGCGCCGGCTTTTACCATCGGGGATGACTCAGAGGATGTACAGAAGATCGCGCGAGGCGTTCACACTGAGTTTACTTTCACCACTAACGTTGGAAAAGTTTCTACTTCTCAGACGATTGATCAAACTTCCTTAGTGGCAAATGATCGTTCCACTTTATATGTCCTCGTTGTTCGTTGTTCAGCATCGTGCTTTGAAAAAAACCGCACCGTGTTGACCAAGATTTCACATTCCTTCACAGTAAGGGGCACTAGATGACGCAGAGTCGGCCAAGAGACACCGACCGAAAGACCAGAATTCATCTTTCGGTTTACGATCGGGTGAAGTTCTTGCTGGCGCTCTCGCTCGTCTTTCTTATTTTGATGTGGGCCTCTATGGCCGACAATCCGCTGCTTAATTTTCGAGATGCAGCCGTCAATGAGTATCACCAACGTTGGTGGATCATTGCTCTGATTGGTATTGAAGTTGTGCGGCAATTGCACTTTGCCCTGGCAGAGCTTCTCGCTCCCTATCACGGCATTTGGCAGGGATATTTCTCCGCGGTTGACCGCCTTATCCATAAATTTAGTGACTGGACCAGATTTCGCATTTCTCGCGTCGTCAAGGCGCTCTTTTTTCTCGCCCTGCTGTCCGTCGTTCTTGGTGCGATTTATAAAGAGACCCCGATTCGGGCGCTATTTTTTGCGCCCAAGGCGTTATGGAGTGCGCTGCCACTACTTGGGCAACTGCTCTTTGGCGTCTTTTTCGTCGTCATTCAATTCGTGGCAATGTTCTGGTTTCTCAGCAAAGGTGGAATTGATACTTATTTTCCTGACGACATCAGAACTCGATTCTCGGATGTCTGGGGACAAGACCATGTTTTGAATCGCATTCGCGAAAATCTACTTTTTCTTGAATCGCCAGAAGAGATTGAGAAACATGGCGGATATGTACCAGGCGGTCTCCTGCTGTGGGGGCCTCCAGGAACGGGTAAAACTTTGATGGCTGAGTCCATGGCTGGCGAAACAGGTAAACCCTTCGTTTTTGTTGATCCAGGCGCATTTAACAATATGTTTTTCGGTGTCGGCGTCCTTAAGGTCAAGTCCCTTTTTCGGAAACTAAGAAAATTGGCCCTTCGCTACGGTGGCGTAGTTGTTTTCTTCGATGAGGCGGACTCGTTGGGCAACCGAGGAATTTCCAGCGGGGGTGCCGGAAGATTTACTCCTAATAGTCCAGCAGTTTTTGCTGACCCCTGCCACGGGGGCACTTACCTTTCCGAAGGTGCGCAGAATTTGGTTGCGAAATCAGCCATTGAATCTTTTGTTGCCAACTCGGCGATGGGTGGCGGCAATTCTGGTATGGGCACCTTGCAGGCCCTACTGACAGAGCTGTCCGGCTTGAAAAAGCCGCGTGGCTTCTTCAATCGAATTATCCGAAGAACACTTGGACTGCGGCCAAAGAATCCACCGAAATATCGAATCTTGGTCGTTATGGCGACAAATATGCCAGAAGCTTTGGACGAGGCTTTACTGCGCCCGGGTCGAATCGATCGGATGTATCGGGTTGGTTATCCAAGTAAAGCAGGGCGAGTTCGAACGTACGAGGGCTATTTGGCCAAAGTGTCACACTCGTTAACAAGTGAAGAGATTGAAAAGTTGGCGACAATCACGCCCTACGCAACGGGTGCAACAATCAAAGACACGATCAACGAAGCTCTCATTATGGCAATTCGTCATGGACGCACTTCTATTACCTGGAGTGATGTGATTCGTGCCAAGCAATTGAAAGAACTTGGACCCGCAGAAGATGTGGAGTACATCGAGCGCGAGCGTCACGCAGTCGCCGTTCATGAGGCTTGCCACGCCGTCATGGCATATTTAGTACGACATCACATGTCAATCGATCTTGCAACGATTGAAAAAGGTTCGGACTATCTGGGAATGGTTGCCAGTATTCCACCAGACGATCAGTTCACTCGTTGGCGGACGGAGTATGAGGCAGATATTTTGGTCTCCCTCGCATCACTTGCGGGCGAGCGGCTATTTTTTGACGGCGATAATTCCAGCGGCGTTTCAGGCGATCTTGAGAGCGCCACTACCGTAGCGAGCTTCATGGAAGGGCATTGGGGGATGGGAATGACTGTCTCTTCTCACGCCTCTAATCGCCAATTTGAAGTTGGTTCACCAGGAGGCGGCAAGGCGAAGGACGATGGCAAGGAATTGCGTCGCGCTCTTGGAGATCGAATCGAGGACAATCTCTCGGGTCTGCTGGAGAAGTCCGAAGGAATACTCACGGAGAATCGCCGAAAGGTGCTTTCACTGGCCCATGCTCTGGAGATGCATAAGACCATGTCCGGCGAAGACGTCATAGCTGTCATGGAAGGGGGAGTCGGTCCGCTAGTTGATGGTCGGCCCTACCTCGATGATGCAAATATTGAATTAATTGAGCTGTATCACGCAGCGGCAGTTCGGGCACACAAGGCACATCTCAAACCTGATGTGATCATTCCTAACTTCGCTTCATCGGCGGGTTGAGTTCAGGTAGGCTTGAGGGTATGGGTCCTGGAGGAATTGCAACCATTATTGCCGCAGCAGCGCTGGCGGTAATCGCCATCGCTATCGCTTACGCCATCGTGCGCTTAGGGAGATTGGTAGACGAGGCGAGTTCTTCGTTGAAATCAATCGTTGCCGAGACGACCCCGCTCCTAGAAGAAGTAACAACAACTGTTGAATTAATTAACGGTCCGCTTCAAAGCATCAACAAGGTGACCAAATCTGTGGAGGATCTGTCTGAGAAAATCACCAGTGCATCCTCTTCCTTCCTGGACAAAAACAATATGGCCATGAAAGCCGCAGGGGTTTTACTTACTGCCGCCCAAATGAAGAAGGGTGCCACTAAAGGCAAACGCGCCAAAAAGCGCTCCGCCGGAGAGCAAGAGTAAATCCAGTGAATTCAGCGGATATACGTGAACGTTGGCTGCGGTTTTTCGAATCAGGCAACAGTCAAGGCTTAAACCACACCGTCGTTCCCTCAGCCTCACTCATTGCCGATGACCCAAATTTGTTGTTGGTCAATGCTGGCATGGTGCCCTTTAAGCCGTTTTTCCTAGGCGAGGTGACGCCGCCCTACAAACGAGCCACTTCCGTTCAAAAATGCGTGCGGACGCTCGATATTGATGAGGTCGGCAAGACCACGAGGCATGCATCTTTCTTTCAAATGTGTGGCAACTTCTCTTTTGGTGATTATTTTAAGGAAGGTGCCATTGCGATGGCATGGGAACTACTCACCAAGCCCATTAGCCAAGGCGGCTATGGATTTGAGGAGTCCAGATTGTGGATCACGGTCTACCTTAATGATGATGAAGCCGCTGACATTTGGCATCATAAAGTTGGAGTTCCGCGAGAGCGGATTCAACGTCGAGGCATGGCTGATAATTTTTGGTCGATGGGTGTACCCGGCCCCTGTGGACCATGTTCTGAGATTTTTTACGATCGAGGTCCACAGTATGGAAAAGATGGTGGTCCGATTGCTGATGAAGATCGCTATATCGAGGTGTGGAATTTAGTATTCATGCAAAATGTTCGTGGTCAAGGCGGCACGAAAGATGAGTTCCCCGTTGTGGGTGAATTGCCGGCGAAAAGTATCGATACCGGTCTCGGTCTCGAACGTATGGCAGCTTTTTTGCAGGGCGTAGAAAATATTTACGAAATTGATACCACGATGCAGATTCTCACCAAGGCAGTCGACTTAACTGGGGTCACCTACGGCTCGCAAGTCAAGAGCGATGTCAGCCTTCGTGTTATCGCAGATCATGCGCGAACGGCAATGATGCTCATAGGCGATGGGGTGCTGCCCGGAAACGAGGGGCGCGGTTATGTTTTGCGTCGGATGATGCGTCGCACGATTCGAAATATGCGAATCTTGGGATCCCACGAACCAATCATCTCTGAGTTGATGACTTCTTCCATTGAAGCCATGGGTCCGCAATACCCAGAATTGATCTCGAATAAAGACCGAATCTTGGCAATAGCGGTCGCCGAAGAAGAGTCGTTCCTTCAAACCCTCAAGAGCGGCACTCAAATTTTTGACATCGCGGCCGTTGAAGTGAAGAGCAGTAAGAGTTCCCGCCTCACGGGAGACACTGCATTTAAACTGCACGACACATATGGCTTTCCTTTTGATTTAACTTTGGAAATGGCCTCTGAAATTGGTCTCGCGGTTGATGAAGAGGGATTCCGCAGACTTATGAAGGAACAAAAGGATCGGGCAAAGGCAGATGCTCGGGCGAAGAAGACAGGTCACACCGACCTGAGTGAGTACCGAGCGATCATTGATTCCCTTGGTGCCACTACATTTTTAGGATATGAATTCAATCAGTTGGAATCAACGGTCAAAGCCATTGTTCGGGATGGAAAGTCGGTCTCCGATGCCACGATCGATCAAGAAATAGAAATTATTCTTGATAGAACACCTTTCTACGCAGAAGGTGGTGGTCAACTTCCAGACGCCGGGCTGATTCGCCTATCCAACGGGTCTGTTGTCGAAGTGGATGAGGTACAGACTCCAGTTCCTGGCTTGTACGTTCATCGTGGTCGAGTTATTGAAGGCACCGTCGAAACTAACCTTTCGGCCTTTGCGGCAATCGACCAACATCGACGTCAAGCAATTTCACGAGCGCATACCGCCACACATATGGTCCACAAGGCTTTTCGTGAAGCTTTGGGCGAGAGCGCGACACAAGCTGGATCTGAAAATGCCCCAGGGAGATTCCGTTTCGACTTTCCTGCTGCTGGTGCGGTACCCGCCAGCGTTCTTGTTGATGTCGAACACCGAGTCAACTCACTTCTCCTCGAAAATTTATCCGTCCATGCCCAGGTTATGTCCCAGCCAGAGGCAAAAGCGATGGGTGCAATGGCTCTGTTCGGTGAGAAATATGGTGACCGAGTGCGTGTTGTGAGCGTAGGAGACTGGGCGCATGAACTCTGCGGCGGTACCCATGTGTCGGCCTCTGGCCAACTTGGTGTGGTCAAATTGCTTTCAGAAGCATCGATCGGCGCAGGCGTTCGCCGAGTCGAAGCCCTTGTTGGTGCCGATGCTTTCGATTTTCTCGCCCAAGAGCATGTGCTGCTGAATTCCTTGACGGAGATTATCAAGGGTGCTCGAGTGGACGAACTGCCGGAACGAATTAATAGTCTTGTAGAGCGCATGAAAGCCATGGAGAAGGAACTCGCTACTTTCAGAACCGCTGCGGCATTGAAAGAGGCGGATGCGCTGCTCTCGAAAGTCGAACGATTGGGCGATATTTCACTGATTGATGCAGTTCTGGCTGACGGAATTGGCAACGATGATTTGCGCCAAATCGCCAACAGTTTGCGGGCAAAGCTCCCGGGTGGCGTTGTCGTTTTGGCTTCAAATAACGACGGGCGGATATCCCTCGTTGTCTCAGCAAGCAGCGCCGCCAATCACTTGGGAATCAAAGCTGGCTCATTGATTAAGGTAGGTTCGGCAATTCTCGGTGGGGGCGGCGGCGGGAAAGATGACTTTGCTCAAGGCGGCGGAAGTGAAATCGCTCTGGTCGAACAGGCACTTTTGGAGATTCGCAAATCCATCGCTCAAACTCTGGGCATGTAACCATGCTCATCGGACGTCGCCTGGCCTTTGACTATGGCGATGTGCGAATTGGAATTGCGATCTCGGATTTGGGTGGCATTCTCGCATCGCCATTGACAACATTATTAGCGAAGTCAGATGATTTGGAATCCAACTTAAAAGAGTTAATAGTCGAGTTCAATCCGATTTACATAATCGTGGGAAACCCGTTGCACCTTTCCGGACGAGATAGCGCCAAGAGTGAATCAGCCAAGAATTTTCTAAATTTGCTCACGACATTAACCGATGCCCGCCTTTTCTCAGTTGATGAAAGGTTGAGCACGGTTTCTGCGCTGAAGACTTTGAAGTCTTCCGGTATTAATGCCAAACAAGCCAAAGGTCGGGTGGACGAAATGGCCGCGGTTGCCATTTTGGAACAGGCACTTGACCAGGAACGACTCACTGGAAGAATCAATGGAATTGCACTGTGAAACGCATACAAGTTTTATGGGCGCTGGGTGTTCTCGGAGTTATTTCAATTATTGCGGTTTTACTGGTGCCGGAGAGTAAAGATTTTCCGGCGGGACACCCAGGTCCTACCGTAGAAGTGGTTGTTTCAAATGGTGCAGGGGGATTAGCCATCGGCGCTGCGCTGCAGAGCGCAGGTGTCATTAAAGAGAAGACGAAATTTTTCCAACTTGCCGTAAAAGATTCGCGGGCAAAATCAATCGCGCCTGGGGTACATCGAGTCGAATCTCATCTACCCGTATCCCAAGCGCTGGCTGAAATGATTGATCCCAAACGACTTATTGGGATTGTAGAAATATCGGAGGGCTCTACTTTTTCCGATGTACAAAAGAGTCTGAGAGCCAATTCCTCTATCGCGGCGTCGGCTTCATCACTTCTTGCAAAAATTGCGCCAGCCATTGCAAATCCAACTAACTCTTTGGAAGGTCAGATCTACCCTGCTCGGTACTCCTTCGAGCCTGGTACGACCGAATTTGCGGCCATTAAATCAATGGTGGCGAAATTCAAGAATTCTTCCACTTTCCTGAATTTACAACGCGGTTACCTCACATACACTCCATACCAAGTGCTGGTGATTGCCTCTCTTGCACAAATTGAGGGTGATCCTCAAGACTTCGCGAAAGTCGCGCAAGTTATTTACAACCGATTGAAAATCGGAATGCCTTTGCAATTGAATTCGAGTGTGCAATTTGCTGCGAAACTCAGAGGTCAAATCTCCCTCTCGTTGTCGGCAACGAAAATTGATTCTCCTTACAACACTTACAAAAATATTGGTTTACCACCCACTCCGATCAGCAATCCGAGCGATATGGCCATAATGGCATCATTGCATCCAGAACCAGGCTCCTGGCTCTATTTCATTACCGTGGCACCCGGGGATACCCGATTTACGGCGCGGTATTCGGAGTTTCAACAGTGGAATCAACTCTTCCAAAAGAATTTGGCCGCCGGAGCTTTTAAATGATTCGCGCAGCAGTTTTAGGTAGTCCCGTTTCGCATAGTCTCTCGCCATTGCTTCATAACAGCGCGTATGAATTTCTCGGCATCGAAGGTCGCTACGAACACATTGAAGTAAAAAACTTCGAGTTGGAAAGTTTTATGCGGCAGGCACTCGCAGAAGGGTGGTCAGGATTTTCGTTGACCATGCCACTGAAGGAAACAGTTGTCTCTTTAGCCAATAGGGTCGATTCGCGCGCCGCGAGAATCTCATCGGCAAATACGTTGATAATCGAGTCTGGGGAGTATTTCGCATTCTCTTCGGATCTTCTGGCTTTCGAACGAATACTGGAGAAAGTGCAATTCAAGAGCGTTGCCGTCATTGGCGGAGGTGGTACCGCGCGTGCCGCAATCGGTGCCATAGATGGCAGAGTAAACGAGATAGATGTCCTGGTTCGCGACGATAAACGTCGATCTTCCCTCGAGGCCTGTGTCCAAATCTCTCGGGTCAACTTATGCGAGTTCGATTCCAGTATTTCTGAGTATGACCTCGTTATCTCCACCGTTCCTGCTGGAGCCAGCGATGAACTGGCAGATGCCTGCCAAAATCCATCCGGAACACTTTTTGAGGTTCTGTATCACCCGTGGCCTACCAGGCTGAGTTCGAAATGGGAAACCGCAGGAATGCCGGTTTTCTCTGGCTTTGACCTTTTGGTCGAGCAAGCGCTGGATCAAATCCAAGCCATGCTCCGAATTGAGATTGATTACGCCGCTCTGCGATCCCATTTATTTAGTGCTTTAGCGCAAAATCTGACTCGATAAGAGGTTCAATGTGGAGCGCAAGGAACTCCTCATCTGCGAGAATATGAACCCTGCTCGGTCTTGAGGTAAAAGTCCGAAAAATCTATGGGGAGTTTTCATGATTCGTTGGTTGACCGCAGGCGAGTCCCACGGCCAAGCTCTCACGGCAATCCTTGAAGGAATGCCAGCCCATATTGAAATTACCTCAGCGGATATTGACCTGGATCTAGCTCGTAGACGCTTAGGTTTTGGGCGTGGTGCCAGGCAGAGTTTTGAAGCGGATGTCATTTCGATTCTGGGCGGGGTGAGGCACGGTCAAAGTCAGGGTGGTCCCATCGCCATTGAGATTGGCAATTCCGAGTGGCCAAAGTGGAGCAAGGTTATGTCTGCCGATCCGGTTGACTCCGAAGAATTGGCTTCGCTGGCACGCAATGCCCCACTGAGTCGCCCTCGCCCTGGACATGCCGATTTGGTAGGAATGCAGAAGTTCGCCTTTACGGATGCGAGACCAATTTTGGAGCGAGCCAGCGCTCGAGAGACAGCCGCTCGGGTTGCATTAGGTGCTGTCGCCCGGGCATTCCTCGAACAAACTGTTGGGGTTCGTATTCTCAGCCATGTGGTTGGGATCGGCGAAGCAAAGGTCGATGCAGATCTTGAGCTTCCGGCTTTTAGTGATCGTGAGGTTATTGACGCTGATCCGGTTCGGTGCGCTTATCCAGAAGCGAGTGCCGCAATGGTCGCTGAAATCGAGGCCGCTCATGGTGCTGGTGACACGCTCGGGGGCGTAATTGAAATTTTGGCCTTTGATCTTCCACCAGGGCTTGGTTCGCATACTCATTGGGATCGTCGGTTAGATGCTCGATTAGCAGCAGCCATGATGGGAATTCAAGCCATAAAGGGTGTGGAGATAGGAGATGGTTTCCTGACAGCCACGAGACGTGGCTCGGTCGCCCATGATGAAATCGAAAGGGATGCATCGGGAAAGATAGTTCGACGAAGTGATCGAGCCGGTGGAACTGAAGGTGGAATGAGCAATGGTGAGATATTGCGCGTCCGGATTGCTATGAAGCCTATTTCTACCGTCCCTCGAGCCCTCGATACCATTGATGTTCTTACCGGCGAACCGGCTAAAGCTATCAACCAGCGTTCGGATGTCTGCGCCGTTCCGGCTGCAGGTATCGTCGGTGAAGCCATGATGGCACTGGTACTCGCTGATGCTGTGTTAGAGAAATTTGGTGGCGACAGCGTCGCTGAAACCAGACGTAATTGTGAATCGTATCTTTCCCACCTCGAGATCCGATAGGGATCTTGATGCCAAGAGTTATTTTGATTGGACCACCTGGCGCTGGTAAATCATCCGTAGCGAAGGCTTTGGCGCGGCTGTGGCAGGTCGATATTTGTGACACCGACCATTTGATAGAAGAGCGCGCGGGAAAGAAGATATCTGCCATTTTTGTCGAGGATGGTGAAACAAGTTTTCGTGCGTTAGAGAAGGAAGTTGTGGCGGAATCCGTTCTAGGATCGACCCCAATTCTCTCTCTCGGTGGCGGGGCGGTTTTGGACCCCGATTCCCAACGGGCGATTCGGGATTCTGGCGCCAAGGTAATTTTTCTCGATGTTTCCATTTCGCAAGCAGCCCCGAGAGTCGGCTTTAATAAGGATCGTCCTTTGCTTCTGATTAACCCTCGACAGCAGTGGTTGGCATTGATGGAAAAGCGACGTCCGATTTATGAATCTCTTGCCTCGGTTGTAGTTTCAACCGACAATAAGAAAGCCAGCGAAGTTGCGCATGAAATAAATACGTGGTTGGCGGCGAACGGATGAGGTCAATCAGCGTCTCTTCCGAACGAGAGTACGAAGTAAAAGTGGGAACCTCTTGGTTAGAGGAGTTGCACGATCTGGCAACTAGGTA
>JBAXOT010000038.1:0-12113 GCA_037133095.1 Actinomycetes bacterium
TGCAGGCGCGGCCTTCTTAGCGACAACTTTTTTCGCAGGCGCGGCTTTCTTTGCAACGGGTTTTGGCGCCGAAACTTTCTTGGCAGCTATTTTTTTAGCAACAGCTCTCTTCACTGGCGCTTTCTTAGCAACAGCTTTCTTAGCGGGGCTCTTCTTTGCATCTGCCACTGTGAAACTCCTCGAGACTCAAATTGCAAGCTAGTAAAGCCTGATTAATAGCCAAAGGGTACCTTAGAGAAGGTGGCTACCAATTAAAGTAGCGCAACTAATTGCGGTGCAATTGCGCGAAGTGCTTGGCCGCGATGACTGATCACATCCTTTTCGCCAGGTCCAAATTCGCCTAACGTTAAGAATGAATTCATCGGCTGGAATATTGGGTCATAGCCAAAACCCGCATCGCCCCGCGGCGACCGGACAATGACACCGGGAAGTATCCCCTCACGAACAATTTCGGTTCCATTTGGAAGATGCAACGCCACAACGCAGGTGAAATGTGCGCCTCTGGAACCTTCTTCAACTCGCGCTAACTGGGCCAATACTTTTGCGATATTTTCAGCATCATCACCATGGACCCCAGACCACCGAGCCGAGTAAATTCCCGGGTCGCCCCCGAGAGCGTCAACGCAGAGACCGCTGTCATCCGCCAACGCCGGCAACTTGCAAAAGGCGCTCACCTCTCGAGCCTTCAAGAGCGAGTTCTCGGTAAACGACGTGCCCGTTTCATCGACATCGGGCAGATCGGGAAAGTCTTGTAAACCTAAAACCTCAATATCCGAGGCATATTCGGCAAGCAATCGCTCAAATTCTGCGATCTTTCCCTTGTTTCGGGTAGCCAGAACGACTTGCCGCATTGCTCAGGAGGCCAGAGCTGCCAGCTGGATCCGGGTGAGCTCGGCACAGCCGGCAGTACCTAGATCGAGCAAGGCGTTCAGTTGCGAGCGGTCAAATGCCTTACCTTCTGCCGTACCTTGGACCTCGACAAAATTTCCGTCTCCAGTGCAGACAATGTTCATATCCGTCTCTGCCGTGACATCCTCTTCATAACAAAGGTCAAGCATGGGCACGCCATGAATGATCCCAACACTGACAGCCGAGACCGAATTCGGCAGTGGATTTCGAGAAGGGAGAACTAATCCGTTCTCCTTCGCCCAGGTAATCGCATCTGCCAACGCCACGTAGGCGCCGGTAATTGCTGCGGTGCGAGTTCCGCCATCTGCCTGCAAAACATCGCAATCAATAACGATGGTGTTTTCGCCAAGCGCATGCATGTCCACCGTTGAACGCAGGGAGCGTCCCACAAGTCGCGAAATTTCCTGAGTTCGGCCGCCTAATTTTCCTTTGACACTCTCCCGATCTGATCGAGTGTGGGTGGCTCTTGGCAACATTGCGTACTCACTGGTGACCCACCCTTTTCCGCTGCCGTGTAACCAACGTGGCACCCCAGCAGTGAATGAGGCAACGCAGAGAACCCTAGTGTTGCCAAATTCCACCAGTACGGAACCTTCGGCGTTCTTCAGCCAAGATCGGGTGATGGATATTGGGCGCAATTCATTCGCCGCGCGAGAATCAATTCTTTTTCCTGACTTATCTTCACCAGACATTGCGACTTCCCCTTTTTTTGATGGTAAATTCAATTCAGATCAAACGTTTACACATGTGAATCAACACGGACCACCTCGGGTCCAAGGAATCTCCGAGCCAACGAACTAAATTGATCGGTGTTGCCTGTGGCCACAAATTTATAGTTCGCGGCTACATCTCCTCGCAGTAAATCTTCTTCGACAAGCACTCGGTAAAGATCCTTTGCGGTCTCTTCGGCACTGGACACCAAAGTCACATCATTTCCCATCACATAAGAAATGACACCGGTGAGTAATGGGTAGTGGGTACAACCTAAAACCAAAGTGTCGACGTGCGCGAGCTTGAGCGGCGCCAAATAGTTTTTCGCAATCTCAGTTATTGCACTGCCGGATGTTTCACCGCGCTCGACATATTCCACGAAAAGCGGGCAGGCAATCGAGGTAATCTCTAGATGCGGCGCTGCCGCGAAGGCATCTGTGTAAGCACCTGACTCAATGGTTGCCTGAGTTCCAATAACACCGATCTTTCCGGTTCGAGTCGCAAAGACTGCGCGACGCACGGCGGGCTGTATAACTTCGATAACGGGAACCGAATATCGTTCCCGAGCATCACGCAACATGGCCGCGCTGGCGGTATTGCAGGCTATGACGAGCGCTTTCACACCTGCCGCCACGAGTTCATCTAAAATTTCTAAAGAGAAGGAGCGAACTTCTGCCAAGGATCTCGGACCATAAGGTCCGCGGGCTGTGTCGCCGACATAGAGCATTGATTCATGCGGCAATTGGTCGATGATGGCTCGTGCAACAGTCAATCCACCGACACCAGAGTCAAATACTCCGATGGGAGAATCGGAGGTGGGCGTTGATTGGATCACGCGAAAAGCCTACCCTTGAAGCGTCCTAATCAGGCCCAGAGTTGACCTTCGAGCGCCTGTGCATCGCCATCAGTTGAGTAAATTCCCGTAGACAGGTATTTCCAGCCCGCATCGCAGACAATGAATGCGATATCCGCACCAACACCAGCGGCGACACATTCGCGGGCGATTCCGAGTGCAGCATGCAGTATCGCGCCGGTGGAAATTCCAGCAAAAATTCCTTCAACCGCAAGCAACTCTTTAACCCGACGAACTGAATCCTCGGCACCTACCGAGAAACGGCGAGTAATAACGCTCGCATCGTAAAGTTCCGGCACAAATCCCTCGTCGATATTTCGCAAGCCATAAACCAATTCACCATAACGAGGCTCGGCCGCGATGATTGCAATATCAGGATTTTGTTCTCGCAGATATCGACCGGCACCCATCAGGGTTCCCGTCGTACCTAAACCAGCAACGAAGTGAGTGATTGATGGTAGGTCTGCAAAGAGTTCGGGTCCGGTGGTCTGATAATGCGCAGCCGTATTAGCTGGATTTCCATACTGGTAGAGAAATACCCAATCCGGATTTTCGGCTGAAATTATTTTTGCAACTCGCACGGCTTCATTCGAACCACCTGCGGCGGGTGAATAGATAATTCGCGCGCCCCACATCTCCAACAATTGACGGCGTTCCACACTGGTGTTCTCCGGCATAACGCAAACCAAGTTGTAGCCTCGAACCTTTGCCACCATCGCGAGCGAGATTCCAGTGTTGCCGCTGGTCGGTTCCAGAATCGTCGACCCCGGTTTAAGTAAGCCAGATTTCTCGGCATCGTCGATCATAAAGAGTGCAGTGCGGTCTTTAATCGATCCCGTTGGATTGCGATCTTCCATTTTCGCCCACAGCCGAACCGCTGGGGATCCGTCAGAGACTTTCGGCGATAATTTCGGCAGACCTATGAGCGGGGTATGACCCAGTGATGCTTCAAGCGACTCGTAGCGAGTCACATGGATCCGCCGGCTACGGCAGGAAGAATAGTGACTGAATCCCCATCCTTAATTGGCGCTGTTAGCGCGCCCATAAAGCGAACATCTTCATCATTGATATAGACGTTGATGAAACGACGGAGTTGTCCATTTTCCAAGAGCCGTTCGGCCAGACCAGGGTAGTTCAGATCCAGCGAGCTAATCACTGATTGCAAATCGGTTCCAGCAGCGGAAACTACCTTTTCATTATTTGTGTAAGGACGAAGGATGGTCGGGATTCGTACTTCGACATTTCCGGCAACAGTTGATGACATAGGCCAATTATCGGGAAAAAAAGTGGTTCTGACCAATCAAAAATTAAATAAAGGCAACTTCTTCTTCTGTGACAACACCATCAATGATTCGATACGAGCGAAACTCAGTTGCAGGTGCAATCTCTTTGCGCGTAGAAACCAATACATAGTGGGCATTTGGCTCTGATGCGTAGGAAATATCAGTTCTTGACGGGTAGGCCTCGGTCTCAGTGTGTGAGTGGTAGACCACGACAATTTCTTCATCATTGTCGTCAGCCTCTCGGTAGAGGGCCAACAAATCTTTCGAATCGAATTCGTAAAACGTTGGCGAGTGCGCAGAATTGACCATCGGCTTATGTCTGGCAGCATCATCACTGCCAAGTGGACCAAGAATGACGCCACAGCATTCATCCGGATATTCCTGCCGTGACTGCTCCAAAATGGCATCTGCCATGAACCGCGAAATCTTTAGGACCATGTGGTCAGCCTAGAACAGAGAGGAGATTTTCCTGTAACCAGCCGAGCCAGAAGTAGACCGCGAATGTGGGCTTTAGTGGATCCTCATCGGGCAGCAAATCGAAATTTTCATAACTGTCGCCATCAACATCGAGGCGAACCGCGAGGGCCAGTCGAAGATCGTTCAGGGCAAGCAACCAGATATCAGGGTCAATTCCAGAGATTGAGGCTGCCCCATTAACTGGATTATTTTCTATCCCCGTGTCAATGGAGTAATCGACGACGATCGTGAGTTGTTGCCGGACTCGACGCAAAATTCGTTGCTTGCTGCCACGGATTTCCGGCTCGGTATATCTGCGAAAATCTGAGGCGGCTTCTGGATCGCTGTAGGCATTCGGCAATAGACGCTTGAGGACAGGATCCTCTGGGGTCTCAATCTCTTTTGGCACTGCCAACATTTGAGCAAGAGGGTTGGTGGTGTCGTAGTGGTGAAAAAAGTCGCCTTCGCCCAGCAACTCGAGGAGTTGCTCGACTAGATTGATAAGAATTTGGGCTTCGCTCTGCGTTAAGAAGAGGGTGATACCTGCCTCTTCTTGAACAAAATTGGACATCGGCTAGACCTTGTCGTCTCGTTGCAGAGTTGCCCACAGTCCGTGCTCATGTAAACGCTGAACGTCGCGTTCCATCTCTTCTCGACTCCCGGAGGTCACAACGGCCCGACCTTCGGTATGAACCTTCATCATTAATTCGTGGGCTTTTTCTTTAGAGAAACCGAAAAGTTTAATAAAAACATGGGTGACATAGCTCATGAGATTAACTGGGTCATCCCACACAATCGTGGTCCACGGACGGTCGACTAATTGCGAGATGTTCAACTCTGTCTCGGTCGCCGTGCTCATGGTGCCCCAATTTAGCGCACTAGGAGGTTGAAGTATTCACTCGCGCTTTGGGCAAATTTATTGTCTCCTAAAATAGTTAATCGGATCCGGTGAAAACCAACTTGGCTTTGATTAATTGTGACCGTAAAGCGGCCGTCGATATCAGAAGTAATCGGAAGGTATGGAGTCAGCGAATTAGAATCCTCGACGTTGATGGTCAGTCCAGCCTCTTTTGGCTGAACCTGTCCCGAAATCAAATAAGTCACGCCGTGTTCAACTGAGCCCGGAAGTGACCAAGAAAGAATTCGACCAACTTGAATATCTTTACTGGGCGTCGTTTCTGCTAGGCGCTCCCATGAACCTTCGGAAATCATGCGGAAGGAACTCTGCTGGCCGATAATAATTTGTGCGCCAAACGTTCCATCGTTGCTGGTAACGCCATTCGCAACAGATCGCCAATCTCCCAAAGAATTCTTCATTTCCAGCCGAACGGGAAGACCTGGGATAGGCCGAGTATCCGGCAGAGTAAAAGTGCCAAGAATGGAAACGGTTGATCCAATGAGGGCAAGCGAAGTATCACTCGTGACGCTGCCCACCACCGTATCTGGGGAAATCGATGCCGCGAAAGCCCGAAGCGTCGTCAGGGCGGCGGGATCTTCCATGCCAATCGTCCATGCTGCTAAACCACCAAGTCGATACTTGGCGACCAAATTCGCGCGTGCAACATATCCTTGCGGATCTTGGTACCAGGCAGTTCGAGTCGCGGTACACGAGGTCGCCAGCCCACCACTGGTCAGCCCGCTGTACACCTTCTTATAAACAAAATTGCTCTCGGCATAAGTCGGATTAAAAATCGGGGTTACGCCATAACTGCTGGCAAGGTTAAAGGCATCTTGCATAATGAAAGTTGCAGCCTTGGCCCCAACTTTTATAACAGAGGCGTAGACCACGGGACAGGTGCCATCTACTCGGGTCACCCAATCTCGACCATAGCCCGCGACGCCAACAAATACTTTAGAAGCTGCGACCACGGAGACCGCGTATTGCACTGCGCCCTCGGCCCATGAGATCGGACCAATAGGACCGGGGCTGCTCGTGGAATAGTCATAGGTCATGATTCGCAATCGATCGATAAAAGTTCCGATCTGAGACCAGGCATACACGTAATACCCTTTTTTCCCCGTTGCAGGGTCAAAGAGCACAGGTGTCGTTACCGATAGCAACTTGTTATTGGAGTGCAAAGCCATTGATAAATCCTGAATGAATTGCACCCAGTTCGGTTGCGTAACTGCCCACGTTGAGGTGCCATCGACAAAGGCAAAATTTTCAAAATCAAGATCTATTCCGTCAAACCCATTTGTCATCACCAAAGTAAGAATCGTGGAGACGAGCGTGGCTCGAGTTTTAGAATTTGCAATGAGCGTTGCCAAAACACCTTTTCCAGTGCCATCAGTAATTGTGGGCAGAATCTGAATTTTTAGACTTTGCAAAGTTTGGATGGGATAGGACATTGGAACGCTGGGATTGGCCGGGGTGTAGAGATCAGTAATTTTTTTCTCGCTGCTTAGGGTGTACCAAAAGGGCATCACCTCTTTGATTAAATCGCAATTTGTCACGGTGTCTGGCAAGCCGGCTTTCATTCCGTAATACGGCAACCAGCCAGAAAATATTGCCCTCGGGGGGTTGGAGGCAGTCGGAGTCGGAGAGGCGCTTGCGCCAGCGCAGGGTCCAGGGGACAGCGCCGGCAAGGTGGGCAAGGTGGGCAGGGTGGGTAGAGCAGAGGGCGTTACCGAGGAAGAGGGGCTCGGACCAGATGGCACCGGGCTGGCGATGATCGGCGGCGTGGGCGAGGGCGTTCCTGATGGCAAAACAGCATCTGTCGCAGTCGGGGTAGGAGTTAGTGAAGGAGTTGGTGAAGGAGTTGGTGAAGCGGCCGACCCGCTTGGCAAAGAAGTGGTCAGGCAGAGAGCGGAAAGGGCGAGCGCCACCGAGATTCGCCGAAGCAAAAAGTGAGGGCTCATATTTTTAGCCTAACCAAGCAAGATGAGAATTGCGGATTTAGCCCCGCCTCATTCCTTTTTCAAACCAGCGTAAATCTCTTTACAGGTTGGGCAGATCGGAAATTTCTCGGGGTCACGATTAGGCACCCACTTCTTTCCACAGAGCGCCCGTACCGCTTTCCCAGTGACCGCTGATTCGACAATCTTGTCTTTTCGAACGTAATGCGAGAAGCGCTCGTGATCGCCATCTTCATGCGAGAGCTCTTCCTCTTCGACCAATAGATCAGAGTATTTTTCATCAGAACCAGGGTTGCCAATACCAGGCAGGTCAATCCCCGTGCCGTCGCCATTCTTTCGCGTAAAAATCCCCATGTGAGGATATTACTTTGCCAATTTAACCTGGGGGCAAAACTGCCCCATCAATGTCTAAACTTCACCAATGAGATACCCATTGGTTCCAAGCGAGAGTTCAGTAGCCAAATGAAGGATCTGTTGCGCACCCATGACCTCTCCCGGTCCGATGTGGATCTCTTACTCGCTACTGCTGCGGAGTTCGCGCTCCACCCACTCAAGGCAAAAGAGGCCCTGGCTCATCGAACTGTGGCCATTTATATGACAAAGCCTTCCACACGAACGCGGCTCGCATCAGAGACCGCCGTTGCCCATCTTGGAGGCACACCAATCTTCATCCGCGGTGATGAACTGCAGATCGGACGTGGCGAAACGATTGCCGACACCGCGCGGGTCATCAGTGGCTTTGCATCGGCCATGATTATTCGAACTTTTGCTCAGAGTGATGTGGATGAACTCGGCAAATATGCCACCATCCCCATCATTAATGGGTTGACGGACCTCGACCATCCCACACAATTGCTGGCGGATTGGCTCACCATTCGCGAGGTCTTTGGTTCCGATATCGCTGGCCGCAAATTCACCTATGTTGGCGATGGAAATAACATGGCGCACGCGTGGTTGGCGATGGGAGCCATCCTCGGCGCGCATGTGGTTGTCGGCACTCCAGCTGGAGCCTATGCACCAGATCCAGAGGCCGTAGCTATCGCGCAAAAGATTGCCGCAAAAACCGGCGCAACTGTCGAAGTACTCCATGATCCCGATGTCGCTGCAAAAGATGCCAGCGTGCTCTACACCGATGTCTGGATGTCGATGGGCGATCCCGAAAGTGAGCGAAGTGAAAAGTTAAAGGCGCTAGCGCCTTTTGCGGTGACGCCGGAATTAATGGCATTGACCGCACCAGATGGAATTTTCCTGCATTGTCTGCCAGCCCACCGCGGCGAAGAAGTAAGTGCTGAGGTCATCGACGGCCCCCGTTCCTACATTTGGCGCGAGGCTTACCATCGTCGCACGACGATTCAAGCAATTTTGTATCACCTAGTTCGAGGGGAATTGGAAGGCAACATCTTCGCTTAAATGGCGCCTGGCGTTCCCCTAACAAGCCAAGCAGCCTTGAGCTCTTCGGGTTAGCACTTATTTACCGCCATTTCACTGTGATTTACCGAATACTTACGGCAAAATTGGCACACATCTGCTTTTAATGTAGATAGCCTTCCGCACATGCTTATTGCCGTTGCAAAAGAGATTCGGGCTGGGGAAAAGCGTGTTGCCCTCGTTCCCGACATCATTTCAAAACTCACACGAGCAGGACTAGATGTAGTCATTGAGTCGGGCGCAGGTCTTGCGGCTGGTTATGACGATTCTGCTTTCGTGGCCGCTGGTGCCAGCGTAAAACCTGGACCCGTCATTACTGACGCTGATGTTGTGGCTTCAGTACAGCCGCTCGCTCCCGAGCAGATGAGCACCTTGAAAAAAGGCGCCATCACCATCTCCTTCCTTTCCCCCACCACCGCCGTCGATTCGATCGAAGCAGCGGTGAGCGCTCATGTCACCGCACTCTCCCTCGAACTCGTTCCTAGAATTTCGAGAGCGCAATCGATGGATGCTCTGACCTCTCAGGCGCTCTGTGCTGGATATCGCGCAGTTCTGATTGGCGCTGAACTTTCACCACGCTTCTTCCCACTTCTCATGACCGCTGCTGGAACAGTTACTCCAGCACAAGTTGTCGTTCTGGGCGCCGGCGTTGCTGGCTTGCAAGCAATTGCTACTGCTAAGCGATTAGGTGCAGTCGTGAGTGCCTATGACGTTCGCCCCTCATCAGCCGATGAAGTCAAGTCGATGGGTGCAAAATTCATTAATCTAGAGCTCGAAGCCCTTGAAGGCACTGGTGGTTATGCCCGTGAGATGACCGAAGAACGCGCGGCAAAGCAACGCGAACTTCTTACTCCTTATATTTCTAACGCTGATGTTCTCATCACTACGGCCGCAGTCCCTGGACGACCAGCTCCACGCTTGGTCACCGCCGAAATGGTTGCAACAATGAAGCAAGGCGCAGTCATCGTTGACTTGGCCGCCGAAACTGGTGGCAACGTCGAAGGTTCGGTCGCTGGTGAAACCATCATCACGGCGAATGGCGTTCATCAATGGGGTGGAAAAGATGTTCCAAGCCAATTGGCCACCCACGCTTCGATGCTCTTTTCCCGCAACGTCGTCAACCTCTTGTTGCTCATGACTAAATCAGTGGATGGCAAGCCCACCGGCGATGTCATTCCAGATTTCTCCGATGAAATTATCGATGCCGCAACCGTCACCATGAATGGTGCTCGTAGAACACCGGAAGGAAAGAAGTAACCATGACAAATATGGCGGTTCTCACCATCTTCCTTCTCGCGATCTTCGTGGGATTTGAAGTGGTTTCAAAAGTTTCAACTACCTTGCACACACCTTTGATGTCTGGTGCAAATGCTATTCACGGAATCATTCTTGTTGGTGCGATTATCGTTGCTGATAATGCGACCAGCAGCCTAGAAACCACACTTTCAATCCTCGCCGTTGTACTTGCAACGATCAATATGGTTGGTGGCTTCGTCGTTACCGATCGAATGTTGGAGATGTTCAAAGGCAAACCAAGGACTCCCAAAGCTGATAAGGAGGCTGCCAAGTGAACCGGAATGTGTATGACCTTTTAGGTCTGGCTTCGGCCGTCTGCTTTATTCTCGCCCTTAAAGGCCTGTCGACGCCAAAGACTGCCCGCCGTGGAAACCTCATTGGCGCCGCAGGCGCGACGCTTGCGACCATCGTGGTCTTCTTTGCCCCTAAAGCCGCGGGAGAGAGCCATCACAACACGCTCTTGATTTTGGCAGCAATTGCATTTGGTGTTCTCGTCGGAGTTCCAGCTGCGCGCAAAATTCAGATGACACAAATGCCACAACTTGTCGCACTCTTTAATGGAGTTGGCGGCGGCGCTGCTGCGCTGGTAGCAACGGTGGAATACCTCAATCTCAGCAAAGATGGAAAGCCAAGTACGGCCAACCTCGTTGCCACCGTCTTTACGGTCATCGTCGGTTGTACCTCGTTCTCTGGATCAGTTATCACCTTTCTGAAGTTGCAAGAGTTGATGACTACCCGCCCAGTGGTTTTCCCAGGCGGCCGTTTTGTCATCGCCGCCACTTTGGCTGGAGTTCTTGGAACTGCAGGTTGGGTTATCGGCTCTGGTGGCAATACGCCGTTGCTCGTTATGGGTGGATTAGCACTCCTCTTTGGTGTGCTCTTCGTCCTCCCTGTTGGTGGCGCAGATGTTCCGATTGTTATCTCGCTGTTGAATGCCTTTACCGGATTAACAGTTGCGGCCAGTGGTTACGTTTTGCAATCAACACTCTTGATCGTCGCTGGAACTCTCGTTGGCGCATCGGGAACAATCTTGACCCGTTTGATGGCTGCAGCAATGGGCCGCTCACTCTTTGGAACCCTCTTCGGCGCATTTACCGCAAAACCGCAAGAGGCAACGGGAACTGGCGAAGCTCGGTCCGTTAAATCAGGTTCGGCCGACGACGTTGCAATCTTGCTCAATTATGCCCAGCGCGTTGTTATTGTTCCAGGCTTTGGTTTAGCCGTGGCACAAGCCCAACACACCGTCCGTGAATTGGCTGATCTCTTGGCCGCGAAGGGCGTCGATGTTGCTTATGGCATCCACCCAGTCGCTGGTCGTATGCCTGGCCATATGAACGTACTTCTTGCTGAGGCTAATGTTCCGTACGAACAATTGGTGGAGATGGATGAAGTGAATCCCACCTTCCCGCAGACCGATGTAGTTCTCGTGGTTGGCGCTAATGACGTTGTTAACCCAGCGGCTAAAACCACACCTGGTTGCCCAATTTATGGCATGCCAATCTTGGATGTTTCTCTCGCTGGAAATGTCATCTTCTTAAAGCGTTCGATGCGTCCAGGCTTTGCTGGAATCGAAAATGAGTTGTTGTATGACCCAAAGACCACTTTGCTCTTTGGCGATGCCAAGGATTCATTAACAAAGGTAGTCAGTGCTCTAAAGGCGCTGTAAAGGATCTAGTAACAAGTGACTGGAGATTTTTAACTAAAATTTTTTAATCCCAAGATCTTGCAAGAATTGCATGGCTGCCCGGTGGCTCGGTAAAACGAGCATCCGGGCAGTTGCATTTTCACCGAGAAATTTCGGATCTAAATATCGTGCTCGTAATTTTGCGTGATTGCGCCATGACCAGAGCAAAACATTTTTTTCAGGGTCGAGTTTGAAAAGATTGCGAACACGCTCGCGATTGCCATTCCATAACTGCTTTCGGGTGATTGCTCGAATAAAAGTACGGCGAATGAGGCGACGCATGATGAAAGCCCGTGGATAATCGAGAAAAATTACCGAGGTAGCTCGCCCGTCGACTAGATCAGCAACGGCGGAGTAATTTCCATCGACTACCCAATCGCTCCACTGTGTGAGTACATCAACTTGTTCCCGAAGTTGCTGGGGATCTAATGGTGTCCAATCACTCTGGTGGTAAATCGCATCAAGTTCAATGGCAGGGATGTCGAAATGTTCGGCGATTTTTCGGGCAAAGGTCGACTTTCCAGATCCCGAACTGCCTACGACATGAACTCTTTGCACAGCGACAAAAATATGCCCCATTCTCGTTTTCGGGAAGAGCGCGTTTTCGGGAAGAGCGCGTTTTCGGGAAGAGCGCGTT
>JBAXOT010000039.1:0-11326 GCA_037133095.1 Actinomycetes bacterium
CGAAGAATAGGGTGAAGTATGCATTCATCATCTTGCTCGCCACACCCTCTCGGCAACTGAAGCTTCAATGCGCAGACAAACCTCCGAATTATCCCATTTAAACCTTATGAACCTTTTATTCATTAAATGGCGTTTCAATATATATTGGTATATTTTGGGATGATTGACGTGAATTGATTCCCTTAAGCGTAAGTAACTTATTTCTCACCTGAAATTAACGCATCTAACAGCCAAATTGGCGAGTAATAGAGGCCGAATTCCCGCCAAGTTACCTAAACTGTCCTTCTGCCGAAGACCACAAGTACTTGGCCAAAAAGAGGTGTGCGTGATTCGTTTTGAAAATGTAACCAAGATCTACCCTAAACAGGAGCGTGCTGCCCTGGATAGCGTGGACTTGGAGATCCTGAAGGGCGAATTCGTTTTCCTAGTTGGACTTTCAGGTTCCGGAAAATCCACTTTTCTCCGTTTGGTGCTGCGCGAGGAACGCCCAACCTCAGGAACCATAACGGTCGCCGGCAAGAATCTAAATACCTTGGCTACTCACAAGATTCCCGAACTTCGGCGTCAGGTTGGAACCGTTTTTCAAGATTTTCGACTCCTGCCAAATAAGACCGTTCATGAAAACGTATCTTTTACTTTGCATGTTTTGGGCTATTCGCAAAAGGTTATTAATCGCGAAGTTCCGGAAGTCCTCGAGCTTGTCGGCTTGGAGGAGAAGGCAGATCGCAAGCCTTCAGAGCTATCAGGCGGTGAGCAACAGCGAGTTGCCATTGCGCGCGCATACGTGAGCCGACCGACTATTTTGATTGCGGATGAGCCAACCGGAAATTTGGATCCAGCCACGTCAGTAGGAATTATGAAGTTGCTCGATCGCATCAATCGTGAAGGTACAACGGTCGTTATGGCAACTCATGATTCCGGAATTGTTGATCAAATGAGAAAACGCGTCATCGAACTCGAAGGCGGCCACGTCGTTCGAGATCAAGTCCGTGGCGTTTATGGATACACGGGTTAAGGGGAGACGATGCGAACTCGATTTGTATTTAGCGAGGTAAAGATTGGTCTTCGTCGTAACATGACGATGACTTTTGCCGTAATGATTACTGTGGCAATTTCATTAACGCTCTTGGGAATCGGTCTGCTCGCAAATTCGCAAGTGCGCGTTATGAAAGATTATTGGTATGACAAGATTGAAGTTTCGGTTTTTCTCTGCGGCACGCTGTCCGAGTCACCTTCATGCGCTGGCGGTCCAATCACCGCGAATCAACGCCTTGCGATTCAAAATGATTTGAACGCGCTGCCTGTCGTCTCGAAAGTTTTCTACGAGTCGCAATCTCAAGCGTTTCAGCATTTTCAAGAGCGGTTCAAAGGCTCGGCTATTGCCCAAAACGTAACGGCCGATCAACTTCCAGAATCTTTTCGAGTGAAGTTGAAAGATCCGACGAAGTTCACGGTCATTCAAAGCGCCTTTGCAGGCCGTCCAGGCGTTGATACGGTGCAAGACCAACGAACAATTTTGGAAAAATTCTTCAAGCTGCTTGGAGTCTTGCGTGATGGTGCCTTAGCCATTGGTTTCGCCAGCGTTCTCACAGCCGCCCTCTTGATCAGTAATACCTTGAAAATTGCAGCCTTTAATCGTCGCCGTGAAACTGGTGTTATGCGATTGGTTGGCGCATCCTCGTTCTCGATCCAATTGCCCTTCTTGCTCGAAGGAATATTTTCGGCAATCGTGGGCTGGGGTATTTCGACAGGATTGCTCTCGGCGTTTAAGTATCTGGTTGATACCAAGGTGGCGCCACTTCTTACCTTCACCCGATTTTTCACCTGGTCAGATGTTTGGGTGGCGTCTGGAATCCTCTTGGCTACTGGTTTTGTGGTCTCATCTTTCGCCTCGGTGCTCACCCTTCGCCGTTATCTGAAGGTCTGATCCGGACTACTGACGACTAAAACTGAGCAAAGGTCCATTCCATAAGGGTTCGGTACGCTTTGGCAGGTTTCGAATTACCTCGAGGGGGTGCTGATCGGCAATGGCGACCCCAATAAAGGACTTTCTTCCCCTGGTAAAAGGGGCTAACCGAACGATTGTGGTCGGCATCATTGTTCTGGCGATAATCGTAGGTTTTGCGGCTGGAGATTTCGCCGGCAAATCGCGCCACAAAAGCACAGTCGACGAAGCCCTGGCAATGGTTATCAAAAGAGACACTTTGGCGCCGAATCGAAAGATTCTGGAACGTGCGGCCATCGAAGCGATTTTAAAATCTACTGGAGATCGTTGGTCGAACTACATACCTCTCTCGACCGTAGATATTTTCTCGGCACAAATTCAAGGCAGGTACAGCGGTGTTGGGCTTTGGTTGCGACGAACCGAATCCGGTCTCTTGGAAGTATCTAACGTTGATCCAGGAAGTCCAGCCTCGGTCGCCGGCATAAAAGTTCGAGATCTCTTAACTTCGATTAATGGCATCGATGTCAGTACTGATTCAGTGTCGACGGCTATTGCCGCGCTGCGTGGCAATGCAAAATCCACTGTCGCATTAAAACTGGAGCGAGATCAAGTTTCATATTCGGTAAGTGTCAAGCGAGCTAAAGTTCTCAATGGCGATGTGCTTGCCTCTCAAATCAGGTCGCACATCGTTTACCTTCAAGTGACTGCAGTTTCGAGCCATTCGGCCGATGACATAGCCACGGCTCTCAATAAATACCCGCACGATAAAGGGATTATTTTAGATTTGCGTGACAATCCAGGTGGTTTGATTGATGAAGCGGTGAATGTCGTTTCGCTCTTCTTAAGTTCGGGTCCGGTGGTTTCCTACACCCAAAAAGGTCTAGAAGACATAGCCTTGGTCTCAACAAATCCTTCGCCAGATTCCGCTCCGATGACAGTATTAATAAACCGATCCACAGCGAGTTCTGCTGAAGTGATTACCGGTGCACTTCAAGATCGAAATCGTGCAGTTGTTTTGGGGGAGAAAAGTTATGGCAAAGGTACAGTGCAAGAGGTGGTGAATCTGATGGACGGTTCCCAAATTGAATTGACGGTTGGAAAGTATCGAACTCCCTCCGGAAAATTGATTGATGGCCTTGGAATTAACCCGGATTTAAAAGTGAGCGATTCAGTAATTATTTCGAAGGCTCTTCAGGTTCTTGGTGGTTTGGTGTCGCTTGAGAATGGCAAGGGCGCGTTGACCAGTAGGTGAGAATTGAGAGCCTGAACCAGTAACTGGCAATGAGAAGTGATCACCCGTAAGTAACAATTAGACGTGCTAACCAGCAACCAAAATGGGTGTCGACTGTCGCAATAAATCCTTCGCGAGTGTAAACAGCGAGATATACCAGGGTGAGAATCACTGGCTCGGACTCACAGAATTGTTCGCGTTCTAGAAATTGATAACGAGATACTGGTAAACGCAAGTAACCTTCTCTCATGGTCAAGGAAGAGGGCAGGAAGTTAATCGCCCAAAACAAAGCCGCTCGCCACAATTTCTTCATTGAAGAGGTGTTCGAGTGCGGTTTGGTGTTGACCGGAACTGAAGTGAAGTCACTCCGTGCGGGGCGTGCCTCATTAATCGATGGCTTCGCCATGGTCCAGGATGGCGAAATGTGGCTCAGTGGAGTCCATATTCCGGAATACACCGAAGGAACGTGGACCAATCACACACCGAGGCGAGATCGAAAGTTGCTTCTCCACAAGAAACAGATCTCGAAACTTTACGGGCTGACAAAGCAAGGCGGCTTGACGCTCATTCCACTGTCACTCTATTTCTTGGACGGTAAAGCCAAGATTGAACTGGCGTTGGCAAAAGGAAAGAAATCACACGACAAACGAACAGATTTGATGGAAAAGCAGGCAAACCGAGAAGTGAATCGAGAGCTGGCCCGAAGGAACTCTGGAAAATCGCAGTAACAGAGTGCAAAGGGGAAAACTCCTCGGCAAGAGTTCAGGATAAACGGGTATCCTGAGCACACAACTACATAGGGAAAGTAAGAAATGCTTCTTTACTGCCATAAACATGGGGGTGAACGGTCTCGACTTTAGCTGTTGAGATAAGGGAAGCGGGCCGAGGAAGCCGGGATGATCTCGTTAACCAATAACCCTGGCAAAAAACTAAGCGCCAGTACAACTGCCGCTGATCTCACTCTCGCTGCCTAAGCGAGCTAAGTGAATCCGTTAGCCCGAGTGTGCTCTCGACTCGGATGCTAGCGCCGCTAGAGAGCTACACCTGATTCTGGTGTTACAGACGGAATTGGGGAAAACTTTTTGTAACTGAGTTCGTTGACTACATGTGTTCGTGAGAGTCAGGACTGAGAAAACGGATAGAGCACTACGCCCGTAGAAGTCTTATGTCAGTTCTAGAGGACCCGGGTTCGATTCCCGGCACCTCCACATATCTCTAAGCCCCGCTCTCATCAAGCGGGGTTTAGGAATTCTTGAATGATGCAGATTTCACGGATTTATTAAGCCCTAAATACCAACAAATGCTGGCAATTGCATAGTTTGCTGCCAGGGATACCGCGGTGCTTGTGCTTTCGGCTGCTTGAATTGGTACGGCCATGGAAATCAAACCGAGTATCAAACCCACAACGGGCGCTTTGGCGAGAAACGAAGCGGATCTCTTTCCAATTGCATATGTAACGCTTCCTGCTATTAAAAGCGGAATCAAGGAAATCGCAAAGACCATCACCAAAGTGATTTTGTTGGCTCCACCTTAATTAATCACAAATGAGGCCCCTGCTGCGGAGCCGATGAGATAGACGATCAAATTGAGCACCGAGGCAGTTAAGGCTGAGTAGATTGCAAATTGTCGATAATTGAACGGTCTTGTGTTAACAGAATTCATATTTTTCCTTTTCTTTCTTTGCTTACTTTGGTTTTTACGTTTTCTAGGATTGATTGATGTTCTTTCATATGTAAATCGATCGCTCCTGATATCTCTATCAGAGAATCTTTTTGTTCCTTCGTTAGTACGTTACTGAAACAATGATTGATTTCCGCCGACTGCAAAGGAATCGCAGTTTCAGCAATCTTTCGCCCCTTTGATGTGAGACTTACTGCCAGCGTTCGTGCGTCAAATTTGTCTGCAACTTTCTTCACCAGATCTGATTCCTGCATTCTCGTTATTTGGTGAGAAACTCGACTTATTTCCCAGCCCAATTCCTCCGCCAAAAGATTGAGACTTAAGGTTGGGAGTTTGGAATCGAAGAGCGTCAATAAAACAATGAACTCGGGACCGGTTATTCCAGAGTGGTTATTCAATTGCCGTCCAAGATGAGGCAATATGACGGCACTGATTTTATGAAACGAGTACCAAGCCTTTGAATCAAACTTCGACAGCCGTTGCTTTGCCATGCCACGAACTTCAGCCAAAATAGTTGACGTGTCAAGTATTTGTCAGAGCACTTTCTGAGAACCTTTTGCAATAGTTCTGACGGGTTCGCTTCACTTGTGTAAGTAGAGGCCAGTGCGGATCTTCCTCAAATTATCGGAAAATCTTTTTCAATCTTCAAAGCCCCTATTTTTAGGCTCTGGTTGAAAGACCCGAAATATAGATAAACTCGCGAAACTGATTCCAACGAGACCGAGTATTCGAATGGGAAAAGCGACGCTGGACACCATTAACAGCGCTCCACTGGTGCTTGCGAAAAAGCACAAAATTGAAACCAGTACTTTTTTCACGGTTCGAGTCAAGAACCGACCGTCGGGCACAAATGAAAGTGCAAAAGCGAATGGCCCAGAAAACAATGCCGTGAGAAAAATTAAACCCACGACGACGGCTAAACTTTTCATGCCCCTATGTTATGCCACCGTCTTCTCGAACAGGCGTCGGCTTTTTCCGTCGATCGAGGTCTGGTTCCGTCGATCGAGGTCTGGTTCCATCGATCGAGGTCTGGTTCCGTCGATCGAGGTCTGGTTCCATCGATCGTGGTCTAGTTCCACTGAGGTATATCTTTTTCAGGCAACTTCGTTAATGGATCGTGGGGGCACAAAGTATTTCTTCCCGCTCGGCGAAATCCACTGGCAAGAACCATCGGCAAAACTCTCTAGTTTCCAATCTCCATGGGTTTTGAGTCGGTGATGTCTTCGGCAAAGTAGCCCCAGGTTTTCTACAGATGTTTCGCCGCCTTGTTCCCAGGCGATCGCATGATCTATATCGGTAACGCGCGCAGGTTGTCGACAACCTGGGAATCGGCAAGTTCTGTCGCGGGCCATAAGAAAGTCAACAAGTGCTTGCGGGGGTTCATAAAATTGCCGTCCGTAATCAAGGAGCGCACCGGATAAGGGATCGGTGATAAATCTCCGCCATTTTCCATCGGCGGCAAGTTCCCTCGCGATAGCAGCGGGGACTGCGCCGTATCCGGCGAGATGTCCAGGGTTTTCCGCAATGCCAAGAAGTGTAGGTAGGTCCATCGTCAGATTTAGAGTGATTGGTCGGCGATGGCTCATTCCTTCGGCTGGTGTGCTCTGGAGATAAGTATTTGCTAATTGAGTGAGGGCGTCTGCGCGAAATTGGTCGATTGTTGAGAGCGCTTTTGTATCCGTCTCCGTTGACGGTGAATTTACCTGAAATTCTTCTCGGTTCAACCGGGCCAATTTGTCGATGGCGAGCATGATGGTTTGCGCATCCGGAGCGGGCAATAGGGCCACGATTGTGGCCATCCCATTTGGTTCCGGATATAGATTAACTCTCCGACATTCTTGAGCTGATCGGACTGCCGCTTCAAATTCTTGCGGAGCAGTTGAGGCAACGAGATGCCGCACCTTATTTGCGATCTGAGCCGGGGTATGAAATTCGCAGTGCGCAAGGGCTTTGGCTTCGATATCTTCAAGCACCTCTTTGGGCAGGCCACGACGAATGATTTCGGCGCTTTCTCTCGCAATAACGGTGGCCGCAGCCGGTGAAATCTCGCCCGCGGCAAGCGCCGAACACGTTGCGGGCAAATGATTTGTGAGAGTCCGGGCAACATCAATTCTGAGTTGTGCCGTATTTCCCGAGAGTCTCAATGCGGCAGCCACTTCTTCGCGCTCAGCATCGTCAACGCCCGACCACATAGATTCACTTTCGGTTGGGTTCTCGCCCGCGACCGCGACGATCGCCTTCTGCATCAAAGCCTGGAGCCAGCCGGTCTGCTTCTCTAAAGCGCTCAGATAATCGACCCGGCCGGCGCGATCCAGGGCGAATGGGTCAATATTGATCAACTCTGCGAGGACGTTAAGCCCAGCCACCTGGTTTAACAGCCGAACAACCTCTTCTTCGGTCGTGCGCGCGGCGGTGACATTTCGCGCGGCGGTGACATTTCGCGCGGCGGTGACATTTCGCGCGGCGGTGACATTTCGCGCGGCGGTGACATCTGGCGCAGCGCTCACATTCTGAGGCGAGGTCGACTCTTGCAGTGTGGCCGATGCTGGTCGGGGTGTCGAGGTCATGACTGGAATCTTTCGCGCTACCTATGACAAAAGATCGCTTTCGCTGGGATGGGTTGTGGATATTGTTCGAAAGCGAACGAGATCGGTGGTGGTGGATTGGGCAGCGAACGAGACCGGCGGCTTTGGAATAGAAATAGAGCGAGTTAGGTTCTACACTTTGCATAGTTGAAAATTCAACTATTAGTTTGAAAGAACCGCCTAAACCAGGAAAGAACCAGCCGACGACGAACGACGAACGACGAACGACGAACGACGAACGACGAACGACGAACGACGGATGACGGATGACGGATGATGTGGGTGAGACCTCATCAGAGGAACCTAGGAAGAGGTAGGCCCAATACCCGCAGTAACTGTCAGTGACATCACGATTTTGCCACGCGTCATCGCCCCAATGGGGGCGCGCGCCCGCCGGATTAAGAGTATTACGACGGCTCCACAGGGATACGAGGGTGAAGGGTTTCCCGTTCGACGGGCATTTGCCGGCGTGGACCTTATGGACCTCGACCCTTTCATTCATCTGGATCAAATGGGTGAAGTTGAGTACGCACCCGGAGAACCAAAGGGAACTCCTTGGCACCCGCATCGTGGTTTTGAAACCGTCACTTACATTATTGATGGAATTTTTGATCACAAAGATAACCACGGTGGCGGCGGAACCATCACCAACGGCGATACCCAGTGGATGACCGCAGGGGCTGGAATTCTTCATATTGAAACACCACCGGAGCATTTAGTTATGAGTGGCGGGCTCTTCCATGGCTTTCAACTCTGGGTGAACTTACCGGCGGCCAAGAAATGGTCAAAGCCTACTTACCAAGATTTGCGCGCTCGCGATGTCGCACTTCTCTCGTCGGAAGATGGTGGCGCCCTAATTCGCATTATTGCTGGCGAGGTTGCGGGCCACGTTGGACCAGGTTCGACTCAAACTCCGATTACTTTGGTGCACGCAACCTTGCAACCAGGAGCCGAATTGCGTTTGCCTTGGAAGCACGACTACAACGCCTTGGTTTATACCTTGGCGGGTCGAGGTGCCGTAGGGGAATTGCGGCAACCAGTCGTCATGGGACAACTCGCTGTTATGACCGATGGCGACGTTTTGGTGATCCGCGCCGACGAAAGCCAAGAATCCCGATCACCCGAAATGGATATTCTGATTCTCGGTGGCCAACCCATCCAAGAGAGCGTGGCCTGGATGGGACCGTTCGTCATGAACACCAAAGCTGAAGTACTGCAGGCTTTTGAAGATTTCCAAAAAGGTCGACTGGGAACAATCCCAGTGCAGCACCCCACCGCAGAATCAGACCAAGCGAAAGCTCCCACGGCAGAATCGGACCAAGCGAAAGCCCTCACCGCAGAATCGGACCAAGCGAGAGAAAATCTAGCCAAGGTTGGCGCTTCAGAGGTGCTCAATGTTCACGGCGCCCCAACCACGGTGATAGAAAGCACGGAACGCGATTAATAGATTTTCGACGTTCTTAACTAAAGTAATGATGGAAACCCGAACACCGACGATTAATTAACTCTGGAGCCGAAGCAATGACGTCTCAACTCTTCACCCCACTCACGATTCGTGGCGTTGAATTTCGCAATCGAGCATGGGTAAGTCCAATGTGCCAATACTCGGCGGTTGATGGGGTGTCTGGACAATGGCACCAGGTGCATTTAGGTTCCTTCGCAACGGGCGGAACTGGTCTCATCATGGTTGAAGCTACTGGCGTCAATCCCGAAGGAAGAATCTCGGTTGCATGTCTTGGAATTTGGAACCAAGAGCAAGCGGACGCATTAAAACCCATTATCGATTTCGCACATTCGATGGGGACGAAAGTTGGGATTCAATTAGCCCACGCCGGTCGCAAGGGTTCGACTACTGCACCAGGCAGCGATCACCCCAATGCGACTGCAGAAGAAGGTGGTTGGCAAATAGTTGCGCCGAGTGCGATTGCCTTTCCAGGTTATCCAGAACCTCATGCTTTAACTAAGGAAGAAATTCTGCAGGTCGTTCGAGATTTCGTATCGGCCGCGCTTCGTTCGCTTGAGGTCGGGTTTGATGTGCTGGAGATTCACGGCGCCCACGGTTATTTGATTCACGAATTTCTTTCGCCCTTGTCCAACACCAGGACTGACGAATATGGTGGCGATTTCACAGGTCGCACCAGATTGCTGCGCGAAATCGTTTCGGCGATTCGATCAGCCATTCCAGATTCAGTTCCTCTCTTCCTTCGCATCTCGGCAACCGATTGGGTGGATGGTGGTTGGGATCTCGAGCAATCGATTGAACTCATGAAAATTCTAAAAGAAGCAGGCGTTGATTTGGTCGACGTCTCTACCGGTGGCAATGTTGCTGGGGTGAAAATTCCAGTTGGCCCTGGCTATCAAGTTCCCATGGCGACTGCAATAAAAGAACAAACAGGAATTCTCACTTCTACGGTCGGGTTGATCACAGATCCAGTTCAAGCCGAGGAGATCCTCTCCAGTGGACAGGCCGATGCCATTTCTCTTGGCCGTGCATTCCTTCGCAATCCGCGCTGGCCGCTTTTTGCCGCCGAAACATTGGGCGACGTTATTGAATGGCCAAAGCAGTTGGAACGTGCTCGCACGGTTCACTAGGTAGCCATAAGTACCGTTGGGGAATTATCTTTTGGAAATCCCCACTCGCTTCAATTTTGACTGCCATATTGATTTTTTGTTCAGATAAAGTGCCCTGGTGAAACGAGTCGCGATCGTTGGCAGTGGCCTTACTGGCGCTTCGGCGGCGCGCACTCTTGTGGATTCAGGCTATGACGTCACTGTCATCGAATCCCAAGCCACCTCGGGTGGCATGACTCAATGCGATCGCATGTCCGGCGTGATTTATGAAATCAGCGGTCCACATATTTTTCACACGAACGACGTACAAGTTTGGAAATTAGTCTCCGGGCTCTGTGAATGGGTCGATTATCGACATCGAATTCTCACCGCACCTTATTCGCATGAGCGGGAATTAATGAGTTGGCCGCTTCAAGTTTCCGAATTGCGGCTGCTGCCGAACTGGGGGCAGATAGAAAGAGAATTAGCTAATAAACCGTCCGAGCCCCGAAGAGATTCGTTTTCCCAGTATTGCGTCGATCTCGTTGGTCCCACTCTTTATGATCTTTTCATCGGGCCATACACGCAAAAGCAATGGGGGATGGCGCCAGATTTGATCGGTGCTGAATGGGCACCACAGCGAATTGAACTCAGGACTGATGGCAATCTAGAGGCATTTAAGGATGCGCATCAAGGCTGGCCGGTTGGCGGTTATAGCAACCTCGTTGAACCGTTACTTTTTGGTTCCACCATTCAATATTCCGAAAGCGCTAGATCGACCTCCCACGATTGGGCGCAGTTCAATGCTGTCATATTGACCTGTGCTCTCGATGAATTCATGAATTTCTCGCTGGGTCACTTGCCATGGCGAGGGACGAGATTTGAACACCAACTCTATGAAGGAGTAGATGGGACCATCCTTAACTCGGCGGCGCAGAACTACCCAGCCGCTGACGTCCCATTCACGAGGCGGACCGAACCCAAATGGTATGCCGGAGAGAATTGGCGCGCTGGCACCGTGGTGACCACGGAATACCCGGGGGAGTCAGACGCTCGTCACTACCCCATTTATGACCGAGCAGGCTTAAATCGTGATCTCTCGGATAATTACAAGTCATTGGTGGAATCTTCCTTGCATATGCCCGTTGCCTTGGCGGGCCGACTTGCGACGTACTCCTACATAAATATGGATCAAGCAATTCGGCAAGGAATCAACGCTGCCAAATCCATCAAGCGGGCCCTGGGGCAGGTCGAGTAACGAATACCGCGCTCTTCCCGAAAACGCGCTCTTCCCGAAAACGCGCTCTTCCCGAAAACGCGCTCTTCCCGAAAACG
>JBAXOT010000040.1:0-8174 GCA_037133095.1 Actinomycetes bacterium
CAACCGCCTCCTAAGCGGTAGGTCGCCGGTTCAACTCCGGCCTGGGACACCAACTATTTCTATTTCTTCATTTGTTCGTAAATGCGTAAATCAACGCTGCAATACCTACAACAATCCATCCGATTCGTACGGATCTCTTTTGCAGTAACGCCACCCCTGCAGGTAAAAATGTCATGCTCAATAAAATGAGACCGGGAATGATGATTAAGAGGCTATGGGCGAACGCATTGTGATTGCGTCGTTGATAATCCCAGTTGATAGCGCCGACGGCAATCATCGAATAAGCCCACATGCGGTAGTTATTCATTTATCTAGCCTCTCTTAGTTGGGGGAAAAAGAAAAGGGGAAGGCCGCGTGAGCCATTCCCCTTATCGTTTGTTATGACCGTATTAGTGAGTGTCAACCATTCCTTCGGCTGCAGATTTCATGCGAGCGATCTTCAAAATGGTTAGACCGAATACACACTTTGCCAAGACGTCTGCAATTGTGTAACCGATCTGACGACCCGTGAAGAGATCTGCTGCCTGAGTTGCAGAAGGGTGCTTGATCAAAATTGGAAGGAGGTATGAGATTGGATAAACGCCCCATGTTCCAATCAAAAGGAGGCGAAGACGGCTTACTGTTGCCGCAACTCCTTCTGGTTGACGATCCAAAGACTTCGTGAGTTCTACGAAGAGAACCTGAAGAATGTAGAGGAATGGGATTGTAGAAAGAACACCGAAGAGAATCTTGGTGCCGTTGCTATTGGAAATTTCACCTGGGTACCCAAGGATGATCATTGCAGCTGAAGCCGGAACCAAACGGCCGATCAATGACTTGGATGCTTCCTTTGCGAGTGCAAGAACTGCAATTACTTCAACGAGAAGTAGAGGTACGGTGAGAATCCAGTCGATGTAGCGGTAAGCCTCATTGAATGATCCTTGTGCCGTTCCCACTGATACCGCGTTCTTTACCGATGACTCGGTAAAAGAGTTGAAAATCCGGAAGTAGTGATATCCGGCGATGAAGGTAACCATCGAAGACATGACAAGTGCGATTCGGTATTTAGGAAGAACGCGGGACTGGCTCACAAGGGTGAAAACTGTTGTGGCGAGCATGGAGATGAGGCCAAAGGAGAAGATGTTGTACATCGAGCTCCATTGCCCGTTTGATAGTTGTAGCATCGAAAATGATCCTCCAATTAGGTCGACAGGAGCGGGGGATCCGAGGTGGCTCGGCGTTCCGAATCGTTGCGTAAATTGTTCAGAGAAATCGCTGAGAGTGCCACTTGAAATTGATGTTTTTTGGGTATTTCTCAAGAAATCATCAAATTTCTCAACGCAGACTAGTTTTTGAGCGCCTGACGGTCGAAGCGGGCCGTAGTGAGCATATGGGGAACGGTAAGCGCCCAGATCACGACCAGAGTGGACCAGAGCAGTCCGGAGGCAAAATTGCCACGATCGAGGACCATCAGAGCGGCGGCAAGTGCGATGGCGCCAATTACCGCGTACAAACCCGGGGTGATGGCAGCCCGGAGCGCCAGGACGCCCCTCCCCATTTCCGCTAGCGATCTGGCCTTGGTCAGTTTGGGCACAAGGCGGGCAGTATGTCGAGCCGCATGCCAGAAACCGAAGTAGACCGCAAAGGCCACCAGTGGCGGAGCGGTTAGGGCAAGCCCCCCAAGCAGTATTAGGTCGATGGCAAAGGCATAACTTTTTGACATGATCAAAATGGCTAACCCCGCGACTGCGACGGTCAAAGTTGCATTTCGAAGTAGGTCAGATTGCGAACCAGCCCAACCCTGAAGAGATGAATGAACACGGCCCAGAGCACTGCCGGAGCCCGGATCCGTGAGCGGGAGAATAACCGGGAGGAAGCCCGCAGGAATTGCGTAGGCACTTCCAACAATCATCGAAAACTTTCGTTTGTGTGAAGATGGCTGCCACTCATTGCGAAAGGATGCATCGCCATATCCAAAGTGAAGCGAACTCATCACGATGACAAGTTGGAATCCGATTAAATTCCATTTCGCAATAATCCAGCCGGCGACTATTGCGATTAGGACATATGTGATTATATAAATGTAGAAACGGATGCGGGGAGTTGAAGAAATCGAAATGAGATGATCAATTGCACCGTGTGGAATGCCAAACAGCAGACCTACGAGTGCGATGGTAACTTGTGCCGATAAATTTAGTTCAATCCCGCCAAGGCGAAGGAGCCCGAAAATCACTACTGTGACAAATACGGCGGCGCGCGAGAACCTTTCGATCCACATATATATTCTCGGCAGAGCATCTGTCATAACCCAACGATATTTCAATATTCAAGAGCAGGGGAGTTGAAGTCCCATGCGCCACTTCAGTTATCTCGGCGTAATTGCCTTTGTTGCCATATGTGCCATCGGTATAAACCTGGGCTTTCGCTTGCGCATCAACGCACGTTGGCGGGAATTATTTCTCACCCAATGTGCCATAGTCTTCATTTATCTCAGTTGGGATACCTGGGCAATCGCCAGAAATAACTGGTTTTTTGATCGTCACCAGATTGTGAACATCAATGTTCTGCCAAAAGTTCCGATTGAAGAATTCCTCTTCTTCCTGATAGTCCCTTTGACAACGATTTTGAGCTATCTCGCCCTTCTAAAAATAACGGGTTGGAAAAAGGGAAGAGGCGAACAATGATTTATTCCGACATTGCTTTGGATGCAGTCGTCGTAGCCATTCTCGTTGATCTATTTTTGCTTCGTACGGCGATGATCACGCGCGGAATTTATTGGCTCACTTACGGGCTGATACTTCCATTTCAGTTGATCACTAACTGGTGGCTTACCTCACGAAATATCGTGCAGTACGCGCCTTCGGAAATCATAGGGCGGCGTTTTTTCGGGGCGCCGATCGAAGATCTTCTCTTTGGATTTTCCATGATTCTTGCGACATTATCGTTCTGGGATTTCTTTTCGGAACGGATAGGGCGAACTCGGAAGACTCCTGGGTGAGCTTTCAAGGGGTGGGTATTTCGGCCACGTCGATGGACTGGAATTAGTTGAAAGGATAAAACGAAGACCAGTTGATTGATGCCAACTGGTCTTCGTTTAAGTGATTCCTATTTACATTGGGCTCTCCGCTCCTCTTTACCGGAGTCCGCCAACCTTTTTATACCCGGTTGGGCATACGGGTTTGGTTCCTGTGATCTTCTTTGTCGTCGCACCTAAAGCACATGTAAGTGTGTATTTTGGCGCGGGGAGACTCGCAATCTTCTTCTTAGAAGGCTTGTAACCTTTTTGAAGAGTGATCTTCAAATGTGGTTTCGAGTAGGAGAAACCAGAAACGTCGATAATGATATTGTTGTTTTTAGCCGAGATAACACTGATCGCGGCTGATGATCCACCGGCTTGCGTTGTAACCGAAACCTTCAACGCTGTTGCGGCATCCGCTGGATTTGTAAGACCCCAAAGCAACGCAGCATCTTTAAAAGGGATAACTGCCTTGTAGAAGCCTTTGTTCACAGTAACCCCATCGGAGGCAAAGTGAGGTGCCGAAGCATCCCAACTAAACGACTTGGTGGATTGATCCCATATTGGAGTTGAGAGCGAGCAGACACCGTTGGTTCCGACATAAAGATTGCCTGTGATTCCGTCGATTCCAAAACCTGTTTGATCGTTCTGCGGAATTATCAAAGTTTGGAATTGTCGAACGTTAGCTTTTGCAACGCCGGTTTCACTCGAACAATCGGTGGCTGCATTCGCGGCTAGTGGCACGGTTACTGCGGAACCTTCGATGGTGAGTTGGGTGTAGTCGCCTTTATCGAGTGTCGTCACGGTGGTGTCTACGCCGATTGCAACAGTAACCCCTGTTTTCAAATCGCCAGTTCTGACTGTCACCTTGATTGTTATGTCGGAATCAAGGTTGGATGCGTAACCTTTGCTGCCAGGTTGCGATGCGAGATTTACCTTATTGGCATTATCGGTCAGTGTCGGAACAACATCGAAGAAGAGATTGTTCGAGAATTCGTTTGCCGCTTTTGCATCCACGAATAAACCGTCATACCCGAGATTTCCAAGATTCAGAGTATTCCAACCCGGGGTAGTCCACCTTCCAGAGAGCGCGCGACCAGCTTCGACCAGTGGTGAGACGGCCGTGTTTGCATCAGGGGCGAGGGGCGCAGGTGCCACACCAGTTGATGTTGATTCTGAAGGAGCGGGTGAAGCGCTTGTGGAGTCAGAAGGCGTCGCCGAAGGTGAGGCTGTCGACGAAGCGCTCGCTGATGGCGAAGGGCTTGCAGAAGTGGAAGGCGTCGCCGAAGGTGAAGCATCAACGGCAGTTGGTTGCGTTGCCACGGTACCAGCAACAGCCCATCCATTAACTAGTGCTCCGTTGGTGACCCAGATTGGTGTGACTAATGAAACCATTTTGTCGAAAGTCTTTGCAACGGAATCATATTTTGCGCCAATATCAGGCATTTGTTGCAATTCGGCAGAGGCTTTCAGATCAACAAACTTGGATGTGGAATAGGAGGCTACGGCCAATGACGCTTGGAGTGCGGTCGTGTAATCAAATTCGAATTGAACTTTTCCATCTTTGATGACAACGAGAGCACCTTTGTAACAATCACTCCACGCCTTTTGTGTTGTGGTTTTGGTGGCTGCATCCCAGCAACCGATAGAACTAGAAAAGAAATCAGTAGTCTTTGTGATATCAAAAGCTTTTGTGGTTGAATCATAAATTGCACCTTGATCAGGAAATTTTGGTCCGTTGATCAACGAGGAAACATCCATAAAGACTTCAGTGCCTGAAGTAAGGACATCTCGTTGATACTGGTCGGTCCACCAGTTGTTCTTCACCACAACGCTGCTCTTATTCAGTTGAGCGATCGGGGCAAATGAAATGCCGGCATTAGCTGGTGCCGAGGGAACGGGATTCCCATTCGGAACCCACATCAGTGGCACGGTCTTACCTTGTCCAGTCGTGATAACAACTGACTCCACACAGTAGACACCGTTGACTTGAGCACAAGCGGGAAAAGATGTCTTCGGCACCCTTAATGTTGCGGCGCTCGAAGTGGCAGATGTCCCCACTAATAATCCAAGCAAGAGTGCGAATGAACTTCCTATAGCAATAATGGACTTGCGCACGATTTACCCTCAACCTTCTTCGGGTGCTTCTTAACGCGCCACATTGGAGCGTTATACGACTTACCGTTCCTTGTGCAATTTTTTATGCAGATGCTCGAACAAATATAACCGCTAGTTTGTCTTTTTATACCCCTTCGGGCATGTGGGACTGGTCGCCGTGATCTTCTTTATGACCGGTCCTTTTACGCACTGAATCGTTATTTTTTTCGGCGTAGGTGTTGGTTTTGGCTTAGGTGAAGGTGTAGAAACCAAAGTTCCAAGGCCGGTCGAATTCATTTTATAAGCAGGGTTGAGTCGAATATCCAAGGTCGGACTTGGGAAATTGAAGCCGGAAACGTCGATCACAATCAATCCGTTTCTTGCCGAAACTGACTTGGTGGCAGCAATGGTGCCACCAGCAGTTGTCGTCAAAGAGGCGATCAATGCAGTTGCCGCATCTTGAGGTTTAGTGAGCCCCCACATGAGAGCAGCATCGGCGTATGGAATTACTGCGCGATAGAAGCCCGCACTAACGGTGACACCATCGGGTGCAAAATGAGGTGCGGACGCCGAATATCTAAACGATTTCGTATCTGAATTCCAGACAGGTGTAGATAATTTACAAATCCCATTTGATCCAACATAAAGTTTCCCCGTCGATCCTTCGACGCCAAATCCAAAGGAATCATTTTGGGGGACTACAACACTTTGAAATTGCACAGATTGATTTGCTGCTACGCCAGTGTTATCGACGCAATCTTTTGCAGTCTTAGCCGCAGGAACCATGACCGGATTCCCTGAAATTTCAATGAGCGTGTAACTAGATGTCGACTGAATATTGGTCGCTACATCGGTCCCCACTCCGAATGTGACTCCAACTTTTACGTTGCCAACTCTGATTTTTATATCGATGACTGTCTCTGAATCAAGGTCAGTCGGGTAAAGATTGTTTGAGGCCTGAGCGGCCAACGAGACTTGGTTATTGGTCGTCAATGTTGGTTGCGCGATGGCATAAATCCAAGGCACAAAATCATTTGCGGGCTTGGCGTCAATATAAATTCCGTCATAGCCAAAAGAGTTGAATCCTTTTTCATTCCAGGAATCAGAGGTCCACCGGCCGGGTAGAGCTTTTCCTGTAACCACCGAGCTGATTGAGCCAGATGCTCCCGTGGTGGCCGTGCCGGTTGCATTCCAGGTGAGGAGGAGAGCTTTTTGACCGGCATGTTGAACAGATACTGATTCTATGCAGTAGTTACTGCCGGCTGGATCGCAGGGTAGCCATGAACCCTTTGGAAGTGTGATTGCCGCGGATGCTGAGGAACTGATCAAAGTACTGGCTAAAAGTAAAAGGGCAACAGCAACTGATCCTCTTGCCTTCCTGGTAGCCATTTATTCCTCTGGCTCTCTATTGATTCCTAACGTGCAACGGTCAAGAACCAATTCCATTGCCAACTTGCGTTGGCGCTTACTGTCAAACCTTCTTTGAACTCCGGAAACGAGTAGACCACGATAGAAGTAGCCCCAGGCATCACGGTCACTGGTCGGGAAGTACTGTCTAGTGGACCGTGATCTACGTAAATCATCAGTGCAGGTGCTGCGGACACGATGTCTTGCGTATTGTTTTGAAGCTTGAGAATCCAAGTCATCGGACAGGTGCCCGAGGGACAACGCTCCCACGAAACCTTCAATCCCAAAGCTGTAAGTCCGCCGAGGGTGTCCCCAACCCCCGCCGGTTTACTTATGGCCCCGAGATCGCCAATGCTTGCTTCCCATGTCAATGGGTAATCCGAGATTAAGCCCTGAATTTGTGCAGGTTGGAGGGCATTATTATTTCTTGAACCGACCGCACTGGTATTTGCCGCATCAGAAGCGCCATTCGTCGACGAAGCGGAGTGAGGAATCAGAAGGAAAACTACCGTGGCAACTAGCCCGGCAATGACTACCCCCGCGGCCACAATCGCGAATTTTCTAATACGACGACGGCGAACACGTTGCTGGATCTGAACTACCAGATTCTTGTTTTCAAGCACATCAAGTGCCATCCATTGCAGCTCGCGACGAATCAGCGGATCTACATCAGTCATTTTCCACCACCTCTGCAAACACTATCTCCGTGATATTTGTTTCTTCGATATCTGAATCTTCCAGGGCGAGGGTCTTCTTTGCCGACTTTTCAAATTCCGGTACCAACTGAATGTGAGCCGCAACCGCTGCCTTTCCTCGTGCCAAATGCGAAGCCGCTGTACCCATAGGAATTTCGAGTACATCGGCTACTTCTCGAAGAACTAGACCATGTTCGTAGATTAATAAAAGCACTGCCCGCTGAATTGCGCTCAGGGACTTTAAAGCCGATTGCACTAATAGTCTCTCCACGACATCATCAGACTGATCAGCGATCTGCAAAACACTCTCTGCAAGATCAAAACTCGTTTCACGTTCTTCTCTTTTGCGCGCCCACTTTCGGCGCACATCAGCGTGTTTACTCACCATGACTCGGATGACATATGCGTCAAGATTCTCGTGTTCCTTTAATTTGCTCCATCGAGTGAACACATCGGCCAGCGCTTCTTGCATCACATCTTCGGCGTTTTGGGTGTCGAAGCAAATCGTCCGCGCAGCCCGAAGGAAAACCATTTGGCGTTCTTGCAGCCAAATCGTGAATTCGATTTGATCCTGCTTGGACATTTTCAAAGGGTAGCAGTGCCTTACAAGCCTACAATCGCCAATCTTTGACCGTTTAAAAGAGTTGGCACTCTATGCATAAAAATGGCTTGGATATACGGTGGATGACTTGAGCGAGTTTCGCATTGCTGTTAAACAGCATTTCTCAATTATTAGGCGCAATTGCTCGAGAGGTGAGGTTATGCGGATGAGCTCTAGCAGAATTCGTTTAATAGGCCTGCTTGCCTTGACCTTCATGCTATGTAGTCCCTCGATCCTATTTGCCGCCGATCCGGTTACCCCGCCAGCCTTTATCTTGGGGAATCAAACCTGGTCCGGCACAACACCTCATCCTGATAACCCGTACGGTTTCCGAATCGGATTGCAAGACTATTTCAATCAAGGCTCACAAATGGCCAAT
>JBAXOT010000041.1:0-8021 GCA_037133095.1 Actinomycetes bacterium
ATGTAGTTCTGTCGCATCTTCCCGCTGATGTGTGCGAGAACTCGGTGCCCATTTGATAATTCCACCCGGAACATGGCGTTCGGTAGCGCTTCAGCAACGGTGCCTTCGATCTCGATCGCGCCGTCTTTCTTGGCCAAGCGGTACCTACTTATCTATTCAGTAATGGAGTTAATTCCGTGGTGCAAAATTAACAGGCTCAAATCCGCCTATTTCTAGGCAGAGGAGCAGTTTAGAGGCAAAGGGTCGAAATGAGGAAATCCGAGGTTTCCAACCAGCAATATGGTACAAGTTAACTCGCGATCCCTGGCCTTCGGAGAATCTTTCCGCGGAGAATAACCCAGTCAGGAAAGTCCAAAATGTCCAGATTTTTCCGAGGATCTTCCCGATAAATCACCGCATCGGCAGGCGCACCCGGGACGAAAGCGGAAAGACCAAGAAAGTCGCGGGCCAGCCACGAGGCGGCTCCGATTGCATCGGCTGGCGACAAACCTGCAGCTGCCAACTCTTTAACTTCTTCGGAAACGCTGAAGGCCGCCGAATCAGTACCGGCCAAGATTGCTACCCCTGCTTCATAAGCCGCGTTAATCAGACCGGGATGGCGACGTGTTCCTTCGACATACCAGTCGCGCTTAGGTGAAGGCTCCTTACTCTGGAAATGGCCAACCGAATCGGAAAAAACTTTCATCGTAGGCACGAGCGCGGTGCCTTGGGCCGCCATCAGATCGAGAAGTGATTTATCCAGCCACATGCCATGTTCCAGAGAATCTACCCCAGCCCGAACCGCAGCCGTAGAGCCAGCTTCATTTTGCGAATGAACGGCTACCCGGCCACCCACCGCATGTACCGCTTGCGCTATCTGCGACATTACCTCTTGGGAGATCGCCTCATCGTCAATACCCCAGTCGGCGATAATCTTGCACCAGCCAGTCGCTACTGCTTGCGCTGCGGCGGTACGTGGAAAATCTGCATTGGAGACTCGGCGCCCCCATCCCGTTATGAATTGGCCAGGTTGGGCCAGCCATGGCCCGGCGTGAAAAGCGCGTGGAAGGTCGGGATCATTGCCAAACCATTCCGGCGGGTTGCTGGCAAGTCCAGGACTTCGAATTGCGGTGACACCATTATCAATATTTTTTGTTAATTGAGTACGCAGTAATTTTTCGTCAATAAGTTGGCCTGGCTTATCTGCCCCGGGATGGGTATGAACATCAACCAAACCAGGAATTATCCAGCCTTCAATTCGCTGGTCAAGATCCAGGGAGTACTCATCGCTCCAAAGCCCATCAACAATGGTGAGATCGATTGCTTCATCGCTTGGTAACGCGATGCCTGCAATCCGAACGCTCATGAAAGAAGTGAGGAGACTTCAACGCCTAACGCACCAAGCTTCTCTTTGCCACCATCAAAGGCGGTCAAGACAAATGGCTTGCCATCTGGGCAAATCGCGAAAGAATGTTCGAAATGGGCACCATTAGATTTATCAGCAGATATAACCGTCCACTCGTCCGAGAGAACGTTAGTTTTTGCACTGCCGCGCGTAATCATGGGTTCAATTGCTAAAACCATTCCGGCTTTGAGTTCCGGACCAAAACCAGCTTTTCCGAAATTCAAAATGTGCGGCTCTTGATGCATTTCAGTTCCGATGCCATGGCCACCGTACTCACGAAGAATTCCATACTTACCTTGCGAATTAATATATTTTTCGATGGCTTCCGAGATATCAGTGAGATGCCCACCGCTCTTTCCCGCCGCAATTCCCCGCCACATCGACTCTTCGCAGGTATCCATCAACTTTTGATCTGCTGGGTCAATCTTGCCGACTCCGACAGAGAAGGCGCTATCTCCGTGCCAACCTTCGACAACCGCACCGAAATCAATCGAGACCACATCACCCTCGGAAAGCGACCTTGCCCCAGGAATTCCATGAACAATTTCATGATTAATTGAGGCGCAAATAACTTTGGGATAGCCGTGATAGCCCAAGAAATTCGAGGTTGCATTGCGCAATTTCAGATGTTTGGCGGCAATTGAATCTAGCTCATCGGTGGTCACGCCCACAGCAATGGCATCACGCATTAACTGCAGAGACTCTGCCACTACCAGACCGGCCTTGCGCATGGTCTTCAGTTGGCTGAGGGATTTAATCTGAATTGCCATGAATGCTCGTTAAGAAATTACGGCGCTTAAGGCGGCAATTGAACGTTGCGAGATTTCAAAGACGTCACCCATGGCGCGAATGGAAATCAGCAAGCCTTCGCCACGGTAAAAAGCAATTATAGGTTTGGTCTGCTCGGCATAAACTTCAAGCCGACGCTTGACGACCTCTTCTTTGTCGTCTTCGCGCTGATAGAGCTCGCCGCCACACTTGTCACAGATGTCAGCAACTGCTGGCTTCTCATTGATCATGTGAAACGAAGTGCCACAATTTCGACAGGTTCGGCGCCCGGAAATGCGAGAAACAATCTCGGCATCACCAATCGAAAGTTCCAGAACTGCATCAAGTGGGGTCTGCTTTTCGGCCAGAATTGCCCGAAGAACTTCGGCTTGAAAAACATTCCGAGGATAGCCATCTAAAAGAAAACCATTGCCGAGGTCGTCTTGATTTAGACGATCTTTGACCATGTCATTGGTAACAGAATCAGGAACTAACTCACCTTTGTCCATAAAGGAGCGAGCAAGGAGTCCAAGCTCTGAGCCTGACTTTAAATTCGCACGAAATATATCCCCCGTGGAGATATGCGGAATATTGAAGTGCGCAGCAAGGTGAACTGCTTGAGTCCCTTTGCCAGCACCTGGTGGTCCAACCAGGATTAATCGCATTAGCGCAAGAATCCCTCGTAGGAACGTTGCTGCAATTGGCTTTCAATCTGCTTTGCAGTATCAAGACCTACACCAACCACGATCAGAATCGCGGTACCACCGAATGGGAAGTTGGTGCTTGCATTAAAGAGGATCAAGGCAATGATTGGGATGATTGCGACAAAGGCGAGATAAAGAGATCCTGGTGCCGTAATACGAGAAAGTACGTATTGGAGATATTCCGAGGTTGGTCGGCCGGCACGAATACCTGGAATAAAGCCGCCATATTGCTTCATATTCTCGGCTACTTCATCTGGGTTGAATGTAATTGCCACATAGAAGTAGGTAAAGAAGACGATGAGAAGAGCATAAGAAATAATATAAATCGGGTGGTCGCCCTTAACGAAGTTCCGCTGCACCCACACGGCCCAAGCAGCGCTGCTGCCAGAGAAGTTAACAATCAATGATGGGATGTAGAGCAAGGACGAAGCAAAGATGACTGGAATTACGCCCGCTTGGTTTACCTTGATAGGAATGTAGGTGCTGGTGCCACCATAACTTTGGCGACCTACTTGACGCTTGGCATATTGAACCGGAATACGTCGTTGGGCTTGCTCGACAAAAACAACTGCGGCAACAACCAAGATTCCGACAGCCAGGACGAATAAGAAAGCAAAGAGACCTTTTTGCAACTTGATCGACCACAATTGAGTTGGGAAACCAGCTGCAATTGAGGTGAAGATTAAGATCGACATGCCGTTGCCAACACCACGATCGGTAATCAATTCACCGAGCCACATGATGACTGCAGTTCCAGCGCTCATGACAAAGACCATGGTCACAATTCGAAGCCATGATGAGTCAGGGACGATAGGGAAGGAGCAACCACTGAAGAGACGGCCGGGGGTCCGAGCAACCGCGATCAAACCGGTGGATTGCAGAACTGCAAGTCCGACGGTGAGGTAACGGGTGTACTGAGTAAGTTTTGCCGTTCCGGACTGACCCTCATTCTTCAAAGCTTCGAAGCGAGGAATGACAACCGTCAAGAGTTGAACGATGATCGAACTCGTGATGTAAGGCATGATGCCAAGTGCGAATACCGAAAGGTGGAGCAGAGCGCCACCGCTGAAAAGGTTAACTAGGCCGAAGAGTCCGCCAGAGTTAGCCTGCTTGAGGCAAGTTTGCACGTTGACGTAGGAGACGCCTGGCGTTGGCACAATCGAGCCAAAACGAAAGAGTCCCATGATGGCGAGAGTAAAGAAAATCTTGCGACGCAGATCTGGTGTTTTAAAGGCCTTACCAAATGCTGAAAGCACTAACTTCTCCTTAAATCTCTAGCCATCTTGGAAGACAGCGATAATTAAAGCTTCTTAGCCGTTCCGCCTGCGGCAGCAATCTTTTCAGATGCTGACTTAGAAAAGCCGTGTGCAACGACAGTTACCTTGACGGAAATCTCGCCGTTACCCAAAACCTTAACAGGATGACCGTCGCGGGCTGCGCCCTTAGCGACCAAATCTTCCACGGTTACTTCGCCACCCTTTGGGTAGAGCGCATTAATCGTAGAGACGTTGACAGGTTGGTACTCAACCCGCTCTGGGTTGGTAAAACCACGAAGTTTTGGCAGACGCATAACAAGCGGCAACTGACCACCTTCGAAGCCGGCACGAACGACGTTACGAGCACGTGTTCCTTTACCGCCACGACCTGCAGTCTTACCTTTTGATGCCTCACCGCGACCCTTACGGGTACGAGCCTTCTTAGCTCCTGGAGCTGGACGGAGATGATGGACCTTGAGCACCATAGTTATTCGACCTCCTCGACTGTGACCATGTGACGCACAGCAACGACCATTCCGCGAATCTCGGGACGATCTTCTTTGACTACGACATCACCGATGCGCTTTAAACCTAATGAACGCAAGGTTTCGCGATGCTCAGGACGAGCACCAACCTTGGAACGAAGTTGAGTTACTTTTAACCGAGGCATTACGCACCTACTGACGCTGCGACGGCACGAACAATAGCTGCAGGTGCCACATCTTCTAATGGAAGACCACGTCGAGCGGCAATTGCGGTTGGGGTTTCCAACGCACGAAGTGCGGCAATGGTGGCGTGGACCATGTTGATTGGGTTATTTGAACCCAAAGACTTGGTCAAAACATCGGTGATTCCAGCGCAATCCAAAACGGCGCGAACTGGGCCACCAGCAATAACTCCGGTACCTGGGCTAGCTGGACGGAGAAGAACTACACCGGCAGCTTTTTCGCCTTGAACTGGATGCGGGATGGTTCCATAAAGGCGAGGAACTTTGAAGAAAGATTTCTTCGCTTCTTCGACAGCCTTAGCAATTGCTTGTGGAACTTCCTTTGCCTTGCCATATCCAATTCCGACAGTGCCATTTTGGTCACCGACAACAACGAGAGCGGTGAAGGAGAAACGACGTCCACCCTTGACTACCTTCGCTACGCGGTTAATAAAGACGACGCGCTCGGTGTATGGGCTCTTCTCTTGAGCCGGTCCACCATCACGACGGTCACGACGATCACGACGATCGCCAGTCTTGCCGCCTTCTTCGCGGGGGCTTTTCGCAGGAGCAGTTGCCATTTAGAAATCCAATCCACTCGAGCGAGCACCGTCTGCAAGCGCTGCAACACGGCCATGATATTTATTGCCACCACGGTCAAAGACAACCGCAGAAATTCCCTTTTCTTTGGCACGTGCGCCAATGGTTTCACCAACGAGGCGAGCCTTGCTGGTCTTATCACCATCAGCGGTGCGGAAAGAATCTTCCATCGTTGAGGCTGAGACCAAAGTTTGACCGATGGTGTCATCCACAATCTGGACGAAGAGGTGACGCGATGAGCGCGAGACCACAAGACGAGGACGGGCAGTAGTGCCAGAGACCTTCTTGCGAACTCGGAAGTGGCGACGGGCGCGAGCCTTCTGAGATGAACCCTTAGATACCTTTACTCCGATAGCCATTACTTCTTACCTGTCTTTCCTTGCTTGCGGCGAATCTTGGCGCCATCAAGATGCAGACCCTTGCCTTTGTAAGGATCAGCCTTACGAAGTTTCTGGATCTTGGCGGCGGTCTCGCCTACGAGTTGCTTATCGATTCCGATAATCGAAAATTTAGTAGCCGAATCAACCTTGAAGGTGATTCCAGCAGGTGCTGGGAAGGAGATCGGGTGACTGTATCCGAGTGCGAACTCAAGATCGCCGCCTTTTTCCGCAACGCGATAACCGACGCCGACGATGTTGATCGTCTTTGAATAGCCATTGGTAACGCCTTCGAGCATGTTCGCGACCAAGGTGCGAGACATTCCATGAAGGGAACGAGCTTCGCGACCATCGTTGGGACGGGTCACCAAGAGAGTTGATTCTTCCTTGGATGCCGCAATTGGTTCCGCGAGGACATGGCTGAGGGAACCCTTAGGACCCTTAACCGAAACAGTCTGACCAGAGATCGAAACTTCGACTCCAGCAGGAATAGTGATAGGTGAACGACCGATACGTGACATTAGATCACCATACGTAGGCGAGAACTTCTCCGCCTACCCCTTGCTTGTTGGCTTGCTTATCAGTCAGCAAACCAGATGATGTGGAGATAATGGCGACGCCAAGTCCGCCCAAAACTTTAGGAAGCGCAGTTGACTTTGCGTAGACGCGAAGTCCTGGCTTGCTTACTCGGCGAAGACCTGCGATGGAACGTTCGCGGTTAACGCCGAACTTCAAATCGATAGTCAGAGTCTTGCCAAAACCTTCAGCATTGGTCTCTACTTTGTAACCGGCTACATAACCCTCTTGCTTGAGGATTTCAGCAATTCGAACCTTTACCGATGAAGATGGCATTGCAACCACTTCATGGTAGGCAGAGTTCGCATTGCGCAGACGAGCCAGCATGTCTGCGATTGGATCTGTCATTGTCATTCTTGGCCTCGGGCCTTTCTCAAGATGGTTTCCAGTCTCTCGCTTGACGAATCTCTTCGTTAGTAAGTGGACCTATCTCGTAGTTGTTAGTTGGAAAAACTTTTCGTCGGAGTGACGACTTACCAGGAAGCTATTTACCAAGAAGCCTTGGTGATGCCAGGAAGTTCGCCACGGTGGGCCATCTCACGGAAACAGATACGGCAGATGCCGAACTTCTGATAAACCGAGTGTGGTCGACCACAGCGTTGGCAGCGGGTATAGCCGCGAACCTTGAACTTTGGCTTACGCGCTGCGCGAACCTTGAGTGATGTCTTAGCCATGTGCTGTGCGCCTCTCTTAGTTTTCTCTGAAGGGGAAACCGAGTGCACGGAGCAGCTCGCGACCTTCTTCATCAGTCTTGGCAGTCGTAACAAAGGTGATATCCATACCGCGGGTGCGATCGATCTTGTCTTGTTCAATTTCTGGGAAAACAACTTGCTCGGTTAAGCCGAAGGTGTAGTTGCCATTTCCATCAAATTGCTTAGGAGAGAGACCACGGAAGTCGCGGATACGAGGAAGGGAGATGCTGATCAAGCGATCAGTGAATTCCCACATGCGGTCGTTGCGAAGCGTGACGTGAGCACCAATAGGCATTCCTTCACGAAGCTTGAACTGCGCAATAGATTTACGAGACTTGGTGACCTGTGGCTTCTGACCAGTGATGATAGTCAGGTCGCGAATGGCGCCTTCGATCAACTTTGAGTCACGAGCGGCTTCACCAACACCCATATTCACAATAACTTTTACCAAGGTAGGAATCTGCATCACATTCTTGTAGCCAAACTTGGCTAGAAGAGCTGGCGCAATCGTTGCTCGGTATTTTTCCTTGAGCCGTGGGGCTGCAACAGTGGTTGACATTAGATGTCCTTTCCGGTGCGGCGAGAGATGCGAACATTCTTGCCAGCTTCATCCTTGCGAGCACCAATGCGGGTGGCCTTGCCATCGTCATCAACCAACATGACATTGGAGAGATGAATGCTGGCCTCAACGGTAAGAATGCCGCCGACCTTAACGCCGCGATCACTCGTGGTCTCTTTGGTGTGGCGCATCACGCGATTAACACCTTCGATGAGCAAGCGCTCGGCATCTTTATCTACGCGCAAAACTTTGCCCGTTTGACCTTTATCTTTTCCGGCAATCACCAAAACGGTGTCGCCTTTCTTAATCTTGGCCATGTTTAGAGCACCTCCGGCGCTAATGAAATGATCTTCATGAACTTCTTGTCGCGAAGTTCGCGAGCAACTGGTCCGAAGATAC
>JBAXOT010000042.1:0-6703 GCA_037133095.1 Actinomycetes bacterium
ACCACTTCCTTCATGGTTGGTGGCGCCGAGGGTTATATGACCGCTGGTGCTTACGCCGATGGTGCGCTTGGAGAAGTCTTCTTAAAGCTTGGCAAGCAGGGTTCTACCTTGGCCGGTGTTATGGATGCCTTCTCGATCGCAGTATCGATTGGTCTGCAATACGGAGTTCCACTCGAGACCTTCGTGCAGAAGTTCACTAACCTGCGCTTCGAGCCAGCCGGTATGACTGATGATGCCGATATCCGCATGGCACAGTCCATGATGGACTACATCTTCCGTCGTCTTGCACTCGATTACTTGCCATTTGAAACTCGTTCTGAAATGGGAATCCATACTGCATCCGAACGCGCTCGCGCTTTGGACAGCGGTGTCTACACCCCAGATGTTTCTGAGGCTTTGACAACTGCAGCACAGAGTGCTCCAGTAGCCGAGGCTGTCGTTTCAAAGCCTGTTGAAGTGAAGATTGAGGCAGCACCTGCTGGTGTTGGTTCCTCAACTGAACTCTTCGAAGCGATGACTGGAATCAAATCTGATGCGCCGCTCTGCATGTCTTGCGGTGTAAAAATGCGTATGGCTGGTTCATGCTTCGTCTGCGAAGGTTGCGGTTCAACTTCTGGATGTTCATGATCAGTATCTAGTGGAAACTAGAAACTTAAACAAAAACTAGAATCAGAAGGGCTTCGCTGGAGATTTCCAGTGGGGCCCTTCTCTTTTTGTTTCGATGAACACAATATTTCAAAACTACTTAAAGTAGTTTTAATTTCTATCCACACAACTTTCTAAACCGGTAGAGCAAAATGTACAATTTCATTGTTGGAGTGGTGCATTAACCATGACCCGCTTAAATAGATCAGCCCCTCGGTCAAGTGAGGGGCTGATTTTTTTTCGCACCCAATGGTGATACTGATGAAGGGCAAGACTTGCTCTACGATTATTTTGTCGGAAGGTTGCAAAGACCCCTAGGGAACTAGGGGTCTTTCCTTTAATGAAAGTTCTCGGATTGGCTGGGGACTAGATCAATCCGAGAACCAAGGGCTGTGGGGACGAAGCAGCCGTTATCGCGACAGATTTCAGTTGTGAAATCGTCAATGATGTTGTTGTAGACATTCCAAGTGCAGTAGATCCGGTGGCGACCCAGGTCGCGATAACCGTTTTCTGGCCAGCCTTATCGGTGGCCACCAAGTCGTATTTGTGATTGCCGTATCGAGACGAATTTCCAGTTACGTACTTGCAATTCCAATCGATCTTGGTGCCCCACGCTTTGCTCGTCACGTGGAAGGTCGCCGTCATAATGTTGGGTACCAAATTGGTAACTCGGATGTTGCTGCCAGCTGCGACTGCTGAAGTTCCGGAAGTAGCCGGAGTTTGGAAGATGCCAGCCGCACCAACCCCGACGGAAATGGAGATGACGGCGGCCGCAACCAATCCGATGCTCTGGCGAATGCGACTCTTTCGTCGTTCTTGTTCAGCCCGCTTTGCTAACTTCTGAACAAAGATTGATTCATCCCAAGAAGGTGGGGCAGGAACTTCTACAGTTCCATCCATAAGAGCTTCCACTGATTGCGGGTCGATTTTGCTCAGAATCCCAGGGATGCCGGCAATCTGGGCAACGGCATTTAGACAGTAGTCACATTGAGTGAGGTGGTGTTCGTACTCTTTGCGTTCATCAAGGCTCAGGGCGCCGAGAACGTAAGCGGCATCCCAATCTCGATAGAGATCGTCGGAGAATGTCATTTTGTGGCCCCTCTTTCTTGCAGTGAGAGTCGAAGCGCCGCGAGGGCGTAATGAAGTCTGGATTTGATGGTGCCAGCAGGAACCTCTTCTTGACGGGCAATCTCGGCAACCGAGAGACCTTGGAAGTAGGCGCTGACGATAACTCGTCGATGTTGTTCGCTCAAAGTCATGAGAACATCGGATATAACCCAGGAGTCCAAGGCAGCATCGGTTTCATCAGCCATCGAAACTTCTGGCAATGTCTCAGTCGCAGATTCCCGTCGAAACCGAGCGCTACGACGATCGTCGATCACCATATTACGAGCCACGGTGAATAGCCACGCTCTCGTGGCGTCACTGTTTTGTTGCAAAATCGTTGGGTGTTTCCACGCCTTAAGCAGCGCTTCTTGCACAATATCTTGGGCCAATGCATCATCTCCAGTGATTCGTGAGACATAGCTGAAGAGCGAACGGCCGTGCGCCTGATTTACGGCGAACAAGAGCTCATCCTGTTTGCTCTTCGTGCTCTTCATAGTTACCCCCACTTGGATAACGAAATTGACCCTGAAAAGGTTCATTGAGAACGCAAGTATTTCCTTTGAACCTTTTTGCCCACTACTTCGTTATTAGGGTAACTGACCTCCTCAGATTTTTGGCCAGTTAGCCATATCGGCTCAGAAATACTCGAGAAAGTAGGTGTCCCCATGAAAAGTAAAGCTTTCAAGAGTATTTGTTTAGCCGTGGCTTCGTTGTTCTACTTTGGTCCTGGACCATCAGCCTTTGCGGCATCCCCAGATGTCACCGTCAAGGCTACTTCCCTTGGTCAGATCATTGTTGACGGCAAAGGAATGACCGCTTATTACTACGACTTAGACGTCCCAAATTCTGGAGTAAGTACCTGCACGGGTGGTTGTTTGACGCACTGGCCATTGATTACGGCGGCGGGATCGTCCCCAGTCGTCGTCGGAATCGAGGCGAAAGTCTCGGTCATTGCGTCGAGCAATCAAATTGAAATTAACGGCCGCCCCATCTATACCTTTGCCGGAGACGCCCAGCCAGGTGACACTCACGGCCAGGGCGCCGGGGGAGTTTGGTTTGCAGTCTCTCCAGCGGGACTCGAACTAACTCCCGCGGCGTTGGCCAGCCAAGCCGGTCCTTCCCCTTCGGCTTCGACTGAATCAACTATGCCGACCTCAAAAGCAACGCCATCGGCGTCGGCCAAGCCAAAATCGTCATCAGCCGCACAGCCGTCGGCTCCTGCCAAGGTTGTCAAGAAGCCGATCGCCAAAGTCATCAAGAAGCCTTCCGCAAAGCCGACAAAGCGCGCCGTCGTCGCTCATTCGAATTACTAGAGCGTTCCAACTACTAGCCCGTCCCCACTAGTAGTTGGCACTAGAAGAAGGACCCCGTCGGGAACAGTCGGGGTCCTTCTTCTTATTTTGGCAAATAAGTCAGTTCCCATCTTTCATCTAGTTCTCAGGCTTTAGTGAAGTGCCACCTAGTCATATCTCAGGTTCTCGGACTACCTTTCGAAGGTTGTTCATAGTCGCGACGGGGGAATGTGTGATTGAGGTCAGAAATTTAACGAAGAAATATGGTCAGACCATCGCTGTAGATGGCATCGATTTCACCGTTGAACCCGGACGGGTTACTGGCTTTCTCGGACCAAACGGCGCTGGAAAATCAACCACAATGCGAATCATCCTCGGTTTAGATCAACCCACCACAGGTGAAACATTCATCAAAGGCCAGAAGTATTCGGACCTGCAATCTCCGCTCTCAGTTCTTGGCTCTCTACTTGAAGCCAAGTCGGTTGACAAAGGGCGTTCCGCTTACAACCACCTTGCCGCCGTTGGGGCAACCATGGGCATTGGCAAGGTTCGGATTAATGAAGTTTTAGATCTCGTCGGAATTGAGAGTGTCGCGAGAAAGAATGCCAGTAAATTTTCGTTGGGAATGAGCCAACGTCTTGGAATCGCCACTGCGCTTCTCGCTGACCCTGAAGTATTAATGTTGGATGAACCCGTCAATGGTCTTGATCCCGATGGAATTCTTTGGATTCGCAATCTGCTCAAGAGTTTTGCGCAAGAAGGACGTACTGTTTTCCTCTCCTCTCACCTTATGAGCGAGATGGAACTTACGGCAGACCACTTAATCGTTATCGGCAAAGGAAAGATTCTCGCTGATACATCAATGGCTGAATTTATTTCCCGTTCCGCACAGAACCACGTCAAAGTTGTGACTCCTGATTCCGGCAAACTAAAGGTTCTTCTCCAAAATACCTCGGCTGAGGTCATAGGCGGAGATGGCGATGAAATCGAACTCAATAACATCACCGCCGCCGAGATCGGCGCACTTGCCATGCAGAATCAAATTGTTTTACATCAATTGACCGATGTGGCGCCTTCGTTGGAAGACGCATTTATGGAAATGACTCAAGATTCTGTGGCTTTTCACGGCCATGGGGAAAAGTAGGAAAGCGCGATGACCCAAATACAGACTCCGAGTAAATTCACCGCCCTGAAAGTAAGCTTTCCAAAAGTCCTTAAATCGGAATTCATTAAATTCAAGTCCCTTAAATCCAACTGGATTACCCTCGCATTGACAGTGGCCGCGATTATCGGGTTCAGCGTCCTCAGCGCCATTCTTTCGGAGCATCGACCAAATGGTGGCGGAGATGGCGAACATCGCAGCACCTTTGAACGAGTAATGACCGGGGCTAACTTTGCGATCCTGATTATTTCGGTGTTAGGCAGCATCATGGGTTCCAGGGAATACAGCAGCGGCATGATTCGCACCTCGTTCACTGCCGTGCCAAAGCGCCTACCAGTGCTCTTTTCAAAACTGATTACTTTTGTCTACACCGTTTTACCACTCATGCTGATTTCAATTTTTGCCGCGTTTGCCCTGGGTATGTCACTCTTCAAACATTACGGGCTTGCCGTCATGCACCTCTCAGACCCCTTTGTCTCGCGGGCTCTATTCGGTTATGCCTTTTACATCGTAGGTCTGGGCATTTTGGGCTTGACCATTGGAACTCTCACAAGGCACACCGCTTCTGCAATCGGGATCGTTATCGGCGGCGTGCTCTTCCTTCCCGCGCTACTTGGTGCCTTGCTTCCAACGAGCTGGCAGAAAATATTGGAGTATCTTCCATCGAACGCGGGTGGGGCCTTCCTCAACCCCACTCCGCTTTCGATAAATTTGCTCTCACCTACCCTGGGCGCTCTGGTCTTCGCCGGTTGGATCGTTTTGGCTATTGGTGGCGCAAGTTATGCCATGCAAAAGCGTGATGCTTAGTCAATAATTTCTTCAATTGTCCCAAGTCGTCGAAGAACTTCATTGGCTTTGCCAACTTTTCCTTGAGAGATCAAAATTCCTGCACCCTCTCGATCAATTTTGACGAGGAAGGAGAAATTGTTAGGAGTCTCAGAAACTACCCCAGATCTTGATTTTTCTAACAAGTCAAGAGCCGGTTCTAATTCACCTTGAAGCCGTTTTGCGACCGCGAGGTGAAAGAGTAAATAGGGAACCCTCGATGAGATTTCCATGAAGGTCAGCACATCCAAGGCTAATTGCGCGTAGTACTCCGCATTGACGCCATCGCCTAACCCTCCGTAGGCCTCGGAGAGTTCGCTGTCGCATTCAGCAACACTGAGAACGATCTTCTCTTCCTTGAAAATGTCTCTCGCGAGAAGTGCGAATTCAATGGCGTCCGAATATTTTTGGAGCGCGTTGTACGCCATTGCGATATTCAGATAATCGACCGCGTAATCTAACTCAACGTGAGTTGGATCTAACAGCTCGATCGACTCCAGATGTGCCTCCAATGATTTTTCGTACTTTGATGCCGCAAAGCAAATCCGGCCCAAATCGCGAAGCGCCGCGGGCAAGTCTTTTTGGTCCCAATTTCGAATCTTCTCAACTCGAACACAGGCAGCATCGGCAGCTTCTTGAAATCTCCCTAGCGCATATAGCGACTGTTCGATGCCATGGTAAATATGTATCTTTTGCGTCTGGTATGAATCTGGTTCATGTTCTTCGAGAACATCTATTGCCGCCTCTAAGAGAGATAACGCTTCTATGTAGTTGTATTCGTCATAGGCTCGATGCGCCAATTCATCATAGGCATCGGCTCTTTCAGCACCGGGGTAATCTCTGGCTCGTTGCCAAAGAGATTCCTTCGTTTCATTGTTCTCTGTGTTCCCGCCTCCTTCATTCATCGTGGTTCCCCAAACACTTTTATCTGATGCAAATGCAGTGCTCGTAGCAATTCGACCTCTTCTCGGAACGAGATCGAGGATACCCACCCGCACAGACAGAGCGCCTGGAAAAGGTCCAGCTGCATCTCTGCGACGAGGCTTGAATGATCATCGGGCATGCCAATTAGTCCTAACTGGACCTTGTCAAAGATCCGCTCTTCCAGTGCTGTGATTCATCACTGGCAGGTCTTCCTTCAGACCACCGTGCGCGGTTGCGCGGTTGGTACTAAGCCAGCCGAAGGGCTTGACGCTTAGGTTCTTGACCTAGATAAATTTTAACAGAGATCACTGACAAAGAAATCCCGTTTTTCTCTTGGCTAGACTGCCGACCATGAGAGTTAGTTACGACCACGCCGATGTCGATCGCGAGAAGATTGTTCGTTGGCTCAGCACCGAGTCTTACTGGGCGAAAGGTCGACCAGCAGAAGTCATCAACGCATCGTTCGACAATTCGGTCACGATTTCGGTTCTAGATGAGACCGAGACCTTTGTTGGCTTTGGTCGAATGGTCACAGACGGCGTGACTTTTGCCTGGTTGTGTGATGTCTTTGTAGACCCCGAACGTCGCGGCGAAGGATTTGGAAAACTGGTCGCGCAAGGAGCTATGGATTACTTCCAAAAAGGCGAGAAGATCTTCTTTTTATTGCGGACAAATGATGCCCACGAGTTATATCGTCGGCACGGATTTGAAGAGGTAACTGGTCCAGAAAACTGGATGTCCTTCAGAA
>JBAXOT010000043.1:0-6431 GCA_037133095.1 Actinomycetes bacterium
TACCTCATTAGCAGTGAGGCGCACTCGACCGGGCTATGCGACGTCTCCGAGTTGCAGGGGGAGTTTACAGGCAATCTGACCCTGCCATTAGCCCCCTGGTTTAGCAATTGAAGTCGCCGAATCTGGCTCCTAATGTCAGAATCGGATATGAGCCAAAACACTCTCACCATGTACAGCACCACCTGGTGCGGTTTTTGCAGACGTCTCAAGCGCCAACTTAATGACATTGGCATTGCGTTTGAGGAGATCAATATCGAAGAGGTGCCAGGAACGGCTGAGTTTGTTGCCTCGGTCAACGGCGGCAACCAAGTAGTCCCCACTTTGCTCTTTCCAGATGGAACCACTTTGACCAATCCTTCAGCGGTCGCAGTTCGAGAGAAGCTTTCGGAGTTGGCCGCCCAAAAGTAACCAGAATGTGACCGAACCTGTGGAAATTTGTGACGGTGGTCAGTAATAGACTCGGGGTATGACCGAAAAAGACGGCACCCGAGTCCACGACATCCCGGTAGCCGACCAACTTACTGAATTTATGAAGGATGGGTGGGCGCCTTCACCGCTTGAAGGGGTAACGGCTTCGCCGGCAGTCCCGTACTGTGCCAAGCGGCGCGCAGATCTCTCTGCAAAGTACCCTGGCGTTAGGCTGATTTTGCCAGCCGGGGCGGCAAAAACTCGAAGTAATGATACGGATTATCGATTCCGCCCCCATTCTGCTTTCTCCTATTTCACCGGAATTACTGGCAGTGATGCGGTCCCAGATTCGGTCTTGGTACTTGAACCGACTGAACTTGGTCACGAGGCGCTGCTTTTCATCCATCCAAGATCCCCACGAGACACAGATGAGTTCTACAAGAACGCCCGTCATGGAGAATTTTGGGTTGGTCGTCGGATGACAATCGACGAAACCGAAACTAGATATGGAATAAAAGTCCGCCAGATTTCCACTGTTGCTGAATTTCTCAACTCAAAGCAAGAGACGCTCATTATTCGAGGCGAGGATCGCGTTCTCGATAAATTGGTGGAGAAACGAAAGAAGCGCGAAGAGGAATTTGCCAGCGTTGCATCAACGATGCGTTTAATCAAAGACGAGTATGAAGTTGCCGAAATGCAGAAAGCAATCGACTCCACTATTCGCGGTTTTGACGACATGATCAAAGCAATTCCAGCTGCAACATCGATGGCTCGCGGCGAGCGGGTTATTGAAGCCGCGTTCTTTGGTCGCGCCCGCCTCGAAGGCAACGACATTGGTTACGACACCATCGCGGCCTCAGGATCTCATGCTTGCGTACTGCACTGGATCCGTAATGATGGAGATGTGCTTCCGGGTGATTTGATCTTGATTGATGCTGGGGTTGAGGTTGATTCGCTCTACACGGCAGATATAACTCGCACCTTACCTATCAATGGAAAATTCTCCCCGGCTCAACGAAAGATTTACAACCTAGTGTATGAGGCGCAAAAAGCAGGCTTTGCTGCGGTCAAGCCAGGCGCGAAATTTAAAGATTTTCACAACGCTGCTCAAGAGGTCTTGGCTCACGGTTTGGCTGAACTTGGCGTCCTACCAATATCAGCTGAAGATTCACTCAAACCAGATTCAGGGCTGCATCGCCGATGGACCGTTCATGGCACCGGCCATATGTTGGGTATTGATGTTCACGATTGTGCGCTCGCTCGTAAAGAGGCATACTCGGAAGGCATTCTCGAACCTGGAATGATCCTTACGGTGGAACCAGGTCTTTACATCCATCCTGATGACGAACTATTCCCGATTGAATATCGCGGAATTGGCGTTCGTATCGAAGATGATGTCTTAGTGACCGAAACTGGGTGTCGAGTACTGAGTAATAAATTGCCGAGCCACCCAGATGAAGTTGAAGTTTGGATGTCGAACCTCGCCCGTCGCTAGTTAAAGGGCGTTTCCAAGCGCCGCCGCTGCAATTCCTAAGACCAAGGTGAAACCCACGTAGGCAAAAGCCATGCGGTGATTCTTATTATCGAAGAGTTCGTGGGTCTCGACCGCAAAAGTCGACCAGGTAGTAAAGGCGCCGGCAAAGCCAGTACCAAAAATCAACGCGGTATTTCCACCTGACTTTATAACAAAACCCAGGACAAATGAGCCGAGAATATTTATCAGCAAGGTCTCCCAGGGTATAAAAGATTTATGAGTCTGTTTAATATATTTATCAACGAGGTATCGAGCCGGAGCACCGACACCCGCACCAAGAGCAACAAGAATTCCTCTCATTGCCTAACTTCCTTTTTGCCAAAGAATTCGTTGACCATAAAAACAAGAACATAGGTGCCCAACAGTGAAGCGAGCGCATATGTAATCGCTGAGTTCACTTCGCCAGCCCTAAAGTATTGATCAATCCTCACTGCAAAAGCCGAGTAGGTCGTAAAACCGCCACAGAAGCCTGAACCAAGCGCCGGGCGCCACCACCACTTGGGAGATTTATGCAATTTTATGTAAATGAACAAAAAAGCAAGAATTACCGAACCGAGATAATTGACCAGCAAGACCGCCCAAGGAAAACCTTCACCTGGCAATGCCAGCGAGACACCCCACCTCGCGAGCGATCCAATAATCCCGCCGAGGGAAACAACGAGAATACTTTTCAGCGCGTCCTCTTTGGTCGCACAATGCTATTGAGCGCGGAGGAAACTGCAGTGATGACCAAGGATGCGAGCAGTGCGGACCAAAAGTTCTTGATATCGAGAGAACTGCTCCACCTGGCGGTCAGCATCAACATTGCTGCGTTGATGACAAAGCTAAAGAGACCAAAGGTGAGCAGAACGGCCGGAAAGGTGAGCACTTTTAGGATCGATCCAAAAAAACTATTGATCAAACCAAAGAGCAGGGCAACCCAAAGGAACTTTCCAGCGCCACCGTGAACGGTGATTCCAGGAACCAGAGCAGTGGCAACCCAAACAGCTAAAGCAAGTGCAACCCAGCGAAGGATCAGTTTCATGCCTTAGAGAATACCGTCACGCTTTCTAATTTTGGAACCTAACCAGCGAGCAGGGTCATATTTCACGTCTACAACGCGTTCTTTCATCGGAATAATCGCGTTATCGGTGATCCGGATGTGCTCAGGGCAGACCTCGGTGCAGCATTTGGTGATGTTGCACATTCCAAGACCGTGCTCTTCCTGAGCCTTTTGCTTGCGGTTTCGCAACATATCCAGCGGGTGCATATCCAACTCCGCGATTCGGATAAAGAAGCGCGGTCCAGCAAAGGACTTTTTGTTCTCTTCGTGGTCGCGAATTACGTGACAGGTGTCCTGACAGAGGAAGCACTCGATGCATTTACGGAATTCTTGGCTCCGTTCGACATCGATCTGTTCCATCCGAGGCTGACCTGGCTTGAGATCGGCGGGAGGCTCGAAGGCGGGGATCTCCATCGCCTTCTTGTAATTGAACGATACGTCGGTCACTAAATCTTTGATGACCGGGAAGGCGCGAAGTGGTGTGATCGTGACGGTCTCACCCTCGTCAAAATTGGCCATCTGAGTCATACAAGCAAGGCGCGGCTTGCCATTGATTTCCATGGAACAAGATCCGCACTTGCCCGCTTTACAGTTCCAGCGAACTGCGAGGTCATTCATTTGGGTTGCTTGAACTCGGTGAATGACGTCAAGAACTACTTCGCCCTCGTTTGCATCGACGGTGACATCTTGCAGGGCGCCATCTTGTGCGTTTCCACGCCAGATCCGAAGTTTGATTGTGCGGGCCATTAGTTGGAACCACCCTTCGCGATTTCTTCTGCAGTCATGTACTTCTCGAGTTCGTGGATATCGAAGAGATCAAAAAGTTCCTTCGGTAAACTTGGTAGGGCTTGTTGGCGCACCGAAACGTGGTCACCGTTGAATCTGCTGATGTGATTGACCTGACGCCATTGTGCATTCATGCCAGGGAAGTCATCGCGAGTATGACCACCTCGGGATTCTTCACGAAGAAGTGCAGACTTTGCGGTGCTCTCTGCAATCAGCAACATATTGTCTAGATCAAAAGTTAAATGGAAACCAGGATTAAATTCTCGGCCACCAGTAACTGCCACACTCTTTGCTCGTTCACGAATATCGGCAATCTTGGTAATTGCCTCTTCGAGTTCGGCACGAGTGCGAATGATTCCAACCAAATTGTGCGCCACCTCCTGCAACTCTTGGTGGAGAGCGTAAGGATTTTGGCCACCAGTTTGGCTGAATGGCTTTTCAATTCGGTCATGTGCAACTTGAAGTGATCCTTCAGAAGCAGGATTTGCACCATTGTTCTTTACATATTCAGAGGCGCCAACACCAGCTCGGCGACCGAATACCAAAAGGTCAGAGAGTGAGTTTCCGCCGAGGCGGTTGGAACCGTGCATTCCACCAGCAACTTCACCGGCCGCAAAGAGTCCGGGGACTCCAACCGCGGCTGCGCTATCTGGATCAACTTCAACGCCACCCATTACGTAGTGACATGTAGGTCCAACTTCCATCGCCTCTTTAGTGATATCCACACCAGCGAGCTCGTAGAACTGATGCCACATGGATGGCAACTTCTTTTTAATCACATCGGCAGGCAGGCGTTTGGAAACATCAAGGAAAACGCCACCGTGTTCGGTGCCTCGACCAGCCTTAACTTCAGAATTAATTGCGCGTGCAACTTCATCGCGGGGCAGAAGTTCTGGTGGGCGGCGGTTATTAGCTTGATCGTTATACCAACGATCGGCTTCGGCTTCGTTATCCGCATATTTATCTTTAAAGACATCCGGAATGTAATTGAACATAAATCGAATTCCGTCGGTGTTGGTCAAAACTCCACCATCACCGCGAACTGATTCTGTTACGAGAAGACCGCGAACCGATGGTGGCCAAACCATTCCAGTTGGGTGGAATTGCAAGAACTCCATATCGACCAAATTTCCACCGGCCTTCAAGGCAAGGGCGTGGCCATCTCCAGTGCCCTCCCATGAGTTCGAGGTGATTTTGAAAGTTTTTCCAACACCACCGGTTGCAAGAACGACGGCAGGGGCTTCAAAGAAAACCTCGTTGCCATTTTCGCGCCAATAACCGTAAGCCCCAGAAACCTTGCCATTTTCTTTAGTAATTTCAGTAATCGTGAGTTCGGCAAAGACTTTAATAAAACTCTCTGGGTCTCCGGTTTCGCGACTATCTTTTTGCTGCATCGCAACGATGCGTTGTTGCATGGTACGGATGAGTTCTAGACCAGTGCGGTCGCCAACGTGAGCCAGACGTGGGTATTCATGACCACCAAAGTTTCGTTGCGAAATCTTTCCCTCTTTGGTGCGATCAAAGAGCGCTCCCCAAAGTTCTAATTCCCAAACTCGGTCTGGTGCTTCTTTGGCATGGAGTTCAGCCATTCGATAATGATTCAGGAACTTGCCCCCGCGCATTGTGTCGCGAAAGTGAACCATCCAGTTATCGCTTTCGTTGACATTGCCCATGGAGGCGGCAACGCCACCTTCTGCCATAACGGTGTGGGCTTTACCAAAGAGTGACTTACAGATGATGGCGACTCGAAGTCCGGCCTCGCGGGCTTCTACTGCAGCTCGCAAACCGGCGCCACCTGCACCTATAACAACAATGTCGTAGCTGTATCGTTCTAATTGTTCGCTCATGGTTCTCGCTTAAAAGAAGTAGAAGTTAGTAATGGAACCTGCGGAAACTTGTCGAACATAGAGGTCGGCAAGTGCAACACCAAAGAGGGAAACCCAGGCGAAGTTTTGGTGCTTGTGGTTGAGAATCGATACATAGGTCCATAACTTGTAACGAACTGGGTGTTGTGAAAAGTTACGCAACCGACCACCGATGGTGTGGCGGCAGGTATGACAGGATGCGGAATACAACCAGAGGAAGGTCGCGTTGGCGAGCAACACCAAGGTGCCGACGCTCATGTGACCCCATTCATCTTGAGCATTTTTAAAAGCCAAGATTGCATCGATGGTCAGAATGACGTTGAAAACCAGACCCGCGTAAAAGAACCAGCGGTGCGCGTTCTGCATGATCAGCGGTGCGCGAGTTTCGCCGGTGTACTTGGAATGTGGCTCAGCAACTGCACATGCTGGTGGCGACATCCAGAAGGATCGGTAGTACGCCTTGCGGTAGTAGTAACAAGTAAGACGGAAACCTAAAGGAAAAATCAAAATGAAGAGTGAAGGTGAAATCATGACGCCGAAGAGGTGAACTACACCGATAGGTTGTCCGAGCAACGAGGAGCCGGCTACACAACTAGGGGTGAGACACGGGGAATAAAACGGAGAGATCAGCGGCGCAACAAAGTAATGGGCATTTTCAAAGGCTCGAAAGGTGGCGTAGACAATGAAGGAAAAGAGAACAAAGACGGTAAATGCCGGTTGGAGCCACCAGCGATCGGTTCGCAAAGTGCGCTCTTTGATCTTGGCGCGCCCGCTCGAAAAAACACCTGTTGCCACT
>JBAXOT010000044.1:0-6237 GCA_037133095.1 Actinomycetes bacterium
TGCGCAGAGGTAATCCCATTGCTCTCGAAAAAGTGATGAATAGAACTGCTACCGCACTTATTTGGCCCAATTACAAAGATTTTCTTCATCGGATCCTCCCGTGGCTCATGACAGCACTAATTCTTGCTGATTTATTTTAAGCGGTGCTTGTATTTATCCAGCAATAAGACGAAAGTTCTTCGTATGGTAAACCGAGAAAATTGGTCCTTCGATACTCAACAAATTCATGCTGGACAAACACCTGATCCCGTCACCGGATCTAGGTCCCTTCCGATTTATCAAACCACCGCCTATCAATTCCGTGATACCCAACATGCTGCCAATCTCTTTGGTATCGCAGAGGCAGGAAATGTTTACACTCGAATCAATAACCCCACTCAAGATGCAGTTGAACAACGACTGGCAAATCTTGAAGGTGGCGTGGGCGCCCTTTTAGTGGCGAGTGGCATGGCTGCGACGGCATACGCCATTATGAATGTGGCAGAAGCCGGTGACCACGTGGTGGTGAGCAGAAATGTTTATGGCGGGACTTATAACCTCTTTAACTACACCCTGCCAAAGTTCGGGCTCGAGTTTAGTTTTGTTCAAGATGCAAGTGATCTTGATGCTTGGCGGGCTGCGATTCGGCCAAATACGAAAGCGTTTTTTGGTGAGGGCATTTCCAATCCATTGGGTGCGGTCCTTGATATAGAGGGCATTGGAAAGATCGCACACGAGGCCGGAGTGCCCTGGATCGTGGATAACACGATTGCTACGCCGTTTCTTACAAAGCCAATTGAATTTGGTGCGGACATCGTTACGCACTCGGCAACCAAGTTTCTCTCAGGTCACGGAAGTGCAATGGTTGGGGCAATCGTTGATTCCGGAAATTTTGATTTCGCGCAGAATCCGAAAAAGTTTCCTGGGTTCAATGAACCAGATCCGAGTTACAACGGACTTATCTACGCCCAAACATTAGGGGTGGGATCAAATTTCGGTGCAAACCTAGCTTATATTTTTAAAGCCAGGCTTCAGCTGCTTCGGGATATCGGTGCCTCGGTCTCGCCGTTTAATGCCTGGTTGCTGGCGCAAGGATTAGAAACGCTCAGCCTTCGCATGCAAAAGCATGTCGAGAATGCCCAGATCATCGCAGAGTGGTTGGAAACGCACGACGGAGTTTCACATGTTAGTTACGCCGGCTTGCCTTCATCAAAGTGGCGCTCCCAGGCGATGAAATATGCACCTAAGGGCGCTGGCGCCGTGATGTCCTTTGAAGTTGAAGGTGGAGTGGAATCAGGTAAGCGATTTGTCGAAGCGCTCGAACTTTTTAGCCACGTGGCCAATATCGGCGACGTGCGAAGTCTGGTCATTCATCCAGCTTCAACCACTCACTCTCAATTGAATCCTGAGGAACAATTGCAGGCTGGAATTACTCCTGGAATGGTTCGATTGAGCATTGGCCTGGAAGATGTGGCCGATATTAAGTCCGACCTTGACCTTGGGTTTACTGCCGCGAGATAGATCCTCGACCTCTCAATCAGTTGTTTGCCTATAGGTTGCAGAATCTTCGTTAATATTCGAGCCTCGGGAAATAATTTTGCTAAACCTGACTAGGAGTTGAATGCGAATCGATGGCGCCTGGTGTTGGTTCCATTCGCCAAAAGCCTTTTCCAAGGATGGGGTAACGTGCGTCGGGGCGGTAAGTAGGACCGGCGAGCAGCAAGTTCACTTCTTGAACGCTAGTAACAAAGATCATGTAACAATCACTTTGCCTGGATCTCGATCGATTATCGATGATCACAATGTTCCGGCGGTGAGGTTCTTAGATGATTCGAAAGTTTTCGTTGCTTACACAGGACATCACACCGACAATAAATTGAATCTAGATGTGATTGATTGGCCACGAAAGGAAATTCTGGCTGAGCAATCCAGGCAATTCGAATTTAACCACAATCTCACATATGCGAATATTTCATTATTAAAAGATCGATTACGTATTTTTACCCGTGCCGTGGATTTCAATCCAAGCTACTTGGAAGGCACAATTGGAGATTTTTCGGGGACTACGGTTCAGAAATTCCTCAGTCATGACACCTCCGGCTTAGGAGATCGATGGCGAGGCGTAGATGGTGGTCGACCATACATATTGTATTTTCAAGACGGAGATGACACACATTTCACAGTTTGCGAAGATCATCCTAGAGCCCACAACAATTCGATTTATCACGGTGTTATCCGCGAAAATTTTGTGTACAACAGCCTTGGGGAGCAAATCGCTCCGTTGCAAGATTTTTTCAAACAAGATGCCTTCCACGTTCTTACTAAAGTGTGGGAGACCAACGAGATTTCGACGGCCTGGCCCAGCGATATCTGCCTCGACAAAAAGGGTCAACTGACTATTGCCTTTTCTTATCAAGTGGACGAATCCGGCACTCCTAACGGCGTGGAACGGCCAGGGAAAGATCTTCGTTACGCAATCGCGCGTTGGCAAGGTGACCAGTGGCAAAGCGCCGAGATCGCATTCGCTGGGTCCTGTCTCTATTCTGCAGAATCTGATTATGCAGGCGGCATTTCTATCGGCCGACATGATTCGGATTTTCTTGCGATTAGTTCCAATGTGATGCCACACAACGGCGGTTCACTTTCAACTGTTGGCAGATTCCAAATCTTTCTCGTCAAATTAAAGGTTGGCTCATTTCGCAATCCCGAATTTACTCAGATTACCTTCAACAACGATCAAGACAATCTGCGACCAATATTCTCGGATCCGTTGGATGAAATGGGCCATTCACTGCTTTGGATGCAGGGGCGGTACTCCAGTTTTACCGACTTCGATACTCAAATAAGAAAAATAGATTTCATACCCGAGCAGAACTGTTTTATCAGGGATGGGTTTCACGTTGATTTTCATTGGACACTTGGTTCGGATACTGCCATGCCGGGCGAGGAGGCTAAATTCCTCTTAGGCCAGTTTTCACACGTAGACCAGTATCTAGAGTACGGATCTGGCTCCAGTACTTTAAGTGCTATCTCCTCGGGAGTGAAAAAGGTAACGACAGTTGAGACTGACGGTGTGTGGGCTGCATCATTGCGAGTCTTGGCTGGCTCGTTGATGTCGGATAATCAAGATTTCACGCTCGTCTCCGCGAATTTAGGTCCAACCGGAGCATGGGGAACGCCGTTAGATCTATCTCTGTGGGATGGCGCAGACTATGCATCAGCACCATGGTTACTTGAGAATATTCAGCCGAACTTCGTTTTGATAGACGGTCGATTTCGGGTGCGGACGCTATTTGAAGTGGTCTCGAGATCGGTTAAACCTTGTGTCATTCTTTTCGATGATTATTTCGACCGCTCTCACTACTGGGTCTGTAACGACTACTTCGATGTCCGACTCCGGGTTGGTCGCGCCGCCGTATTTTTCTCCTCGCGCAAGATAGCTGATCCAACGCCAGAAATTCTCGCGCAGTATTCGGCGGATCCTCGGTAATCTCGTCCGCTGTTATTCCTCAAGAAATTGTATAAATTTTGTTTCGGCAATCTCTCAATCTCGAGTGCGGACGGGCAGTTCGTATCGTTCAACAAAAATACCTTGATAACGAACCTGATTGGTGATTCGATTCTTGAACTCACCTTCCCTGTTACTGCGCCGTGCCTATTCACACTGTCACGAAAAGGGATTCATATGGAAAATTATTTAGTAAACACTTTCCGATCTATTGCTGCAACCTTTGCGATATTTATCCTGACTCTCTCTTCCATTTCATACGCGAGAGCGGCAGATCCAAACGCAGTGTGCGCGAAAGTTCCCGCCAGCACCGTCAAAGCCGATGTGGGGGGAACACCAAATGCCCCAGGAGTTGGGACCGGATCTGCGAATTTCTTTGGGTTTCCCATGGCGGAGATCACCTGCACTTACTCCGCGAATATCAATATAACTTTTGGTACCCCTGCGACCTCAGGTAATTTCCTCAAGGCCAAGACGACACTTTCTCATGCCACGGCAATTACTCCGATCTCTGGAATTGGTGATGGGGCTTTCTCGGGCATTGGCAATAACACAGTGTGCAGCGGAACTGGGGTTCAGAAATGTGTCCAACAGAAGAGCGCCAAAGTGTGGTTCTACAAAAAGAATAAATTTTTCGTCATTGTGGAAGTGGTCAATGGAAATGCAACCGGTGCGGCAAAACTTGCCAAAGATGTTGCTTCGAAAATCTAGAGTTAATTGAGGATATGAGGATGCGAAAATATTCAATTTTAATTTCAACGATATTACTTGTGGCGCTGGGTTCAATATCACCGTCAAACCTCGCCACCGCAGCCCCCGCCGTACCCTTTTCCAGTTATATCTGCCAGGGTCCGGAAGTGGTGCTGTTGGATAATTCGAATGGTGGCATGGTGGGTAATGGTGGGAGTGCTCCCAGCTTCTCCACCAACGGCAAGGCATATTGCCTGCATGGGATTGAGACCTACCACTGGAACGATGGCAAAGGAGACACCCCTGGCCATCTTTGGTTAAAGCGAGTTTCAGGCCCGGACGGATTACCGGCTCAAACGAGTTTCTTTGCGGCGCTAGGAAGTCCTGGTCAAAATAATGTTGCCAATGCAAATTCTTATGTGAACATCCCAAATGACATGAAAGTCATAATTGACGGCACCTATTTGTGTGAAGACACCGTCAAGACAAGTTGGGCTTCAGATGCACAGAGCGGCGGAAACGGTTTTTGTCACGTGAAAGCGGTTCTCGCATCTCCTCCAACTACGGCCGCGGCTCCGACTAAAAATGACTCGGCCTCATCAATACCTACGCCACGAATTAGCGCGACCGGGACGACGCCTAAGTCTCAATCTGTGGCACCAATCTATGGTGGCGCTGCCGTTGTCATCGCGGTGGCATTGATCTTGATTTACCGAAAGATGAAACTAACTCCGAAGAGTGCTTACAACCCACAAGAAAAGTTGCCCATTCTTGATCCAGTAGTGGAACCAGCCGAGCCGAAGTTACAACAATACGAACCATCCGCTTTGGGTAAAGATGGCTGGATGCATGGGTTGTTAACACCGCACCCACTCATGCCCTTCGATGGTGAGCCAAGCTTCAGTATTCCTGGACCTATAAGTCCGATGAGCGATACTGCTTTCGTAGTCGAGGAAAAGCCAAGTTCAGAGCCAGAACTGCCTAAAGTTGAAGGGGATAGCGAGATCGTTGACGGAGAGTATATGTAGTAATTTCCTATAGGATTTCGTTTTGACTCGGAAGCATCCTTGATCTGGCGCACCTTGATGGGGAATAGATGACTACTCGCATAATTCGTTTCGTAGACTCCAATGGCGATATCGGTGTTGGGATCAGTCGGGCAGAAGGCGAAGTCAGTGCTGCTCTCAGTGCGCACTCATTGGCTGAACTTTTGACGTTGCCGCTTTCTTTGATTCGAGAGCAAGTCGACGCCGATCTCTTTAATCAGGTTTCTATCGAAGTTGATCGCATCCTAACGCCGGTGGATGGTCTCACTGAGGTGTGGGCTTCTGGTGTTACTTACAATCGTTCGCGCAGTGCTCGTGAAGAAGAGAGCGATCATGCTGATGTTTACTCGCGCGTGTACAACGCGCAGCGCCCCGAATTATTCTTTAAGAGCGTCGCATGGCGAGTGACGGGCGATGGCGAACCGATCGGCGTGCGTTCGGATTCAAAAATCAACGCGCCCGAACCAGAATTGGCGCTGGTTTGTAACGCACATGGTGAAATTGTTGGCCTCACGATCTGCAATGATGTTTCATCGCGATCTATCGAAGGCGAGAATCCACTTTACTTAGGTCAAGCGAAAATCTATTCCGGTTCGTGCTCAGTTGGTCCAGCGATTATTCCAATTTGGGAGATCTCAAACATTTACGCCCTTGATGTTGTCGTCTCAGTAGAAAGAAATGGTGAGATCGTTTGGCAAGGACAGACTTCTACATCCGAAATGCATCGACGATTTGAAGAGTTAGTTGAGTTTCTCTTCCGTCAAATGAACTTTCCGTCCGGGGTTCTTCTCTCGACCGGAACTGGAATCGTCCCGAATATCGAATTCAACTTATCGGTCGGAGATTCCGTGATGGTTGAAATTTCAGAAGTAGGGAAGTTAATTAATCCAGTGATCTCGGCAGATGACTTTGAATGGTTGACGCCGGACCCAAAAAGATTGGCGCGTTGAGATCGTTTTCTAAGTGGCTGGGGACGGGATCGAACCGTCGACCTCACGATTTTCAGTCGCGCGC
>JBAXOT010000045.1:0-6175 GCA_037133095.1 Actinomycetes bacterium
GATTGCCGCAGCTGTAAAGAACAGCCGCGAAATGGCACTTCTGCCTTACACCTCTACCGCACGATAAGGAGAATGGAATTATGAAACTCATTCTTACTCGTGAAGTTGCTGGTCTGGGTCACCCAGGCGATGTTGTTACCGTAAAAGATGGATACGCTCGAAATTTTCTTCTACCTCGTGGCAATGCAATTGCCTGGAGCGCGGGTGGCGAAAGCCAGATTGAAGGAATTCGTCGTGCCCGTTCTGCTCGGGAAATTCGAGACTTGGACCATGCTCGCGAAATCAAAGCAGCCCTCGAAGCCGCAACTGTCTCAGTCAAGGTCAAGGTCGGTTCCACCGGCTCGCTGTTCGGTTCAGTAACCGATAAAGATATTGCCTCGGCTATCAAGTCAGCCATTGGTCTTGATGTTGATCGGCACCGCATCAAAGTCGCTGGTCACATAAAGAAGCTCGGTTCCTATCCAGTCAAGGTCACCCTTCACTCTCAGGTAGTAGCCACCGTTTCAGTTCAGGTAGTTACCGCTTAATCTCGACTCTTGAAAGTGATACGGCCCTATCTCTTGAGATGGGGCCGTATCGCATTGTGAGACAGTGGAACTTTTCTTTATCCACACCACCAGAGCCAAGTTTGAGCGTGTAGGTGCGGCATTTAGCGAGTTATCCACTTGTTATGCACAGTTCAATCCACCAGGTTTTGCTAGATATGCACCAGGTATCCACAGTTCGCTCCACACCCCCATTGCGCACCAGTAACAGAATACGCAGGCACCTAACTAGGTTTAAGGCCTGTCAGTGGAGTTTGGGAGGATCGTCGTTATGAGCATCACCGAACTCCCCAATCTTGGGAACCAACCGCGCAACAATTCCCGAGCGGCCGAGTTCGAGCGCACCCCACCACAAGATTTAGTCGCCGAACAAGGTGTTTTAGGTGGCATGCTCCTCAGTAAAGATGCCATCGCCGATGTCATCGAGATTCTCAAAGAGCGCGACTTCTATCGCCCTGCCCATGAATTAATTTATGACGCAATCCTTGACCTGTACGGTCGTGGCGAACCCGCTGACCCGGTCACCGTAGCCGCGGAATTAACCAAGCGTGGGGATGCAGCGCGCGCGGGTGGCGCACCGTATCTTCACACCCTTATCTCATCAGTTCCGACGGCGGCCAACGCTGGCTACTACGCCCGTATCGTTCGAGATCGAGCCGTTCTTCGTCGCCTCGTCGAGGCTGGCACGAAAATTGTCCAACTCGGATACTCCGAGGAGGGCGAAGTTGATGATGTAGTTGATCAAGCACAGGCCGAGATTTATCAAGTGACCGAACACCGTGCCAGTGAAGATTACATTCAACTGAGCGAACTCATTCCAGCCGCTCTCGATGAGATAGAAGCCATTGCAAATAAAGAAGGCAGTGAAGGTGTGATGACTGGATTTAAGGATCTAGATCAACTCACCCATGGTCTCCATCCTGGAAATATGATTGTTCTTGCAGCTCGTCCGGCAGTCGGAAAATCCACCCTTGGTTTGGATATTGCTAGGTATGCCTCGATACATAACGGCGATACCTCAGTTATCTTCTCCTTGGAAATGTCTCGTTCGGAAATCACCATGAGAATGCTCTCTGCCGAAGCCCGAGTTGGATTGAACAACATCCGATCTGGAACGCTCAATGATGATGAGTGGGGACGCCTGGCAAAACGCATGGGAGAAATTTCACAGGCGCCACTTTTTATTGATGACTCACCCAATCTCTCACTGATGGAAATTCGCGCCAAAGCTCGCAGGTTAAAGCAACGACATAATCTCAAATTAATCGTGATTGATTACCTGCAATTGATGACTTCAGGAAAACGGGTTGAAAACCGCCAACAAGAAGTCTCCGAATTTTCCCGAAACCTCAAACTCCTTGCCAAGGAACTCGGTGTTCCCATCATTGCCATTTCCCAGTTGAACCGTTCGCCAGAACAACGCGCAGATAAAAAACCAATGCTCTCTGATCTTCGAGAATCTGGATCGATCGAGCAGGACGCTGACGTCGTAATCCTGCTGCACCGGGATGATTTATATGACAATCAAAATCGTTCTGGTGAGGCAGACCTGATCATCGCTAAGCATCGAAACGGACCAACACGAACCATCACCGTAAGCGCTCAACTGCACTTTGCGCGCTTTACTGATATGGCGCCGAGCTACTCCTCCCAAGAGAGCTATCCAAAAGATAATTAATCGACTGGTTCCAACAATCCAGTTTGCACGCTGTAAATCGCACCCATCACTTCAATATCAGGGGCAAGTAGTGGGTAAGTCTCGATCCGAATCACATCCATTTTCAAGGCACTGACTTGATCCTTAACGGTTCTAATTTCAATACTTCGAGTATCAATCCCAGATTTTTCCTTAATGAGCGCATGTATTTCAGACTCCTCACCGGCTGCCATCCGACAATCCGTGTGGGGCATAACTAATATCCGTTTTACGCCCAACAAGTGGGTAGCCAGAATCAAGGTACGGAGCACATCCTCAGTCACCCGAGCGCCAGCATTTCGAAGGATTTTCGCATCTCCGGCTTGCATCCCTACAATTTTCAAGGGGTCAATTCGTGAGTCCATACAGGTGACAATTGCCAAACCTTGTTTAGCATCGCCCGACAAAGATTCGGATGTGAATCGATTTGCGAACTCGTGATTGGCTGATATCAGGTCACCGAAGAACTTCATGATGCGAATTTACCTTAACTAGTCGCCTTTGCGCGGTCAGCAAAGTAGATACCCACCAATACGACAACGGCACCGAGTAATTGGATCCCATTAAATGCTTCATTCAGCCACCACCAGGCAAAAATTCCCGCCAGGATTGGTTCCAGCATTCCAATCATGCTGCTGGTAGACGCATTCAATCCGCGTAAACCAGTAATTACACCAAAGTAGGGAACCACAGTTCCCATAATGACAATCCACAGAATAAGGACCCAGCCGGGTAAGACATCTCCGGCATAGCGGCCGTGTAGATCAATCTTCTGGGAGAAAATATGGAAGGGAAAACTCCACCAGGGCTGCACGATGGCGAAGAGTGCACCTGAGACCCCTAGGCCCCATACCATCATCACATCGCTGGACTTTGTTTTTCCGATCTTTTCGCCCACAAGGAAATAGGCAGCCAGTGCAAAAGCATCAGCCAGCGCGGCCAGAACTCCAATGCCACTTAAAGTTAAACCCTTCCAAATCTGAGCGACCAACATCAAGCCCGAGAAACCAAGCGCCAACCCCCACCACATCAATGGCGAAACCTGCTTCTTCTTCACAAAACGCAACCAAAGCACAATCCAAATCGGCGCGGTAAATTCAATCAACAACGAGACGCTGACATTTAAATGTTTAATTCCAATAAAGTAGAAAACTTGTACTGCTGCAATCCCAATGATTCCAAAATTAAGTAAGAGGGGTAATTCGCTCTTGGTGATAAGGAGCGCACGGGGTTTACGGATGAGGACAACTAGGCCCATGACAAGAAAAGCACCCGTGGTCCGAATTTCAGTTAGCCGCCAGGATGAAAGACCGGCTTCCAGAACTAACTTCGAGATTACCCCGTTAAACGCAAAGGTAATTGCTCCTAAGAGAAGAAAGAGTTCGGCGCGGTGAGATTTAAGCACCTGCGCACCCTACCCCCTTTAGAAGGCCCCCTCCGGAACCTCCATAATCGCACCATTCTCAGATTCAACAATGGCACGTTCGGCTGAAATATGCGGCAAAACGGTTCGAATAAAGAACTGCGCCGCAGCAATTTTTCCAGTGTAGAAGTTGGCATCGCGCCCAGCCCCATCCAGTTTTCTGGATGCGATTTCCGCTTCACGAAGGAGTAGCCAACCAATAATGACTTCACCGACAGACATCAAGAGTCTGGAGGTATTAAGTCCAGTTTTATAAATCTCAGCAGCCCTCTCTTCGGATTCCATAGCGAATTCGATGAGCTTGCCGATCATCGCATTGACATCCTCAAGAGCCTTTTGCAGCGCTAATTTTTCGCCTTCGAATACGCCACCACTAGAAGTGAAGGTAGAGATCTCATTCGCAAGTAAGCCCACGGCGCGTCCACGATCGCGGACAATTTTGCGAAAGAAGAAGTCCAACCCTTGGATAGCGGTAGTGCCCTCGTAAAGTGTGTCGATCTTCGCATCACGCACATATTGTTCTAATGGCCAATCTTGGGTGAAACCAGAGCCACCAAAAGTTTGCAGTGACTCTGTCCCCAGTAGCACCCAGGATTTCTCACTGCCATAGCCTTTGACAATCGGCAGGAGTAAATCATTTCGCGCAATCAAGTCATCGATATTTTTATCTTCATTATTTGCCTTGGCCAACATAATCGCATCTTGGGTCGAAGCCGTATATAGAACTAAGGCTCGCATACCTTCCGAGTAAGACTTCTGAACCATCAGAGATCGTCGGACATCTGGATGATGGATGATCGGAACGCGCGGGCTTGCCTTATCTGACATTGCTGTCATATCTGGTCCTTGCAAACGCACCTTGGCATAAGCCAATGCTTGTTGGTATCCGGCACTCAAAGTTGCGATTGCCTTTGTACCAACCATCATTCGAGCAAACTCGATAACTTTAAACATCTGTGCAATTCCGTCGTGAACATCTCCAAGTAAATAACCTACCGCGGGCTCATGTTCCCCAAGATTCATTTCACAGGTTGATGAAACATTAAGCCCCATCTTGTGTTCCACATTGGTGACATAAACCCCGTTGCGTTTTCCGAGTTCGCCAGTATCAAAATCAAACATAAATTTTGGAATGAGAAAGAGACTCAGACCTTTTGTTCCCGGTCCTGCTCCTTCAGGCCTAGCCAAAACATAATGAACAATATTCTCATTAAGGTCGGAGTCACCTGAGGTGATAAATCTCTTGGTTCCGGTGATATGCCAAGTGCCATCTGGTTGTTGCACCGCCTTGGATCGACCGGCACCCACATCACTGCCGGCTTCTGGTTCAGTCAACATCATCGAAGCGCCCCAATCACGATCGACGATGAGTTTTGCAATCTTTTTTTGCTCTTCGGTTCCAAGGTAATAGGCCACCTGAGCAAATGAGGTGCCTGAGGCATAAATATGGACAGCGGGATTAGAACCCAAAACCATTTCCGCAATTGCCCAGCGGACCGAGCGCGGGATTTCAGTGCCACCAATTTCGACTGGGGCATCAATTCGCCACCATTCGCCATCCATATAAGCTCGGTAGGACTTTTTGAAACTTTCTGGCACCGTGACATCGCCGGTCGCCTTATCGAATTGAGTTCCCATTCGATCTCCCTCGACAAAGGAAGCGGCAAGGTCATTTTCGGCTAGGCGCTTGACCTCTTCCAGCATTCCCATGACGGTTTCCCGGTCGAGATCGGCATAAATCGAGGTTCCGAGAACGGATTCACGCTCGAGCAAGTCAAAGAGGCAAAATTCGATGTCGCGCAGATTGGCTGTGTAATGGCTCATTTCGCGATTATCCTACTGGTGAGTAACTTAATCAAGCACCTTCTTACGGGATCTGAAAATCTTTGATTCAGCTCTGATCTAAAGCCATTTGGCTGAGGTGCATTTCCTAGATTCTTCACACTTTGTCAGGCTTTCGTTCCGAAAAATAAACCGTCAGTCCGTATGTAACCGATTTCATTGGCGATATTTGGCTTCATTTCCGAATCCATCTTATTTATAACGATTGAATAACAAGAATAAAAACGTGAGGTTTTCTCTTGTATTTAGTTATGAAAGCGCTTACATTTCGCAAAATTGTCTGACGTTCATCTCTTGTCCACTTTGAATTTACGACTACTGCCAAAAAGAAATCTTGCCTATCGCAAGTAATGATGAAAGGTATTCCTTTGAAGCTAACCTCCTTGAACAAGAGTCGAATCAACATGAAACCGCTTACATTCTTATTGTCTTGTTCAATGGTGCTCTTGGGATGGAGTCCGGCGCACGCTACGAGCCCCGTCCTTCCTGCCACTCGCATCGTTACTCCCGCTACCGGAGTCAATGGTCTGGTTGATAAGACATCAGCAGCCTCTGGCTTTGCGCAGTACTACGGAACCGGTCTGGGCTTTAAAGATGCCTTCATCACCCAGGGGTCAACCTTCACCTTGAAGTTCCATGTCACCGATAGCACCGGAGCTGCTGCAGCAA
>JBAXOT010000046.1:0-5684 GCA_037133095.1 Actinomycetes bacterium
CGCGGCACTTCATTGGCAGCTTGTGAATCGCACGAGTCATAGCCTCGGTAGCGATCTCTTCCGCAACACCAGAAATTTCAAACATAACGCGGCCTGGCTTGACGTTAGCAATCCACCATTCTGGTGAACCTTTACCGGAACCCATACGAGTTTCAGCAGGCTTCTTGGTCAAGGGGCGGTCTGGATAGATATTGATCCATACCTTTCCACCACGCTTGATATGACGAGTCATGGCAATACGAGCAGCTTCAATCTGACGGTTAGTCACATAGGCTGGTTCGAGGGCTTGAATACCAAAGTCACCAAAGGAGACGGTGGTACCGCCCTTGGACTTTCCACCACGCTTTGGGTGGTGTTGCTTGCGGTGCTTTACGCGACGCGGAATCAACATTTAAGCATTGCTCCCATCTTCCGTCACTGCAGGTGCAACTACTTCAGCAACAACTGCTGCGGCAGCGGCACGAGATTCGACGGTTGTGCTAGTGACTTCACCGCGAGGTGCACGTGGATTACGTGGACCGCGTGATGGCTTTGGCGCGCGCGCAGCAGCAAGTGCAGCGGCGGCACGCTCGGTGCGAGACTCGATAACTTCACCCTTGTAGATCCAGACCTTGACGCCTAGACGACCGAAGGTAGTTGCAGCCTCATAGAAGCCATAATCGATATCAGCGCGAAGTGTGTGGAGCGGAACGCGACCTTCACGGTAGAACTCAGAACGTGACATTTCAGCGCCGCCGAGACGACCACCGCACTGCACACGAATACCTTGAGCACCGGACTTGAGTGCGGTCTGCATTGCCTTACGCATGGCACGACGGAAAGAGACACGAGCGGTTAATTGCTCGGCAATTCCTTGCGCAACGAGTTGAGCATCAATTTCAGGGTTCTTAACTTCGAGGATGTTGAGCTGAACTTGCTTGCCAGTCAACTTCTCAAGATCAAGACGGATTCGATCGGCTTCGGTACCACGGCGACCAATAACAATTCCTGGACGTGCGGTGTGAAGGTCGATACGAACACGTTCCCGGGTGCGCTCGATTTCAATCCGAGAGACACCAGCGCGCTCCATACCCTTGGTCATCATGCGACGGATTTCAATATCTTCCTTCACATAATCCTTGTAGAGCTTGTCGGCGTACCAACGGGATTTAAATTCAGTGGTGATTCCGAGGCGGAAGCCGTGTGGATTTACTTTTTGACCCATGTTATTCGGCCTTCCCTTCGGACTTAGCTGCGGCAGCCTTTGCAAGTGAACGATTAGATGGATTCGCCTTCTTATTATTAGAAGTCTTGCGAGGACCATTTGACCGGTAACCACGATCGTCAGAGACCACAACAGTGATGGTGCTAGTGCGCTTGTTAATGCGGAAACCACGGCCTTGGGCACGTGGACGGAAGCGCTTCAAGGTGAAGCCCTCATCCACAGTTGCTTCGGCAACCCAGAGTTCAGAGGCATCGCGAAGTGCTGGGTTCTTCTGCTTTGCGTTGGCAACGGCAGAGTTCAGCAAGACGAATAGATCTGCACCAATGGCTTGGTTGGCAAACTTCAAAGTTGAGAGTGCAGAGTCAGCGCGCTCACCGCGGATCAAGTCCACGACACGACGTGCTTTCTGCGGGGTGCAACGGATGTCGCGGAGGATTGCTTTGGCAACTACTCCATTGAGATTGGCGTTCTCCACGTTTGGATTCTTAGCCACGTGAGGACCTCCGATCGTCGCCCTTGACGTGACCCTTGAAGGTACGAGTAGGTGCGAATTCGCCGAGCTTGTGCCCGATCATTGCTTCAGTAACGAAAACTGGAACGTGCTTGCGACCATCGTGTACTGCGATGGTGTGTCCGATCATTGCGGGAATGATCATCGAGCGACGGGACCAAGTCTTAATAACATTCTTGGTGTTCTTATCGTTCTGGTCATCCACCTTCTTGATGAGGTGACCGTCCACGAATGGACCCTTCTTTAAACTACGTGGCATTTGTAGTGGGCTCCCTTATCGCTTCTTATTCGACTTACGACGACGGACAATGAGGTCATCGCTCGCCTTTTTCTTACGAGTACGGCCTTCAGGCTTACCCCAAGGTGAAACTGGGTGACGACCTCCAGAGGTCTTACCTTCACCACCACCGTGTGGGTGATCAACCGGGTTCATAACAACACCGCGGACGGTTGGGCGCTTGCCCTTCCAACGCATACGGCCTGCTTTTCCATAGTTGATATTGGATTGTTCTGCGTTACCGACTTCACCAACGGTGGCGCGGCAGCGAACATCAACATTTCGAATTTCACCAGATGGCATACGCAGTTGTGCGTAAGGACCATCTTTAGCAACCAACTGAACTCCAGCGCCAGCCGAGCGAGCAATCTTTGCTCCGCCGCCAGGACGTAATTCGATGGCGTGAATCATGGTACCGACCGGGATATTTCGCAGTGGCAACGAGTTGCCTGGCTTGATATCGGCTGATGGACCATTCTCAACTTTGTCACCTTGATTGAGCTTGTTCGGCGCAATGATGTAGCGCTTCTCGCCATCTGCATAATGTAGAAGAGCGATCCGAGCGGTGCGATTTGGGTCGTATTCGATATGGGCAACCTTTGCTGGAATGCCATCTTTATCGTTACGAGTGAAATCGATCAAGCGATAAGCACGCTTGTGGCCGCCACCTTGGTGGCGAGTTGTGATGCGACCAGTCGCGTTACGACCGCCCTTTGAGTGAATTGGACGAACCAATGACTTCTCTGGGGTGGTGCGAGTAATTTCCGCGAAATCTGGAACGCTAGCGCCGCGCTGACCTGGAGTAGTCGGCTTGAGTTTACGTAATGCCATTTATATCTCCGTTTCCTCTTCTAGTCCTGTACTCCCTTAGGAGACAGGGCCTCCGAAGATGTCGATGCGGTCACCGGCAGCAACGTGCACGATGGCACGCTTTGTATCGTTGCGCTTTCCAAAACCGACTCGGGTGCGCTTGCGCTTGCCTTGACGGTTAAGAGTATTCACGCTCAATACTTTGACTCCGAATACCTTCTCGACTGCAATTTTGATCTCAGTCTTGTTGGCATCTGGAGCGACAAGAAATGTGTACTTGTTCTCATCGAGAAGTCCATAAGACTTTTCGGAGACAACAGGTGCTAACAAAACGTCGCGGTGGTCTTTCATGCGGACACCTCTACTTCACTCTCACGAGCAACTACAACCGAGGTAGGGCCAGCGATAAATTCGCGAAGCGCACTCTCGGAGAAAACAACGTCATCGCTAACGAGGACGTCATATGCATTGAGTTGATCATTGACGATTAAGTGCATGTTGTCTGCGTTGCGAAGTGAGCGCCAAGCGACATCTTCAGAACGTGAGAGAACAACAAGAACATTTTTGCGATCGGAGAACTGGCGCACTGCCGAGATGGCTGCCTTGGTTGATGGAGCGGAAGCAATGGAATCCACAACATGGATTCGGTCTTCGCGCTGACGATCAGAGAGGACGCCGCGTAGTGCTGCTGCGATCATTTTCTTAGGAGTACGTTGGTCGTACTTGCGTGGAACAGGTCCATGCGAGACACCACCGTGACGCTGCAAAGGTGAACGAGAAGAGCCTTGACGAGCGCGACCGGTTCCCTTCTGCTTGAACGGCTTCTTACCAGTACCGGAAACTTCGGCACGAGTCTTTGCCTTATGAGTTCCAGCACGAGCAGCTGCGAGTTGGGCAACTACAACTTGGTGGATCAACGGAATATTGGTTTGCGCGTCGAAGACTTCGCCTGGCAGGTCGATCGAGCCAGTTGTCTTTCCTTCCGCGCTCTTAATTTCTACAGTTAATGACATGAGTTATGCACCAGCCTTTTCAGAAACAGCCATCTTCGCCGCAGAGCGAATAAAGACAACCGCGCCCTTAGGACCAGGGATGGAACCCTTGACCAGGATCAGTGACTTCTCGGCATCAACAGAGTGAATCAGGAGATTTTGCGTCGTAACGCGATCAGTACCCATTCGTCCTGACATGCGCTTTCCTTTGAAAACACGGCCTGGCGTGGTTCGGTTACCGATGGAACCTGGCATACGGTGCTTACGGTCAACACCGTGTGAGGCGCCGAGACCATGGAAACCATGGCGCTTCATTACGCCGGCGGTTCCCTTACCGATAGAGGTACCAGTTGCATCAACAAGTTCGCCAGCAGCAAATACATCTGCGCGAAGCTCTTGACCAACCGAGTAGGCCGCAATATTTGAGGTGCGAAGTTCAGCAACTTCGCGACGCGGGGTGACGCCAGCCTTAGCAAAGTGACCAGCCTCTGGCTTGGTGACCTTGCGAGGATCGATGGCGCCGAAGGAGAGTTGAACGGCTGAGTAGCCATCAACCTCTGGGGTGCGGATCTGAGTAACAACACATGGACCGGCAGCAACAACGGTTACTGGAACGATCTTGTTATTAGCGTCGAAGACCTGAGTCATGCCGAGCTTGGTGCCGAGGATTCCCTTGATGGCACTGCCCTTTGATTGCGTAGTTGTCATGTGTCAGATCTCCTAGAGCTTGATCTCAATGTCAACGCCAGCGGGTAAATCGAGACGCATCAAGGAGTCAACTGTCTTAGGGGTTGGGTCGATGATGTCAATGAGGCGCTTGTGGGTGCGCATCTCGAAGTGTTCGCGGCTGTCCTTGTACTTGTGCGGAGAGCGAATAACACAAAAAGTGTTCTTCTCTGTTGGCAACGGAACGGGACCTGCGACGGTGGCACCAGTTCGCTCGACGGTCTCAACGATTTTCTTCGCTGAGCTATCGATGACCTCGTGGTCGTAAGCCTTAAGCCGTATGCGGATCTTTTGTCCCGCCATGTGCTTCTCCTTTTTCTTTACTACATCTCATAAAAACTATTTAAGTTCTGCTTCGGTACTTCGGTAAAACTTTCTTTCGGATGTCGACCAGTGGCTGGCTATGAACCAGCCACCGATCAATATTGCGAAACTACTTCAGGATCTTGGTAACGCGACCTGCACCAACGGTGCGGCCACCCTCGCGGATTGCGAAGCGAAGACCATCTTCCATAGCGATTGGTTGAATAAGAGCTACAACCATTTCAGTGTTATCGCCAGGCATAACCATTTCGGTACCAGCTGGGAGAGTCACGATTCCGGTGACGTCAGTGGTGCGGAAGTAGAACTGTGGGCGATAGTTGTTGAAGAACGGGGTGTGGCGTCCGCCTTCATCCTTGGAAAGGATGTAAGCGTTGGCTTCGAAATCGGTGTGAGGGGTGATGGTTCCTGGCTTGCAGATAACCTGGCCGCGCTCTACATCTTCACGCTTGGTACCGCGGAGAAGAAGTCCGACGTTCTCGCCAGCTTGACCTTCGTCAAGCAGCTTGCGGAACATTTCAACACCAGTAACTGTGGTCTTGGTTGCACCTGGACGAATACCAACAATTTCAACTTCTTCGTTGACCTTGACGATACCGCGCTCGATACGACCAGTAACAACGGTTCCACGACCGGTGATCGTGAAGACGTCTTCTACTGGCATTAAGAATGGCTTATCAACTTCACGTGCTGGTTGTGGAATGAATGCATCCACGGCGTCCATGAGGTCAATAATCTTCAAAGCCCATACTGGATCTCCTTCGAGAGCCTTCAAGGCAGAGATGCGAACGATTGGTGTGTCATCGCCAGGGAATTCGTACTTGGAGAGAAGTTCACGAACTT
>JBAXOT010000047.1:0-5012 GCA_037133095.1 Actinomycetes bacterium
GTTTTGATGACTTCCAGGATCTTGACCTGGCGGGCGGTGAGGCCGTGTTCGTCAGCGGGACCGTCGGGGAGTTCAGCCACAATGTCATTGCTCATGTCTGTAAGGGTAAGGCACGGGGAGAAGAAATTCAAACATATGTTCGAATATTTCTTGCCTTTGTCAGTGGGATGGAGTTTAATTCTCTTTAGAACAAGTGTTCGAATTACTTCGAACCAGAACCGAAGAGTAGATGGAGTTCCCCACCATGGCACTTACCCGACGAGGTCGACGCGTAGTCCGCGGCTCGGCTGTCCTATCGCTGCTCGTTGTTATCGGCGCCGGATTTAGCGCTGTTGGTAATGCGACTGAGAACAAGGTCGTTTCGACTCCTGCTACCTCTGACTATGTAAAAGTGATTGTGGCTCCAGGAGAGACCTTGTGGTCTTTGGCCTCTTTAGTTGCTGGCAAATCCAATGTATCGGTTGTTGTCGATGAGATCGTTTCAGCTAATCAACTTTTATCATCTGATATTCATGCTGGTGAGAAGTTGTGGGTTCCTGCTAACTAAAGTCCCGGTTTTTGTGGCTACAATGTGGCTACAAAATTAGGGGGTTCTCATGGCCGCAGATTCAGTGGTTCGAGCAAGAATTGATTCTCAAGTGAAAGCTGAGGCTTCCGACATTCTTAAATCTTTAGGACTTACTCTCTCCGATGCTTATCGCATGTTGCTCATGCGGATTGTTGAAGAGGGATCCTTGCCGTTTGCGCCACTTGTTCCAAATAAGAAAACGATTGACGCGATGCGCGAAGTAAGGGCTGGGAAAGTTTCAAGTGCCAAATCAACCGACGATTTGTTTGCGCAATTAAATGAGATCCATTGAGTACTCCTCGCAATTCAAGAAAGATTTCAAACGCGAAAAGAAGAGTGCCCGATGTGCCAATCTTGAAAGTGACCTTAAGGACGTTCTTGACTTTTTAGTTGCCGATAGGGTTTTGCCGGCGGCCTTTGCGGATCATCCTTTGGTCGGCGATTGGAAAGATTTTAGGGATTGCCATGTCCGTCCTGATTTGATTCTGATTTACCGAAAGAAAGGTAAGGCAGTTCTGCAATTGGCTCGTCTTGGTTCCCATTCAAACTTAAATTTGTAGTTACGTACCCCGCTCATTGAGTTTTTGTTTGATCTCTTGAAGTTCTCCAAGTAACTGCGCCATTTGCACTTTATCTGCTGCATCTTCATCGGTTTTAACAATCCATGCTGCGATGGATGCGGTGATGATTCCGATCAAGCTGATGCCGGAGAGCATGACAAATACTGCGATTATGCGTCCTAAAGTCGTTACTGGATACCTATCTCCGTAACCAACGGTGGTAATTGTTGAAATGGCCCACCACAAACTATCGCCAAGAGATTTGATTGTGGCACCGGGTTTTGTTCGTTCGACTTCGTACATCAGAACGGCTGCAATTGTGGTCAGGGTAGTTGCGGCGAGAGTTACATATTGAACTAATCGACCAGATAATGATCGCCGTGCATAACGTAAGAAGTAGCCCATTAACGGTATTAATCGCAGTAAACGGAGGGGTCTAAGGAATGGGAGGGCAACGATCGCAAGTTCGAAGAGGTGTGATTTGAAGAAAAGTTTCTTGTGTTGTGCGATGGCGAATTTGCCGGAGTAATCCAATGCGAAAAGAACCCAAATGACTTGGTCGATGTGATCCAGGAGTTGTCGTTCCTGGTGAGTTAGGGGGTGGGCCAAGGGAATAATGACGATGATGAGGAAGAGCAGGGAGAGGAACATCATCGGCTTTTCGGCCGTTTTCTCCCAGGTAAGAAGCTGTATGTCGCTCTCGTCGTATTCCATGTGTGGCTCCTTCATTTCAGGAATCTATCCTTTCACTTCTGATATTCTTTACATATGGAACCTAAAGTAAAGACTAAGGCAATCCGCAAGGGGAGATCTTCCACAAGTCGGATAAGTTCAAAGAATCAAGTAACGATTCCCGTGGAGATTATGCGCATGAGTGGTTTAGAGGCGGGGGAAGAAGTGGAATTTTCTTATGTGGAGGGCAAAGTTCTCGTTGAAAAGGCCGTGCCAAAAATAGCCGGACTTTTTGGAATTGGTAATGGAATTACGGACAACTTCGATTGGGAGAAAGAGCGAGCAGAAGCATGGGGAGAGTAATTCTCGATACTTCTGTTCTTATTGCTATTAATAATGCTGGCGATAGTCATTATAAATCAGCCACTTCAGCGCTTCTTGAGGATGCACCTTGGGTTGGGATTTCAGTAATTTCCTATTCCGAATTTCTTGTCGGATTTACCGAGCGGGTTGACTTTGATGAATTTAGTTCCAGGATTTTTAAAAAATTTGAAGAAATATTTAATGTCGATGCAGAAATTGCTGCGCTAGGAGCTCAGATTCGATCTCAGAAGAAGCTCAAACTTCCAGATTCTTTGATTTCGGCCACCGCCGTCGTTAAAAAATGTGAGCTCTGGACTTTTGATGTGTCCTTAGCTAAATCCCATCAAGGTTCCAGGCTTTTAGTTTGAGTTTGTTTCCCGTTTACTGACCGTTCATTTGAGCGTGGAGGCAGGATTCGCGGTTGAATTCACTTCGACACGCCGAGAAAATGATGAGAATGTATCAAGTTCGGGTTTACGGTTGGCACAACATATAGGGGTAAAACTGGAAATCGCGTCCATAACTAGTGCCAAAAGGCACTTTTAGGACTATGTTTCTCGGTCTGCCCAACTTTAAGGAGTGCCACCGATGATTTGCCCGTTCTGCCGCAATGACGACTCTCGAGTCGTTGATTCGCGTCCGGTAGAAGAGGGTACTTTGATTCGTCGCCGTCGGGAATGTTCTTCCTGCGGACGCCGATTCACGACTTCGGAGACCTCCGTTCTGCTGATTATCAAGCGATCTGGGGCTACTGAACCCTTCAGCCGCGAGAAGGTCATCAACGGTGTCCGCAAGGCCTGCCAAGGTCGCCCGGTCAACGATGACGATCTGGCTCTGCTGGCGCAACGGGTGGAAGAAGCTCTTCGTGGCGATGGTCAGGCAGAGGTCGAGGCCCAGGAGGTTGGAATGGCGATCCTGGCGCCGCTGCGTGAACTCGATGAGGTCGCTTACCTGCGATATGCGTCGGTCTATCGCAACTTCACATCTTTGGAAGATTTTGAAGGCGAGATTGCACTTTTGCGTGCGGCTCCTTCCCATCCTTCAAACGCTTCGTTAACCAGTTCCAATGTCAGTCCCGTCTTAGAAAATTCCAAGTAGTTCCAGTAGTCCAAAACCAAAAACCAAATCAGATTTACGTCCAGTACAACCTTGAGGGAAGAGAGCACGAACATGTCAGTGGTAAATACACCAGCGACCGCAAAGAGTAAGAAGAGCCTAGGCAAGGGGCTTACTCTGGAACGCATCTACACCACTGCCGGTGTGCATCCATACGATGAGGTGACGTGGGAACGTCGCGATGTCGTCCAGACCAACTGGAAGTCCGGCGAGGTCATCTTCGAACAACGTGGCGTCGAATACGCCGATTTCTGGTCCGTCAACGCATCCACCATTGTGACCACGAAGTACTTCCGTGGCGCTGTGGGTCACGAGAACCGCGAATGGTCGTTGAAGCAAGTTATCGATCGCGTCGTTCTTACTTACACCAAGGCTGGAAAAGAATTTGGTTACTTCGCATCCGATGACGATGCACAAATCTTCGAACATGAATTGACCTGGATGCTCTTGCACCAAGTATTCTCCTTCAACTCACCTGTCTGGTTCAACGTTGGTACCAACGCGCCACAGCAGGTATCTGCCTGCTTCATCCTCTCCGTCGATGACACTATGGATTCGATTCTTAACTGGTATCGCGAAGAAGGAATGATCTTCAAAGGCGGTTCCGGTGCTGGTTTGAACCTCTCTCGTATTCGTTCCTCCAAGGAATTGCTCAAGTCCGGTGGCTCTGCCTCTGGTCCGGTCTCCTTCATGCGCGGTGCTGATGCATCTGCAGGAACCATCAAGAGCGGCGGCGCAACTCGTCGTGCAGCCAAGATGGTTGTTTTGGATGTTGACCATCCAGATATCGAAGAGTTCATCGAGACCAAGGTTCGTGAAGAAGACAAGATCCGCGCCCTGCGAGACGCTGGATTCGATATGGACCTCGGCGGCCGCGACATCATCTCGGTTCAATATCAGAATGCCAATAACTCGGTTCGTGTCTCTGATGCCTTCATGCAGGCATACGAGAAGGGCGAGACCTTCGGTCTTCGCGCTCGCGCAACTGGTGAAATCATGGAGACTGTCGAAGCCAAGGATTTGTTCCGCAAGATGGCCGAAGCTGCATGGGCTTGTGCTGACCCGGGAATTCAATATGACGACACGATCAATGATTGGCACACCAATCCAGAGACCGGTCGCATCAATGCATCGAACCCTTGCTCGGAATATATGTCGCTCGACAATTCCTCATGCAACCTTGCTTCACTGAACCTCATGAAGTTCTTGATGTCCAATGGTTCCTTTGATGCCAAGACTTTCGTTAAGGCAACTGAACTCATCATCACCGCGATGGATATCTCTATCTGCTTCGCAGATTTCCCAACCGAGCCAATCGGTGAGACCACTCGCAACTATCGTCAATTGGGTATCGGTTATGCCAACCTCGGAGCCCTTTTGATGGCTTCTGGTCTTGCATACGATTCCGATGGCGGCCGTCAGTTGGCTGGTGCGATTACCTCATTGATGACCGGAACTTCCTACCGACGTTCGGCAGAACTCGCCGGCATCGTTGGACCTTACGAAGGCTTTGCCCGTAACAAGGATGGCCACACTCGCGTCATGCGCAAGCACGCCAATGCTTCAACCGCTGCTCGTTCAGTTTCTACTCTGGATCGCGATGTTTGGACTGTCGCTAACCAGGAGTGGGAGAAGTGCTTGCAGATCGGTGAGAAGAATGGCTGGCGCAACGCCCAAGCATCTGTTCTTGCCCCAACTGGAACCATCGGTTTGATGATGGATTGCGATACCAC
>JBAXOT010000048.1:0-4432 GCA_037133095.1 Actinomycetes bacterium
CGGCGACCTGAACCTTGGCAAGGTTCCGCGCTACCAACTGCGCTACGTCCGCATGTACTACTTTGTTCACTTCTTATTAAGCGGTGCGAAATCTATCCTAAACCCCGCCCCCTAGACCAATCCAGAAGGTAGCGTGGAGATTGTGATTGAGGATATCGAGCCTGAATTCTGGATGGCGGGCTGGCATGCGACAGATTTGCAGGAAATTTCGCACGATCCTGCCTGCTTGGATCGCCCGGGATTTTGGGCGGTCTTTGTCACCTTCGAGGGTGAATTTTCTGCAGCGCGATTTGGAGAGGTGCTCCAAAAGGAACCCCCTAGAGCGCAGATCGTGCCCGTTACCTGCGATTGGCACAGTTCATTAGATCGGGATGCCTATCTGGATTACGTAGAAGAGATTCGCCGCTTAATTGCCACTGGCGAGGTCTACCAGGTAAATGCATGTCGAATACTGCAGGCCGAACACCGAGGGAGTCTCTTAGGACTCTTTGGCGAGATGAGAAATTTGAATCCCTCGCCATTTGCGACCTACCTTCGCATGCCTGGAATAGAAATTGCCTCAGCTTCGCCGGAGTTGTTTCTGAAGTTGTCAGAGACAGACGGCGAGCGTCGCGTTCTCTCCAGTCCAATTAAGGGGACATCCGCTACGACCATCTTTGCCCAAAAAGACAGTGCTGAGAACATCATGATTGTGGATTTGATTCGCAATGACTTAGGCAGGATTTGCATTCCCGGAACCATCGAAGTGCCACGGCTTTTAGGAGTGGAGAAACATCCGGGTCTCTTCCACTTGGTTTCGGATGTCACTGGAATCGTGAGACATGGGATTGGTTGGCCAGAGATAATTTCGGCCCTCTTGCCAGCCGGCTCAATCAGCGGTGCGCCGAAGAGTTCTGCGCTCGCCATTATTGCGGAGAACGAGGGGCCACGTGGCCCCTATTGTGGCGTGCTCGGATTTGTACATGATGGAATGGCCGTACTCTCGGTTGGTATTCGACTTTTCTGGCGCCGTGATGATGGAATTCTGCGTTTCGGAACCGGAGCCGGCATAACGTGGGGCAGTGACCCCGAGCAAGAGTGGGAAGAGACGGAACTTAAAGCGCGCAGATTAATCTCGATAGCCAATGGGGAGATGCAATGACATCCATGTATTTCAATGGCGAATATTTCTCGGGGAATAAAATTTCACTTCCCGTCTTTGGTCACCCATGGTTGCGCGGCGACAGCGCGTTCGAGACTTTGCGCACCGATGGCACAACCATCAATTTTTATCGGCGCCACGTGGATCGACTGCGCGCATCTCTTGCCGCGCTCGAGTTTGAGGTAGAGGATTTAGAAGAAGTCGAAAATATTGCGGTCGAATTAGTGAGCCGTGGCAAAATTGCCGGTGTCGGACGACTTCGGATTACTTGCTTTTCCAATGGCGACCTCCTGCTGACTCATGAAGCAGCGAAGGATGTGCCGCCAGCCGTTAGATTGGCACGTTATCCAATTGTTCGACCTGCGGCCTCTCTCTTACTTGATATCAAAAATGGCTCCTATGCAGCTTCTGCCGCCGCCCAACGTTGGGCGCAAAAGGCTGGGTTCGATGATGCACTTTTCTTTAATGAACATGGCAATGCTGCTGAAGCCACATTTTCCAACGTTGGCTTTTTCGTGGATGGGCAAATTCTGACTCCGCCTTTGGATTCGGCCTGCCTGCCAGGAATCGTTCGCCAGGTGGCTTTGGAGATATTTCCGGATTTTCATCAGGCCGATGTCACCAAAGCCATGGTCAATCGGGCAGATGGAATTTTCTTGCTTTCCTCTATTCGAGAGATTCAAATAGTCGAATCCATTGATGGCCGCCGACTCGAAACACAGCCAATTTTGGCAGTAATGCGGGATGAGTTTCGAACCCACGCCCGAGCGCACCCTAATTCTTGATAACCTGCGCTTATGTCCAGCGAAGCGAACTTCATTTCCGTCACGGTTGATGGCGTTGCCACCTCACTTGAGGTCGGCCAGCGTCCGACCCATCTGTTCGCCCAGCAACCGGAAATCGTGGTCGCTCTGATCAATGGTGAACTGCGAGATCTGTGGACCGAACTTTTCGATGGCGATGTCGTGGAATCAATTTCGATCTCCTCACCACAAGGTCTAGCCGTCCTCCGACACTCGACCGCTCACGTCTTGGCCCAAGCCGTTCAAGAGGTATTTCCTGAGACCAAACTCGGAATCGGCCCTCCGATCACCGATGGTTTTTACTATGACTTTGATCCAGAGCGACCATTTACGCCAGAGGATCTGGAAAAGCTTGAATCGGCCATGCGAAAAATCGTGAAGGCGGGACAACGTTTTCGTCGCCGCGTGGTCACGGAGGAAGAAGCGCTCGCTGAACTCAAGTCCGAGCCTTACAAATGCGAATTGGTCGGATTGAAGTCAAGTGCTGACAGTTCTGATGGTGCCAGCGTCGAAGTTGGAGCCGGCGAACTGACCATTTACGACAATTTGGGTCGCGATGGTAATCCGGTCTGGAGCGATCTCTGTCGTGGTCCGCATCTGCCGAGCACCAAACTCATTCCAGCCTTCACATTGATGAAATCTGCCTCCGCCTACTGGCGTGGCTCCGAGAAGAACCCAATGCTGCAGCGGATTTACGGCACCGCTTGGGCGACGCAAGAAGAGTTGGATGCATATCTGCAACTTTTAATCGAGGCCGAAAAACGTGATCATCGTAGACTTGGTACCGAACTAGATCTCTTCTCCTTTCCGGAAGAGATTGGATCTGGTCTCGCGGTTTTTCATCCCAAGGGCGGCATTATTCGTCAAGCGATGGAGGAGTACTCGCGCAAGCGACATACCGAAGAGGGCTACGAATTCGTTTATTCACCTCATCTCACTAAGGCCGCACTCTTTGAAACTTCCGGCCACCTGGATTGGTACTCCGAGGGTATGTACCCACCCATGGTGCTCGATGAAGAACTTCATTCAGACGGAACAATTAAGCGCGCTGGGCAGAAGTACTACATGAAACCGATGAACTGCCCGTTCCACAATCTCATTTACAGATCTAGTTCGCGCTCCTACCGTCAATTGCCATTACGACTCTTTGAGTTCGGAACTGTCTATCGCTATGAAAAATCTGGTGTTATTCATGGTTTGACTCGGGCACGTGGCTTTACCCAAGATGATGCTCATATTTACTGCACCAAAGAGCAAATGGCTGAAGAATTAGATTCGCTCTTGACCTTTGTTCTCAACTTGTTACGCGATTACGGCTTGGAAGATTTCTATCTTGAACTCTCGACAAAGAATCCAGTTAAATCTGTCGGAACCGATGAAGATTGGGAAGTTGCGACGGAGACGTTGCGGTTGGCTGCCCAAAAGCAGAACTTGGAGTTAGTTCTTGATCCAGGTGGCGCCGCTTTCTATGGTCCTAAAATTTCGGTCCAAGCGAAGGATGCAATTGGTCGCACTTGGCAGATGTCCACGATTCAAGTGGATTTCCAATTGCCAAACCGTTTCGATCTTGAATACGTGGCCTCTGATGGGTCGCGTCAACGTCCTGTGATGATTCACCGTGCTCTTTTTGGTTCCATTGAACGATTCTTCGGAGTTCTCACCGAACACTATGCCGGCGCTTTCCCGCCCTGGTTGGCTCCCGTCCAAGTTCGAGCCATCCCGGTCGCAGAAGCATTTACCCCTTATCTAGAAGATGTTGTGCAACAAATGCGCAAGGCTGGAATTCGCGTCGATATCGATTCCTCAGACGATCGAATGCAGAAGAAGGTGCGAAATGCCCAACTGGAAAAGATTCCTTTCATGATGATTGCTGGCGAGGAAGATCAAAACGCTGGTTCGGTCTCGTTCCGTTTGCGCAATGGTGAACAACGAAACGGAATCCCTATCGCCGATGCAATTGCAGACGTTCTTAAAACGATCGCGGATCGCGTTCAGGTATAACGATGGATGAAGTTCTTTCGGGCGGTGCTGGAATGCCAGATAACTGGCAGCGAATGTGGGCACCGCATCGGATGAGCTATTTGTCGGGGGAGAACCGACCATTACCTGATAACGACATTCCTTGTCCGTTCTGTGCGATACCGGCGATGACTGACGAAGATGGCTTGATAGTTGGTCGTGGTGTTTATTCCTACGTGGTTATGAATCTCTATCCCTATAACATCGGTCATGTCTTGGTCTGCGCGTATCGCCACGTTGCCGACCTCACGGATTTGTCCGCCGAAGAGCGAAATGAAATTTCAGAGTTGACTGCTAAATCGATGAAAGTCATTCGTAAAGTTGCTGATGCAAAAGGTTTTAATTTAGGGATGAATCAGGGCGCAATTTCTGGCGCTGGGGTCGCGGACCACATTCATCAACACATCGTGCCTCGATGGAGCGGCGATTCAAACTTTATGCCGATTATTGGTCAAACTAAAGTTTTGCC
>JBAXOT010000049.1:0-2949 GCA_037133095.1 Actinomycetes bacterium
TCGGAGTGGGTGTCGGAGTGGGTGTCGGAGTGGGTGTCGGAGTGGGTGTCGGAGTGGGTGTCGGAGTTGGTGTTGGAGTTGGAGTTGGGGTTGGGACAGAGCTACGCGAAGGAATTGGTGTTGGTTTTACTACAGGGGTCGCTTTAACTGGAACGAGCAGCCATTGCAGCTTCCTATTTTTTAGCGTGCACATGTAATTCTTTTTGAGAACTATTGCCTTAGTTCCTGCCTTTTTGCAACCAGATCCCAAGAATGTTTGGGCACTAACCGAATCTGCACCTATCAATGCTATAGACATGACTAACAGCCAAGCCAAAATAGTGGCGAGTGCTTTGCCGCGAATTTGGGCTCTCACTTGTGGCTCCTCGATCCGAAGCGCTGTATGAAAGCGCTTTCATAACCTACCACCTATTGTTTGGCTTTGTCCCAAATCATTTGCAAGGTGAGCAAGGGAACATTCTTCTTCCTGGACTCGCGTTCTAGAAGATTCACTAGGGCGAGAAAAACTACCGAGGTCGTCATCGCATCTCCTAACGCATTGTGTGGTGCGTAGACCGGCACTCCTAATCTTCGAGCCAAAAATTCCAAAGAGGGCTCCTGCCCTGGTGTCTGCGCCGCCACTCCCAACGACTTGGCGAGCAGCGCCGTATCCAAGACCCGCTTGGGAAATATTCCTTTGGCTTGCCGATCAAGGAAAGCGCGTTCCACCCAGGCTGCATGCGCAATGATGACTCGATCCCTTGTTGCTTCACGCAGAGCAGGAATGGTCATTGACATCGATGGTGACGCTTCTAAATCGATGGTGCGCAATCCATGGATCTTTGTAGAACTTGTCGAGGGCTGATGTAACGGTTTCACCTGCGAGTAGAAATTATTCTCCGTAATAATGCGACCGTTTACAATCTGAGTTACTCCAATGGCAATGATTTCGTCTTGATCCAAATTCAAGCCAGTGGTCTCCAAATCAATGGCGCAAAAATTTGAAGTTCGCCAGTCACCTTTGCGGGCTTGACGAGACCTTCGGGAGTAATACTCACTCATCGAATTCGAGATTCCCAGTCGCCTTGAATCCTGGATTGAATCGAGGCGACGGCTCTAAACGACTCACGCAAATGTCGACGCGTAAGAGAATCTAGGTGTTGCGGTTCAATCCAGGTGGATCCAACTTCCCCAGCATGAATGGCAGATATCTCGTGTTCGAAAACTAACTGATAAATATCTCGAAAGGCATTGCTCAGGATTTCTGCCTCCTCGTAGCTGAGCATCCCATTGCCCGAAGCTCGCTTGAGCCGGTCTATAGTTCCGCCACGCACATCTCCATCTGCGATCGCCAACCATCTAGCCATCGAGGATATTGGCGTCAGGCCGCCTTGCTTGAGATCCAACCCACCACGATTCTCACCAGAATGCTCGACAACAAATTCTCGAACAAAACCAATGGGTGGTTTCTTTGCCAAGGTGAATCGCAGTGCGTCAGCGAGAAAATCTCGACTTCGAGTTGTGGCACGAATCGTGTCAGTGATAGTTCGTCCCAACGCCAGTTGATTAATGGGTTGGCTGTCAGCGGCAATAGCCGACAACAAAAGTGCACCAGCACGAGATGGGTCAGTGAGCCAACCACTAGAGACTTCGACCCATGACGAGCGAGATCGGCTAAAGAGTGGGTTATCAGCGTTTGCGCCATTCGAACATCGCTTGAGACCGCACAGCTCCATGCGCGTCAAAAATTCTGAAGCCCCAGCACGAATCTCCGCAGCTGCAGCATCTGGATTTGGTTGATCTGCCCACAAAATCGCGGTGTCAACATCGGAAATCGGCAATGGCTCGGCCCGCGCCACTGACCCCAAGATCAGCCAAGAATGATCAATAGGAGACAGTACATCGGAAGAGAGATCAATGAGCCTGGTCAAGATCGAGGCCACTATCGCCGAGAGCAAGCCGCCGACATGAAGTCCAGGAATTCCGCTGTCATGTAATTCGATAAGCGTTGGATAAAGCATCTTTGATGCATTTGCGAGTTCGGATATCGAGGTAGATGCTTCAATGGCAGCCCTAATTAAAAGTGGATTTCGAAGTTCGACGGAAGCCAGATCCATGGCCCGAACAATCCCGATTGGTTGCTCATCATTATCTATAACAACCAAATGGTGAACCCCAGACTCCACCATTTGTAAAAAAGCCGAGGCTAAAGTCAGGTTTTGCGGAACGGTGATTACTGGTGAACTCATAATTACCCGAATTGGCGCATCAATATTGACCGCGCCGCTGCCGATCTTGCTTCGGAAATCTCGATCGGTGACGATTCCCACAAGATCGCCATCACGAACTAACGTGCATGATTGTTCGAACTTGTTCATCTGAGCCGCAGTATCGCGAACAGATTGATCACCCGCTGTCCAGAGAATGTTTCTCATGAAGCGAGTGACCCCAGACTGTGCGTCAGACATTAAGGCACTTGCGGTCAATCGTCGCCGTGTTACTAAGGTCCCGAAATGATTGAAGTTCAGCGCTGAGGCGTCACTCACCAGTGTGCGTGGATCGGGGAGGCGATAGCACAGTGTGTCCTCCGCAGCTCGAACGGAAAATTGCGGCGGCAGACCAGTGAGAACTGAGATATGTCCAAAGGCATCACCAGGACCCAACAGGTCAACAACATTTCCGCGATCGAGGACTTCGACTGACCCGGTGCGCACGATGTAGAGGTGATCAAGGGCAGGTTCACCAGCGGAAATAATCACGCTCGTGTTACCGAAATATTCGACTTCGATTTTTGCGGCAACGTGCTCTAGATCTTCATTGGCGAGCGCGTTAAAAGGCGGTTGCTTCGCTAGAAAATCCGTGAACTCTTGCATGTGCCGTCTCTTCTCTCGATCTGCTCTAGAGCAAGAAAAATGAGTGCGCCCGGAGGGACTCGAACCCCCAACCTTCTGATCCGAAGTCAGAAGCTCT
>JBAXOT010000050.1:0-1932 GCA_037133095.1 Actinomycetes bacterium
CAGTTGGATGTCTGGGTGCACAACGGAACTGCTATCGGTTCGCTTTGGGTAAATGCTTGGGTGACATTTTATGAAGCAACGTACGGTTTTCTTTCCGGAGTGGTACTCGGCATCATCTTTGGAGTTTTCTTGGCTCGCAACAAAACAGCCGCGGAGATCTTTGCGCCTTATATAAAGGTCTCAAATTCCATTCCAAGAGTCGTGCTGGGTTCAATTTTTGTCCTTTGGCTTGGACTAGGTTCAATCTCAAAAGTTGCCTTAGCTTTCGTCTTGGTCTTCTTCCCAGTTTTCTTTAATGCCTTTCAAGGAACTCGCGAGGCTGATAACAAATTAATTTCGAACGCCAGGCTTCTCGGGGCTTCCAAAAAGGATGTGTTGCGACGAGTTATCTTCCCTTCGGCTCTCTCTTGGATAACTGCAAGTATGCATGTCAGTTTTGGCTTTGCACTCATTGGCGCCATTGTTGGCGAATTCTTAGGTGCCCAACGTGGACTTGGCCTTTTAATCGCTACCGCACAAGGAAATTTCAACCCAAATGGCGTCTACGCGGCAATGGTCTTGATTGCGATTATGGCGCTCAGTGCTGAATTCCTCATCACAAAACTAGAGAACCGTCTCCTTAATTGGAGACCTACACAAGTTTCTGGATCAGAACTCTAACCATCCGGGAAAAGGAGAAATATGAGAAAAGTAAATCGGCGGCTGGCACTCGTTAGTGCGATTGCTATCAGCCTTACGATGTTGGTTGCTGCTCCCGCAAAAGCTGCACTGCCAACTGTTCGTATCGAAGTAGGTGGCTTGTCCAAACAGATCTACATCCACGCGATGTTGACTCAGCAACTTGGCTACTACAAAAAGTACGGTATTAACGTAGTACTCACAGATGAGGCCGCAGGAGCGAGCGCTGAAGATGACATGCTCACTGGCTCGGTTGACTTCGTCTTAGGTTTCTACGATCACAATATCGATCTTCGAATAAAAGGAAAGAACACCGTTAATGTTGCCACTCTTTTGCAATCACCCGGTGAAGTTGAACTTTGTCGATCTGACTTAAAGGGGACAATTAATAGTCCTGCGGACTGGGCTAAGCAAAAAGGTGGAGTTAGCCTGGGAGTAACCGGACTCGGCTCCTCAACCAACTTCCTCACCCTCTCCTTGGGTGCCAAAGCCGGAGTTCCTCAATCTGCCATGCACTCGTTTGTCGCAGGCGCCGGAACAACCTTCATCGCAGCAATGAAAAACAAGGCGATTGATTGCGGCATGACGACCGAACCAACAATTTCACAGGTCCTAGATTCAGGACTTGGTTACGTGCTTGTTGATATGCGCTACGGCTCATTGACTAAGGCAGCCCTCGGCGGTCCATACCCTGCAACCTGCGTTTATGGCCGCGAAGATTGGATCGCTGCACACTCTGATCTGACTCAAAGAGTTGTAGATGCGATGATGGATACCACCAAATTCATCGAGTCTCACACCGCAGACCAAATTGCGGCACAAGTTCCTGCGGACTATTACGCAGGGACCGGACTCGCCTCTTACGTAAAGGCACTCAACAACGAACTGGTTATGTACAACCCGACCGGCAAGATGCCATCACTTGGACCACGTTCTGTGCTAACCATCGATGGACGAGGCAAGTTGGCTTCCGGTGCATGGACGGCGGCACAAATGAAAGCGGTTGATCTGCATGCTACTTATACAGATCAATATGTAACTACATCCGTGCGAGATATCGCCAAAGCAGCCAAATTCCCCAACTACTTCTCTACTGGTGCTGGCGCGATAAAGGGATAACGCAAATAAGCCAAACGATAACCCCCATTGCGATCTTCGAGGGAGATTGCATTGGGGGTTATTTATTTCCCTAGGGCTACTTGGAAATATTGGATCGTCTTAGCCAAACCATCATCGAATGAGATTGTCGGATTC
>JBAXOT010000051.1:0-1564 GCA_037133095.1 Actinomycetes bacterium
AAATCGGCGACGAAATTTGAGAAGGTGATCGCATGACCATCAAAGTTGCGGTACTGGGCGCCAAGGGGCGCATGGGTGCGACCACAGTTGGCGCGATTAACGAAGCCGCTGACTTGGAATTAGTTGCCGCTCTCGATCTCGGCGATGACATCAACCAATTGGTTTCTAGTGGAGCGCAGGTCGTTGTTGATTTCACTCACCCCGATTCAGTGATGGGTAATCTGGAATTCGCCATCGGTCATGGCATTAACGTTGTCGTCGGCACCACCGGCTTTGATGCCAAGAAACTGGCAACCATCGGAGGCTGGCTCGCAGCTAATCCAAAGGTGGGGGCACTTATTGCGCCTAACTTCGGTTTAGGCGCCGTGCTGATGATGCAGTTTGCGGCGCAAGCTTCCAAGTACTTCGAATCAGTCGAGATAATTGAACTGCATCACCCTAATAAGGCGGATGCGCCTTCGGGCACAGCGGCGCGGACTGCAGAACTCATCACAGAAGCTCGTAATTCTGTTAAAAAAGCAGCGATGCCAGATGCCACAACTTCTGCATTGCAAGGAGCTCGCGGAGCAAAGGTCGGTGATGTTCCAGTGCATTCAGTGCGCTTGCGGGGTCTAGTCGCCCATCAAGAGGTGATTCTGGGAGATCTCGGTGAGACATTGACCATACGACATGACTCCATCGATCGCACTGGCTTCATGCCAGGAGTTTTGCTTGGAGTTCGAAAAGTTGTTGCAGCCCCGGGGCTCACATTTGGACTCGAACACTTTTTAGATTTGAAATAGAATCTCCTTACAACAAAGGAGTAATAACTTGTCAGCCCAAATAACTATGTATAGCGCGCTCTGGTGCGGAGATTGCCGCCGTTCGAAGAAATTTCTAGATTCTAAGAATGTGGCCTATAACTACATCGATATCGAACTAGATGAAGCAGCCTCCGACAAAGTCATTGCAATAAATGGAGGATTTCGCTCTATTCCAGTGATTGTCTTTCCTGATGGAACTCATATGACCGAACCATCCGATATCGATCTCGAAGCAAAGCTTGTCGCTTTAGCAATTCTCTAAATCTTTAGGCGATAAACAATCGCAGAAGTTGCCATTGCCCCAATAACTACGACGGGGAATGGCAATTTTGCTGTTAAGGCCACGATGGCAACAGTTATACCTGCCAAGCGGTGGTCAACCATAAATTTGGTCTTCGTTGTAAATGCCTGCATTGCGACCAGTGCGCTCAAAAGAACAATCGGAATCAGATTGGTAACCCGCTGTACCCGTGGATGGGCTAGCCATATTTCTGGAATAGCGTGGCCAATATATTTAATTGCATAACAAAGAACGCTGGTGACGATAACGGCGACCCACTGTGAGTTCATTTACTTCCACCCGATAACTGCAGCAATAACCACCGTTGAAATAATGGGAACACCAGCCGGAACAAATTGAGTTATTGACAGCGCCCAGATAAATGAAAGAACTCCAGCTATGAAGAGTTTTCGCTCTTTTAATCGCGGGAAGAGCACAGCACAGAAAATTGCGGGGGAGGCGACATCAAGGCCCCAAGCCG